>JBGTCV010000022.1:0-1903 GCA_041748655.1 Promineifilaceae bacterium (SeqCode) | reverse complement strand
GACTATGAAGTTTTGCCTGAAAGCAGTGAAGCATTCATTTACCTGGCCATGATTCATTTGATGCTTCGGCGATTAGGCAACAATTCTCGCATTTGGGCTTGATTCTTTTGTTAACATAACTTTTAAAACACGCTCTCAGTGAAAGCGCAAGCGGCCTGAATACTGACTCACTGATTACTGACCTACTAATTACTGACTCACTGATAACCGAAACGACGACCACGCTATCTCATTCTCCCACACCTTCACCATCAGGTGGCTGAGCGTGTTTGCCTGGATGCGGGCGGCCAGTTGGGTGGCCAGGATGCGGGCAAAATGCTCGATGCTGGGGTTGAGTCCAGCAAATTCGGGCAGATCGTTGAGCGTTTTGTCCTTATAATACGCCACCAGCGCCTCCAGATTGGCTTCGATGTCCACGATATCGACGAGGTAGCCATGCTGGTCCAGCGTAGGACCGCTGAGCTGAAGCTCCAGCAGGTAATGGTGCGAGTGCCACTCGTTTTCCGCCCCCCAATCCCCACCGATGAGGAAATGTTGAGCCACAAAATCACGTTTGACAGCAACGGTGTACATAAATTTCTCCAGTGTGGTGGTTAGGGGTTGGTGGCTAGTGGTTAGTCAAACAAGCCACCAGCCACTAATAACTAAAAATGACCTGCACGGCCGTTTCCGGCCTCTGATCAATCAATTCATACGCTTGCCGGGCTTGCGCCAGCGGGAAGCGATGGGTGATGAGCTGCTGCGGCTGCACTTTTTGCAGCATCTCCCAGGCGACCGCCAGCCGCCGCGCTTTGCTCCAGCGCCCCTGCCAGCGCGGGGCCAAATGGCTCACCTGGCTGCTGACGAGCTGAAGCTGGCTGCGGTGGAAGTGGCCGCCGAGGTTTAGATTGGCCCGCTTGCTGCCGTACCAGGAGCCGATGAGGATACGGCCGTTAAATCCCATCATCCCAATCGCCACATCCAGCGCCGCCGGATTGCCAGACAGTTCAAAGGCCAGGTCCAGGCCGGGATGGTGGCCGGCGTGCGGCAAGTTCGCCAGAATCTGGTCATGCAACTCAGGGCTGGACGGGTCCAGGCTGGCGGTTGCGCCCAGCTGGCGCGACCAGCTGCGGCGCAGCGGGTAGCCATCCAGCGTGAGCAGGCAGGCGAGCGGCAGCTGGGCCAGCAGGCTGGTGGTGAGCAGCCCCACGATGCCCTGGCCAAAGACGGCGACCTGTTCACCAATCCCCGGCTGCGCATCCATGACGAAGGAGACGGCCGTTTCCATGTTTGGTAAGAAGACGGCCGTTTCCGGCTGCATTCCGTTCGGCAAGGGCATCACCTCACCTGGTTGAGCAATGAAGTGGAATTGATGCGGTTGAAAGGCAAAAACCAGCCGGTCGCGCCACGATTTGTCTACAGCTGACCCAATCTCAACCACCCGACCCACGGCGGCATAGCCGTACTTCTGCGGGTAGCCCCCTTCGCCCAGGGCGGCAATGGTGGCGTCGGCCGTCAGCTCGGCGGGCATCTGGCCACGGTAGAGCAGCATTTCCGTGCCGGAGCTGATGGCCGAGACGATGGTTTGCACCAGCAGGCCGTCGGCGGGCAGCGGCGGCAGCGGCTCCTCGCGAATTTCCAGCTGGTGCGGGGCGGTAAAAAAGAGGGCTTCTCGTTGCATAAAGTTGTTGGTCATCCTGACTGAAATTTTGACGCAAAGGCGCAAAGAGGCAAAGAAAAAACTTTGCGCCTTCTGCACCTTTGCGTTCTTTGCGTTAAAAAATTGGTTCTTTGGGATCTCATGGGGTTGACAGCAAATATGGGGTCAGGCAATAAAATGCTGATACCCATTCAGGTCAAGCCACAGACGGCGAAACAAGCTATCAACGCGCGTGAGACCATAAGAACGTCTCGTGATCGTTTT
>JBGTCV010000021.1:0-43522 GCA_041748655.1 Promineifilaceae bacterium (SeqCode) | reverse complement strand
ACCTCCGGCGGGGTTGTCCTTGCCTGCCAGGCGTTTTGCAGCGCGGGCAGGGTCAGTGTTTGGGTGCTGCCGCCGCGAAAGCGCACCTGAAGGGTAATTGCCTGGGTGCTCTTGAGCAAGGTCACGTCTTCGATTAGCAGTCGCAACAAACGTTTGCGGTCGCGATCCGTGGTGCGTGGGTCGCGCCAGACCTCGGGAAAATCAGTGGTCAGGGCCAGCACCCGCGCGCGCACTTCGTCAGTGATGGGTTGCGCGTTTCGCTGGCATTGTTGGTCGAATTCTGCTTGAGCCTGCTGCAGGGCACGCAGCGCGGTGTTCCAGTCTGCCTCGAGCGTGCCGGCCACCAGCCGGTTATTGGGGTCACAGCGCAAATAGCGCTGGCGGGCCAGGTCGGCTTCATATTGAGCGCGTTCGACCTGCTTGGCCTGTAAGCGTTCAAGTTCGGACTGGCGCTTGACGATCTCCTCCTGAACAGCCAGCGCGGTTTCCATACTCACTGGCGTCATCGTTGCCAACACCAGGTCTTCGATGGCGCGGTCGATGGTGCGTCCGGGAATGTGTTGGCAAGTCGGTTCGGCTAACTGAATGCGCGTTTGTTGACAGGTGTAATCGGGAAAGCGCTGATTCTGGCGCGTGTGGTAACGGACGCTCATGCGCCGTCCACAAACGCCACAGATGGCCAGTCCCTGTAGCAGCGCCGGCCCCTCGCCCGGCGGACTCTGGCGTCGATCATGACCCTGCGCCTGCGCGTTTGCCAGCAGCCGGCGCTGGTTCTCTTCGAACTCATCCCAGGTAATATAGCCTGGATGGGCATCGGGGATGAGCGCCACCCAGTCGCTGCGGTCTGGTAACAGATAGGAAGCCCGGCCATTGGGTCCCGGACGGAACCGTGTGCGCCCGAAGAAGAAAGCACCGGCATAGCGCGGGTTGTGCAATACTTGCAGAGTACGACTGTGTCCCAGGGATCCCCAGACTAACTCCCCTTTCCGCGGACCGCTCCGCAGCCGGCGCGGAAACTGCAGCTGATTCTCACGAAAGTAGTTGACCGTGGCGCACGCTGTGCCGGTCCGGCGAAAGGTGGCAAACAAGAGGTACAGTGCCTGCTGCACCTGGCTGTCCGGGTCCAGGCGAACCTGCTGCCGCTCGTCGTAGACCAGGCCCACAGGCAGGGGAACTACTAACTCGCCGCGCCGCGCCTTGTTCAACAAGCCCCCGCGCAGGCGGGCACGCAGAAAATGGAGCTCCGCTTCACTCAACGTACCTTTCAGGCCAAGCAGCAGCCGGTCGTTAAAGTCATTGCAGTCATACAAGCCGTCTTCATCCAGGATGAGGGTATCCGACAACGCACACAGTTCCAACAAGCGATGCCAGTCCGTCGAATTGCGGGCCAGCCGGGAGACTTCTAACCCCAACACAATTCCAGCCTGACCCAGGCTGACCTCCGTGACCAGTTGCTGAAAGCCGGCCCGGTCGGCAGCGGACGCGCCGGACTGGCCGAGGTCGCAATCGATAACATGAATCTGATCCAGCGACCACCCCAGCGCCACGGCCCGCTGGCTTAACGCATATTGGCGCTGCGTGCTTTCGGTATTATGGACCAGTTGATGCAGGGTGGATTGCCGCACATAAAGAAATGCGTCTCGTTTCAGATGGGTGGACCTGACCTTGGTGGGCACCGTTTCAGCCATGGCGAACCTCCCGGCGTTCACGCTGGCTCGTCACGAGAGCCGCCAGTGCCAGCACCCAGTCACGTTCGGGGGAAGGCGTACGCTGATTACTTGCCCGGCCTGTGCTGAGGTCACCAGATACAGGTGGCGTCAGTTGGGCCTGGATCCAGGTGGCCATCCCCCAGCGTAACAGCCGGACCAACCCCCAGCCACAGCAGGGCCCTTCCCCCGCCATGGCATACTGCCGGAGCTGTTCATACTGTCGGACTAACTCGGTCAGCCGAACTGGCTCGACGTCGCCGACAGTTTTTTTGGGTCCAGCTTGGGCCCACGCCGCCGTGGCAGAAGACCGATAAGGCCCCGCGTATCGTATTGCGCTTTCACCTGGTACCAGGTTGCGCGCGAGAAACCGAAGGCTGTCGCCGCCGCTTGAACGGAGGCGTGCTCGCGCGCCACCTGGCGCAACATCTCGTATTTGACCTGCACCAGGTCGCGCCCATCGAAGAAAGGCAGACCCTGAAACAGTGGGTCGATGACCCGCGCGGGGTCTGGGTGGAGCGTGCCGGAAGCGCGTAGCGCCTCGGCTTTGAGCGTCATTAAGCTGACAGTTGACATGCAGACCTCCTCTTACTACGACCAAATCCGCCGTGAGTGAAGAGAACATTGTCGCCTCACCTATACGCCCAGGCAACATTTGCTTTACACGGAGAGCAGAATTCACTTTACACCTCCGTGCGCGTCTGGATCCTGGTGATGGTGCGGCAGTGGGTCTGGGTCGCCAGCCTGGAGCTGCTCCAGCACATGGGCTAGCTCCAATAAATCTGCCAACTTGAAGGGCGAGCGACCGGCCCCAGTGACGACGACCGGATCTTCAGCACTCAGGCTGGTCCAGGCAAGCGGCAACTGGCGCAATCTGCCAGCCTCATCATGATAATACACCTGAGCGTTGCCCCAGTTGTGGCGTAAGGTGACCAGCTCAAGCGCTTTCCCGAACCGAGGGTGGAAGGGATGGGTGACGTGGAAAGTTCCTCCTTCATTGTTCGATAAGGGTGTATCTGACTGTTGACTCAAATGCTTACTCAGAACGGTGGATCAGAAGCGTGCGTGAGGAGTGTCTTGATAAGATATTGATACTGAATGAAACCCATTTGTGCCGGGTTCTGAATGAATTTCTGATGTATTACAACACCCGTAGACCCCATCAAGGGCTGGGGCAACAATCCCCAATTCCACGCCCAGAACCTGAGACAACTGGAAAAGTCGACAGGCACCAGGTTCTGGGTGGCATCATCAACGATTATTATCGAGTGTCAGAAAAGACGGCCGTTTGTCCCATTTGATTTCAAATTGAAGACTCATGTCTTAGCCATCGTAAAGAGAGGGAGATTATTTTGGCACGGCCGTTTATCGGAAATGGTCATTATAACTGCCTGAAAAACCAAAATCGAACACGATGATCTGATAGTTCCAAGATTATTTTGCTCTGGTCTTTGTTTAATGGTGGAGATTTCTGACTTTGACAGATTGATTTACCCACGATCTACCTTTTTACACGTTACGATAGTATTTCAATAACAGGGAGAAAGACCTCGAATTACTCGGGGTTTTTTCATTTTCGATGTGTTTGACGTTTAACCTATAGTGTAAGTGCTTGATAGAGCCCGTCGCTCCCGCAATATGGATTCAATCCCAATAGGCTATAGCTACCAATAAGTGCCAGAAGCGTTATGACCGTGTGTAATGATAAGCCAAGCCACATAAATTCGCATCTCCAAAAGAATGGGGCGTGAATTAATAAAACATCATCAATTATGTAGTTATCAATCTCGTTTTCTCTGGAAAGATTATCTCAGATGCGGCTTTACAGGGTTGTGAATTCATCTGTGCGGTGAGCAAAAGGATAGATCTGTACTGCCGGCGATTTAGCGGTTACTGCCGTTTCGCCACACCAACACCCCGGCCACCACACCAATCACCAACAAACTCAATGTAGACACTAACTCCCATTCCGTCCCAACTAGACTGGGAAACAACACCTCAAAACCATCCTCCCAATTTTGAGTGGCATGGAACAACAAAACGGGAATGAGCGAGCCGCCGCTGCCATTAAAGAGCCAGGTGAACAACATACTGAGACCAATTGAGAGCAAACTAAAGGCAATAATAGAAAAAACATCGCGGCCAATGAGGACAGGCAGATGCCAAACTCCCCACAATACCCCAATAATGAAGCTGGCGCGAAAAGGAGACATGCGCCCTTGCAAATATGGCAGGGCAAAACCACGCAAGCCTAACTCCTCACCCATCGCACCACGCAGGAAAAGAGAGACGAAAAAGCCTGCGTGCAGGCTGAAGAGGGCAGTGGTGATAGTGTTGACGGTAATTTGGGCTGAAGGGAAGGCTTTGGCAACGGCCGTTGCCACGACAGGTGTCATCTTCAAACTTTTTGAAGAGCTATTAAATTCCCGATGATCCAGTTTCAATAACCGATCCAGTGGAGAAATCAACCATGAAATTTGCAATTCTATCAGATATTCACGCGAACCTACCCGCATTACAAGTAGTTTTGGATCATGCGGCCCAACACCAGGTTGATCAATACATATTCATTGGTGATTTGGTAGTATATGGTCCTCATCCTAATGAATGCATAGAAAAATTGTATAATTTGATGAAAGAGAATTGGGAAACTCATGCTATCGCCGGTAATAACGATAGTGCTGTTGCTCGCAAATTAGCTCCCCAAGATGCGTCTACAAATAAACCGGCGCAAGATAGTTATAAGTGGACACTTAGTGTGGTTAATCAGAAAAACTTATTGCGTTTGGAAAGCTTACCGGGTGCAGTAGAACCAGAACAGGCAGAGCCTATCATTGTTTCCAACCAAATCACCATTTTTCATGGAACGATTTCTGACCCGATTGGCCGCTCCATGTATATGGAGCAAGATGAATTTACTATCAAGAACTCGTTACGACGTTTACAAACAAGTATTGGCATCTATGGACACACACATAAGCCCGCGATTTATCGTGCCAAGCCCAAATCAGAAACCGATCTCTTTTTTACTTATAATAGGATCTTGCCTGATTTCAACTCAGATGGAACATTTTCTTATCCTTTTTCTGATATGGAAAATGGGGAGCGGCTTCTCATTAATCCCGGCAGTGTTGGGCAGCCTCGTGATAATAATCCAAAAGCCGCTTATATGATCATTGATGAAGCGGAAAAGGTAGTAATTTTTTTTCGAGTTGCATACGATATTCCATTAGTCCAGGCGGACATGCTGAAGTTTGGTTTACCAGAAAATCATATTAAACGGTTAGCTGAAGGTAGGTAATGTGGAGCATTATTAGCTTACATGTTCTGAACCTTGATTCTTTGGTTTTCCCTAACTGAGGTGAAGGAAAATAAGGACAGAGTAGATGTTTTTTGAGAAAATGATGTCATGACAAACAACCATCTCCAAACATCTACTCAAGCAAATTATCGCATTTTAGACCTGATTGAACAAATGGTTGCCGTTGCCCCAAAAGGAACAGACCTCGGCCTATGTGATTTAATTAGCGCCCTGCTCAGTGGTTACTTCATCGAGAGTCGCGGAGCGGTGATGCCCGCGGTAGAAGCCTTTCTGCGCCAGGAAGTAAAAGACGAGCAGGAACGAGAAGCCCGCAGTCGTCGTGCGGCTAAGGCCCTGACCTATGGAAACTACAACTTGAAAGAGTTCATGGATAAGTTGCAAGAGATCATTGAGGTCGAAGGCCAATGGCAGCCCATCAGAGTTCAAGGGTATCGCATCATGCCGGTCGATTTCACGGCTTATCGGCGTGCCGCCGTCAAGAAACTGAAAGCCAAGGCGTATGTGGCCGACACGTATCGGGCAGTAGCGGCGGTGCCCATCGGGCTGCTGGCTTCAGTGGGTCTGGTCAACGGCCAACGGGTGGCCCTCTTGAAAAATGCCGTGCTGACCGATTTGAATAGCAATGACGGTGCAGCCCACACAAAGCGATTGTACCAACAGGTGGCCATGGAGTTGGCTGAGGATGAACTGGCGGTACTGGATGCGGGTTTCAGTCTGGTAGCGTCGGCCCAAACTGGAATTGACCGCTGTCTGATTCGCTTGGCCAAGAACAGCACCTTCGGCAAAACAGCCGGTCGGATTCCCGAACGAACTGCAGCCAAAGGGCGGACACCGAGCCAATATCAAGCGGAAACCGTGCGCCCCCTTGCCCGGCAGCATACAGAGTTGGGCTGGGATGAATTTCAGGCCATCAAGCTGCCGGTCTGGGAACACCACTTAGCCCTGACTATCCTGGCCAGCTGGTTTATCACCGAAACCCGACTGGATTGGTCCCGCCGTTTTGCACGCGACCCTGAACTGCTGGCCCATTATGAAGTCGAAGTGCTGCCTGCATTGTCGATGGCTAATGTGCGTGCCATGCTCATGGCCGCCATGCCTTTGCCACAATTGTCGTCGGAGGAGGCTACCTATTTAGTTGTTAAACATCTTGATAATCGGACGCGATCCAGCAAATCTCGCTTGCGAAGCGGCTCAAGTCCTTAATATGACATTATGACATGGGTGCATCTCCCAAATTGTGAGTTTATCGGCCAAGTTTATATGGCCAACGGCAAGGCAGCATAATCATAATCAATGGGCTCAAAAAGCATGGGCGGTTGATGTTTATGGAAAGGTTGAGGTTGTCTACAGATGGGCCTGGTTTCCGGGAGCGAACAAATCGTGACCGCTGTGCGAAAGTCAGCCCTCAGCAATTGCCAAGCCGCCGGCCAACGTCGGCTCTGAATCAGGCTGCGCAAGGTCAAAATAGCCTGGCCACCCGGCAGCGTCCAGGCCATGCCCGACTGTTTGAGCCGCTGGGTGACCAGCGTTTTGCAGGTAGCCTTGATGATGCCCGAGGCAATGGGCAAGCCCTCACGGAGGTACTGGGCGTAGTGCATGCGCTGTCGCTGATTGCGAAAGTAGGTCAACTGGGCGGCCAATCGTTGCCGCTTACGTCCCTTAGCCCGGCCACAGTGGTATTTCAGGACCCGAATGACCCGGTCAGGACCATCATCGGCCTCCTTGAGCAGCGTTTTGAGTCGTTCGAACTCAGCATGGCTGCGGGGTGTGCTTTCGCCCCAGGCCGCGTCGCAGCCTTCTTTGAGGTGGTCACAAGCATGAAAAAAGTCGACGATTTCGATGCTGGGTTGGGGTGGGGGGCCACACGCCTAGTCCACTTCTGCCAGCAAACGCCAATTGGGTTCAGCCCCATCAGCCAGCAAAACGCGCTGCAACTCGGGCTGGAGAGCCAACACACTCTTTGCTTCCGCGGCCAATTGTTGTTCAAGGGTCGCCTTTTTCGGCTCCGGCATGCGTCCGTAGCGAACGGTCTGCAAGCGTTGGCCTTCCTTATCATAGAGGACGACCGTGCCACAGCCAGCTTCTCGCTGCCCCGTTGGCCCACTGGCATGTTTACCGGGTCGTCCCTGCTTGTCTGCCCCAGAGCTGCCTTGCAGCCGCAGGATCACGCCATCGACCGAGAGGGCGATGACAGTGGCTTCCAGAGAGACCGGTTCCCGCGCCCGCAGGGCCACTTCCCATTCTGCCCGCTGCTTTTCCCAGTGGGCCGACAATTCTTTGGGGAACCGGTCCAGCGAGGCGCGCGACGGTTGCATACTACCCAGTTCGGCAAACAAGGCCTGGCTGTCGCCTGGCGTCAGGTGGGCCATGACAAAAGCGCCTTGCCGCGCCGCTCGCGGTGTCCAGTAGCCACGGATAATGCCCACCCGCAGTTCCAGAGGACAGATACTCTTGCTCCCCCGTCCCGACGGCCGGTACAGGTGCCGCGTCACGGTGATAGGGCCAGCCGCCGACAAGTACGTTTCCGACGCGGTCAAAGTTGGCCGATACACTGCCCCATCCACCTAAATCTCCGCCGCCGTCACGTCATAGCGGGCCAGTTCTTCGGTCAACAACGCTCGTTCTACAGCCATGATGTGTTCATGCAATTCCTGTTCAAAACGCTCAAAGTCCGGTGGCTCGTCTCTCCAGTGGCTCTGCCATTCTCGGACGAATTGTCCCAACTGCTGAAAAACGGCCATTCCCAAAATCTCATCATTATGGCAAAATTCCATCTTAGCCTCCTTGTAGAGCGGAATCTGTCAAGAGACTCCACTTTCCAGGGAGGCCTTTCTTTTGTCAAATCATTCTCAGTCTGCTCATGCTCACAATTCCAGAGATGCACCCATATGACATTGTCGTATTACTCATTAAGTCCGCTAAATAATTTTTAGGCGGCCAGCAGGATCTTATGGACACTGACCATAACTTGGCCAACCAACTCGCCGACGCGATAGCACACGCTTTACGAGCACACAGTCAGCATCAGCGATCACCAAAGGACTCCGTCCGCCTTCACGACGGCCGCACGCCATACGCCGTTCACCCAATCTGGTGTGCGATGACACTGCTTTCCGAAACCACACTGCCCCGCGATTTCAGGTTTACCGGTTACTTAGTTCTTCTTTGGCATGATATTCTTGAAGACACGCATCTAAATCTCCCGAAAGAGACGCCTCACGAGGTGGCCACGTTGGTCGACGAAATGACATTTGTGAGCTTCGCAGAGGAGTGCGAGCAGATTTGGAGGCGGAGCGAAAATGCGCAGCTCCTCAAACTTTATGACAAAGTTTCTAACCTACTCGACGGAATGTGGATGAGTGATGACGAATGGAATAACTATGTGACGCATACCCAGGCCCTCGCTCAGTTCGCTGCGAAACGTTTCGGTAATCTCAATATCGTTCGCATCGCACATGCCATTGCCATCCAGCGCACTTCCATGGGAGACACCTAAAACTTAGTTCACCTACTTAGAAGGATACCGAGCCTTCGGCATCAACGTTGAGCATTTCTTAATTTAGGAGGCGTGGTTGAGTGTCCTATTCAGGAGTCCGATTAAAAGCACCCGCTTGCGCCTCAAGAGACTTTGCAACTTTGATGGTTGATCAATCGTACGTACATATACATATATGGAAATACGCGAATGTTTATAACCTATGAGATAGTATTATGTGGAAAGACATTTTTTCTAACACTTTAAGTGAAATCGTCGGTGAGATATTTGGAGAAACTATTGAGGACAAACTTCGGCTGAGAAAGATCGATCGCGTATTAAATAAGGCTGTAGAAAATGCGTCCGCTAATTTTGCAAAAGAACATAGTAAGGTCGACAGTGAATTAGTAGTCACGCTAACAGAGCATACGAGGTTTGATGATTTATCTGGTGTTAAAGCCGCAATGCGGGAGATGATTACACACCCGTTTCATCCTACTGATAATTATGTAGAATACTTACGAAAGACCTTTATGGATGTATTGCCTGACAATATCTTACAGGAGCGAATTGACTCCGCGCTTGTCTGTTTTCTAAACGAACTTACTCGCGAAGTCTTAACAATAGCCGAATTACGAGATCTATTTGCCTTGGTTTTCCAAAAGGAGAGCGCTACAAGTAGTCAATTAACAGCTGAGAACACTGCATTTTTAGTGGAGGGTGTGTCTCAAATGGCGGCAAATTTTGAAAGGCTACCAGAGCAATTAGCTAAAATTGCGAGAAATCAGCTTCCTTTTGGAGAAATCAACAAGCAAGAAAGTCTGACTATAAAATCTAACTTACCTGTTCGTGATTACTTTGAGTTAATAGGAAGATCGGAAGAGATCGCACAGTTGCAAGATCTCTTGCGCCCATACCCGAAAAGTCGTCATTTTCTAATTACGCTTGATGGTATTGGAGGAGTTGGTAAGAGCGCACTTGCATTAGAGGCAGCGTACAATGCTCTTGAGATGTCCCGATTGAATGGTGATAGCAAAGACAGTTTTAAGGCTATTGTATGGATAACGGCAAAACGAGAAATTCTTACTTCATCTGGTATACGTCCAAGGCAACACGCCTTCAGTACATTAAGCGATCTTTATCGAGAAATCGCAAATGTGTTGGAAAAACCGGATATTTTGAAATTCGACATAGAGGGGCAACGGGCTGCAATAAATAATCTTCTTGCGAGCCATCGAACTCTCTTAATTTTGGATAATTTGGAAACTGTTGAAGACGATGAGTTACTTTCCTTCCTTCGATACTTGCCAGATCCTACAAAAGCAATTGTGACCACTAGACACCGAATTGATGTCGCATATCCGCTAAGGTTACAAGGATTAACCAAAGAAACAACTATGCAACTGATCGATCTAGAAGCATCGAACCGCCTTATTGATCTTGATGAACGACATAGAAATGAACTAGCAAAACTGTCTGCAGGGGTTCCACTGGCAATCATCTGGACACTGAGCTTGATTTCGCGGGGTCACAGACGAGATGTCGCAATTAAAAAACTTGCTAATGGCAAAAGCAATATTGCTGCGTTTTGCTTTTCAGAATCTGTAAAAACACTACGTGAAACTAGAGCTCTAGACGTTTTATACTATCTCAGTTTTTTCGATTCAAGCGTTAGTCTAAAAATGATCGAAGCAGCATCTCACCTTCATGATGAAATCGAACTCGATTCTGCTTTGGCTGACCTGATTCAGTTGTCCTTAATTAATCGGAGGCTCGGCCGCTATAATATGCTTCCTCTTACGAGAGCATTTGCCAGAGAGCATGTTCGCTCAAACGAATCTGATTACAAAGTCAAACTTGGCATGTGGATTCACGCTCTTTCGGAGTTCGCAGAACCATTCAATGCAGTTCGTTGGAGATGGCATGATCTTTCAGAGTTATATCGAGAAGGGCAGCATCTTGTTACACTTGCTAAGTGGTCTGAAAATAATAATCGACCAGATATTTATTTGCGAACTGTATCTGCCTTAAACTTTTACTTCAACTATACAGGACAATGGCCCGAGAAGAACGAGGTTTTGTCTAAAGGTCTTAGTTATGCCATGCTGGTGGGAGATCAGGTGGCTCAATTCATGATCTATCGCCATCAAGCCGGACTATTTTCACAGAGAGGAGAATACGAACGCTCACTTCAAGCAATTAGTAATTCTCACAAGATTGCCGTGCGCTTAGTTCGACTTGATATGCAAATAAAGGCCCTAATCAGTTGGTCTGGTATGTTGAGACGGCTTGAAGATCATGAGGGTGCATTAGAAATGTGCGACGATGCATCTGCGTTGATTGATCGATTAACGTCTGAACAGCAAATTGCTGTGCGAGCAAGTCTCCTTTATGAGCAAGGAAAAATTTACCGTGATTTGAAACAATGGCATGAGGCTCGCATTTCTTTTATTGAGGCTAGGGATGTTTTTGGTTTTGATCCCGTTTCGGGGGAATTCGACATTAATAGGGCTTGGGGATTATTGGGTAATTTAGGTTTTATTGAATACGCTCTAAAAAACTATGACGAGTCCCGAAAAATATACGAGCAGTGCATAGCCCATATTCGTATCTCGGGTGGACAGGAAGGTTTAGCAACCTTGTTAACACGTCTAGCTATTTTGGAAATGGAGTGTGGCAATCATGATGCTGCGTTAAAGCATGCTACAGAAGCTCGTGCCATCAGCGAGCGGCTCTCCTTAATCAAAGAACTTGAACAAGCGAAGGCAATAATTCAACAAGTAAATTAATTTCTGTGGATGACGTATGAATAACAAAATTGAAATGGACTTAAAATCATATACAAAACAGACTCAAGAAGGCCCTTGCTTTATCTGTGAGATGCTGGATGGCAATCCGAAGTTCGCACATCACATTATATACGAAGACGAAAAAAACATCGCATTTTTGAATAAATATCCTCCACTTCTGGGATATGTGCTAGTTTGTCCAAAAGAGCATCGTGTGAATGTTGCTAATGACTTTTCAATCGGTGAGTATTTAGAACTCCAGCAACTAATCTATTCAGTAGCACAGGCTATGTCGAAAGCAGTTCCTACTGAGCGAGTATATATCCTTAGCATTGGTAGCAATCAAGGAAATAGTCATGTTCATTGGCATGTTGCATCTCTACCCCCCAATACACCTTATAATCAACAACAATTTCATGCCTTGATGGCCGAAAACGGGATTCTGGATATTAGTGAATATGAAATGGCTATGGTTGCTGAAACAATCAGAGGCAACTTGCTAGATGACTTGGAGGAGACATGATTTCGAGAATTGCATTGTTTGGCCCTCCTGGAGCAGGCAAATCAACAAGTAACAAAATCCTATCTGAACTATGTAAAGAGAAATCATGGAAGCACCAAACCATCAAACTCGCTGAACCACTTTACACTGCACAATCGACAATTTACGAGATCGCAGGTGTAAAGCTTAATAATTTTTACCAACAAGATGGAGAGCTTTTAAATTTCCTCGGTTACTATCTTCGCAAACTTAATCCTTCAGTTTTACTGGATGCCTTTTCCGAGCGATTGAACGAACTTGTTACTTCCTACGAGGATGCGTCACGTCTAATAATAGTTTGTGATGATATGCGACAACCTGATTGTGAGCATTTGAGAAATCTAGGGTTTCTTCTGGTTAGAATTGAAGCTGATGACGAATTGTGCAAGGCGAGAAAAGTTGCTCGTGGAGATGTTACGCTTGGAAATAAAAATCACGCAACCGAAGCGGGTTTAGATAGTATAACTGCGGATTTGAAAATTTCAAATAACGGCTCGATGAAAGAGTTAAGAACGCAAATAGCAAATTTTCTGATCAGGGACATTGAATGATGATTTTGTCTGGATCGCAAATACATACAGAGGTTGAGAGAGGTGCAATCTGTATTAAGCCATTCTACGAACGGTTCATAAACCCTAATAGTTACAACTATCATCTTTCAGACAGTTTAAAAATTGCTCCATTCGACATAGCAGACCCCAAAAAGGAGAAAATTTGGGAAAGTGTAACAATTCCTGAAACGGGATATCTTCTTGAACCCTCGAGGTTTTATCTTGGAACAACTTTAGAAAGAATTGGAAGTAGTCAATTTGTTACTTCGTTGATCGGTAGATCGTCTTTAGGACGTTTGGGATTGTTCCTTCAATTATCTGCTGATTTGGCTCAGCTAGGTGCTGCACATTGTTGGACACTGGAATTGTATACTGTTCAACCACTGATTGTCTATCCGGGTATGGAAATAGGTCAGGTCAGTTTCTGGGTTCCTTATGGTGAAATCAGTTTGTACACGGGGGTATATGGAACTGTTTCTGAACCGTATGAATCTCAGCCGGGGGGTGAGTAGATGATCTTGACTGGGAATGCTATTTATGTTGCTTGGTCGGAAAATAAAATTACTATTGAGCCGTTCAATGAGTTACAAGTTAATCCAAACAGTTACGATTTTAGACTGGGAAATTCTATCAAGACCTATATGAATTATGTGCTTGATCCTAAGGTAAAAAACGAAGTCATTGAAACCATCATACCTAGCAAAGGTCTAGTGCTTCAACCGGGAAGAATTTATCTGGGGCACACAAGTGAGAAGATGGGAAGTGACCACTATGTTCCAATTATTAGGGCAAAGTCATCCATTGCCAGGTTAGGACTCTTCATTCACATCACAGCCGATCTAATAGATGTTGGCTCGCACAATCAGTGGACCCTACAACTTAACCCTGTTCAACCGATTCGAGTTTATCCAAACATGCTCATTGGGCAGGTAACTTTTTGGACGATCTATGGCGAAATTACTTTGTATTCAGGAAAGTATCAAGGTTCGAACGGACCAGTAGAATCAAAAATATACAAAGACTTTGCACAGAAACGCCTAATACCGAAGGAACATAAGCCATGATTTTGTCAGATGTTGCAATTGAAGACTACTATAGGCAGGGCTTGATTTCCGTCAAACCGTTCTTTGATCCACAACAATTACGTCCCGTTGGAATTCGAGTTCATATTGCCAATCAAGTGCTAATTCCAAAACCTAATCAGCAAATCGACCTCTCCAAAAGCAAAATCCCGCCTCCAGAGTATACATCTTATGACTTAAGTGGAAAGCCGCTAACGTTGAGTCCTGGCGACTTTATGCTAGCTTCGACTATTGAGACTTTTAAGGTTTCAGAAACGCTTGTCTGCAAACTAGATGGGCGCAGTACATTGGCTCGACTTGGTTTATTAGTGCATTGTACGGCATCAGTGATAGACAGTATCACAACTGAGCACAGAACAATAGTGCTTGAAATTGCAAATGTGGGAAACATGTCAATTACTATTCCTGCGCGATACCCGATCGGAATGGTAATGTTTGAAAGTGTTTCAAATCCAGTGGCTCCAACACATATCCAATCTCAATACCAATCTCAATTATCTGTAACACCTCCAAAACTTGATTTTGAAGTGGACGATTATTTAGATCGCGAGGCTACTTAACTCGGCTTCAACCTAACGTGACGCGCCCTTGCTCAGGTGAAGTCTTCGGTTAAAAGAATAGCCTCAACTGGCTACTATACCGCTCACCTTAAATATTGTCCGATTATGCCGATAAAAAGAGTTGGTTGATAAAATAGGCATCCGTAATTTCAGGTAAAACGTCAGGATGTCATAATGCGAGCTAAACTGTTTGAACTCACTGAAGACTGTCTATTACCCATATGTCTGTTCTTTGACAAGATACCAGGTAGCAGCAATGTCTTGCAGGCGCTGCCAGCCACTGTGGGGGCGCTTTATTTCATCCGGGCAATTTCCCGGACTAAAACATGCCAGATTGCCTCGATTCCCCTATCCTTCCGTTCATACTAATATTTACCTCGAACGGGAGAGATTCACATCATGTTTGCCACTATCGTCAACACCTGTAAGACCCTCATCAAACGCGTCAAAAACAAAATCGAAAAATTAACCAAACCGGCATCACCATCTTTGACATTTGGATCGATTTCAGATTTGCCGAGAAGTTAAGCTGACCTGATGGCTGAAAATGCAATTCTGCGTCAACAAGTCATTGTACTCAACCGGCAGGTGAAACGGCCGAAATTCACCATTGGCGATCGTTTTCGGCTTGTGTTTTTATATCGCTTGACAGACAACCACTAACCGGGATTTTCAATTGGGCTGCCAGTTTACGGGCATCTCGATCATCAGTGAGGATACGGCCGTTTCGTTGAGAAGCCACAGCCAAACAGGCAGCTTCACCAGCATTCACGCGCATCAACAGTTCCTGGAATACCCTCTCTTCTTTACCTTCCATGTTGATGACTTCAAGCCAATCCAACTTGGTTTCTGGTACACGACCTCTGGAAATTCCTTCATTAAATTCGTCAATTACCGTGGGCGTAGTGGCAACCTGACTCCCCAGTGCATTGGTTAACAATTCAATATGACCCACTAACGCAAAGTTGGAAAGAACTGTATTGTCCAGCAGCAGCATCATGGAGGAGGGGTATTATCTTCTTGAGAGAACCATGAACTTAACGCCTGGGCTTCAGCTCGTGCTTCGGCTTTGTCAGCAGGGCCTATCCGCAAAGGAATGCCCAACTCTATGAAACGGCCACGCAGTTCAAGTTCATGCATACCCAGCATTTCGGCCGCTTTGCCCAGATTGATTTCCTCATCCAGATAAGCACTGATAACCAGTGCAAGGCCAGGTCTGGATTACTTTCCAGCATTCCTTACAGCGCAGTATCAACCAGCTTGGGTTGCTGTTTATGCAATTTGGTTAAGTGAGTAAAAGTCCAATCTGCTGACCACATCATAGGTTCTGCCCTCTAAAGTAATAGAAGATAGTTCAACGAGAACAGTATACCATATTTACATCACTGTGAGCTTTCCCAGAACTTCGCTGATGATTCGATAATGATCGGCATGTGATGCCCAAACCATACACCTGTGCCCAATGTTGCCTCCAAACCCGTCGCTCCCGAATCCTATAGTAAACATCTATAGGGCAAAGAACTCTCAAGAATGCTTGGGGGTTCTTTTTGTTTTATAGGCCACCAACATTTCTAATCGCAAGACTGAGAGGGCAGTTCCCCAAAACAAGTACGTGGCATCGGCAACTTTTTGTCACCGGTTTAGCTTGTTGTCAAGTGTTTTCATGGGGTAATGAGTGAAGAATTTGGGTATAATCACCATACTCATGAATGATAACTTACGCATCCAATTACCAACTCAGTTTACTGCCGAACATCAACGACTAATTCTGAAATACCTGATATCAGGTCGCCGATCACTCAGCTTATCAGAATGGGCACAAGTCATAAATGGATTCGATTTGCTACACCATGCCCATGTCGCATCCGACAGCAATCTCCAAACTTTCAAACAAATATATGCTATTCAGGTGGAGCAACCATTCGCTGATACATTTATTAACGAATTGTTGCTTCTTGATAATGTCAAACATGAACATCAGACATTAAGAGCTACATTCGCTCGCAATATTGTGAATCGACTAAACCAGACCAAACTTCGGCAATCGGGGATGCCGTCATCAAATCTTTTGTTAGCCTACTGCTTATACTTTTGGGAATCCTTTGCGTCAGGATATGCATTCGAGATTGAAATTTACCGTGATTTAACAGAAAGTGGGGTCAATTTCAGCGCCCATGATATTCGTGACCGTTCAGCTAGGTTTTCCGCTTTTGATCTGTTGATATTAAACTTGAGGGGTGATATTAAGACAAGTCTGTATTTTCTCCATGCAACTCGAAGTCGTGGATTAGCCCATGATTTTTACATCACCCGCCTATATGAAGGAAAGCAACAGCGCACTCTGGTGGTGCTAATGCAAACAACAGCCTGGAATCAAATCAATGGAGATACAATCAAGGCATTACTGGAAGAGGCAACTCAACAGTTTCCATCACCGGTCATGGTGCAAATAGAGGATAGACCGATTGTCATCATGGAGTATAATGTTTGGAAAGAACGTGTGTTACGAAAACAAAATCGTAAATAGGGAGCAACTATGGGCGAAAATTTAATTTCAAATATGCCAACTGACGAATTTGATACTGTCGTTGATGAATTCATAGACCGTGAAACGAAAGATATGGGAGAATTAGATGCCCCATTGTTCTATGAAGCATTAAAGGAATTGATAGTTTCAGAGATTTCTACCGGTTCAGACAAACCAATTGAAGTGGAAGGGGAAATTGTTGATAATCAACTAGTTTTGGATTTGCCTGAAGATTTAGAATCAATGGAAGAAATGAAAGATATTGCCATTTTGGTTGGAAATCGTCGAATTACTATCAAATGGAAAGATGATAAGTTTTATCCAACCGCCCATTGAATGGGAGGGAAACGGCCGTTCCCCGAGTTTGCTTGACGACATACTTGGGTAAGAAAATGACAACCAGTTTTTTACACGTGAGTGCCCGAGACCCGTCGCTCCCGCTCCGCATCGCGGGTTCCAAAGCTCTCGATTCAGTCGAGAGCTTTTTGTTTGTCGAACCCGCGATTTGCTTGTCTGCCAGTGAGGTATCCACCCGTGTCGCTCCCGCGATCTTTTTGCAAAAGATTGTTCCTATTGCAGGCACCCCTTACCATTAGCTAGCGAAGTCCCAAACCACTAAAGTCAAGGTCAGGATTTTTAATTGGCATTCACGAGACGCCTTCTGTGAATGAGCCAACGGCCGTTCCCCATCCCTACCGAACCGTTGCCAATACCATCATCAATCTGGTCTATCGTAATGGCCCTATTGAAGACATTCACGCCCGGCGAGGACATACATTTTCGCTCGACCATTGGCAGTTTACGGATAGGCAAGCGCGTTTTATTATCCGCCAGACGGCCGAATCACTCAATCCATTTGTGACAGACTTTCCCCTGTGGGATAATCGGCTAGCGCGTTTACCGCCCTGGCCAGTGTCAGATTAACGGCCGTTTCACCTGCCAATGTACCAAATTTTACCGGTGCTTTCTCATTTATGGTGTGAGCAAATTGAATTTTTTTGGCTGAAAAGATCTCTTTCCCGATCTGAATGGCGCGGACCAGTTTTTTGCATAGTACGGCCGCATTTTTGCATAGTACAGCCTCACCTTTTATCGCAGTTGGCCACCTTCAGCGGGCAGCGACATCGCTAAAGAATATTTTGTCGTCTTTGACGCCGGTCGTTGGTCCAACAATTTTAAAGGTGCCTTTCAGGGGCAGAAAATCCGACGAACGGCCGACCAATACCTCTACTTTATCCGGATGAAGCGCAGCCAGCAGTTCCTCATCATAGACGGAAAGCTGGTTGGCATATAAGGTATAGGTAACCGTTTTACATTCCCCAGGCTCTAGCGAGATGCGCTTGTAACCTTTTAGCTCTTTGAGAGGTCGTGGGGAAACGGCCGTTTGTCGCGTATAAAGCTGTACCACTTCGTCTCCGGCCCGGCTGCCGGTGTTGGTGACATCAACGCTGATATGAACCTTGTCGCCCGCTTCCACCTCCTTCCGATCTATATGAAGATTGTCGTAGTTGAAGGTTGTATAACTTAAACCATGACCAAAGGCATAAAGTGGTTCGCCGGTAAAGTAGCGATAGGTGCGGTTTGCCATGCTGTATTCTTCAAACGGCGGCAAATCATCAATAGAGCGATAGAAGGTAACCGGCAGCCGACCGGCAGGATTAAAATCACCAAAAATGACATCGGCCAGCGCTTCCCCGCCCGCCTGGCCCGGATACCAGGCTTCCAGAATGGCGGGAATGTGTTCGGCTGCCCAATTGATGGCCAGGGCGCTGCCGTTCAACAGGACCAGTATCATCGGTTTGCCCAGGGCGTGCAGCTCTTGGAGAAGGGTTTCCTGCGGTGAGGGTAAGGCAATGTCGGTCCGGTCGCCGCCAAAAAAGCCCTCTACGTCAACCGGCATCTCCTCCCCTTCCAGGTTTGGCGAAAGACCCAGGGCGGCGATAATCACATCCGCTTTTGCGGCCGCTTCTAAGGCCCCGGCCAGGTAATCGGTATCCAGGTAAGCCCACAAAAGCTGTATCTGGGGGTCAAGCCCCTGGCTGGTATAGTCCAACTGAATTTTATAGGGCCGGCCAGCTTGCAAATCCATATCTTTGCTTTTTATGCGCGGATGGTGAACGTCACTATAGGTGACAATGGTTTCGTCATCAAGCAGCAGGTCATAAGCACTGAAACCATTGATGGCCAGGCGATAGGTTCCGCTTTGGGGCGGAATGAGGTAGCCGGTCCAGCGCACCGAGAAGCTGTCGCCCCACTGTCCGGTTAAAGGTGTGGTATCCTTCCAGATGGCGTCAACGGTCCTGTCAATACGCTCGATGACCGGTTTTCCGGCAAAAGTAGGATTGTCATAATAAACGGCCGTTAAGCCATTCATCTTTTCATCCCGATGGGCCGGGTGCAGATACGTCGTTGGAATTACCTCCAGGGGAGGGACGCCGTTAGCAATGGGGCACCCTTGCGCATAATACAGTTTCGTTTTAGCGGAAACTTTTTCACGAATGCCGGTCAGAAGGGTTGAAGCCACGGCGGGCGTGCCGTTGTAATTACCTAAAAGTGCCTGCAAGTCATTGGCGTTGGGACCAATGACGGCGATAGCGTTGATCTCTTTGCTCAAGGGCAAGAAGTTCTCTTCATTCTTGAGCAGAACAATCGATTCCCGGGCGGACTGGAGGGCCAGGGCTTGATGGGCTTCAGAATTGATGACGGTGTAGGGAATCTGGGAAAAGGGAACAGATTCTGGCGGATCGAACATGCCCAGCCGGAAGCGGGCGGTGAAGAGCCGGGCCAGGGCGGCATCGATGGTGCTTTCGGCAATCAACCCCTGGGCGACGGCGCCCACCAAAGCCGGGTAGGTGCAGCCGCAGTTGAGTTCACAGCCATTTTCAACGGCCAGGGCAGCCGCTTCTGCGGCCGTTTCAACCAGTTTATGGTTGGCATAAATATCATAGATTGCCCAACAGTCGGAAACGACATACCCCTTAAAACCCCACTCGTCACGCAAGATTTTCTGGAGCAAGGTGTGGCTGGCGCAGCAGGCTTCGCCGTTGGTGCGGTTATAGGCACCCATAATAGAGTAGGCGCCGGCCTCTCTCACGCAAGCCTCAAATTGGGGCAAGTAAGTTTCGCGCAGGTCCCGTTCATTGACCTGGGCGTTGAGGGAGTGGCGGGACGATTCTGGGCCGCTGTGGACGGCGTAATGTTTGGGCGTGGCTACCAGTTTCAGGTAGTGGGGATCATCGCCCTGGAGTGCCTTGACAAAGGGCACGCCCAGCGATGCCGTGAGATAAGGGTCTTCGCCATACGTTTCCTGGCCTCGTCCCCAGCGTGGGTCGCGAAAGATGTTGACGTTGGGCGACCAGAAGGTCAGGCCGGTGTAAATGTCACGGATTCCGCGGCGGAGTGCCTCATGGTGCTTGGCCCGTGCTTCATCGGCAATGGCGGTTGCTATCCGGCTCATCAGATCGGGATTCCAGGTAGCAGCCAGCCCGATGGCCTGGGGAAATACGGTTGCCACCCCAGCCCGGCCCACACCATGCAGCGCTTCATTCCACCAGTTATAGGCCGGTATGCCCAGGCGCTCGATGGCGGGGGCCTCGTGAACCATCTGGGATACTTTTTCCTCCACGGTCATTTGACTGATCAGGTGATTAACCCGATCCTTTACAGCCAAATTATTGTTTTTATATGTGTGCATTTAGCAGTAACTCCTGGATTAAATAGCTTGATGGTAAGTACAAGTGCCGGGCACTTTTGTAAAAATATCTATATTTACTCAACAACCACGCCTTCGGCGTACAGGTGACACTTAACAAGCACATTGCCAACCTGAATATCGGCCGGAACCGTTTGCTTGCAAATGTCCATGACCAGGGGGCAGCGGCCGGCAAAACGGCAGCCTTGCTTCAAATATTCTTCATGCTCTGTTTCGTTGAGATCAACCCGTCCGCGCCATCGTCTGCGGGGGTCCGCTTCAGGAATGGAATCTCTGAGCATCTGGGTATAGGGATGTTGGGGGTGCATCAACACCTGCTCTACTGTCCCCATTTCGACAATATTTCCTCTAAACATGATGGCAATCCGGTCGCTGACATAGTAGGCAGTTGCCAGGTCGTGGGTAATATAGAGGACGCTCATGCCAAATTCTTCTTTCAGTTTCTTGAACAGGTTGACGATTGACATCCTGAGAGAGGCGTCAACCATCGAAACCGGTTCATCCGCAATGAGCAGGATGGGGTCGGTCAAGAGCGCCCTGGCAATAGATATTCTTTGCAATTGGCCGCCAGAAAACTCGTTAGGATATTTTCCGGCGAACTCGTCGTAAGAAAGGCCAACTGCCTTTAGCTTGCGGTCAATTAAGTCAACGGCCGTATCCCTGTTTCCGGCCAGCTTAAAATTGCGAATTGTTTCAAAAAAATATCTGTCAACCGTTCTTAAGGGGTTGAATGTGCCAAACGGATCTTGAAAAATTGCCTGGATCCCTTCTGTAAACCAGACCTTTTCCTGTTTTGCTCTTATTGTCCCCTTGTGGACAATGGCCCCGCCGGTCGGTTCTTCAAACCCCAGAACTATTTTAGCGGTCGTTGTTTTACCACAACCACTTTCACCGGCTAAGGTGAAAATTTCGGCCGGCTTGATATAAAAAGAAACGTTGTCTGTGGCTGTGATTTTCTCTCTTGAAGTGATACTGCCTAAAGAGAAAATTTTTGTTAGATTTTTAACCTCAAGCAGCTTGTTCATTTGCTTCCTCAATTAGCCAGCAGGCAACTTTATGATTAGGAGCTGCCGCAATATAGGCAGGCATTTGTTCTTTGCAGATGTCTAAGACATGGGGGCATCTGGGATGGAAGGGGCAGCCGGGCGGCAGGTCTGCCAGAGAAGGCGGGCTGCCGGGCACGCTCTGACGGGGCGTCTTATCGCCAAATTTTGGCAGCGAGTTAATCAGGTATTGGGTGTAGGGGTGGAGCGGCTGGCTAAAAAGTTTTTCGGTTGGGGCCTCTTCCACTATTTTCCCGGCATACATGATGCCAATACGGTCCGCCACATTGGCATGAACGCCCATGTCGTGTGTCACCAGGATTATCGTATTTTGCAACTTTTGTTGAATCTCTTTGAGAAGCTGCATCACGCCACGCTGGACGATAACATCGAGGGCGGTGGTGGGTTCGTCGGCGATTATAATTTTGGGCTTTAGCAACGCCGCCAGGGCAATTGTTACCCGTTGCCGCATACCGCCGGACAGTTGGTGGGGATAGGCGTTCATAATGTTCAGGGGCAAGCCCAATTCTGCAATATGGGCTCTGGCCATTTTGAGCGTTTCCTCTTGGGATTTGCCGCTGACGTGGCTGGTGATAAAGTCCTGGTAGGTGTCTTTTAATTTGACAATGGGGTTGAGAACGTTCATCGAGCCTTGCGGGACGTAGGAGACGAATTCCCAACGCAGCCTTCTCATTTTTTCGGCCCCGAGGGAGGTGACGTCTACTTCTTCCCCATTGATATGATAGATGACTTTACCCCCAAGCTGGCGCAGCGGTGGTTCGACAACGGCCGCTAATGTTTTTAGCAATGTAGATTTGCCACAACCGCTCTCACCCGCGATACCGTAAATTTCGTTCTCTAATATCTCCAGCTCAACCTCATTAACGGCTTTGACGACCTTTTGGTTGCCATGAACGTCGAGCATATAAAAGGCTTTTAGTTGTCGGGTCGTGAGAATAATTTTGTCCATGATTGCTCTATTATGCGCTCATATAGTGGCCCACACGCTGAATCCGGGAGCGTGGGTCCAGGTATTCGCTGCTGCTAACTGAGAGCCAATATAAGGCAATAAAAAGGAGTATTGACAGAACAACGGGTGTTAAGAGCCAATACCAGTGTCCCAGTAATATCGCTTGATAACTAAGTGCCCAGAAAATCATGGTACCGAGCGTTGGCATATCCAGTTTGACAAGCCCTAGAATAGCCAGGGTAATCTCTAACCCGATGGCCCAGGCCATAACATTGATCAAGGTGGCAAAGACGAGGGGCGTAACGAAAGGCATGTACTCTTTTAGCACCAGTTGCAAGGTTCCGCTTCCGGAAAGGATGGCCGTCTGCGTAAAGCCCCTCTCGCGTAGGCTCAATATCTCTGAGCGGATAACGCGCGCATCCCAGGCCCAGCCAAAACAGGCCAGCAAAAGCCCCAGGGTCAACAGGTTGAGGTTTTCGCGGACCAAGACGGCTAATAAAACGATGATTAAGAACAGGGGAATGACCAGGAAGCTATCGCTCACAAACATGAGCACCCGGTCAGTGGTGCCCCCTTTATAGCCTGCCAGCATGGCCACAGGGATGGCAATAAGTCGCGATACCACGCCGGCAACCAGGGCCACAATCAAGGAGTTTCTGATGGCGAAGGCACCTGTCCAGAAAATATCTATGCCCCTGGAGTCGGTTCCGAGCAGATTTTGTGGCGACGGCGGTAGATCGCGGGGAAAGGCAAGCCATTGGGCCGGGTCGTGGGGCGAGAAAAAGGCAAAGCCACTATAGACGAGCAATATACAAAGAATGATAAAACTGGCGCTAAAGCGATAATCTCGAGAGAGGTCTTTGAGAACTTTCATAGTTAAGTTCCTTAGTTGTAGCGAATCCTGGGATCGAAGAAAGGATATAACAAATCTATGATCAGAATGGCGGTTGTAATCGCCAGGATGGAAAAGACGGTAATGCCCATGATTAAGTTATAGTCCCCGGTCAGGATGGCGTTATAGAGCAGCGTGCCGAGTCCCGGATAGGTGAAAACTATTTCCGTGATGAGGGCACCACTGAAAATCTGGCCGAGCAAGAGCGCCAGGGCGGTGATCTGAGGCAGCATGCCGTTGCGGATGACGTACCGGGAGACAATACGGCGCTCTTTGATGCCGCCGAACTTGGCGTATTGCACAAAATCGGAGGCGTTGAGGTTCTGCACGATGAGCTTCATGGTCTGGAACCAGGCTGTCATACCGAGGATAATGAGGGACATGGCAGGCAGGAAGGCGTGTCGCAAAACGTCCGAGATGTAAGGCCAACTGAAAGTGGGTTGCCGACCGAGGCTGGCCCCGCCGGCGACGGGGAACAGGGGGAAGATATAGCCGAAGAGCAGGAGGATAATAAAGGCGAAGACATAGTATGGCATCGGCCGTATAACCATCGCCAATGTATCCAACGCCTGAGACCAGCCCTTGCGGTTGAAGTAGCCGGCCAGACCCCCCAAGAGGATGCCAGTGGTCCAGGCAATGGCCGTGGTTACCAGCAGCAACCCCATCGTCCAGGGCAGGGCGGCTTTAATCAACCTGATGACCGGGGTGGGAAACTGGAAGAAGGATACGCCGAAGTCGCCGCGGAAGAGCCGCTGCCAAAAGGCAATATACTGGTCAAACGTGGAGCCTTCAAGGCCATACATCTCGGTCAGGTCGGCAACCATGGCATCAACGGAGGCCGGGTCAAGGTATGAGCCGCGTGAGCGTAGTTCAGCAATCGTGCGCACAACCGGATCTGAAGGCAGGAAACGGGGAATAAGGAAAACGGCCGTAATGCCCACATAGATAACCAGCACATATTGAATGAGCCGAGGGATAAGATAACGCCTGATGAATACCAAGATGTTAACCCCCTATTTGGGAACCCAGCCTATTGCCACGCCGGGTTCCCAAATAACCTAATTATATTACCTTCCGGTTGGTTGCAGGAAAGGAGTCATATATTTGAACGGTCCCCAATGGGTATAGGGCTGTGTGTAGGGATTTTCAGCACCGGGCCAGTTGGTCCAATAAGTTTCGTCCCAGGCGATGAAGCCAATATAGCCGAAGGTGGGGATGCTGGGCATCACGGTCACGGCTATCTTGAGGCCCTCAATGCCGGCGTCAACGACGGCCTGATAATCGGCCGGATCCGTCTGGCGCAACTGCTCGATGACGGCATCCATCTCCGGGCTTGACCAACGGCCGCCATGAGCGCCTATCTCGCCTATTGGTCTGACGTAGATAGAGTTCCAATTATCCAGGACACGGTAGAGGTCGGGACCGGCCCCCCATGGCTCCTGGGCCGGCCATTCGCTTGAAACTTCAAAGTCGCCCGTTTGGAACAGAGAGGAGCGTGCTTCTGTAGACACGGCTTCGGCGTCTATGCCAAAAGCCCGCCACTGCTGGGCAGCGGCGATGGCGTTTCTGGAGTGCAGATCGGTGGCCATGTTGGGGTCAGTCTGAATCCGAATGAGCCAGGGTGAGCCGTCCGGCAGCAGCCACATGTCGTTATTATCTCTGGAAAAGCCGTTCTTGATAAGCAACTGCTCGGCCGCCTCAGGGGCGTACTTGTACCAGCCAAGACCAAAAGCCTGAGTCCGGGTCGCCGCATCCTCCGGCACCACAAAGCCCCGGTCCTGGACATATTCGACAATTCGCTCTGGGGCGTCCGGGTCATATGGGCGGAATGTCTCGCCGTTGCCCAAATCTAGTTCAAATTCAGACAGCCATTCTTGCATGGGGGCGATAAAATCGGCCGGGTAGGCGCCAAGTGAAGGGATGTGGACCGGGCTGACAGTTCCGGCACCGTCAACGGCAATGCCCACATATTGGGCAATATCAATCGCCAGCGTCAACGCCCACCGCACATCCGGGTTGTCGTAGGGGGCAAGCGTTGTGTTGAAGGAAATGCCGGTGATAGCCGGGTCATTGTTAACCACCCAGGGATAGGATAGCTGGTATGATCTTGAGCTGTTGGATTGGGCCAGAACAGCCTTAAGCCCTTCAGAGGAAAGGTTGACGACGTCGGCTTCATGGGTCAGGTGGGCCAGAATTTTAGCCCCTTCATTGGCGAAATATTGGAAGACGATATACCGTGGCCCCGGCTCGCCGTAAAGGATGCCGGTGGGGCTTTTGTCCCAATCATCTCGTTTTTCCCAGATGGTCCAGAAACCGGCCTGGTCATAACTGTGGAGCTTGTAGGGGCCGGTGCCAACAAAGGGGTCGAACTCGAAGGTGACCAAATCATCTGCCCCTTCAAAGATGTGCCTGGGCATAATCCAGGTTGCACCCCAGCGATCCAGGAAGGTGGTGTGGAAACGGGAATTCGGTTGACTAAGTTCAAAGACAACTGTGTACTCATCGGGAGCAGTTACACGGGCGACATTGTTGGCAAAGAAGGTGTGGTCGTCTAATCCTTCAGTGGTCATGAGTGTCTCAGCAGTGAAGACCACGTCGGCTGCCGTAAACGGGGTGCCATCGTCCCAGGCAACCCCTTCACGGAGCAGGATTTCTACTTGAGTAAAGTCGTCGTTATAAACCGGATCTCCGGCGGCCAGACCGTTGATGATTTCACCGGTGGCGAAGTCAACAGACCATAAGGGTTCGTTTGCCAGATTTTGCATTCCGCGATCCCGCCACTTCCAGCCAACCCATTCGTTGAAATTGCTGGGAGAACCAACGCGGCCGGTTAGAATGTCTACAATTAATGTTTGGTTTCGAGGCAGGCCGAGGACATCCGACGCATCTAAGGGCGCGACGTCTGGCGCTGCGGCCGGTACTTCTACAACGACTTCTTCGGTAACGACGCGGGTGACTTCAACAGATTCGCCCTCTACTTCAATCGTCTCGGTGACAACACGAGTAACTTCCATCACTTCAGAAACAACACGGGTCACTTCAACAGGTGTGCTACTGCAGGCAACAAGCACCAGGAAGGCAATCAAGAGTGTGGGAATAAGCTTTTTCATTTTTCTCTCCTTATTCTCTATTATGCGGATGATCAGACAGGGGACAGGGGACAGTTATTATGTCAATTCACTAACACCTCCTATTAAGGAAAACAACTTTGCCTCCTTTATTTGTGATAATGCTGACGGCTTCTATTGTCTTCTGTGCGTTCTGCAAACGCTTGCAAAGCTTTGCAAAAAAAACCTGGTTACTTAGGTTTGCCCGTTTTCAACTTGGGGCTTTGGTAAACAGGCAAACCTTGCGGATGCGTTTTCTTATCAAAAGTTATTGGTAAACCCATCCTTATGGTGTTCCCAGGTATGGTGGAGCAGTAGATTCTCGTATGATTAGTTCGGTCGGCAGGATCACGCCGGTTTGTTTTTCTTCCGGATTTTGAATTAGTGCTAAGAGCATCTGAGTCGCACGATAGCCCATATCGGTAAGTGGCTGTCGCACTGTAGTCAACTGGGGGATAAGAACAGCCGACATAGGAACATCATCAAAACCGACTAGAGAAAGATCTGCCGGTACTTTTTTATTACGTGTCCGAGCTGCATCCATCACGCCCAATGCAACCAAATCACTTGAGGCAAATATAGCTGTAGGCGGTTCCGCTAAATCAAGCAGATGATTGGTTCCATGAAAGCCTGAGCTTTGGGTAAAATCGCCTTCATAAACCAGTTCTTCTTGATAATCAATGTTATAGGTGGCCAGGGCGGCACGATAACCTTCCAGGCGGTGGCGGGCAGCGACCATATCCATCCAGCCGGTGATCATACCGATCCGCCGGTGCCCCAGCTCAATAAGATGTCTGGTAGCTTCATAACCGCCCTCACGGTTGGCGGCCGTCACGGTTAAATCGGCGTCATCGATACCAAACTGGTCAATGAGGACATAAGGAAAGTCTCTTTGGCGCAAAGAGGTTAAATAGGCTTCAGGGTCACGCGGTAAAATTATGAGCAGGCCGTCGGCCAGGCCCCGCGCCATCATATTGACATAAGCAGATTCTTTTGTTTTACGGCGGTGCGTTGTATAGAGCATCAGCTCATATTGGTTGGCGGTTAGCACCTCATCAACGCCGCGAATAATCTCCCCCACATACTGCGTTGTCAGGTCCACGACGAGCAGCCCAATGACGTTAGAGCGCCCTCCGGCTAAACTACGGGCTTGAAGATTGGCCTGATAACCCAGGCGCGTCATAGCCTGTAAAACTTTAGCCCGAGTCTCCGGTTTCACATAGGATTTATTATTGACAACACGCGACACTGTGGAATAAGAGACCCCAGCCTCTTGGGCTACATCGATAATGGTTGCCCCATTAGACGATTTTTTACGTGCCACCTTTTCCCTTCCTAAACTTTCTGCAAGCGCTTTCAATAATTTACTTGATTTTCAGTGGAATGTCAATATAATCTTGCAAACGTTGTTAGAATCCAGAAACGATTATGGTCTTAACCCGACATCAAACCCCTGACGGCCCCAATTGGGCCTTGGATGGGCTTTTTTTGCCCCGGCATATCAATTTGAAGACATTGCTGGCGCTGCCCTATGCGACAATGCTGCCGATGCTTCATGCGTTGCCTGTTAGCGAAACGGCCGTCCGCAATCTCCTCCCTCCCCTAGAGGCAACGCATGAAGTTTGGGCAGCCGGGGTGACTTACCGCCGCAGCCGAGAGGCACGGGAGCATGAGTCTGATGTTAAAGACGTTTACGAAAAGGTCTATTCAGCCGAGCGGCCGGAGCTGTTCTTTAAAGGCATCGGCTGGCGGGTAGTGGGTCATCGGATGCCCATTCGTATCCGCCAGGACAGCTATTGGAATGTACCTGAGCCGGAGTTGACGCTGGTGATTAACGGCCGTAAAGAAATCGTGGGCTTTTGCGTGGGCAATGATGTCTCCTCCCGCGATATTGAGGGAGCCAACCCGCTCTACCTGCCCCAGGCTAAAATCTACAACGGCTCCTGTGCCCTTGGGCCGGGCATCGTCCTGGCCGAAGCTGACCAGCTGCTAGATTTGGCTATCCAGATGGACATTATTCGAGCGGGTGAAGTTGTTTACCAGGGTAAAACGCGAAGTTCCCAGATGAAGCGCACCCTGAGTGAGCTGGGTAATTACCTGACTAAAGAAATGGACTTTCCTTATGGGGTCTTCCTGATGACCGGCACCGGTATTGTGCCAACGGACGAATTTTCGCTGCAGCACGGCGACATGGTACGAATCATCGTTGGTTCGCTCCAGTTGGAGAACTATGTGGCGCCTCATTGACGGCGACTGGAGGCAACAAGATGTCTGATTCTACGCCCCCCACCCTGGCAGACGTCCTGGGCGATGGACAATTCATTGAGACGACGCGTTTGCAAGGTCAGGGGCCAGACGGCCGTTTACCTATCACCGAAGAGATGCTGCGTAACGAGCCCAGCGGCAACCTGTTTGGCCTGACGCAAAACGCCGGTATGGGCTGGCATCCGGCCGAAGTGGGACGGCCCCAGTATCTCATCCTCAGCACCCAGGGTGGTTTGCGCGACAGCGATGGCCGTCCCCTCGCTTTGGGCTATCACACTGGCCATTGGGAGATTAATCTTCTGGTAAAACAGGCCGCCGAAACGCTCAAAGCGCAGGGTGTTTTACCCTTTGCCGCCTATTGCAGCGACCCATGCGACGGCCGTACCCAGGGCACACCCGGCATGTTCGACAGCCTGCCCTATCGCAATGACGCCGCCATCACGCTTCGCCGCCTCATTCGTTCCCTGCCGCAGCGGCAAGGGGTGATGGGCATTGCTACATGCGACAAAGGCCTGCCAGCCATGATGCTTGCCCTGGCCGGATGCAGCCATTTACCGGGCGTCATTGTGCCCGGTGGCGTCACTTTACCGGCCGCTGACGCTGAAGACGCCGGCACGGTGCAAACAATTGGTGCCCGTTTTGCCCATAATTTGATCGATCTGGATTACGCCGCAGCCATGGGCTGCCGGGCCTGCGGTTCGCCGGGCGGTGGCTGCCAGTTTTTGGGCACGGCCGCTACCGCCCAGGTCGTCGCCGAAGCGCTGGGTCTGGCCCTGCCCCACAGCGCCTTAACCCCGTCCGGCGAACCGGTGTGGCTGGATATGGCTCACCGCTCAGCGCTGGCCCTGCTCCGGCTAAAAGCGGCCGAAATGCCTATGTCGGCCATTCTCACACCCCAGGCTGTTGAAAATACCATGCTCGTTCATGCTGCTTTTGGTGGTTCAACAAATTTACTGCTCCATATTCCGGCTGTGGCCCACGCCGCCGGATTACCGCTGCCAACCGTGGACGATTGGAGCCACATTAACCGGCTCACGCCGCGCTTGGTGGATGCCTTACCCAACGGCCCGCGCAACCATCTCACAGTGCAGGTATTTATGGCCGGTGGTGTGCCAGAGGTGATGCTGCATCTGCGGCAGATGGGGCTGCTGAACCTGGATGTCATCACGGCTGTCGGGGAGAAATTATCGGCCGTGCTTGACTGGTGGCAGCAAAGCGAGCGTCGTCAAGCGGTGCGAGCGCGGTTGCAGCAGGCAGGCATTGACGTTGACCAGGTTATCATGGATGCCGACAGTGCTAAAACGACCGGATTGACCAGTACGATGGTGTTTCCGGTAGGGAATATTGCCCCAGAAGGGTCGGTTCTCAAAGCCACAGCCATCGATCCCTCTGTGGTTGATGAGGATGACGTTTACCGCCATCGCGCCCGGGCCAGAGTCTTTGTGTCAGAACAGGAGGCCGTGAAAGCCATCAAAGGTTTGAGTGAGAATCCGGTTAAGCCGGATGATGTGGTGGTGTTGATTGGCGGGGGGCCATCCGGCACAGGCATGGAAGAAACGTATCAGGTTACTTCCGCCCTTAAATTTATTCCCTGGGGAAAAACGGTTCCGATCTTGACCGATGCTCGATTTTCAGGGGTCTCTACGGGAGCCTGCATTGGACATATCGGACCAGAAGCGTTAGCGGGAGGGCCGATTGGGAAACTGCGGGATGGGGATATGATTGAGATTGAGGTAGACCGCCGTCGTTTAAATGGGCGAATCGATTTTGTGGGGACGGAAAGTGAGGCTTTGCTGCCCATTGAAGCGGCTGAGTTGTTGGAGAAACGGCCGTTTAATCCCAACCTCCAACCCCATCCAGATTTACCTGCCGACACCAGGCTGTGGGCTGCCCTGCAGCAGGCCAGCGGTGGCGTGTGGGCTGGCTGTGTGTATGATGTAGACAGTATCATCAAAGTCATTGACGCTGGGCTGTCCGCCTTAGCCAGGGAGAGTATCCCAATCAAGGGTTAAATTAATCATTCCCGTATTATGCAAAATTCCGATCACAGGCGATCACTCGAGAGAAAGCTCATGATGTTGGCTTAAGCAATTCCTTTGTTACAATCCTACTTCATTTCATTTAGAGCACGTTGCCTCAGCGGTTAAGTGTAATGCAGCAAATAGCGGACAATTGCAGGATGATTCATATTTTCAGACCAAACCACACACCTGTGCCCAGAGGTGCCTCCAAGCCCCGTCGCTCCCGTTCCGCATCGCGGGTTCCAAAGCTCTCGCTTCAGTCGAGAGCTTTTTGTTTGTCGAACCCGTGATCTGCTTGTCTGCCAGTGAGGTATCCACCCTTGTCGCTCCCGCGATCTTTTTGGCAAAGATTGGTGCTGTTTCAGGCATCAATTATCATTGACTTCGGATTAAACCGAGTCAATTTAAACGACATTTACTCAGTCTTCGCATGTGCCTGGTCAATGATTGATGCAGCCGACAGAAGTTGCACTGTTTGCCTCGTCGGCCATTGCTCACCAAGACATGAATGGGCGATTCAGCGATGGCGAAATAATCACATTTGAAATTAAGGCAAGCCTGGCCAGAGGACTACTAGCTTTCCTTATAAGAAGTCAGCTCAAACTAAATTGTTTTTGAGGGCAACGCGGACAGCATCTGTACGGCCGTTTACACCCAACTTCATCAAAATATGGCTCACATGATTCTTCACAGTAAACTTACTGATATTCAACCGATACGCAATTTCCGCATTCGCAAACCCTTCAACCAAAAACGACAGAACCTCAAGTTCGCGTTTCGTCAAATCAAAATCATTTAATACCTTGTCTTTCTGAAATAAAATCGGCGTTATTTCCGGCGACATCGTGGCAATGCCACTATGGGCGATACGGATCGACTCAGCCAACTTGTCTGCGGACACATTTTTTAACAGATACCCATTGGCGCCTGCTTCCAATGCAGACTGAATCAGTTCCCGTTCGGAGAAACTGGAAAGCGCAATTATTTTAATGTTGGGAAAAGCCTTTTTAATCTCCTTAATAGCAGCCACGCCATCCATTTCTGGCATATATAAATCCATCAGCACAATATCCGGTTGACTTTCAGCACATAATTCAATGGCTTCTATGCCTGTCGTTGCTTCCCCCACCAATTCAAAATCTGGATTGGTATCTAAAAATGCCGAGATGCCTTTTCGCAGCATGTCGTGATCATCGGCAATTGCAATTCGTATTATCTCGCTCATTTTACACCCCGAGTGGTAACAATCGGCCAACGTACGATAATGGTGGTGCCTTCCCCACCCCTTGAAGAAATATCAATCTCAGCCTGAATCGCCTCGGCTCGCTCTTCCATAATGCTAAGTCCCATCCGCTTCGTCCCCCGCGCTGCTAAATCAAATCCCCGCCCATTGTCTTCAATTAGCAGAATGAGATGCGTATCTGTTTCGCTCACCGCAATACGCGCTTTTGTTGCTTTGGAATGGCGTGAAATGTTGTTCAAACTTTCCTGGGCAATCCGATACAGCGCAAGCCTGGTATCAATCGGGAGAGATGTCTTCTTATTGACTGTGACTTCAATGTCAATTTCCTTGCGACTCATCGTAGCTTCAGCTAAATGTTCCAACAATTCCTGAAAACTGGTGGCAATAAGCGAAGACGGCCGTAACTCCAACAGCAACATTCTTAGCTCTGCCAAAGCCCCTTGGGTTAATTGCTGCAACTGCTGCAAGCTGCGCCGCCCTTTAGCCTGATCGTGCTCCCAAAGTGACGGCAAAATATCGGCAATAATGCTAGCCGTCCACAATGTCTGACTGACCGCATCATGTAAATCACGCGCCAATTTTTGCCTTTCTTCTTTAGCGGTAGTTCTCATTTCTCTCAGCTCTTCACTGATAGAAATCTGGTTCGTTATATCCTGATAAGTAACAAGAATGCCCGTTACAAGACCATCGGCATCCTGTAACGGAACTTTATTTGTTTGAATCCAGGCTAAAGTGCCATCAGCATAACGAAGCTGCTCTATATATTGCAGTCTGGGCTGCCCAGATTGCATGACCTCCTGATCATCCGCGATATATTCCGCCGCGTGTTCTTCTCCCCAAGGCATATCAAAATCCGTTTTACCCACAATCTCACGTGGCGATATGCCCGCATTTTGGGCAAACAAATTATTACACCCCATAAACCTCGACATGGTATCTTTCCAGACAATAGCAATGGGCACACTGTTAAAGATCGTCTCCAGCATCCGTTGATCTCTGCGCAGGATAATTTCAGCATGGGCACGCTCAGTTATATCTTCATATGTACCCATCAACCCAATGACCTGGCCATCATCATCAAAAAGGGGAACTTTGCTCGTATTCAGCCAGGCATAAGCACCGTCAGAACGCCGCTGTGGTTCAATAATATTGAGCTTGGGTTTGCCCGTCTCCATCACTTCCTGATCATCCTTCAGGTAAGCATTTGCTTGATCAATCGTCCACGGCCGTAAATCAAACAAATCGTTGTACCCTACTAAATCCTCAGGTGAAGCAACGCCCCAATCCTCGACACATCTTTTGTTCACCCACACATATTGAGAATTTCTATCTTTCCAAAATACAGATTGCGGGATGTGATCGAGCATATATTGCAGCTTTTGCAAAAGGTCGAAATCTGCAAAAGGGGACTTTTCAGGCTCATTGGAATTCATGTTTTCGGACAAAATTAATCACCTCCAAAAATATTCTAGCCGATAAAGAAACCCATTCAAAGTAGTCCACCCGGACTAGTCCACCTGAACCATGCCACAAATAAGCCACTCTGACGATTTTCAACAGACATCTAAAACTGTAAATTTTATCCAAATAAGCACACAAATTTTGGTGTACTATGGACAGATCTTTAATGAATCAACAACACCCAATCCGTGTACTGGTCGTCGGTAATCACGACCTTTTACAAGAAAGCCTGTCCAACCTGATGTCCATTCAACCAGATATGGAACTAGTAGGCACCGTATTAACAAATCGTGATGCTATTGAACAAGCAGTGCATCTAAAACCAGATGTCGCCTTGATTGATTTGTCCATTTCAGAAATGGAAAGCCTAACCCCCATCCAACACTTTCATCAAGCATTCCCTCAAATACCCATCATTGCCACGTCTGGTTTTCCAAGAAAAAATCTTGTGGAAAACATGATCAATGCAGGTGTCAAACGCTTCATCAAAAGGGGAGAGGCCGCTATTTCCATTGTGAATGCCATTCGGGAAGTATGTCAATAGACAAAACAGTGCCACGGCAAATTTTTGCCAGCAAAGGAGGATCACCAAAACGCAATACAAGTCAACCCTATCTTTTAACCGGGCTTGAAATTCTTTAGCAGGATTTCAAAATTCAAGTTTTCAAAGGAGTGAAGAATGTCTACCAGAAATTTAAGGCTTATGCTTCTACTAATCCTCTCTCTTTCATTCATCCTAATCGCCTGTTCAGGTTCCCAAGAACCAGCTGAAGAACCAATTGCAGCAGAAGAGGCAGCGGAAGCACCGGCTGAACCAGTTGAGGAAGTGGCTGACGAACCGGCGGAGGAGCCGGAAGCACCAGCTGAAGCCGCCAATCTATCAATTCTATGGTTTGCCTGGCAGCCCTGTCAGGCACTGGGGGAACTCTCTGGGCAGTACGATGGCGCCAATGTGACTGTCAACTGTGTACCGATTGGAGACTGGTACAACACCACATTTACCGATTTTGCGGCTCAAGGTGGCGCTGATCTGGTCGTAATAGACAGCCAATGGATTGGGGAAGCGGTCACTGGCGGTCATGTGATAAATCTCACCAGCTTCATGCAAGAAAATTTGGATTTGGATGATTACGTCCCGGCAGCTTTGTCAGCCTATGGTGAATATCCTCCCAATGCCCAGGAATATTACGGCGTGGCGCTGCAAGGCGACACCCAGATGCTCGTTTACCGCACAGATTTATTTGAAGAAGCAGGCTTTGAGCCACCAACAACCTGGTCTGAGCTACTTGAGCAAGCCCAACAATTTAAAGAAGGTGACCTTGTCGAAAATGGCTTTGTCACCTTCTGGTGTGGTGCTGTCGCCTGTTACGACACGATGGCCACAGCCTGGAATCAAATGGCCTGGAGCTTTGGCGGTGAATTGTGGGATTCAGAAACGTATCAAATAGAGGGCATCTTAAACAGTCCTGAGAATTTAGCGGCCGTAGAATTTGCCCAAGAGCTGTTTGCAACGGGTCCTCAGGGGGCTGCCAACTTTGGTTTCGATGAAACAGTTGGCGCAATTTGCAGTGGGTCAGTTGCCATGACAACTATCTGGTTTGGCTTTGGCCCTGCATTTTTGGATGCTGCGGGATGTGCTGAAGCGCCCAATTTGGGGTTTGCCATGGTTCCAGGTGAGGTCGAGCATGTCATTAGCCTGGGCGGTATGGGGATCAGCGTGAGCAGTTACACAAATAACCAGGAAGCGGCGCTTGATTTCGTGAATTGGCTGCAATCCGTTGAAACGCAAGAAGAATGGGCCAAGTTAGGTGGATTCAGTGCCCGCCAATCTGTGTTGGCTAGCGATACCTTCAACAATGCAGCGCCCTATAACCCCATCTTCTCCGAAAGCTATTTGCTGGTAAAAGATTTCTGGAATTTGCCTGAATACAATGCCCTGCTTGAGCCGCAAATGGAGTTTTTGAATCTGGCAATCTCCGGCCAAATGGATGCGCAAGAGGCATTGGATGAAATTGCGCTAATTCAACAAGAAATTTTGGACGAAGCCTATCCCGATAAATAAAGGTGGCTCTTTAGGAACTCAGGGGGTTGACAAGCCGTGATGCGTGAAACGTGATGCGTGAAACGTGATGCGTGAAACGTGATGCCTCTCTTGTCACGTTTCACGTTTCACGCCAAACCTCACAAAATCCCAAAGACCCGAAATGTTTGATGACTTCAATGAAAACATTCGTTACAACAGCAACCGAACAGGTGAATGAGGGAAAAATGGAAGACAGGTCAGTTCGCTTACGATTTAAGTGGTTAACGGATCGGCGCCTTACCTTCCTGTTTCTCTCGCCAACAATGCTGCTCCTGTTAGCGATTGCGATTTTCCCTCTCATTTGGTCGCTGCGATTGAGTTTTGCTGATTGGTCGGTGATTGGGGATGCCGGTACAGCACCAATTGCCAATGGCTTTGATAATTACCAGCAACTGCTTGGCTTAGGCGAAAGTGCCAGACAGCAGCGTTTGGGTCGTGAAGTTGTGAATCGTTTTGCGATTACGGGGCAATTTGTGCTGCCGGCCGTTGGCATTGAGCTGGTTTTGGGATTTTTGTTGGCGATGCTGCTAAACCGCAATTTTAAGGGACGCGGGTTGCTGATGACACTGATGCTGATCCCCATGATGCTGACACCCGTCGTTGTGACCCTGTTTTGGCGATACATCTTCCGCACGGATATTGGTGTGTTGAACTACTTTATCCGTTTGTTGGGGGGCAGCAATGTGGATTGGCTGAACCAAATCAAGATTGCTCCCTGGGCATTGGTGCTGGTGGATGTGTGGATGTGGACGCCATTTATGATGCTGATTTCGCTGGCGGGGTTAACGGCCGTTCCCCGTTACCTCTACGAAGCAGCCGATGTAGACCGGGCATCCGGCTGGTTCAAATTCTGGCACATAACCTTGCCCCTGGTTACCCCCCTGCTGCTGATTGCCATTCTGTTCCGCACAATGGATGCGTACAAACTGTTTGATCAGGTGTGGGTTCTCACCGGGGGTGGCCCCGGCAGCACGACGCAAACCATGTCTTTTTATTTGTATCAAGTTGCTTTCAATGATTTTGACACAGGATTGGGTTCGGCCATTGGGTATGTGATGCTGATTGTCATTATTGCCTTGGCAAATATCTTGATTCGCATGTTGAACCAGATTAAGGCAACGGAGTAAAGACAATGACCACACTGAATACAACAAGCTCAGCCAAATTAACCAATACCTTCAAAGAGATCGCTTTTTGGGGTTCGCTGATTCTGGCGTTTTTGTTCTTCATGTTCCCACTGTATTGGATGGTGACTACATCCATCAAGCCACGGGCAGAAGTGGAGTTAACGCCACCAGCGTTTATCCCGTTTGTCGATTTTGAACCCACCTTTAACAATTATGTGGATGTGTTTTTAAAGGATCGAGCTGGGGCGGGATTAGCAGAAACGGATACGGAAAGCGCACGAGCCATCAGTGAATTTCCAACAACATTAACCAACAGCATCATTATTACCGTGACGACGACGGTAACGGCCGTTCTCCTCGGTACACTCGCAGCTTACACATTCTCTCGATTCGATGTGCCCGGCGAATCTGACATGCTCTTCTTCATTTTGAGTACCAGGATGCTGCCACCGATTGTGGTGCTCATCCCCATCTTCCTCATGTTTAGCCAACCGGGGAAACTGGTACTCGACGTTTTGCGAAGCTTATCCATTTCACTACCCTCAGGCTGGGAAGAAAGCTTACGAACCTTCACCTTGCGCGACAGCTACCTGGGCCTCACCTTACTGTATACCACCTTCGGCCTGCCGTTTGTGGTGTGGATGATGAAGGGATTCTTTGACGAAATACCCAAAGAGTACGAAGAAGCTGCCATGCTGGATGGCTATTCACGGCTGGAAGCAATCTGGAAAATTGTTTTGCCTGAAGCCTTTCCGGCCATGTTGGCAACGTCTGTATTTGTCATCATCACAGCCTGGAATGAATTCATCTTTGCCCTGCTGCTCAACCGCAACAATGCCAATACAGTCCCCCCCTTCCTCTACTCAACCATTGGCTACGGCCAGGTTGAGTGGGGACGGATGGCCGCAACTTCCGTCTTGTACTTAATTCCACTGGCAATCTTCACCTATCTGGCACGTAACCATCTGCTGCGCGGTGTGACATTCGGGGCGGTTAGGCGATAGAAATATCATGGCAAAAATCAAGATAGACCATCTCTACAAACAATTTAGACCAGAAACACCTTACGCCGTGAACGATGTCAGTTTAGACATAACCGACAGCGAGTTTTTGGTGCTGTTGGGGCCATCAGGCTGTGGCAAAACGACAACGCTGCGCTGCATAGCGGGCTTAGAAGCGCAGACAGAGGGCGATATTTTCATTGGGGATCGCTTAGTAAATGGCCTGCCGGCTGGTGAGCGGGACATTGCCTTTGTTTTTCAATTTTATGCGTTGTACCCACATATGAATGCGTTCGACAATATCGCGTTCCCCCTTCGCGCCCAAAAGATTGGCAAGGATGAAATCAAACAACGTGTCGAACAGGTTGCCAAACTGCTGCGCATTGAGCATTTGTTGCAGCGCAAACCTTCCCGGCTGCCCAGCGGCGAACAGCAGCGCATTGCTTTGGGACGAGCCATCATTCGGCGGCCACATGTCTTTTTGATGGATGAGCCGCTGACTAATTTGGACGCGACGCTGCGTATCGACATGCGGGCCGAACTCAAACATCTGCAAGCCGACTTAAAAACCACCATGATTTATGTGACCCATGACCAGACCGAAGCAATGTCGATGGCCCATCGGATTGCGATTATGAACCAAGGGGTGTTGCAGCAGGTTGATGAGCCACTGACGGTCTACGACTATCCAGCCACGTTGTTTGTAGCCGGGTTCATCGGATCACCGCCCATGAATTTTGTGAATTGTCAGCTGGATAATGGCGGCATTACCGATGTTTCGGGCGCCTTCAAATTGTCAGCAGCGCGCATTCCGCATTTGGTTGAACGCGTCAATTCAGCGGAATCAGGTGAACTAGTATTTGGGGTGCGGGCAGAGAATGTAAGGGTGGAAACGGCCGTTTCCGACACCCCCATTCGCGGAGAAATCGTCATTCGTGAACCGATGGGCGACGAAATGATTTACACCATTCAGGTTGGCAACAATTTGATTCGGGCAAGCACGGAGCCAACCTTCCAACTAAGCCCTGGCGAATCGGTGAGCCTTACTTTTGACGCTGACCGCATCCATTTATTTGATGCCGCAACCGAAAAAGCTTTGGTCGTGTAGGAGGGCAGCATGGCATACCTCCAACTAGAACAGATCGATAAACAGTTTGGGCGCACAACGGCGTTACAAAACCTCAGTTTAGAGGTGCAGGATCAAGAGTTCATGGTGCTGTTGGGTCCCACCGGTGCAGGCAAAACGACAACATTGCGCTGTGTGGCCGGGCTGGAAAAGTTGAATGGCGGCACGGTGAGGATGAACGGCCGTAACATCAACAACATTTCGCCTACCGAGCGCAACGTCGCCTTTGTGTTCCAAAATTACGCCCTCTATCCCCGTAAAACAGTGTACCAAAACATCGCCTTCCCCTTGCAAGCGCGGCAGTTCAGCAAAGATGACATGGCTAAACGCATCAACGATGTCACCAAAATGCTGCACATCAACCATCTGCATGATCGGCTGCCGGCACAGCTTTCTGGCGGCGAACAACAGCGTGTGGCGCTATCACGCGCATTGGTGCGTCAGCCCAGCATCTTTTTGATGGACGAGCCGCTCACCAATCTCGATTTCAAGCTTCGGGCCCAAATGCGGGGCGAGCTAAAGCGCATTCAGCAAGATTTGCAAGCCACCTTTTTCTACGTAACAAATGATCAGGTAGAAGCGCTTTCCATGGGCAATCGGGTGGCCGTTCTGAATGAGGGTGTTTTACAGCAAGTGGGACCGCCACAAGAAGTATACGAACAGCCGGTCAATCTCTTTGTCGCCGGGTTCATCGGCAGTGTGCGGATGAATTTTCTGGACTGTGTGTATGACGGTAACGGCCGTTTCCTCAAAGCCCCCGATCAGGCGTGGCAGGTGGCAATGAAAAACGGCCGTCACGAAGCCATCCTCGCCAACGGCAACAACGACAAGCTAATTTTGGGCGTGCGTCCCGAAGACATCCAGTTTAATCAAGACGCAATTGGGGCAGACAGTGCCGTAATTACGGGTGAAATTTATGTAGCCGAGCCATTAGGCGACCGCATCATTTACGACGTCAGCGTAGGGTCAACCATCGTCAAGGTGAAAACACCGCCCACCGTTCGCTTCAAACCAGGAGAACAGGTACAGCTTAGCATCAACCTGGAACGCAGCCACATCTTCGACAAAATTCAGGAGCATGTCATTCGGGGAAACTAGCATTTCAGCTTTTATCCGTTAGCTCAAGGACTTAGTCCTCAGCGCTAAGCTGCCGAAAAAAGAGTAAGGACGAACCACATGTTCGAACAACGATACAAACAAGTAGAAAAAACCATCGTCATTCTCATGCTCGTGGGCATATTGGCAATGTTTCAACCCTGGTTTCAAAATGCCGCATCACTGTTAGAAGGGCTTTCTGCAGAAAGCGAATGGGGGCGACTGTACAGCCGGGAGATCGCGCCGACTATTTTTCGCTATGGCTTTTACACACTTTTGCTGAGTACCGTCGCTTTTATTTCCATTTCGCACTACAGCGCTGACGATTTACAGCGCGCCATCAGCGAAAAAGGGCACGCACTGACCTGGCTGCTGGTGGCCATGCCCATCATTGTTGGCTTTACGATCTTGGTGAATTTATCCATTGGTGCCGGATTCGCCGCATTTGTGGGGATATTTGCCTTCATCTACGCTATTTCAACCTGGAACTGGCGACGGCGCGGCGTAATTGGTCTGGCCGTTGTTAACCTGGGTTTATTGGTGTTAAGCGTGATGGGAAGGGGGGATTTGGCAACGGCCGTTTTCAACACCATTCTCACCGTCGTCATCATCGGCCTCATCTGGCCGCGTCGAGAAAAACTTTACTAATTTTGGCTCTTTAGGAACTCAGGAGTTGACAGCCCGTGATGCGTGAAACGTGAAACGTGACCAGAAGTAAATCACGTTTCACGCATCACGTTTCACGCCAAACCTCACGAAATCCTGAAGACCCCTAATTTTTTAATTCAAACTTGGAGGAAATCATGTCACGACCCGTCACATTATTTACCGGACAATGGGCCGACTTACCGCTGGAAACATTGGCCCAAAAAGCGTCGGCCTGGGGATTTGACGGCCTGGAGCTTGCCTGCTGGGGTGACCACTTTGAAGTAGACAAAGCGTTATCCAGCGACAGATATATCCGCGAAAAACGCGATTTGTTAGAAAAATACAAGCTGCAATGCTTTTCAATCAGCACCCATCTCGTTGGTCAATGCGTGTGCGATCCAATTGACAACCGGCACAAAGCTATCTTGCCAGAGTACATTTGGGGCGATGGCAAGCCTGAAGGTGTGCGCCAACGCGCCGCTGAAGAGCTGAAAAATACGGCCCGCACGGCCAAATTGTTTGGCGCCGATGTGGTTAATGGGTTCACAGGTTCCAGCGTGTGGAGCAAACTCTACTTTTTCCCGCCCACCAGCCAGGCAGATATTGAGGCAGGCTATGTCGATTTTGCCGACCGTTGGCGGCCAATCATGGACGTTTTCCAGGAAGAGGGCGTGCGGTTTGGGCTGGAAGTTCACCCCACAGAGATTGCCTACGACATCATCACCTCTCGTCGCGCTTTAACTGCGATTGGAAATCATCCCGCATTTGGCTTCAATTTTGACCCAAGCCACTTTGTGCATCAGTTCCTTGATCCGGTGGCGTTTATCAATGAATTCCCGGACCGCATTTACCATGTGCATGTAAAAGATTCGCGGGTGCAGCTAAACGGCCGTAACAGCATCCTTTCCTCACACCTCAACTTTGGTGATCCTAATCGTGGCTGGGATTTTGTGTCGCCAGGTCGCGGCGATGTGAAATGGGACCCCATCATTCGTGCCTTAAACCGCATCGGGTACAACGGTCCGCTTTCCATTGAATGGGAAGACAGCGGCATGGATCGCGATTGGGGCGCACCAGAAGCCTTGGCCATGATCCGCAGCCTGGATTTCACCGCCTCATCTGTTGCCTTTGATGCGGCATTTTCATCGGATTAAATAAGGGATCTTCGACAAATAGTGTGCTTAACAAAGGCTTTTATCAAAGATTTCGCAGATTGAAAAGATTAAAAAATCTGGTAAATCTGCGAAATCTTTGATTATAAATCATGGAAGCACAGGCTAACCAGGAGTTAAAAATGGCAAAAGACACTGGATTCACTTCAATGGCCGGACCGCAAGCGGAAGGGGAGATTCCTCAGATTGGGGTTGGCATGTTGGGTTATGCGTTTATGGGCAAGGCCCACACAAACGCTTACAAAAAGATTCCGCACATGATGTATCCACCACCGGCCATCCCTCGTTTAGTCGGCATTGCGGGGCGGAATGAAACGGCCGTTGCCGAAGCGGCCAAACGGTACGGCTACGAAAATTATTACACCAGCTGGCAGGCGATGCTGGCAAATGACGACATCCAACTATTCGACAACGGCGGCCCCAACGACGCCCACGCCAAACCGTGCATTGCTGCCGCCGCAGCAGGCAAACACGTTTTCTGCGAAAAGCCACTGGGCCGCACGGCTGAAGAAGCCAAAATGATGCTGGATGCTGTTAGCAAAGCAGGCGTGAAACACATGGTAGCTTTTAACTATCGTTTTGTCCCCGCCATTCGTCAGGCTTATGAACTGATTCAAAGCGGCGCGTTGGGGCGCATCTACCATTTTCGTGCTGCCTATTTGCAAGAATGGGTGATGCCCCACTTCGGCACGCCGATGATTTGGCGGCTGGACAAAGATGCTGCCGGCAGCGGCGCATTGGGTGATTTAGGGGCGCACATCATTGATTTGGGTCGGTATTTGGTGGGTGAAATAACGGCCGTTTCCGCCATGACACGCACCTTTATCCCGGAACGGCCGTTTGCCGATGGCAGCGGCAGCGGCAAAGTCACCGTCGATGACGCCTTCGTCTCCACCGTCGCCTTTGCCAACGGCGCAATCGGCACCTTCGAAGCCACCCGCTTTGCCGCCGGACGCAAAAACTACGAAGTGTTAGAAATCAACGGCGAAAAAGGCAGCATCCATTTTAATCTGGAACGCATGAACGAACTGGAAGTGTATTGGGTGGATGATACACCAAACACGACCCAGGGTTTCCACAATGTCCTCGTTACCGAGCCACATCATCCCTGGTGGGAGAATTGGTGGCCGCAGGGTCACATCATTGGCTGGGAGCACACTTTTGTTCACGAAATCGCGCACCTGCTCGACTGTATCGTCAACGACAAGCCGATATCGCCAACCGGTGCAGATTTTGAGGATGGGTATAAAACGGCCGTAATCTGTGACGCCATCCTGCAATCTGCTGCAACCAAACGTCAGGTTGATATCGTCTATTAACATGACAAAAAGCAACCGGAGGAGTGGTGGACGGCCTGTGCTGGCAACCATGCTCATCCGTTCAAAATCTGGAGTGCTTAGACGGACCTTGAAGCGTACCAGCCATTACCTAACAGCAAAATTCAGTCACTGATAATGATGAGGAACAAGAAAAATCGAGATTCAAGCAGAGGAAAGCCGGTAGTTGGTTTAACTGGGGCTAAGCAGGCAGCCTGAGCAGGCAGGCAGGCAAGGTGGCGCCTTTAAGTTTCGGAAACACCTCAAGCTGAGGTGTGGCTAATGGGTTAGGCTAACGTAAGCGTAGCTGTGATGCAGACCAGACAAGATGGGCGCGGCCATCACCTTACCCTGAACGTGGTTAGACGTAGGCGGTCTGCGGTTGATGAACCAGGTGGGGATGCGCTGGCCAATGCCCTGGTGGGGACGATGTTGATTGTAGTAGTCAGCAAATTCGCTCACAATCCGCCGCAATTGTTGTAGGTTGAAGATAAAGAAATGGTCACAACACTCTCGTTTCAGCGTGCCCATAAATCGTTCCTAGATGGCATTTGAGTCAACCGTCGGATACACCCTTATCGAACATTGAGGGAAGAACTTTTTACGTCACCCATATCTTCCACCCACTATTTGGGAAAGCGCTTGAGCTGGTTACGTTACGCCACAACTGGGGCAACGCTCAGGTGT
>JBGTCV010000020.1:0-36043 GCA_041748655.1 Promineifilaceae bacterium (SeqCode) | reverse complement strand
CAGAGCCAGGCGGCGCGGCGAGAGGCGCGGCTGGCGGTCAACGGCCGTTCGCGCCGCAAACGGCTGGTGGCGCTGCTGCTGGGCGGTGGTTTGCTGGCGGGCTGCGTTGGCTTTCTGGCGGTTTTCCTGCCGTTACAGTTGGAAGCGGAACCGTACACGCAGCAGGTGGTCCTGGGCGATGTCGATGGCGACGGCGATCTGGATGTGCTGCTGGTCAATACACGCCGCCTGATTCCCCTTGCCGATAATGTCCTGTTGCTGAATGACGGGAACGGCCGTTTTATTCCCAGTGGGCAGCCGGTAGGCGGTGGTAGTACCAGCGCACTGTTTTTGGATATCAATGGGGATGGCGATTTAGACATCCTGTTAGGGGGCATGGGCGGGATAGTGGTCTATGGCAAGCGGGGTGACGGCCGTTTTTCAGACTTGAATTTGCGGTTTCAGGGTCTGCAAACACCGGAATCTGGCATCAACACCGCTTTTTTAGGGGCGGGAGATTTAAACGGTGACGGCCTGACCGACGTGTTTGTGGCGGGCTGCTGTGGCTTTGGCGTCAGCAACGAACCCACGCCGGGGCAAACGCGCTGGATTCCCCCGGCCAACCGGGTGCTGTTTGGCAGCGAGGATGGCCTGGTGGACAGCGGCCAGGCGTTGGGCACGGCCGGCAGCGAGGCCATCGACCTGGGCGACCTGGATGGCGATGGTCATCTGGATGCCTTTGTGGGCAATACCCAGGGCAACGGCGAGGTGATGCAGAACAGTTTGCCCAATGAGGTCTGGCTCAATGATGGCAGCGGCTATTTTAGCGACAGTGGCCAGCGGCTGGGGCAGCAGCGCACCTACGCCGTCGCTTTGGGCGACGTGGACGGCGATGGCGATTTAGATGCGCTGGTGGGCAACGAAGGTGCCGATGAACTGTGGCTGAACGATGGCAGCGGCCGTTTCACCCTCAGCGCCCAAAGTTGGAGCCAGAAACGCACGCTGACCGTCTTCCTGGCCGATTTAGACGGCAATGGCCATTTGGACGCCGTGACCGGGCATGCCCTGACCAGCAGCTTTGCCTGGTGGCGGCAGGCCATCATCTGGTGGAACGACGGCAGCGGCCACTTCACGCAGGGTCAAAAGATTCGTTACCGTCCTAATGGAGCCATAGCCGTTGGGGACGTGAACGGCGACAACCTTCCCGACATTGTCGTGGGTGAATTGGATAAGGTAACGGTGTGGCTGAATGATGGGAACGGCCGTTTTGTCCGTGGGCCTTCTGCTAACGACTAAAGCCCTACATAGGAAATCACCTCCGCTTCGATGGCTGCCTGGCCAACTGCTCTGGCTACTGATAGGCGATGATGCCCATCTCGTACGAAGTAGCCAGCTTTGGTGTGAATCAGTTGGACGGGCGGCAATCCTTTTTTGCTGTTCATGACCTGGGCAATGTTTACCCAGCGGTCGCGATTGTGCTCTCGCAGAGGCCAAAATTGATTGTCGAAATCATGACTGCGCCCTTCGCTGCCCACGATTTTGTCCAGAGAAACAATTTGTACGCCAAGAATCTGTCCCTCAGCACGCTTCCCTTGTAAATGCAGCGTTTGTAATTGGGTCGAACGACCTGTAAACCGGGCCACAAAACGACGCCGTTTAGCCTGCGAAGTTGCCCGGTTGAACATCTGGACAAGAGCCCGACGTTGGGCAAGCGGGTTGTTCGCGCGTGCCTGGGGGCTGTCAAAAGCTAAACTGTATTGCATCATGTTTGGCCTCCTTTTGGCCAGGTCATCTCGATTGATGCGTACACTTTAGCGAACGGCCGTTATCACCCCATCACCCCGCCGTTAGCACAAAAATTGGTTGCATTAGCCAAAGTGCTAACGGTGTATAATGTGGCTCATGTCCCGGCTCTGCATCTCATTTTTGGGCACGTTTCAGGTAACGCTGGATCAACAGCCCATCACCCACTTTCGTTCGGCCAATAACCAGGGTTTGCTGGCTTATTTGGCGCTGCAAAACGAAAGTCCGCTCTCTCGCGAACTGCTGGCGGCAAATTTTTGGCCGGAGGAATCAGAACAGAATGCGCGCAATAATTTGCGCCAGGCCCTTTACCAGCTGCGCAAACTGCTGAGGGACCTGGACGAGCCAGCCCAGCCCTACTTGCTGGTGACGCGGAAGACGGTGCAGTTCAACCCCGAAAGTGAGTATAAATTAGATGTTCAGCAATTTTTGCAGGCGGTGGATGGCGGGGATTTGGCAACGGCCGTTTCCCTCTACCACGGCGACCTCCTCCCCGGCTTCACCTGCGACAGCCTGGAATTTGAAGATTGGCTGCGGCAGGAGCGGGAAACGTTGCACAATCTGGCCCTGGAAGCGATGTTGGAAGTGACGCGGGATTATTTGGGGAACGGCCGTTACACCCAGGCTCAAACTATCGCTCGCCAGCAGCTCAGTCTGGAACCGTGGCGGGAGCAGGCCCACCGCCAGCTGATGCAGGGCTACGCCCTGGCTGGCGACCGGGGCAGCGCCCTGATTCAATTTGAGCTGTGCCAAAAAACGTTGTGGGATGAGCTGGCCATTGACCCTGCTCAGGAAACTGTGGCCCTTTTTGAGGAGATAAAAACAGGGCAATTTGGATCGACGGCAGCGGCTGAAACCAGCCGACCCCCCGTTAAAGTCAGGCACAATTTACCGGCCAGCACCACCCAACTGATTGGCCGTGAGCTGGAAATGTCCCAGATAAGCCAGCTGCTCTCGCAAGATGGACAGCGGTTGGTGTCCATTGTCGGGCCAGGCGGCATGGGCAAAACGCGGCTGGCGCAGGCTGTGGGTGCGGAACTGCTGGATCACTTCCGGGATGGAGTCTATTTCATTGACCTGGCACCGCTGGCCCATCCTGAGGAAATCGGCCAGGCAGTGGCCGCTGCCCTGGATTTTCAGGTGCCGGACAAGGGCCAGCCGTTTTTACCACAGCTGCTCAAAGCAATCGGCCGCCAAAACTTACTGCTTATCCTGGACAACTTTGAGCATTTGCTGGCCGGGGCAGCGCGGGTCAACGACCTGCTGCAAGCCGGTCCTGAGGTCGCTGTGCTGGCTACCTCGCGGCAGCGGCTGAATCTGGCCAGTGAAAGCCGCTACGAATTAGGCGGGTTGGATTTCCCGGACTGGCTGACGCCGGAAGACGCGCTGGATTACACGGCCGTTCAGCTTTTTGTGGAAAACGGCCGTCGTCTTCAAGCCACCTTCACCCTGACCGATGGCAATGTCGCCGCCGTGGCGCGTATCTGTCAGCTGGTACAGGGGATGCCGCTGGGGCTGCTGCTGGCCGCCTCCTGGCTGGAATTGTTATCTCCAGCCGAAATTGCCGCCGAAATTGAAAACAGTCTTGATTTTCTGGCGGCTGAACTGGCCGATTTACCCTCGCGCCAGCGCAGTATGCAGGCGGTCTTTGATTATTCCTGGCAAATGTTAACCCCGGCGGAACAAACGGTTTTAGCCAAACTCAGCGTCTTTCGCGGGGGATTTACGCGAGAAGCGGCGGAACAGGTGACCGGGGCTAATTTGCGGATTTTGTTGGCGCTGGTAAACAAATCATTGTTGCAGCGGCAGGTGGAAAACGGCCGTTTCACCATGCACGAACTCCTGCGCCAATTTACTGCCGCCCAACGCCCTCAGGCCGAAGCCGACAAAGATGCGCTGGCCCACTGCTGTTATTTTGCCCGCCTGTCCTGGGCCCACTGGTGGCCCATTAACCACCTGCGTGAAATGGCCATTCAACACGCGGCCGATAGGGATAATCTCTATCGCGCCTGGGAATATGCACTGAATTGCGGCCTGGCCCGGGAGCTGGCCGACCTGGCTCCGGGGCTCATGGCCTTCCACACCCGGCAGGGCCTCCCCTCCAGCCACCGTGCGCTTCAGGCGGTGCAGACTTTGCGGCAGCTTGGTTTGGCGGAAACGAATAATGAAATACTTTGGCTGCAGCTCGTTGCTCAGGAGATGCGTGAGGGATTGGATGATGTGGCCCAGATCAGAGAACAAACTGAGCGCTTAATTCCCCTGATTGAAAAAAAGTCGTCTCCCGAACTGCGTTTTCAGCTGTGCATGTCCATGTCTAGCATCCTGGACTTTAGAGAAGACAAAGACTCTTTGGCCTGGCTTACCAAAGCTTACGACCTTGCCCTGGAAATGGGTGATGAAATCCTCATCAAAAGAGCAGAGGCGGTTCAGCTCTTTGTTCGGATTGACTTCGGCTTGCAGGATGAGGCAACGGCCGTGCATTTGCAGGAGCTCCTTTTGTTCTTTGAACCGCATTATTTCAGGAGCAATATTTTCTATGTCGTTCTTTTTTATCTCCAGAGAGTTAGCCTGGCCGAAGCGGCATATGAACAGGCGATTTATTACGGCAAACAATGTTTAAACATTGCCCGGCACTGGCAGGATTTGTGGTCCATTAGTATCAGTCTCTATATTTTGGCAGAAACTTACCTGCTAATGGGTTTGGCCGATGAAGCCAAAGCCCAATATGCGGACGCCCTGGAGTGGCATCTGGCGATTGGCCGGGTTTGGCAGACGCTTGGATCACTTTATAGTATGGTGACAACCGCGCCGGAATTAATTGGCGGTAAAGAAACGGCCGTATCCATCATCTCTATGATTTATCACCACAATGAAGTTGCCACATTTCACAAACAGGCTATTGACGAAGCCCTGCCACTGTTTAAGGTGGAGCTGGAAGCAGAGCTGTTTGCGGCGGCGTGGGAAAAGGGGAAGGGGTTGGATTTGGCAGCGGCCGTTTCCCAGGTACGATCCGCTTTAGCACCGAGGGGTTGAGGTTAAGGGTGAGCGACTATGGAACTTCTGGAACGTAGTGACGCACTCAATAAGCTGAAAGAAGCCCTGCAGCAGGCCTTGGTTGGCAGCGGCCGTTTCCTCCTCATTAGCGGTGAGGCGGGCATTGGCAAAACCAGTCTGGTAGAGCAGTTCATCCGCCGCCAGACCACGCGGGTGCTGTGGGGTGCCTGCGACGCGTTGTTTACGCCACGGCCGTTGGGTCCCCTGCACGACATGGCCGCTCAGCTGCGGGGCGATCTGCTGCCGCTGCTGGAAGGCACCCTGAACCGGCCCGCCATCTTCGCCGCCTGCCTCACCGAATGCCAGATTCCCGGCGTGTTTGTGTTTGAAGATATCCACTGGGCCGATGAGGCCACTCTGGACCTGCTGCGCTTTTTGGGGCGGCGCATGCCGCAAACCAGCTCCCTGCTCATTGCCACCTTTCGCGATGATGAACTGGGCACGCAGCATCCCCTGCGGCTGCTGGTGGGCGACCTGGTGCGCCATCCGGGGGTGGAACGTTTGGGGTTGACGCCGCTGTCGTTAACGGCCGTTCGCCAACTCGCCCACAACTACGGCGGCGATCCCACCGAACTCCACCGGCAAACCGGTGGTAATCCCTTTTTTGTGAACCAGGTGCTCATCTCCGGCGAAGCGGGCATTCCCGACACGGTGCGTGATGTGGTGCTGGCCCGGGCGGCGCGTTTGACTTTGTCGGGGCGGGTCGTGCTGAACGCCACGGCCGTCATCGGCCAGCGCATCGAGCCGTGGCTGCTTAAAGCCGTCACTCAGGCCGAAGCCCCGGCCATCGACGAGAGCCTGGCGCTGGGCCTGCTGCTGGTACAGGGAGAAAATTTTGTCTTTCGCCACGAGCTGGCCCGGAAAACCATTTTGGACGCCATGCCGCCGCACCAGCGCACCTTCTGGCACCAGGCGGTGCTCGACGCCCTGAAAACATCGCTGGCAGGGCAAAAGGACCTGGCGCAGCTGGCGCACCACGCCGAGGCCGCCGGAGACGAGGAAGCGATTTTGACCTACGCCCGGGCCGCGGGCAAAGAGGCGGCGGCGCTGGGCATGTACCGGGCGGCAGCGGCCCAGTTTGCTCTGGCGCTGCGCTATGCCGACAGTTTGCCGTTGATGGAGCAGATCGAGCTCAATGAATCGTATGCTATCAGCGTACAGGGCGATCCGGCCCGCACCGAAACGATTGCCGCTTACCGTCGGGCGGCCGCGCTGGCGCGCCAGGCCAATCATCCCCTGCGCGAGGGGTTTGAGCTGGTGCGGCTGGCGGGCGTGCTGGACATTGTGGGCGAGTACGAAGAGTCGGAACGGCTGCTCAACGAAGCGCTGGCCCTTCTGGAACCGCTGGCGCCCAATCGCGGCTTGATCGATGCCTACCGGGTGCTGGCGGTGAAACATTTGGGGCAGGGCGAGGCGGAAACGGCCGTGGCCTACGCCGAAAAAAGCTACCAGATGGCCCTCGGCACCGAGCAGGTTCATATCATCACCAGCGCGTACCAGGTGATGGGCCTCTGCTGGCTTCCCCTGGATCACGAGACGGGCTGCAGCCACCTGGAAAAATGCCTTATGCTGTGCGTGGACAACAATCAACATTGGGCGGCTGCGGCCGTTTACCCCAATCTCATCATGACCTACGTTGATGTCTTCCGGCTGGACAGAGCGCAGCAGCTGCTCAACAGTGCCCTGCCCTACACCGCCGAGCGCGATATGGATGCGTCTACGCAGATGCTGCAGGCGTGGCAGGCCATGATCTATCTTTACCGCGGGCGCTGGGACGAGTGCGCGCAGCTGGTGGAAACGGTACAGCAGCAGCCGGCGCTGCAGTTCGGCGTCCGCGGCGCGCTGCTGGTGGCGAAGGGACGGCTGCTGGCGCGGCAGGGTGAAGCCGAAAAAGCCCGGTCGCTGCTGGAAGAAGGGCTGGCGCTCACCCGGAAAATTGGCAACATGCAGCGCATGGGACTTTACTTTTGCGCCTGTGCCGAAGAAGCGTGGCTGGCCGGTGACGAAGCTCGGCTGCGGGCGCTCGTTGGTGAGTTTTATGAGACGGCCGTCCAAAACCGGCAGTGTGGGTTTGCCGCAGAGCTGGCTTACTGGCGTTGGCACTTGGGGGAAGCGGTGGAGACGTTCGACTGGATGGTACGGCCGTTCTCCCTGGAAATTCACGGCCAATGGCGCGAAGCGGCCGCCGCCTGGGAAGCGCTGGGCTGCCCCTACGAGCAGGCCCGCGCCCTGGCGGATGGCGACACGGCGGCGCTTTTGGCGGCGCTGGCTATTTTTGAGCAGCTAGAGGCCCGACCGATGGTGGATGTTGTGCGGCAAAAGCTGCGTGCCGCTGGCGCCCAAACGATTCCGCGCGGGCCGCGCCCGGCCACCAGGGAAAACCCCTTCCAGCTTACTAATCGCCAAATGCAGATTCTGGCCCTGCTGACCGAAGAGCTGACCAATGCAGAGATTGCCGCGCGGCTGCACATTTCGCCCAAAACGGTGGACCATCATGTTTCGGCCGTTTTGGGTAAGCTCAGCGTTTCCTCTCGTGAAGAAGCGGCCGTTCTGGCCCGCCAATCCCCTGAATTACGCCCAAAATAGGGAATCATACTGCCCAAAATAGGGAGGCTCTCCCGATGAATTGGCCTGGGAAAACGCCTATGCTGAAGGTGTGTCCGAAGGTTGCAATTTATCTGGCTCACCGGCAGTCGCCATGAGCCAACAGGAGAACCGTGTATGAGTAAGTCCCCTGCTGCCCTTCATTGGCCCAAGAAAGACAAGCAAACAATGTCCCGCGAACAACCTCAAGAGGAACGGCCGCTCGGCGTAAACTTGGTTCAGGAACGGCCGTTACAAAGTCCCTCTCACCACGCCTCCACACCGCCCTCCGCTTCTGCCAAACGAACGCTTGGCTTTTTTCTAAGCAAGTTTCTATAAGCACCACCGTTTACCACACAACAGCCCCTCTATCTGAAACTGGTCTGTCAGGCACAGCAGCGCGCTTGTAAGAACGGCCGTATGCCGGTGACTGGCTCAGACCATCCCAAAAAGGAGCAAGATCATGACCATTAATTTGGATCAAATTCGTACGGCCGTCATCAACTACGTGGACACCAAGGTTACGGTAACAATCTCCAACCCTGCCACCAGCGGCCCCAACATCAATCCGGGCGAGTCGTTTACCGTTACCCTCACCGCCACTAATGCCGATGCCGCCAACGGCGGCGTGCCGCTCAAGGACGTTGTCTGGTATGTCGTCATTCAAGACGAAGATATCGCAACGTTTGAGGTGCCCACCAACCCGCCGCTGGTAGCGCGCAGCGGCCTGTCGCGCAATTTGCCCACCCTCACGCCGGGCAGCAATGTGCGAGAAATGTATCTCTTCCCTTCATCAATCTTGGGCAACTTCCGGTCTGTCGGCAGTAACAACCTCATCCCTTCACCAATTGCGGGCAACTACCTGTCTGTTGGCGATACGGACAGCATCAGCCTCACCTGCCAGGCGGGGGACGGCTCCACTGGCGGCACCTGCTTTATGTTCGCCAAAATCTTTGCCACCGTCGACCATGACTGGCTGTATCCCATCGACCAGGATTCGGCTTCTGGCGTCAAGGGTATCACCGTGGTGGGCTAGAAGGTGAATGGGTGATGGATATCGCTTCTGGCCTGATTCTCGGCATGGTGTACGTGGCAGCGCCTGGTCCCATTGGCATGGAGACGCTGCGGCAGGGCGTGAAGGGCGGTTTGCGCGCTTCATTAGCCGTGCAGGCGGGTTCGTCAGTTGGCCTGGTGCTGTATGCGCTGCTGGCTTTGCTGGGCGCGGGCCTGTGGGTGCAGGGCACGGGGTGGCAGGTAGGGGTAGGGGTGTGCGGTACGGCCGTACTCCTCTACCTCGGCCTCACCACCATACGAGAGGGGCGCTCGCTGGTGCGCCAGACCAGCGCCGGGTGCGCTGAACGGCTGTCTGTCCGGCGCGCCTTTGGTCTGGGCGCGCTCCTCTCGCTGTCCAACCCCCTGGAGATCCTTTTCTGGCTCTCCTTGGGCAACCGGGTATTGCACGACCCCGGTCAGGGGGGTCTTGCTTTTCTCAGCGCCTTTTTTACGGGCTGCTTACTGACATCCTTGCTGTTAGTGCTGTTTGCCAGCTTTTGGCACGCCCGGCTCAGTGCCAAAACGGTGCTGGCCCTTTCCTGGACTTGCGGCCTGGTGCTGATCGGGTTTGGCCTCAAGCTGGGGCTTTCGCTGGGGCAGCACTTTTGGGGACGTAAAACAACTTTTTAGATGACTTTCTGGAGTAAATAAATGAAACGTATTGGTAATTTTCGCGTGGTCTGGCTGGCCCTGCTCGTGTTGGGGCTGGCCATTTTCTTGCCGCTGGTGCTGGCCCAAAGTAAGCTGTCTGGAGTGGCGGGAACGGCCGTTCCGCTCACCGTCTCCCAACCCACCCTTGTCACCGATCTCAACGCGGTACCGGAAGGTTCGACCCCGGCCGGGTACTTTAAGCTCGGCAGTCAGATCTTTTTCAATGCCAGAGATGATGAGCATGGCTATGAACTGTGGGTCACAGACGGCTCCGCCAACGGAACCCGGTTGGTGAAGGATATTGCCCCTGGCATCAATCACAGTTATGCCTATCCCCTGGGGGAGCTGAACGGGCAACTGGTTTTGAACGCCTGGGACGAACTGCATGGCCTGGAACTATGGCTCAGTGATGGGACGGAAGCCGGTACAACGCTGCTCAAAGACATTAACCCAGGTCTCGACCCGTCGTCTGTTTGGCTGGTGCAGACCTTCAATAATTCTCTCTTTTTTCAGGCATATGACGGCACAAACGGCCGTGAGCTGTGGGTTAGCGACGGCACGGCGGCGGGTACCGTCATGCTGATGGATATCAACCCTGGTTTTGGCAGTTCCGATCCAGCCAACTTTGTAGAAATGGGTGGCTTTTTATATTTCCAGGCCAACGACGGCGTGCACGGCACGGAACTGTGGCGGACCGATGGCACGCCAGGCGGGACATCACTGGTAGTGGATATTTATCCTGGGCCCGACTCCGCTTTGGCATCTTATGAAATAGTTACCAACGGCAGCCTGCTTTTTCTGACGGCTCGTGATGCCGACGGTTATGAACTATGGACCAGTGACGGAACAAGCGGTGGAACGAACAAGATAGATATCAGGCCCGGTGTAAACAGTTCCACCCCCAATCATAAGGCGGTTGTGGGCAGCAGCATTATCTTTAGCGCCAATGATGGGGTGCATGGCACGGAACTATGGCGCAGCGATGGGACTGCTGGCGGCACGACCCTGGTTAAAGACATCAATCCAGGCTCTAGCTCGTCTTCGCCTTCCTACATCACCTACAGTGGAGGCCAGGTCTTTTTTAGAGCAGACGACGGGACAACCGGGCGAGAAGTGTGGGTCTCTGACGGCACGGCCGTTGGCACACAACTGCTGCAGGATATTGAACCCGGCAGTGGCAGCAGTTCCCCCTGGCGTTTTACGGCCGTTAACAACCAGATCTTCTTCACCGCTACCAGCAGCGCCCAGGGCAATGAACTGTGGCGCAGCGATGGAACGGCCGTCGGCACCACCCTGGTGCGAGACATCTCCCCCGGTATGCCAAGCAGCTTTCCTTCCGACTTAGTCCAGCTGGGCAGCATGATCGTGTTTACCGCCAACGATGGCACGCACGGTAGGGAAATGTGGCACAGCGATGGCACAAACGCCGGAACTGAGTTGGTGGTGGACATTGCTGAATCTTACACCGGCAATGCCTATCCGTTTGACCTGACGCCTATCGGAGACAACGTTGTTTTTTGGGCTGACGACGGCCAACATGGATTCGAAATGTGGGCAAGCGATGGCACAGCCGCCGGCACGCAGCTGCTGGCCGACATCAATCCCGGTCCTGACTCGGCCAATGCAGGCAGCAATCAATATGCCCAACTGGACGACTATCTCTACTTTGCCGCCTTTGATGACGTCAACGGCGAAGCCTTGTGGCGCACCGCGGGCACACCGGCTACCACCACGCTGGTCAAAGCCATCTGGCCCGGCAGCGAACTCAACGATCTGTCTTATCTAACAACGTTGGGCGCCTATGTTTACTTTACGGCCAGTGACGGTTCATCCGGGTTCGAGCTGTGGCGCAGCGACGGCACGGCCGCTGGCACCAACCTCTTCATCGATATCCAGCCTGGCAGCGACAGTGCCTACCCGGAACATCTGACACTGGCCGGTTCGCTGCTCTACTTCGTGGCCGATGACGGCGTGCACGGGGAAGAGCTTTGGGCCACAGACGGCACGCTGGCCGGCACTTACCTGGTCAAAGACATTGCCAATGGCCCGGGAAGCTCCTATCCAGACGATCTCACGCCGTTGGGTGCGTTGCTTTACTTCACCGCCGACGATGTGGCTTCTGGCCGTGAGTTGTGGGTAACGGATGGCACGGCTGCCGGCATAACGCGGATAAAAGATATTGCCCCGGGTGGTTACGATTCGGATCCATATTACTTAACGGCCGTTGGCGACCACCTCTTTTTTGCCGCCGATGACGGCACAAATGGCACAGAGTTGTGGCTCTCCGACGGTACCGAGGCAGGCACTGTGTTGGTAAAGGATATCTATGGTGGCAGCGGTAGTTCTTACCCGGACTGGTTAACGGCCGTCAACGATCTGCTCTACTTTACCGGTCATGACGGCGTACACGGCTACGAGCTGTGGGTCTCGGATGGAACTGAAGCCGGCACAAACCTGGTGAAAGACATTTTTCCCGGCGCCGAAAGCGGCTATCCCTACTTCATGACGCACCTGGCCGAAGGGACTTTCATCTTTAGCGCTGTGAACGACTTCGCCATTGGCAACGAACTGTGGGTTTCAGACGGAACCGAAGCCGGAACTTATCTGCTGGCTGATGTAGCGCCGGGTTATAACGAATCGTTTTATCCCTCTGAATTTGTAACGGTAAACGGCCGTCTCTTTCTCAGTGGCCATGTACCCCAATATGGCGAGGAACTGTGGATCGTCAGCTACGGCAATATGCAGCAAATCTATCTACCTACCATCCTGAAATAGACTGATCTTATGGAGAAATCAAATAAAGATTGTAACCATCCAGACCCTAAGGGTTTAGAACTCGACTAATTTGTATCCGAAAGCGGCAAACCTTTAGGGTCTTGCCAGGCAGAGATTGGACCATTTTACTTCTGCTGAAGCCTGGTTCTTGAACAAAAATGGTCCAATCTTGAACGCTCGATTAGGAGAATCGTATGAAAAACCGACAGACTGCATTTCATCTGGGATTGTTGTTGTTTTTGCTCGTGGTGGGCGGATGGGGCGCTGCGGCCGTTCTCATCCCCCTCGTTCACGCCAACACCATTACTGTGACCACCACCGACGACGAAGTGAACAATAATGGCGACTGCTCGCTGCGCGAAGCGATACTGGCAGCCAATACGGATACGGCCGTAGATGCCTGCCCCGCCGGCAGCGGCGCCGACGTCATCATCCTGCCGCCCGGCACCTACACCCTCAGCCTGGCTGGCGCGGGTGAAGACGCCGCCCAAACGGGCGACCTGGACCTGACGGCCGATGTCACTATCAACGGCGGCGGCATGAACAACACCATCATCGATGGCGCTGGCGCCGACCGCATTTTTGAGGTGCACAGCGGGGTTCAGGCCACCATTACCGGCCTCACCGTGCGCAACGGCAGCGCCACCTCGGGTGGCGGCGTCAACGTGTCTGGCGCACTGACCCTGAGCGGCAGCCGCGTCACCGGCAGCACGGCCACTGGCGTAGGCGGCGGCATTTTTGCGGGCGGCACCCTCACCGTCACCCACAGCCGCATCGACGGCAACCAGGCCAGCGGCGGCGGCGGAATCTTTGTCAGCTTCTTGCCTACCTCCGTTATCAACAGCGAAATCAGCGGCAACACCGTTACAGGCGGCGGCGGTGGCATCTCCAGTTCCGGTACGCTGAACGTGGTAAACAGCACCCTCAGCGGCAACAGCGCCGAGGGCAGCGGCGGCGGCCTGTACACCGTCGAAAGCAACAACAACCATCTCTACAACGTCACCATCAGCGGCAATACGGCCGATTCCGACAACGACAACGATGGCGACGGCGGCGGGGTGTTTATTCTCGGCGGCACCAGCGCGACCAACACAATCATCAGCGGCAATATAGACAACAGCCCTGGCCAGCAGCGCCCCGACTGCTCTGGCTCTCTGAACAGCGAAGGCTATAACCTCATCGCCAACATCACCGGCTGCACCATCAGCGGCGACACCACCGGCAACCTGACCGGGGTGGATCCCATCCTGGGGCCGCTGCAAAACAACGGTGGCTCGACGCTCACTCACGCTCTGCTGGCGGGCAGCCCGGCCATCAACGCGGGCAATCCCGGTGGCTGCCGCGACCACACCGGCGCGCTGCTGGGCACCGACCAGCGCGGCTTTACCCGCCCCGTCAGCGGCTGCGATATCGGCGCGTACGAGGCCGGGGCAGTGGATGCTCCTACGCCCACGCCGATGGCCACCCTGGTGCCCACCGTCGTTTTCACTCCAGAGCACTGGAACTACCTGCCGCTGATTGAAAAATAAAGGTTCTTTTGGGGTGGCGATTTACAAAATCGACCTACGTTTCAAGGGAGGACCGCCGGATGCCCCGCTATCTAGTCGAACAAACTTTTCCGGATGGCCTGCCGCTGTCGCCGGATGAGCGCGGCGCCCGGCTGTGCCTCCACATCATCCGTAACAACGCCATCGACGAAGTGACCTGGATCATTTCCTACGTCACGCCCGACCGGCAAAAAGTCTTCTATATTTGCGATGCCCCATCGCCCGAAGCGATTCGCCGCGCGGGGCAGCGCAACCGACAGCCGGTCGATCGCATCACCGAGGTGCGTATTCTCGATCCATATTTTTTATTGTAAAGGTAAGCTTATGAACGATTCCATTTCTCGACTAACGGCCGTTACCCTCATCTTGCTCCTGGCGCTGCTGGGTGTGGGTCACTTACTGCGCAGCCTGGGGTACATCCAGACGGCAGCGGCGCTGCCCGCTGCCACCTTCACTGTGAGCAATCTTAACGACAGCGGCGCGGGGTCACTGCGCCAGGCCATCCTCAATGCTAATGCCACCGCTGGGGGAGATGTGATTGAGATTACGGCCGTTGGCACCATCCAGCTCCTCAGTGCACTGCCCATCATCAATGAAGCCGTCACCATTCAGGGGCCGGGTATGGCCCAGCTGGCGGTGGCGGGTGGCAGCGGCTTTCGCGTGTTTGAGAGTACGGCCGTTCCCCTCACCGTCTCCGACCTGACCGTGCAGCAAGGGGCGCCCACCAGCGATACCGGCGGTGGCATCCGCAGCTTAGGCACACTGACCCTGACCAACGTGGCGGTTTTGAGCAACACCAGCCCGGTTGGCGGTGGTGGTGTGTATGTCGTTGGGGAATCGTTTATTGTGAACGGCCGTTTTGAGAACAATCGCTCCATTGGCAGCATCGGCGGTGGGTTGCTGGCAGAAACCCGGACGCTGATTACCGGGACGCAGTTCATCAGCAATACGTCATCGGGGCAGGGCGGCGGCGCGCTGGTGAACACCTTTTCCGTGCTGCGCGACGTGCGCTTTGAACGCAATCGCACCCTCTTTGCCAACGGCGGTGGCCTGTATGCCAGCGGAATTGTGACCCTGATTAACGCCACACTGATTAGCAATACGGCCTTTGGCGATGGTGGCGGCCTGCTGGCTTTTGGCCAGGCCAATGTGTATGGCTCCCGATTTATCGACAATGTTTGTACTGATCAGGGTGGGGGCATGTATGTGGGCAGCTTACTTACCGTGAAGCAAACGGCGTTCGTGGGCAACCGTGGCGGGCGCGGCGGGGCCATCTTCCACAATGCGTTCAACGGTCTGCTGGAAAACAGTCTATTTGCCGAAAATACGGCCACGAATGTGGGTGACCAACTGTTTCTCAACAGCAGCTCATCGGTTACGCTGAATTATGTAACGGCCGTTGGCTCAGCCGGAGGCATGGGCACGGGCATCCATATCACCAACACGCCTTTGCTGATCACCAACACCATCGTCGCCAGCCACACCCTGGGTCTTAACAATCTCAACGGTAGCGTCAACCAGGATTACAACCTCTTTTTTGGTAACGGCACCGATATTCAGGGCGTGGCCTCTGGCGGAACCCACAACGCCACGGGCGATCCCCGGTTTGTCAATTCGGCGGCGGCCAACTATCACCTTGCCGAGGGTTCAGCCGCGATTGATATGGGCAGCGATACCGGTGTGCTGGTTGACTTTGATGGGGAAATACGGCCGTTTGGCAACGGCTTTGATATCGGCTTTGACGAAGCCCATCCGCCTCCGGTTTACCTGCCGCTTGTAACCCTCTAAACACCAGACCAGGCAAGGCGGGACTAAACTAGTAAAAAGTGGGACTTTATTCCTAATGAATGGCGTGAAAATAGAGAGAGTAACCTGAAAACAGACAAGAATCACTATCGCAGACGTTCATCGTGATGAATTTTTAGGAGAACCGAATCATGAGTAAACCGCTAGCAGCATTTTACGGGCAAAAAAGTGTGAACCAGTCGCCGCAGCCAAAACCGCAGGAATACACCGTGTTGGGCGTGAACCAACCCCTGGTGGCTCCGGAGCAGGATCGCCTGCCGGATTCGTGGCCGTTGGCCTTGCCCACCGCCAGCGGGCAGCGCAAATTCCGTTTGACCCTGCTGCTGAACAAGCTAATATAGTTTTTAAAGCACGAAGAGGTTGTCGGGCAGAAACGGCCGTTCCCTGGGAACGGCCGTTTTCGTTTTGACAATCAAATAAGGCAAGGCTATAATCCTTGTTCGCGTCTGGGATGCCTACCACTGCCCAGATAAATTACAATTTTCACGCCGGCATCTATGTTTAGGTGCTGGTTTTTTTTGGAGGTACAACGTGTACGCAATCGTAGAAAGTGGTGGCCGGCAATACCGCGCCGAAGAAGGGCACAGCTTCTCCGTCGAAAAGCTGCCTTTTGAAGTCGGTGAGCAAATTCAATTAGAAAATGTCTTGCTCCTGGCGAATGGCGATGATGTAAAAGTTGGTCAACCGAACGTGGCAGGTGTTTCTGTCAAAGCAACTGTTGTTGAACAGTATCGTGGTGAAAAGATTTTTGTTTGGAAATATAAGCCCAAGAAACGGTATCGTCGTCGTCAAGGACATCGGCAGAGCTATACGCGGCTGCGGATTGATGAGATCGTAGCAGGTTAAAGGAGCGAGTGACATGGCACATAAGAAAGGTGCAGGTTCAACTAAAAACGGCCGTGACAGCAATGCCAAGCGGCTGGGCGTCAAACGATTTGGCGGGGAACATGTAATCCCTGGCAACATCATCATCCGGCAGCGTGGTACCAAAATCAAGCCGGGCAATTTTGTTGGGATTGGCAAAGATTACACCATCTTTTCCATGATTGAAGGACAAGTTACTTTCGAGACGAAACACGGCCGTAAATACGTCAGCGTGTATCCCGCCGAAAGTTAAGGAAGGCGTTGGTAATATGAAACAAGACATTCATCCCAAATGGTATCCAGACGCTAAAGTCCTTGTCGATGGCGAAGTTGTTATGACGGTTGGTGCTACAAAGCCCGAAATCCGCGTGGAAATCTGGTCTGGCACCCATCCTTTTTACACTGGTACCCAGCGCCTGATTGATACCGAAGGCCAGGTAGACCGCTTCATGCGCCGTCTGCAAAGACGCGAAGATCTGGTAAAACAAGAAGAAGAAGTCAAAGAAACCACCAAAACGGTCAATTTGACTGTAGACGGTATGGATTTAGGCACCCGCGCCACCAAAGCGTTGGTCGATGCAGACATCACTACCGTTGGTGACGTGCTTGAACTGCTCAACCAGGGCGAAGATGCCCTGCTGGCTTTGCCTGGCATCGGCCAGAAAGCGCTGATCGACATCAAACGTTACCTTCGCGCAGAAGGGCTCATCGGCTAGATTCGGTCGGGTAAACTCATTATCAAAATAAAAGGGCAGATGCGAAAACGTATCTGCCCTTTCTTGTTTTCAAAAGTAGTGGCTGGTCGCTGGTTCCCCAAACAACTGGCCATCTGCCACTACTGCACAAGGAGCTGATTAACTGACAAATCTCAGATTTTTACCGCAGAGGGCGCAAAGGGCGCGGAGTTTCCTCTGGTAAAAGCTCGGTGCTCTCCCTGTTCTCTGCGGTTAAATAAGTTTTGTCAGTCAATCAGGCACAAGGAGGAAACATGACCAAACATTCCAAGGGCCGCATTGAAGTGATTTGCGGCAGCATGTTTAGCGGCAAAACGGAGGAACTCATCCGCCGTTTGCGCCGTGCCCAAATTGCTCGCCAGCAAATTCAGGTGTTCAAACCGGTCATTGATAACCGGTATCATGCCGAAAAAGTGACGTCCCATAATGGGGCAGATTTTGAGGCGCAGCCCGTGGCGTCGTCGCAGCGAATTTTAGAGACGCTGGATGAAAACACCACGGTGGTGGCGATTGATGAGGTGCAATTTTTTGATACGGCCGTTATCGACATTTGCGAACAGCTGGTAGAACAAGGTCGGCGCGTTATCTGCGCCGGGTTGGACATGGATTTTCGCGGCGTCCCCTTTGGCCCCATGCCCGATCTGCTAGCGCGGGCTGAACTGGTTAGCAAGCTGCACGCCATCTGTGTGGTCTGTGGCGAAGAGGCCAGCCGCACCCAACGGCTCATCGATGGCAGACCAGCTGCGTTTGACGATCCCATCGTGTTGGTAGGGGCGGCCGAAGTATACGAAGCCCGCTGCCGCGACTGTCATCAGGTTTTGCCGATCCGCAACGGCACTTATTAAACAAGGGGGTACCCCATGCGCCAGGAACACCACGATTTATTCCAAGATATTGACCGCATATTAATTAATGAACAACAGCTCCAGCAGCGGGTGGCCGAAATTGCTGCCGCCATTGAAGCCGATTATGCTGAAGAAGATGATTTGCTGCTGATTTGCGTGCTGAAGGGTGGCTACGTCTTTTTGTCTGACCTGAGCCGTGCTTTAAAACGGCAGCATCACCTCGACTTTATGGGTATTTCTAGCTATGGTCACAGCACCACCAGCAGCGGCGCGGTGCAGATCATCATGGATTTGAAGCAGGCGCTGTCCGGTCGCCACGTTATGATTGTGGAAGATATTATTGACAGCGGCCATACGTTGAGCTATTTGCGCCAAAACTTGTTGGCTCGCCAGCCCGCCTCGCTCAAAATTTGCACGCTGCTCAACAAACCCTCCCGCCGCGAAGTGGATGTCACAGTCGATTATGTTGGGTTTGATATTCCCGATGAGTTTGTGGTAGGCTACGGGCTGGATTTTGACGAAATGTACCGCAATTTTCCCTTTATTGCCGTGCTGAAGCCAGAAGTTTTTGCCCATTTGAACCTGTAGATTACCCAATTGCCCAGTTACCCAATTACTCATTTATAGTTTGTGGGGTTGGGTAATTAAGTAATCAGGTAATTAAGTAATTAAGTAATCAACTGATTTTTATGAGTCGTGACCAGGCAGATTTAGCTGCATACGCAGGTCGTTGGGTGGCGCTTTACGGCTCCCAAGTAACGGGTGTCGGTGTCTCGCCGGATGCGGCGCTGCAGATGGCCCGCCACAGCCGCCCCAAGGATCGTTTTGTGCTGCGCTTTGTGGATGATCCGGCCGGGGAACTGCTGGTTTTGTCGCCGCTGCTGGAGCAGTTACGGCCGTTATTCCAAACCCAATCCCAACCCGTCTACCTGGTGGGTGGGGCGGTGCGGGATGCCTTGCTGGGGCGTGTCAGCCACGATCTGGACTTTGTGGTGCCCGCCAACGCCATTAAGCTCGCTTTCCAGGTGGCGGATGCGCTGAAGGTGCCCGCCTACATACTGGATCGGGAGCGGGATACCGGGCGCGTGATGCTGCCGGAGGCGCACACCAGCCTTGATTTTGCTCGCTTTCGCGGCAGCGATCTGGCCGCCGATCTGCGCGACCGGGATTTGACGATTAACGCGATAGCTTTGCCTGCCACGGCAGCCACCACGGCTGGGCTGATCGATCCCCACAATGGGCAGGCGGATCTGGCGGCGGGGGTTGTGCGGGCCATTCACGAGCGCAGCCTGCTGGACGATCCGGTGCGCTGCCTGCGGGCGGTGCGGCTGGTTCACAGCCTGGATTTCACCCTGGCAGCGGAAACAAAAACGGCCGTTCGCACCGCCGCCCCCTATCTAACCAAAGTTTCCACCGAACGGATTCGGGATGAGCTGCTGAAGGTGCTGGCAACGGCCGTTCCTCACCACGCCGTGGCCGATTTGGCCAGCCTGGGGCTTTTGGCCGAAATCCTGCCCGACCTCACAGCGCTTGTTCCCGTGGAGCAGTCTGCGCCCCATCACGAACCTGTGTTTGCCCACACCCTCTCCGTGCTGCGCTGGCTCACCCTGGTAGAAGATGCCGTGGGAATTGAACCGCAAAGAGCGCAAAGTGCGCCAAGAGAAGAAAGAAAAAGCTTTGCGCCCTCAGCGTCCTTTGCGGTCAAAAAAATCTTAGAACCTTATGCTGAACAAATTCAGGCGCAGTGGCAGGAAGAGGTGGATGGGGGGATGAACGGCCGTCTCCTCCTACGACTTGGTGCGTTATTCCACGATATTGGCAAGGCTCAAACCCAAACGATTGAGCCGGATGGACGGATTCGCTTTTTAGGCCACGAGCAGGTCGGGGCCGATTTAACGGGGCAGCTGCTGCGCCGCCTGAGCTTGAGCAATGAGGCGATTGCCCGGGTGAAGAAGATTGTGGCCGGGCACATGCGGCCGCTGCACCTGGCCAACAGCGGGGGTAAGCTGTCGCGGCGGGCGGTGTACCGGTATTTTCGGGGAACGGCCGTTTCCGGCGTCAACATTGCCCTGCTCTCCCTGGCCGATCATCTGGCCACTTACAACGGCACCGGGCCAGAAAAGCAGTGGCAGGCGCTGCTCAAGGTGGTTGCTGAACTATGTTACCATTACTTTGAGCGTCATGAAGAAACCGTGATGCCGCCGCCGTTGGTAGACGGCCGTATGCTCATCCAGCGATTAAATCTGAAATCAGGGCCGGAAATCGGCCGTTTGTTGCGCCTTATTCAGGAAGCCCAGGCGGCAGGGGAAATAGAAACGGCCGAAGCCGCCATCGAATTTGCCCAACAAAACCATAAACAGGTGCAGTCATAAGCTTGAAGATGTTCATTCCATAAGAAATGGTTATGAACACTCGTCATCTTCCCGTGAAGAGTTCGCTAAAAAAAGATATACTTATCCTTGGAAAGACTCACTCTAAGCAATAGTAGCCTTAGAGCCATATCCCGAGCCACCAGGCAAACAGCAGAAAGCCCAGAGATATTTAAGGCTAGATATCCCAATATGCCTAAACAATTTTAACTTTTTACCCGCAGAGTATAATTTGGAGGTACTCATGTCGAAAGATACCCTAACTATTACCGATAACCGAACCGGCCGCACCTATGAAGTTCCCATCCAGCACGATACGATTGATGCGATGGCTCTGCGCCAGATCAAAGTCAATGACGATGATTTTGGCATGATGAGTTACGATCCAGCCTTTAAGAATACCGCCTCAACCAAAAGCAAAATTACCTACATTGATGGCGACAAAGGGATTCTGGAATACCGTGGCTATCCCATCGAGCAGTTGGCTGAAAAATCCAACTATCTGGAAGTAGCTTACCTTATTTTGAATGGCGAACTGCCCACCAAGGAGCAGTACGATGAGTGGGAACATATCATCCTGCATCATACCTTTGTTCACGAAAACATTACTCAGCTGATGAAAGGTTTCCGGCACGATGCCCATCCAATGGGCATGTTTATTGCTACGCTGGCCGCCATGTCTACCTACTACCCCGAAGGCCGCGAAATTTCTAATCCCGACAAGCGAATCAAGCAAATTCATCGGCTGATAGCCAAGCTGCCTACTGTAGCTGCATTTTCTTACCGCCACAACCGAGGTTTGCCCTATGTCTACCCAGACAACGATTTGAGCTACACAGGAAACTTCCTGGGTATGCTGGACAAAATGAGTGAAGCAAAATACAAGCCCGATCCAGTGTTGGAACGTGCCCTGGATGTGTTATTTATTCTCCATGCAGACCATGAGCAAAACTGTGGCACGGCCACGATGCGGGTGATTGGCTCCAGCCACACCGACCCCTACACGGCAATGGCTGGCGCTGCGGCGGCGCTGTATGGCCCGCTGCACGGTGGCGCGAATGAAGCGGTTTTACGTATGTTGATGGAAATTGGGGACGTGAAGCATGTGCCAGAATTTATGAAGGCTGTGCAGAAACGCGAGCGGCTGTTGATGGGTTTTGGCCATCGCGTTTACAAGAATTATGACCCACGGGCACGCATCATCAAGCAGGTGGCTGATGACGTGTTTGAGGTAACGGGTAAGAATCCATTGCTGGCCATTGCGCTGGAGTTAGAACGGATTGCGCTGGAGGATGATTTCTTTGTGCAGCGTAATCTGTACCCCAATGTAGACTTCTACTCAGGCATCATTTACCAGGCGATGCGTTTTCCGATTTCTATGTTCCCGGTGCTGTTTGCCATTCCGCGCACCATTGGCTGGCTGGCGCAGTGGGTGGAAATGTTGGAGGATTCGGAGCAGAAGATTGCTCGACCGCGCCAGGTTTATCTGGGCGAACGTACCCGCGATTTTGTGCCGATGGGCGAGCGGCAGTCTGTAATCGGTGGTCAGTAATCAGTGAGCAGTAGAGGACGGCCGTTTCCTGGAAACGGCCGTCCTTTTTTCTTTCAGCTACTCGATCTGCTGCCGACCGGAAAAGCCAGTGTGCAGTTCGTGGTAATAGGCCACCCGCTCTTCGCCATAACGCCAGCACAGGTAAACATCACGGCCGTTTCGCTCCGATAAAAAGTCCAACAGCCCGGCATTCACATCCTTGATTAGCACGCCATACTCCTGAATCTTTTCAACCAGCTGCTCAATCGCCACAAAATCCTGCGTCAGAACAGAAAGCTCCGCCCCGCCCACATTGCTGCGAAAATCGCCAAGCAGATGTCCCATCTGCTGCGCCAACCGCGAGGCGCGAGCACGCCGGGCCAGAACCTTTTTCATGAGTGGCGCCAATTTGGGCAGCAGTGCATTGGCTTCTTCAACCGTAAAATATTTCATCATGAATCCCGTAAGCAGGAATAAAAAACGGGGCGTTTGCACGCCCCGCCAGTAAACAAATTGATGGGTAAGAACTGCTGCTTAACCGCAGCCGCAGCTGCCACCACCGCCAGAAGCTGCCTGGCCACCTTCAGTTTTGAAGGAGGTGCCACAGCCACAGCTGGAAACTGCGTTCGGGTTTTCAATCTTGAAGCCGCCGCCCATGATGCTGTCTTCGTAATCGATCACGGCGTTATTCAGGTACATCATGCTGGTGGGGTCTACAAAAACTTTAACGCCACCTTTTTCAATGACATGATCGTAAGGACGTGCTTCTGCTTCCAAAGCCATGCCATATTGCATGCCAGAGCAGCCGCCACCGGAGACAAATACGCGCAAACCATGATTGGGAACTTCTTTTTGCTCCAACAGGCTCTTCACCGTTTTGACGGCTGCATCGGTCAGATTGATTGTTTCTACATTTGTTTGTTCAAGAAGGTCCATGGTTGTTTCCTTGTTTAAGTGAAATTAGATAGTTACATACTGCCAGCAAATTCTAACAAGTAAACGGACTCGTGTCAATTTGTAGCAACATTTTCTTATCTGTTGGGCAGGCTCATCAATTGGCGTCAGTTCGGGGGCATGATACAATTTTCACAATCCAAAGAGTGGGACCACAAATTAATTGTTGTTATTTTATAATCTGGGCTTCACTCTGAAAACAGAAGGAAAATAGAATGCTAAAAACACATAGCTGCGGCGAGTTGCGGCTTGAAAATGTAGGTGAAACTGTGACGTTGGCTGGTTGGGTGAACCGCAGACGGGACATGGGTGGGGTTGTTTTTATTGATTTGCGTGACAGAGATGGCAAGACCCAGGTGGTGGTCAATGCGGGGCGTACGGCCGAAGGGTTTGCCGCAGCGGAACAGATTCGCAGTGAGTATGTGATTCAGGTGACAGGCGAGGTGGCGGAACGGCCGTCTGGCCAGGAAAACACCCATATCGCCACCGGCGCCATCGAACTGCTGGCCGACAGCGTTGTGGTGCTCAACCCCTCCAAAACGCCCCCGTTCCTCATCGACCGGGATGACGTGGTGGATGAAAGTTTGCGCCTTAAATATCGCTACCTGGACCTCCGCCGTGAACGGTTGCAGCGCAATCTGGGCATTCGCCACAAAGCGATCAAATTTATTCGCGACTTTTTAGACGCACGCGGCTTTTTGGAAGTGGAAACGCCCATTCTGTTTAAGAGCACCCCCGAAGGTGCTCGCGACTATCTGGTGCCCAGCCGGGTGCATCCTGGCCAGTTTTATGCGCTGCCGCAGAGTCCGCAGCAGCTCAAGCAGCTGCTCATGGTGGCTGGCTACGAGCGCTATTTCCAGATTGCCCGCTGCTTCCGCGATGAGGATTTGCGTGCCGACCGCCAGCCTGAATTTACCCAGCTGGATATGGAAATTAGCTTTGTGGAGCGGGACGACATTTTGAACCTGATTGAAGAGCTGATGATTGGCATGGTGAAGATAGCCAGCCTGGTGCCGTTGGCCTATGAAACATTCCCCCGCCTGAGCTACGGCGATGTGGTAGACCGTTACGGCACAGACCGGCCTGATTTGCGCTACGGGCTGGAGCTGGTAAACATTGCCGACATTGTGGCCAACAGCGCCTTCCACGTGTTTGCGGAGAACGTGGCGGCGGGCAATCCGGTGAAGGCAATTTGCGTGTCGGGCTGCGGCAGCTACAGTCGCAAGCAGATGACGGAGCTGGAAGATATTGCCAGGGATGCCGGGGCCAAAGGATTGGCCTGGCTGGCCATCCACCCCGAAACGCAGGAAGTGCGCGGCCCTATCGCCAAATTCTTTACCGTGGAGCAGCTGCTGGCCCTTACGGAACGGCTGAAAGCGGGACCAGGCGACCTGATTTTGATTTCTAGCGACACCAGGGCGGTGGTGAACGAGGTGCTGCACACGATGCGCACGGAGATGGGCAATCGGCTGGGGCTGACAAACACCAACACGCTGGCCTTTGCCTGGGTGGTGGACTTCCCACTGTTTGAAGAGGGGATGGAGGATGGCCATTATGCGCCCAGCCACCACATGTTTACTGCGCCTAAGCGGGAACACATTCCGCTGCTGGACAGCAATCCTGGCAGCGTGCTGAGTGAGCAGTATGACCTGGTGTGCAATGGGTTTGAGGTGGCGGGTGGCAGCATTCGGATTCACGAACGGCCGTTGCAGCGCAAAATCATGGAGCTGATCGGCTTTTCCTGGCAGGAAGCCGAAGACCAGTTTGGCCATATGCTGGAGGCGTTTGAGTACGGTGCCCCGCCGCACGGCGGCATTGCCCCCGGCATCGACCGGCTGGTGGCCTTAATGGCGGGTGAACCCAACATCCGCGAGGTGATGGCCTTCCCCAAAACCGCCCAGGCCACCGACCTGATGGCCAGCGCTCCGTCCCCCGTGGTGCAGCGCCAGTTGGATGAACTGCATATAGCCCTGGCGATTAAAGAGAAAAGGGCTTAGGCGATCAAGCTCTCGTCCAATAAACAAAAAGATCAAAAATTACGCAGATTGAATAGATTTTTAATTCGTTCAATCTGCGTAATCTGTTGATAAAAACCTTTGTAATCTTTGCGGACGCGCTGTGTCAGCTGATCACTGGTTCAGGGGGAGGCCTGGAAGGCAGTGCGAATGGCTTCCAGGCGCTGGCGATTGACGCCGCCATCGCCATACCCCAGGCGGGAAGCGGAGCGAAAATGGATGAGACCATCTGCTTCATCGAAGAAGAATTCCACGTCGTCGATGAAGCGCCACAGGTTGGAGCGGGCTTCGGCGTGCAGGTAGGTGGGGCTGTTGGTGATGAGCGTGAAGCTGGGATCGGCTTGCAGAATGGCGAGGATTCTTTCTTGAGCAACGGCCGTTTCACCATCATACACAATCGGCGCAATGGCGTGCTGCTCAGCCGTGGCCTGGGTAGCGACGCAGTTGGGGCTGTCGGGGCAGGGGGCCAAACGGCCGTTTTCCACCCCCAAATTCTCCGGCATCGGACTCGCCCGCGCCACCAGCCGGCGCAGGAGGAAAAAGGCAAGCAGCCCGCCAATGATGAGATAGATGAAGATTTTAAGCAGTTTTGACATACTTTTCCTTATTGATCACCTAACCTGGACAAGCCAGAACCAACAAAGATTTTTATCAACAGATTTCGCAGATTACGCAGATAAAATCTTTTCAATCTGCGAAATCTTTGATTATTCTTGCTCACTGTACAAGAATTTCACTGATAATGGCCTAATCTTTTTTCAGCCAAAAAGCAGTCAGCAGCCCCAGCAGGGCGACGCCAGCCGAAATAAGAAACGTTTCGGTTAGCACAGAGACGGTCACTTCGGTGAGGCCGTCGGCCAGGGCGCGTTGGTAGGTAGGGTCGCTGAGGGGGAGATTGGGCAGCTCGATGAGCTTGCGCAAAATCTCGAAGCGGTACAAGCCCCAGGCGGTAAGGCCAGACAGCCCCACGCTCATCCCCATGAGCCGCAGCACAATCACCAAACTGGAAGCAACCCCCCGCTGATCTTCGGGGGCGGCGTTGATGACCGCCGCGCCTATTGGCGCAATCACCAGCCCAAAGCCAATTCCCAACACCACCAGATGGCTGGCCATGTTCAGGTAGGGGGTGTCTACCAGCCAGAGCCAGCCCATCAGCCCCATGCCCGCAGCGCAAAAGGCCAGGCCAACGGCCGTAACCGGCCGGTAGCTTACCTTTTCCGTCAATTGACCACCTAGCCAGGCCATGATCGCCATCGCCCCGGTCATGCCGCTGAGCAGGTAGCCGCTGGTGAGAGCGGCCGTTTCCACATCAAACTCCAGCACGTTGATCAGCAGCGGTACGTTGACCATGGCGATGATCAAAATGCCGCCCACAAAAAAGTTAATCAGGATGGCAGGGGCAAAATTGCGCCGCCGGAACAGCGAGAGGTCGATGAGTGGGCGGGGCAGCGCTGGATTGGTTTGTTTGCCCAGATAATGTTCAATTGCCAGGAAGATGAGGAAGGAAACGGCCGCAATGGCGTAAAGCAGGCCGGTGTTGGCGGGTGGGCTGTCGGTTTGCAGCTGGGCGAAGCCGCCGGCGGCCTGCACGTCGCCGCTGTTGAGCAGGGCGATGTTGAGGGCGATGAGGGTGATGGTGAGAACGGCCGTACCCAGCCAATCGATCCGTTCCCGCGTCTTCGGCTCCGGTAAATCGCGCAGCGCCCACCAGGCGGCGGCAATTCCCAGCAGGCTCAGCGGAATGTTCAGGTAAAACTGCCAGTGCCAGGTGAGGAAGCGAATGAGCAAAGCGCCGTAGAGCGGTCCCCAGACCCAACCCGCCGTGTCAATCGCCCCCAGCGCCCCCAGCGCCGAGGCTCGCTTTTCTCGTGGGTAGATGTCCCCGACAACGGCCATCGCCACCGGCACCATTGCCCCGCCCCCCAGCGCCGTCAGCACCCGCCCCACGATGAAGCTGTTCAGGTCTGGGGCAAAGGGCACCCAGATAGAACCAGCCATAAACAGAACGAGCGAGCCGATATAGACGGCGCGTCGTCCCAAAATATCGCTCAAACGGCCGATGAAGGGCATCACCACCACGTAGGCAATCAGGTACGAATTGACAATCCAGGCGGCCTGGTCCAGCCCGTCTGGCAGGGGGATTTCCAGGTCGAAGATGATCTGGCGCAGCATGGTGGAAACGACTGTCAGGTCGTCGGCGGCGACAAAGACGCCAAAGGCGACGACGAAGAGGATGGTGCGGGGGGAGGGTGTGCGGCGTGGTGTGGAAGGCATGAAGAAGGTAATTGAGTAATTGAGTAATTGAGTAATTACCGAATTACCCAATTACTCAATTACATCTTCTAGAGGAAAAAGTCCTTTAGCGCGGCTGAAATATCACTGATGATGACGTGCCACGGCATCTCTGGGTCGCGCTGGATGGTAAGATTGCTCCCCTCAATGTGTAGGCTGCGAATGCCTTCGATGACGGCCAGGGCCTGGGCCACCGGGGAACCCTCTTCGGCTGCTTCAATGGAATCGTACTGCTCTACCTCCCCATCATTCAGGCGCAAATTGGTGTAGACGGTCAGGATACGGCCGTTGTCGCTCAGTTCGGTTTCAATTTCAATATATTCGGACATGCCTGGGATTATAGCAATGATAGGCGTGATGGGCAGATGTTTGGCGGGTACAGTATAATCGGAATTCCAGTAATCAGTGAGTCGGTAATCAGTTAAAAGAGTTACTGACCTATTGACCTGCTGGTAACTGCTTACTGAAAAAAGAAGGAGTATAAGCGATGAACAAAATATTTAGCTTTATGGCTGGGGCGATCTGCGGCGCTTTGGTAGGTGGGGTGACAGCTTTGCTGCTGACGCCTGCTTCTGGTGATGATTTACGGGCGGAAGCAGCGGCGCGTTGGGAAGCAGCGATGCAAGAAGCCCAGCAGGCCCGCACCCAAACCCGGCAGCAGCTGCAAGCCGAGTTTGAACGGATGAAGGGGAGCCGGTAATCGGTAATCAGTAATCAGTAATCAGTGATCAGTTTTTACTGACCTACTGATTACTGACCTACTGACTCACTGCTCCACAGAGAGCCAGTAGGTGGCTGTTTCGCTGGTGAAGGGGGTTTGGGGCATGATGACCAGGACGCCGCCCCCTTTGCCAATGGGCAGGGTCCACTGCCCCTGATTATATTGGTTAAGCGTCAGGGGAGTGACGATGGGGTTAGGGCCGTCTTCGATGAGCAGAATGCTCCACTTTTGGGGAATTTGCCACCCTATTTGCACAAAGCCGTTGGCTTGCCAGCCATCGGCGCCGCCTTCCACGTTCGATTCGTATCCTAGTTCGGGAATGGCAATATCATCCAGGGCAAAGCCGCGTTCGCTGACGCCGCTATCAGTGAGCAGCTCAAAGCGCACCTGCACAATTTGCCCGGCGTAGCTGTTGAGGTTGACGGTTTGTTTGAGCCAGCCATCAACGGCGTCGCTGCGGTCGGCAGAACGGCCGTTATAAGCCGGTCCAAATTCGCCAGCGACATAGTGAGACGGCAGTAAAATTTCCCAGGTTTGCCCGCCATCAGCCGAGGCAGTGACGTAAGCGTAGTCGTAATCCTCTTCCAGCTCGTACCAGACGGCGTATTTGAGCGTGGCCTGGTTGACGCCTGTCAGATCAAACGTGGCGCTGAGCTGGGCGTTCATGTCGTCGATGCCGGGGGCGTACCACATCTGTTCGCCGCTGCGGGGTGGGCTGCTGATGAGATCAACGGCCGTATCTCCCACAAAAGTAATCGTCGTATCTCCCCGCAAATCACCCAGATCAATGTAATGGACGCCAAATTGGGCTATCTCCTCTTGCCTATCCAGTGAAATTTCTCCGTTTTCTAGCCTGGCGGCAACGGTGGGCTGGCGCAGGCGCAGAGATTGGTAATGATACGGCCGTCCCGCGTTCTCATTGTCCAGATAGTTGGCAGCGGCCCAGGTCGATGTAAACTGCTCCAGCGTACTGTCTGGCTGGTACCCCTGCAAGATGGCCCAAACGCTGGCCATGCCGTTGGCCGGATGCCGGGCTAACTCCTGTATGGCGGCATCACCCAGCTGCTCCCATAGATAAACCGAAAATAGATAAGCGCCTGCGTAATGGGCATATACCTGCTCATCGTCGTAATTCCAGGTGTTCAGCTGGATTTCTGGCTGTTCCAGGTAGTCGATGCTGGGGGCGGTATCGTCGAAGCCCAGGTAAATTTCAGCCAGCTGCGACAAGCCTTCATTGAGCCATACCGTCTCGCTGGGATCGATGTGCCACTGGATCAGATGCTGGACTTCGTGTACCAGCGTGCCGTAATACAGGTTGCTGCCCAGCGTCAGCTCACCCATATTCAGGTAGATCATCTCCATTTCGTTGGAATATCGGTAAAGCGATTTGGGGTATACATCATCGCTGTTGAAGCGCCCCAGCTCGTCGCTGGTGCCATTTTGGGCGTGCAAAACGGAAAAGCGGGGGTCGCCATCGATGCCGGGGGTCCATACTTCACCAAAAAGATAGACCAGCTGTGGGTAAAATTCAGTTTCAAAGCGCTCGGCTGCTTCTGCCAGAGCGGCCTGGTTCAGGTCCAGACCTTCTTCCACCCAAAAGTAGACATTTTCTGTCACAACCACCAGATTGGCGTCGATGCGGTTTGTGCCGTTGTAAAACTGCCGCCCATCTCCCACGGTGTGTGGCGAGGCGATGAAGGTGCGCGGCCCCAAATTTTTATTGCCCAGGCGTACGGCCGTTTCAAAATAATCGTGCGCCGGGTATTCTGTGCTGTAGAGCAGCACCAGGTCGTCCTCGGCGCGGTCTGGCAGCAGGCGCTGGTCAATCCCGTCGGGGATGTCGGCGTCGATTGGGACAGCGAAGGAGAAATCGATCCCGTCTTGAGGCACTGGTGTGGCTGTGGCTGAATCCGTGGTTGGTGTGGGGGATAGTTCGGCAACGGCCGTTGTGGGAGCAATCAACCCATCACGTCCTTCGCTGGGCTGGCTGGTGGGTGCTTCAGTTGGGTTATCGTCGCGGCGCTCCGGCGTGGCGGTAGCAAACTCAGACATGATTTCGTCGCCAAATTCCACATAAAAATAGTAGCCAGCGCCCAGGGTTATACAGCAAAGGCATAGTAAGATAACCAGGCAGCCGCTCAGAATGAGCCAGATGCGCCGGTTGTTGTTGGCTGGTGGTGGCGTGGACGGGGTATAGGGTTCGTATTCGTTAAAAGTCATAATTCATGAAATGATTGTGATGAATAGGCTGCTGATAGACAGACGATCTGATGCTGCCGCCAGTTTTTTATACAAGGATACCGTTCTCAACGTTGTTGTCCATAGGAGATTAACACTCTTTTGGTTTGTTCTTATCTGAAGTGTGCCTGTTTTGTACGATTGTTTGGATTGAAACGGCCGTTTCTTTCCAGCCATTCCCAGTTTAATTCCAGGATGGCGCTGCCGTCAAGCCAGATGTTGCCTGGGCGCGTGGGTTGGCATGTGGTGCTGGCTGGGGATAATCAGAAGATAGTAAAACGTTTACCCAACAGGCGCAACTGATGTAACCTGCTTGTGTTCTGTACTGTGGGAGAGGGCTGTCTAGCGCAGCTTGAGGAATCATATGAAATATGCACATATTGTCGGTTGGGGCAGCTTTCGTCCCGACAAAATCTTAACCAATAATGATTTGGCTCGGATGGTAGATACCACCGATGAATGGATCTATACGCGCACCGGCATTCGGGAGCGGCGCATTGCCAGCGAAAAGGAGACCACCGCCACGCTGGCCTTTGAAGCGGCGGCCCGTGCCCTCCAGGTGGCTGGTTTGCATCCGTCGCAGGTGGAGCTGATTATTGTGGCTACCTCCACGCCAGAATACATTTTCCCTTCCACGGCGTGCCGGGTGCAGGATTATTTGGGGGCAACCCGCGCCGGGGCGTTTGATCTAAGCGCCGCTTGCTCTGGTTTTGTTTATGGCCTGAGCATGGCGGCCCAATCGATCCAGACAGGCTCCGTGCGCAATGCGATAGTAATTGGCGCTGAAACGATGTCGCGGGTGCTGGATTGGCAGGACCGGGGCACCTGCATCTTGTTTGGCGATGGGGCGGGCGCGGTGGTGCTGAAAGGCTCTTCAGTGCCGGGTGGGCTGCTGGCCTCCACGCTGCGGTCCGATGGCTCTGGCGGCGATATGCTCAGCCTGCCCGCTGTTTATCATAACCCGATGCCGATGCTGGGGCCGGAATATTTGCACAATGGGCATCATAAAAATACGGTGGCGATGAACGGCCGTCAGGTGTTCCGTTTTGCGACGCAGGTGGTGGCCGATTCGATTGAAGAAACCGTGGCCAAAGCTGATTTAACCATGGATGAAGTGGCGCTGATTGTGCCGCATCAGGCCAATGTGCGCATTATCGAAACGGCCGCTAAGCGGCTCAAAATTCCGGTGGATCGGTTCTACATGAATGTGGCGTCGGTGGGCAATACCTCAGCGGCGTCGATTCCGATGGCGTTGTGTGATGCGGTGCAAGACGGCCGTTTACGCCCCGATGATAATGTGGTGTTTGTCGGTTTTGGCGGGGGGCTTACCTGGGCTTCGGCCGTGGTGAAGTGGGACGTAACCCCGCCGGAAATCTCGCTGCCGCGCCGAGAATGGCGGCGGGCGCGTTATATTGTGGCCCGTTCCCGTTCCAAATTGAAGAAGTGGCAGCGCAGAATTGTTGATGCGGTGTCTGGTTCGCCAACGCCCAAGGCCAGGATGCGTGATGCAGATAAGAGGTAGAGCGCAGCGGCAACGGCCGTTTCCCGCCTGGTTTTGGGGATTCCGCTTCCCATGATCATTCGCGAAGCAACCGAGCAGGATTTTGAGGCGATCTGGCCCATTTTTCATGAAATTGTGGATGTGTGTCCCTTCGCAGCAGGTGGCGGTTGAACTGGGCTACAAAGCGATGCAGTTCAATTTTGTGGCTTCAACTAATGAGGGGGCGGTGCGGCTGTGGCATAAGCTGGGTTTTGAAACGGTGGGGCGGCTGCCCAAAGCGTTTAACCATCCGCGAAAAGGGTATGTGGACGCTTTGGTCATGTACAAATGGTTCCAGCCCTGATTCAGGTGGTTTTAACGGCCGTTGCAATCTGTTTCAGGATGTCGTTTTCGTCTACCACACCTTCCATATGGACACGGCCGTTTACCACCATATGCGGTAAATAGTTGAGTGAGTAGCGGTCAACGGCCGTTGGGAATTGGTCCGCCATCACCAAAAAAGTGCGAATATGTTCGCTCACCACCGCCATGTTGAACAGCGGCTGGGCCATCAGCGCCCCGGCTTCGTTGTTGGCGGCGGTAAACAGCTCGATGGTGATCGGTTGGCTGAGCTGCTTTAGCTTGATGCGGCTCATGGCATCGAGCGTCATCCCCCGAAACGAGACGGCCTGAACGGCCGTTACCAACGATGTCATCGCGTACCCATCGGGCCGCCCAATGAGCCGCAGGCCAAAATCGTGCCATTCGTCGCCCGGGCCGCCCATAATGCCCAACACTGGATAATAGCTGTAGTTGATGCGGCGGGGCAGCGCCTGAAAGCTTAGCTGGCTGAATCGGCCGCTGAGGCTTTGCAGGAGAACGGCCGTTTCCTCCTCAGCCGCACTCTCCGCCGGATCGCCCCACATAATCATGTGCACCGGTTCCGGTAGATGTTCAAACAAGGGAGGCAGTTGGGCCCACGTTTCTTCGTCAAAGGGGTGGGAGATGTCGTTCATGGGGCGTATTTTACTTTATTTTTGAATTCTGGTTACTGTCTTGGTTACGAATTGTTAAGGGGAAAGGCCATGCTAATCGAAAAAATACTACCTTTGTAGCAGAGCCCGGTGCAGCGGTACGTGCCGCTTGCCGTTGTCGTGCAGCAGGGTGAGATTGCCCACCTGAATGTCCCAGTCGAGGGATTGGCTGTTGAGCCAGGAGACAATCGACCCCAGGTTATCTGGCGTGATGTCGCCGTGGCCCAGGGTAATGTGGGGAAACCAGTTGTTGGGGGCGTAATAATCCGGGGCATCCTGGCTGATGGCATCTAGCTGGGGCCAGAGCCGGTTGTGCAGTGCCAGCAGCGCTGGGGTGCGGGCAACCGGGATGTAGACCACCGGCTCTTCGCCAGGAAAGATGCCGATGCCGCTGGTTTTGACGGTGAAGGATGTGGTGGAAACGGCCGTTTCCCGCAAAATCTGCTTCAGCGCCTCTAAATTATAGGTGGGGGCATAGTGGTAGGTAAAGTGGGGAACGGCCGTAGCCTGTGGTTGACCCACGCCAAACTCGCGCTGGAGCGCTCCCCAAAGCTGCATCACCTGGCCGTGATGCGGCTCTTCTAAAATCGAGACAACGCCATACATCTGGTAGCTTACTCTACAAAGATCTCGACGCGCTCGCCCGACTCTTCATCGGTGACGTCGATCACTTTGCCCTGCTGCCCGCTGCGGATGGCTGCCATGAGCTCTTGCAGCTGTCCTTCCTCCATGTCTGGCACAAAGCGGGCCCCCATCTTCAGCCCCACGTTAACCAGGCCAAAGGGAATGTTCACGTTGACCTTGTTACGGCCGCTAAAGGTGTCTGTAACCCGCACCCGAAACCAGCGGGGATTGCTCGACCCCCCTTTAAGCGGGATAGGCGGTGTGCTGCTTTTGTCCTTGCCCAGGGCGCGCAGCAGATCCGCCCCATCGGCGGCGCTGATTTTGCCTTCTTCTATCATTCTCAAAATTTGCATACGTTCGTCTGCGGATGCCATGATATTCCTCTATGATTTTGTTTGCGAGTTTGCAAATAAAACTCGCTACTTGCTATTTTTCTAAATCCAGCCGCATGTGCGTCAGGGTACGGCGGGGCTGGAAGTTGGCTTCTTGCAGCAGCGCGTTCATCAGCTCATCCTCATCGGGATGATCGATTTGCACATTGCGGCGCGGCAGGTTTTGCACACGCCGGATGAGCTTGGCCAACAACGGCCGTTCCAATCGCCCCACCCATTCAGGATGTACCCGAATGGCAGCTTCATGCGACCGACCCCATTCGGAACTGAGCGTGGCCAGCCCAACCAATTTTTTCTGTCCGTCGGTTGTGGCCCACGTTTCTGCCTGACGGCCGTTCAGGAAATTGATTGCGCTTACCCAGAAGCCCGTTTTATAAATATCCGGCTTCGGCAGTTCTGGCCAGTTCAGGTCTGCACGCAGTGCCTGCCGATCTAGCGCAAAAGCGGTGCGCCATTCGTGCCGCTTCAGTTCCCGGATGCGCGGTCCAGGTCTTTCTAGATTCAGCTCCAGCCGCCGCAGCCGAGAGACGGAGGCTGTCCAATGGGTCATGCTGCCAATGGTGGTGTAATTTAAAGAGTTGTAAAGTTCAATAGCGGCGTTGTTTTGTTTGACGACCTGCAACAAAACCTGGCTGCCCTGCCGCTGCCGCACCCCGTTTTCTACCTGCTTCATGAGCAGCCGGGCAATGCCTCGTCGCCGATAGTCTGGATGAACCGCCACATTGACTACCAGGTAACGCCCCGGCGTTTCTGAAGTCAACATCGTGACGTTGCCCACGATACGGCCGTCTGCTTCCCAGACAAAGCCCAATGCCAACTTGGCCGCTGCCGGACTCAATCGCCACAAAATTGCAGGCGATTCCAGCGCGTTGGCGTTTCCGGCAAACATTTGTCGCCCCTCTGCGTCCAGAGAAGCGCCAAACACCAATTCCAGCAGCTTCAGAATCCCCGGAATATCGGTGTTCAGATTGACCGGTCGTGGCCCATTTTTTGATTGGTCTTGCGAGGGTGCGGTAACAATCATACAAACATACAAGTTTGCGAGTGTGCAAGTAGTGTCTGAGTTACTCGCAAACTCGCTACTTGCACACGCTAATATTCCGACAAACTCCCTCTGCGCCGGGCCTGGTTTTCTGCTTTGCGGTATAGCCAGAAGCCCAGCAGAGGCATGGCAACGCCAAACAGCGTCACAATGCCCAATTCTACACCAATCGGGGCCAGTTCGGGGAATCCATTTGGATATCCCATCAGGGTAGAGCGAAACGCATCTACCCCATAAGAGAGCGGAATCGCCTTGGCCACCCACAGCAGCGGTTCCGGCAGGGCCGAGAACGGAAAGAAGGGTGCGCAAAAGATCATGAAGCCAAATTGCAGCAGGTTTACGGCCGTTTGCGCCGCCTCCTTAATTCGCAAAGTGAGTGCAGCAAAAGCAAAGCCCGTGCCAAAGGTGCCAGACAAGGTCATGAGCAAAATGTAGAGCGCCAGCGGCCCATTATGGAGAGGCAGTTTTCCCAGTAATGAACTCATCAGCAGTGCGGCACAAATCGAAAGCAGCCCGGTCCACAGCAGCGTTAGCGCTACCCGCGAAGCCAGCGCGGCAAATTTGGAAGCGGGGCTCAGGTAGAGCTGCTCCAGCGTGCCCTGCTTTTGCTCGCGCCGCACGTTAAAGCCAATGCTCCACAGGGTGTCCGACAGGTAAATGAACAGGATAAAACCGTATACCACCAGCCCCGTTACCTCACTGCTGGAGTCGCTCTGGATGCCGTCTGGGGCAAACATCAGCCCGGCCAGCGTCAGCACCAACACGATGAGGAAAATCTGGGCAAAGCTGGCGACAAACTCCACCGGATAGCGCAGCTGAATAATGAACTCTTTCTTCACCATCGCGGCAAAGGCGCTGAGCGTAGCCCACGGTTCTGGCAGGCGCACATATGGTTCTTTTTTGGGGGAAACGGCCGTCATCAAAAATACCTCTTATAGTGGTGCGAGGCACTGGCCAAACGGTTCTAACAAAGTTAAAACTCTTGCGGCCAGTGCCTTGCACCTGAGTGCTCTCGAAATTTCTGTACTCTCCGGGGCAATTAATCCAGTCCAATAATTACCAGCTCATCATCATCTTCTACCCGAATAAACTCTATTGCCATGAGCGAATCCAGGTACGTTTCCAATGTTTTGGCCGGATCGTCACTTTCAACCATCAAGTTGCGCAGGCGCAGCGCCTGGTTCACCGGTGGCTGCGTGGGCAGCAGCAGCCCCACCAGCGGAATGGGGATGGGGATGCGCAAGTTGACCCGCTCGCTTTTCTTGGGATCGTGCACAAAGATGCGCAGCCAGGAAAACAGCGCCCGACGGCCGATTTTCACCGGAGCCGCTTTGGCCATTGATTGTACCGTCTCCACCTGAACCATCAGCTCCTGGCTGCTGGCTTTCGGCTGCCAGACCGCTTTGTCTGGCTCTTGCTGTAAAATTAACGCCTGTTTTTCTGTCGCTTTGTATGAATCGCTCATAGTTACCTCGTGTACAAAAAACCCCCACCTAACCTCCCCCTGGGAGGGGGAGGAACTAAGCTCCCTCTCCCTCCCAGGGAGAGGGCTGGGGTGAGGGGCGGGTGTCCGATCTCAAAGAGAAACCCGCGATCAGCACGCTTGCGAGGCCATGTCGGTTGTGCTTATTTTGAACCGCGGTTGATTGCACGCCTC
>JBGTCV010000019.1:0-37610 GCA_041748655.1 Promineifilaceae bacterium (SeqCode) | reverse complement strand
CCAGCGGTTTTGTTGAAGGAATGAACAACAAGATTCGGCTAATCAAGCGCCTTGCTTTTGGCTTGCCATCTTTTGCTCATTTCAGAGCGAGAATTCTGTGGGTCTGCGGTTGACCACAGAATTCCTCAGAGAACCTTATTTCTTTGGGAGAGTTCTTCAATTTATGTCAAAAATTTGGAATTAAACGCTTTGAGAACCAAAAACAATTGAGCAGTTATCTACACGATCTAGGTGTTTGCCTTCATTTTCAGGATGATTTGTTGCTTAAGCATTTGATTATTCTAAAGCCAGAATGGGGTACTGATGCTGTATATCACGTTCTTGACAACGAGAAGATAAAATCAAATTCAGGGCATTTTGACCGCGACGATCTCAAAAACATTTGGAGTGAAAGCGAGTATTCTTTCTTTCATGATGAGTTATTGGCTCTCATGATGAAATTTCAACTTTGTTATGAACTTCCTGAGCTACGAGATCATTACATCGCGCCACAGCTATTAGGAGAGCAGCCTCCACACTATGAGTGGAACGAAAACAGCAATCTTCATTTGCGGTATCGGTATCAAGATTTTATGCCTAAAGGTCTATTGAGTCGTTTAATTGTTAGTTTACATCAACAAATTAAGGATGGGTTGGTATGGCGAGGAGGTGTCATACTTGAGAAAGATGAGACTTATGCAGAGGTTACTGAACTTCCCCACAGACGAGAAATCCGAGTACGTATCTCAGGTGCATATAAAAGAGATTTCCTTACTGTCATTGCTCATGAAATAGATAAGCTTCATATGCCATTTCATCGTCTTCAGGTTGATAAGCTCATCCCTTGTAATTGCGTCGAATGCACAAACTCGAACGAGCCCTATTTCTTTGAATTGATGAGTTTGAAAAGACGTGCTTCAAGGGGGAGATTTGAAGTTGAGTGTGACAGAAGCTATATCATAGTCAATGTTTGGAGCTTAATCGATGATGTGGGGACACAGGCACAAATCCAAAGAACAGATACAGAAATTTCCTTATCTGATTTGCCCGGAATATTACACCATCTGAGTGAGACTTTTAACGAAGAGGAACTCATTTCATTTTGCTTTGAATTGAAGGTTGAATACGAAGATCTGCCGGTTCAAGGGCGAATTAATAAGGCGCGAGAACTTATACTATATATGCAACGAAATGGACGACTAGTGGAATTAGTTGAGTTAATTAGAGAAAAACGGCCGAATTGGAACTGGTAGTCTGTCTATTGCCGTAATCTGGTAAAATGAGTCATCTTAAGCAGAGGATAATCGCATGTCTACCTCAACAACTTATACTGTTGACAGCATTTTGAAATCGCTGGGCTACGTTGATCCAATGATGGCGGCGCGCCAGCAGGCGCGCATGATTTTGCTCGGCAAAAAAGCCCGGTACCAGGCAGAAATCCAGAAGCTGGCCAGCAAATGGAATCTTTCGCTGGCGCAAATGCGGCAAAAATATGAGGAAGAAGAGGTGGAAGATTTTGCTGCCGACGACGATTACACGCAGTGGCAGTGGTATACCGATGCAGTTGATGCCATCGACTCGCAACTAGAAGTTCTCGCCGCTGTTTAATCTCACTATGACGAGGGAGATAAAAAGATGAGCAGTACAGCAACAAAAGAGATTTGGCAGGCGGTTGGTCAATTGCTGGGCATTACCGAGCAACCCAATTTAAGCGTGATGCATTTGCAGGAAATTGAATCCGAGGCGGAAAATCTGTTGGAACTGTTAACCGTGCTGCGTACGGACACGTATCGCGCTGATGCGGCGGCGGCTCAGGAAACGGCCGCAGAATTAACCATCGCCCTGGAACATTTGCAGCACCACATTCAAGAACTCTTGCCAACCTTGCAGAAAAAACTTGATCTAGAACCCTAGGAACTTCGTTTATTCTCTGCGGAATAAAATCACTCTGCGTTCTCCGCGTCTCTGCGGTGAAAAATAGACACATTATGACTGACTACGAACCCGTTATCGGCCTGGAAATGCATGCCGAATTGATGACCGAATCAAAGATGTTTTCTAAAGCGAAAGTGGTAGACAGTGTGGAAGCAGCACCGAACACGGCCGTTTCCCCTCTCTGCCTCGGTATGCCCGGTACGCTGCCCGTCATTAACCAGAAAGCCGTCGAATACGCCCTGCGCGTGGCCCTGGCGCTCAACTGCACCATCAACCAGCACAACATCTTTGCCCGCAAAAATTACTTTTACCCCGACCTGCCCAAGGGCTACCAGATCAGCCAGTACGAGCAGCCGCTGGGCGTGAATGGCTGGCTGGACGTCGAGCTGGAGTCGGGCGAAACAAAGCGCATCGGCATCCGCCGGGTGCACATGGAAGAAGACACCGGCAAGCTCACCCACCAGGACGACGGCACGTCGCTAGTCGATTACAACCGGGCGGGCGTCCCCCTGCTGGAAATTGTCACCGAGCCGGACATTCGCTCTGGCGAGGAGGCGCGGGTTTACGCCATGAAGGTGCGCCAGATTTTGCGCTACCTGGGCGTCAACTCCGGCGACATGGAAAAAGGGGTCCTGCGCGTGGAGCCCAACATCAGCATTCGCCCCATCGGCAGCACCCAGTTCGGCACCCGCACCGAGCTGAAGAACCTGAACAGCTTCCGTGTTTTGGCGGATGGCACCGCGTTTGAGATTGCCCGGCAAACGGCCGTTCTCAACGCTGGTCAAAAGGTTATTCAAGAAACCCGGGGCTGGCACGAAGGTCGCCGCGAAACGTTCAGCCAGCGCACCAAGGAAGAGGCGGAAGATTACCGTTACTTCCCGGAGCCAGACCTGCCGCCGCTGCATCTGGATGACGCCTGGATTGCAGAAGTCCGCGCCAGCCTGCCGGAACTGCCGGACGCCAAAATCGCTCGCTACATAGCCGATTACGGGCTGTCCGATTACGACGCACGGGTTCTGGCTGAGGAACGCATGGTGGGGGAATGGTTTGATACGGCCGTTTCCGCCGGAACCGCCACCGGAGGCACTCCCAAAACCATTGCCAACTGGATGATCAACGAGCTGTTCCGCCTGATGAACGAGGCCAGAGTGAACATCGACGCCATTCAGGTGACGCCCGCCGGGCTGGTAGAGCTGATCGGCCTGGTAGAAAAGCAAACCATCAACAACAATACCGCCAAAGAAGTGCTGGCGGAGATGTTTGCCAGCGGCGCAGCCCCTGCCAAAATTGTGACCGACAAAGGGCTGGCCCAAATTTCTGACGATGCGGCGATTACGGCCGTAATCCACCAAATCCTAAACGACAACCCGGACCAACTAACCCGCTATCTGGCTGGTGAAGAGAAGCTGCGCGGTTGGTTTGTGGGGCAGGTCATGCGCCAAACCAAAGGCAAGGCCAATCCCACCCTGGTGAATCAGCTGCTGGATACCGCCCTGGCATCCCGGCAATAAATTCCGCAGGATTTTCGTAACGCCTGGTTGGCACTAACATGAGTCCTGTCCCCTGATTGACTGACAAAACTTATCTAACCGCAGAGAACGCGGGGATCGCAGAGAAAAATAAAGGAGAAATCTCTGCGTCCTCTGCGCTCTCTGCGGTAAAAAATGAGATGTGTCAGTCAACCAGGTCCTGTTCCCCTAAAAGCATCACCTCAAACCTCAAAATAGGCTTAATGGGCTATTTTACTTTCCCCGGAATTGAAATAAACAGCTTTGAAGGTACTATTTTCCCACAGTTTACAGGAGGTCATCACGGCTTCTTCACACGAAAAACAATTTTTTTTATGCTATGATACTTAGCATATCTCCAGATGAAGGTTAGAAGAGATTCAGGATATTAAATTGCCACTGAAAGTATTCCAAAACAATAGACACGATTGGAATTAACGTTATGTCTAAAAACGATCCGCAGATTTCGCAGATTGGCGCAAATGGCGCAGGCAGATTAAAGGCAAAAAATCTGCGAAATCTGCGAAATCTGTGGATCACTTCTTATTTCCGATATTGTCTAAAAACAGCATCAGTAGAATTCAGCAGAAAATCGAAGCGTCAGACTAAAGGTGAGATGCAATTGGTGAACTGGGTCGGATGACTAAGGCAAGGCATACCAGCGTTCAGCTCACGGTTACGGATGCCGCAGTAAATGGCGACAAAAATTAATGTGCGTGACGGCAAACGTTAACCGTACGCCAAACATAAGGGAGAGTATCATGATAAAAAATAGATTTTTCAGTTTGATAGGTGGTCTGGTTATATTGTCTTTTATTTTTGTGGGTTGCACCGGTGGCAATGACACGGAACCAGTTGCCGACACGGTTGTGGAAGAAGCTGCCCCTATTGTTATTGGCTTATCGCTTTCCACACTGGATAACCCGTTCTTTCAATCGGTAAAAGTAGGCGCAGAAGATTCGGCGGGCCGGTTGGGCGCACAGCTTATTGTTGAAGGAGCTGATAATGATGCTGCCACGCAGGAAGCCCAGATTCTGGCCATGATCGACCAGGGTGTGAGCGCCCTTTTGATTAACCCGGTGGACGGTGATGCGATTGTGCCCGCCATTGAAGCCGCCAACGCAGCCGGTATTCTGGTTCTGACCGTAGACCGAAGCGCTGCATCTGGTGACATTGTGGCCCACATTGCCTCGGATAACGCAGCTGGCGGCCTGATGGCTGGCAGATATTTGGTAGAAACCATTAAAGAGTCGGGATCTGTTGTGGAGTTGCAAGGGATTCCAGGCACATCTGCGGCGCAGGATCGCGGTGCGGGGTTTAATGAGGCTTTAGCCGGATATGATGACATCACTATTCTGGCGCAGGTTGTGGCAAACTTTAGCCGCGCAGAAGGGAAAGACGTTTTTGCTGAGCTGCTGGCTGATAATGAGACGATTACGGCCGTATTTGCCCATAACGATGAGATGATTTTGGGTGCGATTGAGGCGGCCAATGAAGCCGGACGGACGGAAGATATTGTCTTTGTTGGCTTTGATGCCGTTGATGAAGCGATTAGCGCTTTGGAAGATGGCGATCTGGCGGCCACTGTTGCTCAACAACCCGTAGAAATGGGGCGTTTGAGTGTGGAAACGGCCGTTGCTGCTTTGAATGGCGAACAAACCAATGCATTTATTCCTGTAGAACTCGCGTTAATTACCAGATAGCTGAAGCGGACAGCGCTAGCAATGAGCAAAAACGGACAGACGCCGAACAACGGGTTTGGAGGTTAAGATGAGAGTCAATTTTACTGTGGGACAACGAATTGGGATTGGGTTTGCCCTCCTGACTTTGCTGGTATTGGCTGCCAGTGGTTTTGGCCTGTTGTTGGCCCAATCGGTCGAAAGGACCATCAATACCACCCAGACCGGTACAGAACAGATTCAGGCGATTCGTACGCTGGAACAGCATTGGTCTACAGTGGCAGCTACGGTGGACCGGATGCTGCTCACCCGTCAGATTGGTTTGATTGATCAAACTTTGCAAGATAGTTTGGCGGCATTTAACCGGGACTTGGCCAATTTGCAAGTCGGAACAGAGTTGTCGGACAGCGCCGAGATGACGATTATCATGAATAATCTCCAGTCGTTTGGTGGCGAATTAGACAGCCTGGTAGGTGAGATTACCGCTCTGGCCAATGACGGCCGTTGGGCTCAGGCACAGGCACGGCGACATACCGAAATGGCCTCCATTCAGCGCCGTTTTGATGGAAATCTGGAGCAGTTTAGTGATCTGATTGAGGCAAATGTAGCCGGCTCTATTAACGAATCCATCCGGCTGCAAAACACATTGCGTACCTCCTGGATTGTGGCGGCCGCTGCGGCTTTGTTTGGGGGCATCCTGGTAAGTTACTTAACGGTTCGCAGCATTACCCACCCCGTACAGGAGTTAACTAGTCAGATGGAGCGGGTGACCCAGCGTGATTTTTCTGCCGTTGTGCCCCTGATGCGAAATGACGAAATCGGTAAACTTTCTCAGGCGTTTGCCCTGATGACCAACTGGCTGCGTGAATCGTATGAAGAACTTGAACAACGTGTGGCTCTGCGGACCCAGGCATTGCAGGCCAGTAGCGAAGTGAGCCGGAGCCTCTCAACTATTTTGGAACTGGACAAACTAGTAATCGAAGTGGTAGAGCAAATCAAAGTTACGTTTGACTATTATCACGTACATATCTATCTGTTTGATGACGCAAAAGAAAAATTGGTAATGGCGGGGGGCACGGGCCGGGCTGGCACGGCGATGTTGGCTGCTAACCACACCATACTCCCCAACCAGGGTTTGGTGGGGCGGGCCGCCAGCAGCAGGGAAGTTACGTTGATTCCAGATGTAAGCCAGGCGCCCAATTGGCTGCCCAACCCTCTTTTGCCAGACACGAAAGCAGAGATTGCCGTACCCATTATGAGTGGTGACAGAGTTTGGGGCGTGCTGGATGTGCAGCATAATGTCACAGATGGCCTAAGCCAGGCGGATGTTGACCTGCTGGAATCCATTGCCAACCAGGTAGCCGTGGCGTTGCGGAACGCCGATTTGTATGAACAGGCGCAGCAGCGGGCCACCCGCGAAGCGATGCTGAACGAAATTAACCAAAAAATCTTGAAAACCACCGATGTGGATGAAGCGATGCAGGTGGCCGTGCGTGAAGTTGGGCGGGCCTTAAATGCCTCACAGACAATCGTGCGCTTTACACAAGATGATTCAAGTAAACAGTTTGGCGATACAAAACCGCTGAGTGGCGCAAACGGACAACAAAAATAATAGCCAACCGCCTTTAGTGCTGCACCGATTGCTGGAGAAATAAATGATGGATGATCCCGAGAAAAATACCTTTCTGGAAACAGTTAAGCAGATAGCAAAAAGAGTTCAGAGGCTCTTATTTGAGCCGGCGGCAAGCGTCACCGCTGAGCGAGATAGATTGCGCGCTTACGTTTCATCAATATCGATGTTGGTCATTGCCCTGGTCTTTATTTATGGCCTGTCTCGTTACGAATATGGCGTCCCTGTTGCACCGGGCGCACCCAGTTGGTGGACATTGGCTATAAGCTTGCTGCTTGTACTGAGTGGGTATGCATTAAGTCGCACAAAATTTTATCATTGGGGGGTCGGGCTGCTGTTTATGCCCATGGTGTTTATCCTCTATGGTGTGGTATTTGATCCGCCCTCCAATTTTGCGGACGTTGATACAGTTATTAGATGGTCGATTTTGCCTTTACTGCTTGGGGGCCTTTTATTGCCCAGACGGGCCTTTCTGTTGCTATCTCTAGTTTTTGTAAGTGAGCCAATAATTTTGATCTTTGTGCTGCCCCCGGAGATGACTCAAGAGGCAATATCGATGGCCGTATTTATTTTTTTCAACGCTGTTCTGATCGGGCTTTTAGTTCATTTTCAGGCCCAGCTTGAAACACACGCTTTGGCTGCTCTCCAGGCAAAGAACCTGGCCGAAAAAGAAGGCATTATCCAACAGCTACAGCAGGCGGAAGCATTACAGAAACAGCGTGCTAAGGTCATTGAGGCCAGCTATGAGATCAATAAGAGTCTGGCTAGCATTCTCGATCCCAAACGACTTGTTGGTGAAGTTATTAATCAGATTCAGGCGCTTTTCCATTACAACTATGTTCAGCTTTATTTGATAGATGAGGCTGGCGAAAATTTGGTGGTTGCTGGTGGTACCGGTGAGGCTGGCCAACTGCTGCATTCTCGCGGACACCAGATTCCCATAGGAAAGGGTTTGGTAGGGCAGGCTGCGGCTACCAACACCTATGTTTTGGTAGATGATGTTTCGCAAATAGGCACCTGGATTTCTAATCCACTGCTGCCCAACACAAAATCTGAGCTGGCGGTTCCCATTGCTGTGGGTGATGCGGTGCTGGGTATTTTGGACGTGCAGCATGATAAAGCAGATGCTCTGGGTGATGAAGATGTTGCTTTGCTGCAAGCGGTGGCAAATACTGTGGCTGTTTCGTTACAGAATGCTCGTTTATACCAGCAAAACCAGAAACGTGCCGACCAAGAGTCAATTGTCAACCAAATAAATCAGCAAATTTTGAGCGCCCCTGATATGGAACGTATTTTACAAATTGCAGCACAGGAATTGGGCCGCGCATTAAAGGCTAAGAATACGACAGTTCAATTGTCTGTCAGGCAAAACAATGTGGAAAACGGCCGTTACAGTGGAGAGAAAAACTGATGTTTAATAGGCTCAAATCATTCCTGGCTCCGCCTGTTTACGAAGATGACCTGACGAACCGCAAAGCACAACTTCTCAACACCATTCTGATTGCTGTTGCTGTGCTGTTAACCATCCTGTGGTTTGCTCGGCTATTTTCCGGTGTAGGTGAATTGACATCAGCCAATATGATTATTATTGGCTGTCTTGACCTTCTCATGGTTACTCTGTTTTTTGTGATGCGCCGTGGACGCATTGAGCTATCGGTTGCCTTGTTGGTAATCGGGTCGTGGGTAGCTATTTCCATGCTTACCTGGCGAGCCGATGGTGTTCAAGATTCCTCCATTCAAGGTTATGTTATTGTAATCTTAGTCGCTAGCTTGCTCTCCGGTTGGCGGCTGGCGCTTATTATTACGGGCCTATCAATTGTTGCTGGTTGGGGATTCGTTTATGCGGAATCTGTTGGCCTGATCGTTCCCGACTTCGATCCCCCTTACGACCTGATGATTGATTACACATTCATCTTTGGGATGGCAGGGGTGATGATTTATTTGCTTGTAGACACCATGCAGAAAGCGCTGGATGAAGCACGCGAAAGTAACAGGTCACTGCAGCTGTTGAGCCACCAATTGGAAAACCGCGTGCAGGAGCGTACACGCGATCTGGCTTTGGCCGCTGAAGTTGGTCAGCGCATCTCCCAGGCGCTGGATTTAGATAAACTCCTGACGGAATCTGTAGAGCTCATTCGGGAACGTTTTCAACTTTACCATGTACAAATTTATCTGACTGATGTCGCAGGTCAACATCTGAACTTACGCGCCAGCACTGGTAGCGTAGGGCAGCAGTTGCTAAACCGCGGCCATAGATTGGCAATCCGTTCAGGGTCTATTAACGGTACGGCCGCTTTTCAAAGGAAACCTGTACTGGTGCCGGATACGGAAACCTCCCCCATTTTCCAAAAGAATTTTTTGCTGCCCCTTACTCGTTCTGAGATGGCAGTGCCATTGCTAATGAGTGAGGAGCTCCTGGGCGTGTTGGATCTCCAGAGTATTCAGCCCAACGCGATGTCAGAAGAAAGCTTGCCTATTTATCGTTCTTTGGCCGGCCAGCTGGCTGTAGCTATTAACAACGCTTATCTTGTACGCCAGACAGATGAGGCCCGGGCCGAGATGGAGCGATATGTGAAGCTCGTCGTTCATGAGGGGTGGTCAGAATATCTGGATGATATTGAGAAGAAAGAAAGGATTGGCGTCCGGTATGATCTGAACACTTTGGAAAAGTCTGATGGTCTGATTGCGGCTGTTTCGGAGAGCAATATGCTGCAAGTGCCAATTACTGTAGCCAATGCCACTATTGGTGTGATCCAGGTAGAGGCTGCAGATGGACAAAAGTGGACAGAAGAGACACAAGCCGTCGTAACGGCCGTTGCCCGCCAGGTGGGGCAGCAAGCCGAAAGCCTGCGTTTGCTCACTGAGACCGACCGGTACCGCGCGGAAGCAGAGCAGGCGGCAAGCCGCCTGAGCGGCGAAGCATGGCGTGAGTTTCTGCGGGAAAAACGTGATCAGACAACCCCGGGTTTTGTTTATATAGATAACGTAGTCACACCCTTAACAGAAAACAGCTTTCCCGAAGATATAGAGAATGCCACTGTTCGACAACCGCTGAAAATTCACAATGAAGCCATTGGCGAACTTATTGTCGCTGGGGTCAACTCGGATGAAGCGCATGAACTGCTAGCTGGTGTTTCCAATCAGCTAAGCCGCCACATTGAGAATATCCGCCTGGTCGAGCAGACCGAGTCGGCGCTGGGTCAAACTGAAAGCTTGTACCAGATTGGTCATGAGCTGAACGTGGCAACCAACGTGGATGAGATTTTGAACGCGGCGCTGGGCCCCATTTTCCCCACGGGCATTGATGAAGCGACGCTGATGTTTATTGAGCTGGACCGGCAGGGCGAGCCGCAAACGCTAGAGCTGCTGGCCGGTTGGCGTCTGGACGGCAAGCTCTCGTTTCCTGTGGGCACCATCTTCCCCATGCAGCGCTTCCCCTTTACCAGCCTGTTTATCAATGATCCAAATGACCCCCAGCTTATTGGCGAAGCGGCTACAGATCCTCGGGTAGATGACTTTACCAGAGGGGTCATGGCGCATGCTGGGATTAAAGCCATTGCGGTGATTCCCCTGACAATGGGTGGCGAGTGGGTAGGCATTATTACTTGCAGCTGGCCCGAGCCACGCACCTTTAGCAGGCAAGAGGAAGAGATCTTTAATGCGCTGATCAATATGGCGGCCCCGGCGGTGCAGAGCCAGCGTTTGTACTTCAAAACAAAGGCTCAGGCCGAAAAGGAACATCTCATCAACGAGATTAATCAGCGTATTCAAAATACGGTTTCGGTGGAGAGTGCTTTGCAAACGGCCGTTAAAGAACTCGGCCAGGCGCTTAATACCACAGCACAGATAAAACTAGCCCCCTCAGGTGTAAAAAATGGAAACAATCCATCGAATAATTAAGGTATTGAATTAATGATCGCTATTGATACTGCATCTGATTGGTTTATTAGCGAGAATCAGCCGGAGAGACGGTGATGAAAATACGAAGAGCAAAACTTACCATAGTAGGCCCTGCAGCCATCGGGACATTGCTGATAATTATCTTCAGTGTTCTGCTCGTTGGTGTCGGCCGTTTTGGTTTAGTCGTTATTGAGGAAGGCATCGCACGCAACGGACGGACCATGTTAGCCGTTTCCTCCAGGTTGGCCTTTGACCATCTGGATACATTGGAAGTTGCCGATCTGAACGCCATTCTGGAGGAAGTTCAGGCTCAGTCTACTATTGTGCATGCCAGTATATGGAATGCCGATGGTGAACTGGTTACACAAACCGACTCAGACTGGTCGCTTGAAGACGGCGGGATTGAGCAAGACCTGACCCTACAGGCCATTGAGCAGGGGGAGATCGTTGAGTACACGACAAAGAGTGAAATCATACTTGTAAGCCCCATCGAGAAAGACGGGGTACAGATAGGCGCTATGCACATGGTTGTCGATCTGGGTCTCCTGCTGGCAGAAATTGGGAACTCGCTGCTGTCGTTGCTTATCAACGCGGCTGTCCTTTTGCTCATAAGCCTCATTGTGGTGCTGGTTGGCGCTAACTATCTTGTACGGCCGTTACGTGAGTTGGTCGCCTCTGCCGACAGAATTAAGAGCGGGGATTTAGAAACACCTGTTAGCAAAGGAGGCCTAGCTGAATTTCAGCTGTTAGGCGATACCCTGGAAGAAATGCGTCAGGGGCTTTTAGCCGCCCGTGATGATCTGGAATACCGCGTTAGAGCAGTTTTAACCAGCTCCAGGATCAGCCAGGGATTATCCGCCTTCTTGGATGCAGAGTCACTGGCTACGAACGTGGTAGAGCAGGTTCGGCACACTTTCAAATACTATCACACACATATCTATCTTTTTGATGAGACAAAAGAAAATCTGGTAATGGTGGGTGGAACAGGTGAGGTCGGCCAGGTGTTATTGAATCAGAAGCATACAATTGAGGCGGGTAAAGGGTTGGTAGGCCGAACCGCAGCAACCAATAAGCCGACGCTTGTAGCCGACGTAGCCACTGATCCCGATTGGCTGCCGAATTCCTTATTGCCGGAGACCAAGGCGGAAGCAGCTGTGCCCATCACCCTGGATGGTGAGGTTTTGGGTGTTCTAGATGTGCAAAACAATGTGGCTGGCAGTTTGGGTGAAGCAGATATTGATTTATTGCTCTTAATAGCTGGCCAGGTGGCGATTGGTTTGCAAAACGCAAAGCTGTTCGCCCAGGCTCAACAAGAAAAAGCACAGTTCCAATCCATTTTGGGATCGATCTCCCTACCCATCGTCATCTCTTACATGGCTACCGGGGTGGTGGCTTATGTCAACCAGGCCCTTGCAGAAACATTCCGCCTGTCACGCGAACAGCTCATTGGGCAGGTAACGCCTGATTTTTATGCAAATCCTGATGACCGTGCGAGATTTCTTACTGCCTTACGTGAAGAAGGTGCCGCGAAAGATTTTGAAATGATTTTCAAGCGCGGCGATGGCGAACGGTTCTGGGGACTGGCCTCTGGCCGTCTCATCACTTATGAAGGCGAACCCGCTATCGCGGCCTCCATCATGGATATTCATGCGCGAAAAGATGCAGAAAACCTGTTGGCCAAAAAGGCCAATGAGCTGTCCACGGTGGCCAAGGTAAGTACGGCCGCAGCCACCATTTTAGACCCGCAAGAACTTCTTCAACAAGTGGCCGACCTCACCAAGAGTAACTTTGATTTGTACCATGCCCATATTCACCTGCTGGACGACCGCGCCCAAACGCTGGTGTTAACAGCGGGTGCCGGTGAAGTAGGTCGGCAAATGGTGGCCGAGGGTCGGCGTATTCCTTTGTCTGCCACCGGCTCACTTGTTGCTTCAGTGGCCAGAAATGTGGAAGGGGCAATTCGTAATTACGAATCGCCAGAAGAAGGGTTTATGCCCCATGCCTTACTCGCAGCAACGCGTTCAGAAATGGCTGTGCCCATTGCCATTGGCAAGCAAGTACTCGGCGTGCTAGATGTGCGTTCGGAGCAATTGAACCACTTTGACGAAGCCGATCTGCAAACAGTAACAACGCTGGCTTCTCAGGTAGCAGTTGCGCTGCAAAATGCCCGCTCTTATACCAGGTCAGAACAAGCTATTCAGGAACTCCAGGAGTTGTCTCGCCGATTAACGCGTGAAGGTTGGAGCGAATTTTTTGACCAGCAATTAGATGAATTGACCTTTCGTTACGATCTGGAGGTAAGCCAGGTTTTGCCTTCTGATGAAGAACCTGCTGCTAAGCTAATGCCTGATAAGGAAACAATGCAGGCCCAATCCTTGCTGGTGCAGGGTGAATCAATTGGAGAACTGCTGGTAGATAGCGCGAAACTGAATAAAGATGAAGCGTCGGAGATTGTAGCTGCTGTTGCCGAGCGGCTTAGCGTTCATCTGGAAAATCTCCGTTTGGCCCAGCAAACGCAAAACGCCCTCAATGAAACACAGCAGCGTACCGAAGAATTGGCCATCCTCATTGAAATGAGCCAATCCTTGACGGCGCAGACATCCGTCGATGGGGTCTTCCAAACTGTGTACGACTATTTGTCCGGACTGATGGATACGACTAACTTTTTTACAGTTACATACGATGAAGAAAATGATGAGGTGGAGTTTGTCTTAACTGCCTCGGGCAGCGAGTTGCATTGGTACACAGAGCGGCGGCAGGCAGGGCATGGCGTGACAGAATATCTTATCCGCCAGCGACAGCCCTTGCTTATACCCGATAATGTGGGGCGGCAGTTGGCAGTGTTAGGCATCGCCGGTTATGGCAAGCTACCGGAATCTTGGCTGGGAGTACCCATCATGTTGGGTGATCGTGTTCTTGGTCTGATTGGTTTGGAGAGCTACACCACGCCGCGCCTTTACAATGAGCAGCATTTGAACCTGCTAACGGCCGTTGCTAACCAGGCGGCCATTGCTATTGAAAGCACAAGGCTGCTGGAAAGCTCTGTTGCCCTGGCAGAAGAAGAACAAATTTTGCGCCAGATTACCACACGCGTCAGTACAGCCATTGATGCCGAATCGATTTTGCGTACGGCCGCTGAAGAAATCGGCCGGGCGCTAGGCCTGGAAGGTTACGTGAGCCTGGAACTGGAAACAGTAGGTAGCAATGGCACCAATGGTCATGAGCGGGCTGCTAAATCACACGATTAAACAAATATTAGCTAAATTTAGCAGCAACAACGTCATTTTATGACAAGCTGAGAAGTATTGGAGAGACATGATGAAAAGAGCAAAATCGTTGCTTCTTATGCCAAAGAATCAAACACGAGCATTCTCACAGTTGCTAACTGGCTTGCTGATCCTCTTAATCTTTAGCTTAGGTGCCTGCGATAGTGGTGCGGCGGACGACCCGCAAATGGTCACGGTCGGGGTAATGAATCTGGCTCCTATTCTCGACCCCATTTTTGATGGCTTCAAAGATGGGATGACCGAACTAGGCTATATCGAAGGCAAGAACATTACCTACATCTATGACGGACCTGTTGGAAACGTTGCCGGATTGGATGCAGCTGCTCAAGCGTTGGTTGACCAGGATGTAGACTTGATTCTGGCGCTAAGCACACCTGGATCTATAGCGGCGATGAAGGCAACACAGGAAATACCGATTATCTTTGCTCCAATAGCTGATTCACTCCGCGCTGGTCTTGTTACCAACCTGGCCAGGCCCAATGCTAACGCCACTGGGGTGCAGTGGGGATTGAGTGAACCTCGTCGCTTAGAGTGGTTACTGACCCTGGAGCCAGACATTCAAAAAATCTACTTACCTTATAACCCGGACGACAACGCTGCCGTCATCATTTTAGCGGATATTCAAGAAACGGCCGTGCAGCTGGGCGTTGAGTTATTCCTGCGCGAAGCGCGGAATGAGGATGAGACCACGGCAGCCATTGAAAATATTCCTGAAGATGCCGACGCCATGTTCTTGCTGCCAGACAGCCTGTTGGTCTCGCGCATGGCTGAGTTTGCCGAAGCGTCCATTGCCCGTAAGCTGCCGTTGACCGCCCCAGGCGATACTACAGTCCAGGCGGGCGGCTTAATGTCGTACAGTTTCAGTTTTTACGCTACCGGCAAACAGTCAGCCCGGCTGGCCCATCAAATCTTCCAGGGCGTTGCCGTGAGCAATTTACCGGTGGAAACAGCGGATTTTTTCCTGGCCATTAACCTGAAAACGGCCAATGCTATTGACCTGGAAATTTCAGATGATATTTTGCGTCAAGCAAACATGATTGTCCGTGAGTGATCCAAAAAATTAGCGTAGAACATAAATGCTTGACCTGGAATTATGAATAAATCATTGCCCTTATACTTATACTCGCTTTTGCTAAGGTAGGCCGCTTATGCGTAAAAGTCTTCGTGCTCAACTAATAATTGCCATTGTGCTTCTGGCAGTGGTTCCTCTCCTACTTGTCGGTGCAGACACGCTTCGTCGCATATTCAACGTGGAGCGTCAGCAAGCCATCGTGCTGCAGCAGGAAATTGTACGGCGCGTTGCCACACAGGTGGAAACCTACATTTTTTCCCGAGAGGGAGATCTGCGGCTGCTTTTGGATGTGCAGGGCCTGCCAGATATGGAAGTCAATCAACAAAAAGCGTTATTGCGCAGTTTGTCGAATAGCCAGGACGTTTATTCTGAACTGATTCTGGTCGATAGTCAGGGACAAACGATTGTCTTTGAGTCACCAGTGCTCCTTAGCATTGAAGGGGAGTCCAGATCCTACGCAGAAACAGCTATCTTTAATATACCGCACGGTTCAGGCGGGACTTATTACAGCCCCGTGCAGATTGACGAGGAATCTGGCGAACCGTTCATGACTATTTCCATCCCGTTTTATGATTTACAAACCGGTGATTTTGATGGGGTGTTGGCAGCTAACTTCCGTTTCCGGCCAATGTGGACATTGATGGAAGACATCAGAAGCGAAATTAAAGGCTTTGTTTATGTCATAGATAATAATGGTCGTGTTGTGGCGCACCCGAATCGCTCCGTCGTTTTGCAGAGAACCCAAGCCACCGTGCCTTCTTCAGATGGATTTACCGCTGGCCTGGATGGTGAGGAAGTGGTGCAGGCGCATCAATTTATCTCCCTGGGTCTGAGTTCCCTTTTACGGCCGCAGGGCTTAAATGTTGTGGCCGAAGTGCCGGTGGATGAAGCCCTGGAACTGGCCAACAGTACGTTAGTGAGCACGATAACGGCCGTACTCGTGGCTATGATCATAGCGGGTGGTGTTGGCACCCTTGTTGCTTTGCGCATCACGCGGCCCATCGGAGAATTAGCTGCAACTGCACAGGCCATTAGTGCCGGTGATTTATCACGACAGGTAACCGTTGTCAGGGAAGATGAAATTGGCACCCTGGGGGCGGCATTTAACAGCATGACAACCCAGCTGCGCAATTTGATTGCGGGGTTGGAGCAGCGAGTAGCGTCTCGTACCCAGGACCTGAACCTGGCCGCAGAAATTGGGCGGCAAGTTTCTCAGGTGCGGCATTTGGATCAATTGTTGCCCCAGGCGGCCCAGTTGGTACAAGATCGGTTTGAGCTGTACCAGACCCAAATTTACCTGGTTGACGAGAGTGGCGAGCACCTGGTGCTGCAAGCCAGTACCGGTTATGCCGGAACAAAACTATTTGAAGCCGGGCATACACTACCAATCGATGAAAACTCACTGAATGGAACGGCCGCTTCAACCAAACACGCCGTCATTGTGGCCGATACCGCGGAAAGCCCTGCTTTCCGTCCGCATCCCTTGCTGCCGGATACGCGCTCTGAAATGGCGGTACCACTGGTGGTGGGAGAAAAGGTTGTGGGCGTGCTTGATTTGCAGAGCGATAAGCCACATGCCTTAACAGAAGACAACCTTTCTGCATTTGAAACATTGTCTGGGCAGCTGGCCATTGCCATTCAAAATGCCGCGCTTCTGAATGAGCGTCGGCAAGCCGAAGCTCAAGTCCGGGAAAATGAGGCGTTGATGCGCACCATTATTGATTCCACACCGGACTGGATTTTTGTCAAGGACATTAACCACCGGTACATCGTGGCGAACAAAGAATTTGCGAATACATTGGAAATGACCCCCGATGACATCGTCGGCAAAAATGACCTGGAACTTGGTATCTCTGAAGAAGTTGTAAAGGGAGGTTCAGAAACGGGCTTCCCTGGAATATGGCCCAGTGAGCGCAAAGTGCTGGATAGCGGGCAAATGGAAGTCGTTGAAGAAGAAACAACATTGATCACCGGACAGCATGTGACATTAACGACTACCAGGGTTCCACTACGGGATCTTGAAGGTAATCTCTCCGGTTTTGTGGGCTTTGTTCACGACATCACCGAGCGCAAGCAATTTGAAAAAGAGTTGCAGGAAGCGCAGGCGCGTACCCAGGAAATTCTTGAATCAATAAACGTACCTCTGGTTATTTCCAGAGTTTCAGACGGTATTGTTGCTTACGTTAATGACCCGTTGACAGCGATGATTCGGGTGCCACGTGAGGAGCTGATCGGCCAGATAACCCCTGATTTCTACCACGATCCGGCTGATCGGGAAACTTATCTAAAAGGGCTGCGCGAGCAGGGCCAGGTTTTTAACTTTGACCTGCGTCTAAAGCGAGGCGATGGCGAAACGCTTTGGACATTAGCTTCTGGTCGAATCATTAACTTTCAGGGTAATCCGGCCATTATCACCTCCTTAGTGGATATTACTGACCGTCGTGAAGCGCAGGCTACGGTAGCCCGGCGCGCGACAGAACTGGAAACGGTAGCCAACGTTGGTACCGTTGCCACCACCATTTTGGACCCAGAGGAACTCATACAGCAAATGGTAGATCTAACCAAGGAACGGTTTAATCTCTACCATACCCACCTCTATTTACTGGATGAGAGTAAGACAAAATTGGTTTTAACAAGCGGCGCTGGCGAAGTTGGGGCCAAGATGGTCGCAGAAGGGCGTCGGATTGAGCTGACTAAGGAGCAATCGCTGGTGGCCCGCGCTGCCCGTACTCAGGAAGGCGTTGTTATCAATAATGTGCAAGAGGAACCTGGTTTCTTGCCGCACCCATTGTTACCTGAAACCCAAGCTGAGCTGGCAGTGCCGCTTGTTGTTGGGAATGAGGTCCTTGGCGTGTTGGATGTGCAGGCAAACAAGGTTAATCGCTTTACATCAGAAGACATCAATATTTTCACAACGCTGGCTTCTCAGGTAGCGGTTGCCCTGCAAAATGCCCGCCGCCACGATGAAGCGCTCAAGGCTTTAGATGAACTCACCCGACTCCAACGCATTATGGTGCGTGAGGGTTGGGAGGATTATCTGACAACAGAGGAACGGCCGTATTTCGGGTATTCCTTTAATATCAAGGGAGCCAAACATATTCAGGATGCAGATGATGAAGCAGTCGTTGCCAGGCAAACAGCTAAGGGCAAGGATAGAGCTGGTACGGAAACGACCGATAGTTCTGTGACTATTCCCATCGCTGTACGCGGTGAATTAATTGGCAAAATTGGCCTGCGTAACCCGGATGGCAGCGCCATCTCAGAACGTAAACAATCGCTTATAAAAACGGTTGCTCATCAGGTATCTGAGGCATTAGAACGGGCCCGCTTAACGGAGCAAACGCAGCGTGCGCTACGGGAGACGAATGAACAAGCACGTCGCCTGGCCTTGCTCAATGAGCTAAGTGAAACGATTTCTCGTATAACGACGATTGAAGATATTGCCGCTACGGTAATAAACAAGGTGCCCGATATCCTTGGCGCTAAGCGCCTCAGCCTGTATTTAATTGATAAAGAAAATGAGTCGATGCTGCATGTTGTGGGTGTTACTGGTGAGGCCACTGACGTGCGAGAGGGCGAACTGATACCGTTGGCGGCGTCGCCCATGGCCCAGGCATTAGAGAAACGACAGATCGTTGCCGATTTGTTTACCAGTGGCGAAGACTCGCTGCAAGCTTACCATGTACCGCTTTACGCCAGTGGGCGTGCGTTGGGCACGTTTAACGTGATCGTTGCCGCTAATACAGAACTAGACGAAGGGGATCAGCAAATTCTATTGCAGATTGCCTCTCTGCTTAGCACCACGCTAGAAAATCGCCGTCTCTTTAACCAGACAAAGGCACGGGCAGATCGGGAACGATTATTGAACAACATCACTCAGAAAATACAAAGTACGGTCACAATGGAATCTGCCTTGAAAACGGCCGTTTCTGAACTTAGTCAGGCCCTAAAAGTGAAAAAAGCTATCATTGAACTTTCCACAAACCAGAATGGAGAGGGTCATACTCAGAAGTAAGATGGCAAAACAGTCTGCCGTGGAGGCATCCATGCTAAAAGAAGAAAAACTACCGCAAGACAGCATACAGACGCAATTGGCCCAGCCAGCCGCGCAGCTGTCAGCCCAGGAATATTTAGACATGCAGGGTATTCTGCATGAAATTAATGTCGAATTATTCCGCATTGACGATCTGGACAAACTATATCGTACGGCTGTCGAACTGGCTCACACCCGGCTGGGCTTTGAGCGAGTTGGTATGTACCTGCTGAATGAAGCAAAAGATTTGCTTTTAGGCACTTACGGCACGGATGCTGAGGGTAATGTTGGTAATGAACAGGGGCCAGAGAATGTTATTGACCAGAAAGAGACGATAGACACATTCGTGCTGGGTCGAAATCGTTTGGTTGTGGAGGAAGATGCAGATTTGTGGTCTGGCGGAGAGGTTGTGGGGCGCGGCTGGCATATTGGCGCGGCTATGTGGATTGAAGACTCCCCCATCGGCGTGATTTTCGCGGACAATCTGTTGACAGGACAGCCCCTTAAACCCTACCAATCGGAACTGTTGTTTGCTTACGCCGGCATCGTATCTAACTTGATTGAACGTAATCGTTTTGAAACGATTATCACCAAACGAGCGGCCGAGATGCAAGCGGTGGCTGAAGTGAGTACGGCCGCTGCCACTATCCTGAATACCGGCGAACTTTTGCAAGAAGTGGTCAATCTGACTAAAAACAGGTTTGACTTGTACCACACCCACATCTACCTGCTGGATACAGAAACCGAAATGCTTGTCCTGACCAGTGGCGCAGGCACAGTTGGCCAGCAGATGGTGGCTGAGAGGCGGCAGATTCCGCTCAACCAGGAACAATCGTTAGTGGCGCGGGCGGCACGCTCGGGCCAGGGCGTGGTCATTAACGACGTCCAGGCCGAGCCGGGCTTTCTGCCCCACCCCCTGCTGCCCGATACCCGGGCCGAGATGGCGGTTCCCCTGATTGCCGGAGAGCAAGTGCTGGGTGTGCTCGACGTTCAGTCCAACCGGCTCAATTATTTCAGCAAAGAGGATATCAGCACCTTCACCACGTTGGCCGCGCAAACGGCCGTTGCCTTGCAAAATGCCCGTCTCTTTACCCAAACAGAGGAGCGGGAAGCCCTGTTGCGGACTATTATTGACGCCACGCCCGACTGGATCTTCATCAAGGACCAGGAGCATCGCTACCACCTGGTCAACCAGGGATATGCCAATGCTTTGCACATCACCTCTGAAGATTTTATCGGCAAGAATGATCTGGAACTGGGCTTCCCTGAAGAGCTGGTCAAAGGCGATCCAGAGAAAGGGATTCGAGGGTTCTGGACTGATGACCGTTTGGTAATGGATAGCGGGCAGATGCAGATCTACCCGGATGACCCGGCAGCCATTGATGGGGATGTGCATACCTTCCATACCATTAAAACGCCGTTGAGGGATGCTGATGAACAGATATGGGGAGTGCTGGCTTTTGCCCGTGATATTACCGAACACAAGCGTATTGAAGAGTCCCTGCGCCGCAGCGAAGCCGAGCTGTCCGAGGCGCTCAGAATTGCCAAATTGGGCTACTGGGAATACGATGTCGAGAAGGACCTGTTCACCTTCAATGATCAATTTTTTGCCCTTTTCCACACCACTGCCGAAGAGCACGGCGGCCATCAACTACCCTCGGCGTATTACGCGCAGCACTTTGTCCACCCAGACGATTTGCCCATTGTAGGCGCTGAAATCGAGCAGGCACTCAACTCTACCGACCGGTTTTACACTCGTTCACTAGAACATCGCATTCTGTACGCCGATGGTGGCGTCGGTTACATTTCGGTTAGCATCAACATCGAGCGCGACGAAGAAGGAAACATTCTGCGCTACTACGGTGCGAACCAGGACATCACGGAGCGCAAACAGGCGGAAGAAGCTCTGCGCCAAAGCGAAGGCGAGCTGTTTGAGGCGCTCAAAATCGCCAAATTGGCCTACTGGGAATACGATGTCGAGAAGGACCTGTTCACCTTCAACGATCAATTCTTTGCACTCTTCCACACCACTGCCAAAGAGCACGGCGGCTATCAACTGCCCTCAGCATATTATGCGCAGCACTTTGTCCACTCAGACGATCTGCCCATCGTGGGCGCCGAAATCGAGCGGGCACTCAACTCTACGGAGCGGCACTTCAGCCGGTCGCTAGAGCATCGCATTCTCTACGCTGATGGCGGCGTCGGTTACCTCTCAGTTAACATCAACGTTGAGCGGGACGAAGAAGGGCATATTCTGCGCTACTACGGTGCGAACCAGGACATCACAGAGCGCAAACAGTCGGAAGTTGCTCTGCGCCAAAGCGAAGCCGAGCTGTCTCAAGCACTCAAGATCGCCAAATTGGCTTACTGGGAATACGATGTCGAGAAGGACCTATTCACCTTCAATGATCAATTTTTTGCCCTCTTCCACACCACCGCCGAAGCGCACGGCGGCCATCAACTGTCCTCGGCGTATTACGCGCAGCACTTTGTCCACCCGGACGACGTGAGCCTTGTGGGTGCCGAAATCGAACTGGCGATCAACTCTACTGACCGGCACTTCAGTCGGTCGCTAGAGCATCGCATTCTGTATGCCGATGGCGGCCTCGGTTATATCTCAGTGAACATCAACATCGAGCGCGACGAAGAAGGGCATATTCTGCGCTGGTACGGTGCGAACCAGGACATCACAGAGCGACGTGAAGCGCAGGCAACCATCACCCGGCGCGCGACAGAACTGGAAGCGGTGGCTAACGTCAGTGCTGTAGCTGCCACTATTGTGGAACCCGAAGAGCTTTTGCAGCAAGTGGTGGATCTAACGAAGGCACGTTTTGATCTTTACCATGCCCACATTTACCTGCTAGACAAGGACATGGACCAATTGACGCTGTCTAACGGGGCTGGTGACGTTGGCCAAAAAATGGTTGCTGAAGGTCGCCAGATTGCCCTGAGTCGGGAAAAATCACTGGTAGCCCGCGCCGCTCGCGACAAAAAGGGTGTGGTTATTAACGATGTGCAGTCGGAGCCTGGTTTCTTGCCGCATCCGCTTCTGCCGGCTACACGGGCAGAAATGGCTGTGCCTTTGATTGCCAGAGACGAAGTGCTGGGTGTGCTGGATGTGCAGGCGGACCGTGTTAATCGCTTTATGGAGGAAGATATTAATATCTTCACCACGTTGGCGGCGCAAATTGCCATTGCCCTGCAAAATGCCCGGTCTCTCATTCAATCCGAGAAGGCGGTGAAAGAGTTGCAAGAGCTGTCTCGTCGCTTAACGCGTGAAGGTTGGCAGGAATACTTCACCGAACGGAAGGACAGGCTGACATACAGCTATGACCGGCAACAGAAGGCCCCCGTGTCAGAAGCTGGCTCTGAGCCAACTGTTTTCCCCGAAGATGCCAGACTGATTACCCAGACTCTGCAAATTCAGGGTGCGTCAGTTGGCCAGCTGCGTTTGGAAATTTCCGAACAGTATGGTGAAGATGAGTCGGAGCTGCTAACGGCCGTTACCGAACGTCTTAGTGCTCATCTGGAAAACTTGCGATTGGCAGAAGCGGCTGAAAAAGATCGAGCCGCCGCTGAAAAGCGCAGTCAGGAAATGGCGGTGATTAATAATATCATCACCCAGATTTCCACATCGCTCGATTTGCAGCGTTCCCTGCAAACCATTGTAGACGAACTGGTGCCAGCTGTAGGGGTAGACCAGGCCCGCGTGGCGTTGATGAACGAGACTAGAACCGAGATGATTGTGATTGCTGAACATCATGATCCTTCCCGGACTCCTAGCGCTATCGGCGCCTCTATCCCTGTGGCGGGCAACCCGCTGACACAGCATATACTTCTTGAGCAACAAACCGTATATATAGAAGATGCCCAAGGTGATCTGCGCACGGCACCCGTCCACGACATCTTCCGCGACCAGGGTATTCAAAGCATTGTTATCATTCCTATCATCATTGGTGATGAAGTGATTGGTACGGTGGGTCTGGATGTTTTGGAAAAACGGCCTATAAACGCAGAAAAATTGCAATTTGCCCAAACGATTGTGCACCAGGCCGCAACGGCCGTTCAAAATACCCGGCTGTTCGAGCAAACCCAGGCTGCCCTGGCAGAAACTGAAATGCTCTATTCATACAGTTCCCAACTCAATACCGCCACCAATCTCCACGCTGTATTGGAATCAGCTGCAGCCCCTGGGCTTCAGGTTGGGGCCACCGACGCCTTTCTGCTTATTTACAATCAATCGGCCACCGACGATCCTGGCGAGGGCCAAATAATGGCCACGGTTCCTAAAGAGAGCCTCTTGAAAATAGCAAACCTTTACCTGCCGGGCCAGCCGTTTGGCCGCTTGTGGCCATCGGGCGGTGAAAACATTCTTTTTGTGGGGAATGTAGAGGAAGACAGCCGTTTAAGTCCCGCTGACCAGACAATCTTGGCGCAGCACCGTGTTCAGGCGCTGGCCATTATGTTCCTGACCATTGGCAACCTGCGCCTGGGCCAGATTGTCATTCGTTGGGACAAACATCAGACCTTTACCAGTGCCGATGAACGGCTTTATGGCGCTATCGCCCAGCAAGCCTCCTCGGTTGTTTACAATCGGCTGCTGTTTAACCAGACGGAAGAAGCGCTGTCGGAAACGGCCGCTCTTTACCAGGCCAGTGCCGACCTCAACACAGCCCAAAGCTATGAACAGGTGCTCACCGCCCTGCGTCAACACACTATTCTGGGCCAGGGCAGCAACGATGTCAGCCTCAATTTCTTCGAGCATGTTTGGGAGAAAGAGCAAAAACCAATTTTTGTTGATGTGCTGGTTCGTTGGAGCAAGCTGCCGACACCACTGCCCAACCGGTATAAGCTGACCGCATTCCCAGAGGCGGAAACGGTGTTGAGGCCAGATGAATGGCTCATTTGTGAAGATGTGCTTACCGATGAGCGAATGGGTGTTAACACCAGAGAAATTTTTGTCAATCGCTTCCAGGCCCGCAGCCTCATCTATATTCCGCTGGTTGTGGGTGGTCAATGGATGGGCTTCCTGAGTGGGACTTATCCGCAACCCACACAGTTTCCAGAACCTCAGGTTCGGCGGCTGAATGCGCTGGCACGGCAAGCGGCCGTTTCCATTCAATCCATTCGCCTATATGAACAAACCCAGACAGTTTTGGCCCAAACGGAAGCGCTCTATACCGGCAGCGAACGCATTGTTCTTAGCAACACAGAAGATGATGTGCTGCAAGCGTTGATTCAATCGACTGAACTGCGCAACCTGGATCGGGCAAATCTTTTTATGTTTGATCAGCCAATAGAAGACGGTGTGCCGCGTGATGTAACGGCCGTTGCTTTTTGGGAGCATGAAAACGTACCCAAAATGATGAAAGTAGGAATGCGCTTTTTAGTTGAGCAGGTTCCGTTTTTGGGTCTGCTGAAGCCAGATGCCTCTATGGCGATCCCTGATATTCAGCAAGATGAGCGCATAGATGCGACCACCCGCGAAATTATGCAACAGTTTGGCATGAACAGCTTTGTTTTGTTTCCCTTGGTGGTGGGGTCACAATGGTTGGGCATCGTTGCCGGTCAATCGGCGAATCCGTTACACCTGGACGAAGTTCAGCTGCGTCAGGCCAAAAGTTTGATTGGCCAGGCAGCGGTGGTGATGCAAACCACGCTCTTGTTCCGGCAAGAGCAGGCGCGGTCTCAGCGAGAGCGGCTTCTGCGCGAGATTGCCACCAAGGTGCGCAGCTCTACGGATGTAGACACAATTATGCGAACGGCCGTTATGGAAATCGGCCGTACGCTGGGTCGGCGCTCGTTCATTCAGCTAGGTAATGACGAGTCTGGCAATGGTCATGAAGGAAACGGAGCAACAGAATGAACCTCGACAATGAGATTTATCGGGCTTTAGCGGAGCAAACTGCCGATCACATCCTGGTAACCAACCCGGATGGCGTAATTCTTTATGTTAACCCGGCCTTTGAAGTGGTAACAGGTTACACCAAAGAAGATGTTATTGGCCAAAACCCACGCATTTTGAAATCCGGCGTGCACGACAAGGCCTTTTACCAGAAACTGTGGCAAACCGTCTTGTCTGGTCAAACCTTTCGCGGCATGTCGATAAACAAAAAGAAAGATGGCACCCTTTACTACGAAGAAAAGACGATCACCCCTGTAAAAGATGTCAGCGGCACGATCACGCATCTCATTTCAACCGGCAAAGATGTCACCGAGCGGGTTGAGCGCGAACAAGCCCTGTCTACCATCAATGCCATTGCCGATTCCCTCCACCGCGCCCCGGATTTTCAAACTGTTATCGACCGTGCCACAGAAGCCATTGTGGAATATACCCACGCGCCATCGGTGGCCCTGTTTATTCTGAATAAAGAAGCCCAAAGTTTGCAGCTGCTCGCTTCTCATGGGTTTAGCAGCAAAACGTTGGAAGTGGGTTCGATACTGCCCTCTAAAGGCAGCCTCTCTGGAATAACCATCGCCCAGAAGCAAGTTGTCACCAGCAGCGACATTATTCGCGATGATCGCCTGGAGCCAGCTGTGCGGCAGGCGCTGCTGGATCAAGGATTGCATAATGTTGTCTCTTTCCCGCTCCTTTTTCAGGATCAGGTATTGGGCGTGGTCAATCTGATTTTTACCGAACCGCAATCAGTTACAGACCAAAACAAGCAAATGCTCCTCACCATTGGCAAGACAGTTGGCCTGGCTATTGTGAATGCTCAGCGGTTTAGCGATATTCAAAAAAATGAAGCGCAAGTCCAACAGCGGCTGGAAATCAGCCGGGCATTGGTGGCGGCGCAAACGCAGGATGAAGTGGTTGATATTGTAGTAGAAAGAGCAGGCTATTTCCCCCAAACGTCCGTTTCCCTGTTCATCGTAAAAGGGGAGGGGGATACGGCCGTTATTGAATTGAAAAAAGCCACACCCGCACAGAGCAGCATCGCGCCAGCGCCAACCGGGCTTCAAATTCCAGTCCAACATCTCCCCGCCATCTTTTCCCCAGATTACCCGTTTGTTAGCGATGATATTGAAAATGATTCAGAGATTGGTGCCGAAGGCCAAATGATGGCCGCCCAGTTTGGGGCGGTCAGCCTGGCCATCCTTCCGCTGAAAGCTGGTGGTGACTGGTTGGGCATTATAGTTCTTGCCAGTTCAGAAAAAGCGTACTTTACAGAAGATCACCTTACTATTTATCGCGACCTGGCCGAACAGGGTGCGTTGGCGCTGCTTGCCGCCACGCTCCATGAGGAAGCCCGCGCCAACCTGATCCGCCGTGAACGAGAGGTGACCCTAACTACCCAGGTTGCCCAGGAAATCGCCTCGGCTACCAGCCTGTCTGATCTTTATGAGCGCGTTGTTCACCAGGTCCAGGAGCAGTTTGGCTATTATTACACCCAGCTGCTTCGCTACGATGATACTATGGATACCCTCAGCCTGGTTGTAGGATATGGTGCCATTGGTCAAAAAATGCAAGAGATGAACCACTCCATGCCGATGGGCGTGGGCCTTATTGGTCGATCCGCTGAAACGAGCCAATCTGTCTTGCGCGGCCAGGTTGCCAACGACCCAGACTGGCAGCCCAACCCATTGCTGCCCCATACCAAAAGCGAGCTGGCTGTACCCATCAAGCTGCGCAGTGAAGTGCTGGGCGTGTTAGATGTGCAAAGCGACAGGCTCAATGGCGTTACCGCCAACGACCAGCTGATGCTGGAGGGGTTGTGTGGCCAGATTGCCATTGCCATCGAAAGCACCGGCCTGCGCCAGGAGATGGAAGGTCGGCTGCGCGAGTTGAGCCTGCTGCAGCGGCAAATGAGCCGGGAAGGCTGGCAGAAATACAGAGAAGCACAGAAAAACATTATGGGCTATCGCTTTGATCTGGCTGGGCTGCAAACATTAACCCATAAGAGCAGCAAAGCAGATAAAAACGGTTCCGCACTCCCGACCGCCACTTCAACCAGCATTAGCAAGCCGTTGACAGTGCGTGGTGAAGCGTTTGGTAGTTTTGGCTTGGAAGAGGATGCAGAACGGCCGTTAACCGACGATGAACGCGAAATCATAAACGCCGTTGCAAAGGAGTTGGCCGAGGCCCTGGAAGCTGCCCGCCTGTTTGAGCAAACCCAAATGGCCCTGGCCGAGCAAGAACGGCTTGCGTCTGAGCTGGAAACAGTGGCTCAGGTAAGCACCGCCGCTGCCACCATTTTAGAAGTTGATGAGCTGCTGCAAGCCGTGGTAGACCTGACCAAGAGCAGCTTCAATCTTTACCACGTACATATTTATCTTATCAATGAAACTGGCAAGAAGCTGGTACTCAAAGCGGGCGCAGGCAATGTGGGCCGCCTCATGAGCCTGGAAGGACGAGAAATCAACATCAATGATGATGCCATCGTAGCCAGAGCCGCCCGTACCCGCAAAGGTGTGCTAGAAAACAATGTGCGCCGCACGCTAGACTTTTTGCCCCACCCGCTTTTGCCAGAAACACGCGCCGAAATGGCCTTGCCTATGCTGGTTGGTGGCAAACTCATCGGCATCCTGGATATCCAGTCGGCAACTGAGAATTTCTTCACCAAAGAAGACCTTAACGTTCAAACCACCCTGGCGGCTCAAATTGCTGTCGCTGTTGAAAATGCCAATCAATACGCCGTCCAGGTACAAACTAGCAGCAAGCTGCGTGAAGTGGATCAGCTAAAGTCGGAGTTTTTGGCCAGCATGAGCCACGAGCTGCGCACCCCGCTCAACTCCATCATTGGTTTTGCTGATGTGCTGCTGGAAGGGTTGGACGGCGAGCTAAACGACCGCATGGAAGAAGATGTGCGGCTCATCCGCGAAAGCGGCGACCACCTGCGCGGTCTCATCGGCGATATTCTGGATATGTCCAAAATTGAAGCAGGCCGGATGGATTTGCGCTATGAAGAGGTGGATATTGCTCAACTGGCAAATGACGTGGTGGCCACTGCTGCCTCGCTGGCACAGGAAAAGCAGATATTCCTCCATCTGGATATCGATAAAGGCGTGAAGCCGGTTTTCGCAGACCGCACCCGCGTGCGCCAGATTATGTGGAACATTGTGGGTAACGCCATCAAGTTTACGGAAAAGGGCAGTGTGACCATTTCGGTACAGGCGCAAACCAATCACGTGCTTTGCTCCATACGGGATACAGGTATTGGCATCAAGGAAGAACATGCGGCCGTTGTGTTTGAGCAGTTCCGTCAGATTGATGGTGGCTTAAATCGTGTCGCTGGTGGTACCGGCTTGGGGATGCCAATTACGAAAAAGCTGGTAGAGTTGCACGGTGGTGAAATCTGGATTGAAAGTGTGTATGGACAAGGCAGCACCTTTTTATTTACTATTCCATACGATCCACCCAAGATAAGCCATAAATTGGCTGAAGCTGTGGCAAATTCTTAACCTTGTTTTTATTTTACAAAACTTTCTGCAATTGGCTTATTTATTTGCAGTAGCAACTATTTTTTGAATGAAGGTAACTTATTATGGCGAAAACGGATAAAAAAGTTCTGTGTGTAGAAGACAATCCGGTAAATATGCTGCTGGTGTCGCGTATTGTGGAAGCGGAGGGGCACGAGTTGATTCGGGCGGCTGATGCCTCATCGGCCGAAGCGATTTTGTCTACGATGGTGCCGGATATTATTTTGTTAGACATCAACCTGCCAGGGAAAAGCGGCCTGGAGCTGGCGCGGGAGTTCAAGGGAGACGTTCGGCTGGCACCGGTGCCGCTGATTGCCACCACGGCCCAGGTGCTGGTGGGGGACCGGGAGCGCTGCCTGGAAGCGGGCTGCGACGATTATTTGCCCAAGCCGCTGGATATCCGCAAGCTGCGCGAAGTGCTGCGCCACTACTTGAACAATGGGGTAGCCTAACGGCCGTATCTCCCGCCTCAACCTAAATCGACCTAAAACGGCCGTTTCAATTGCGGCCGTTTTCGTTTTCTCATCCCTTCAATTCCTCCGTCGCCACAATCACCGATGGCTCACCCAAAATATGGGTCAGAAACAGAAATCGATGATTCTCTTTGTCGCCGCTCAGGCGCAGCTGACGCAGCAGCTGGTCTGGATCCAGCGGGGAGCCACGCTTTTTAATCGTTACGCTGCCCACGCGCTGTTCCCGCAAATAGTGGCGCAGCTGCTTCAGCTGAAACGGAAAGGACGCCTCCACGGCAAAACAGCGGGCAAAGGGGGTGGCAACGGCCGTTTCCCTCGTCAAATACGCAATCGATTCATCCACCTGGTTGGCCCCAAGCTGCACCGCCAGCGCCTGCACCAGATGCGCCCGAATCACCGCACTATCCGGTTCGTATAGATATGTTTTTGGCGGCGTGCTGGGAATTGGCTCCGCAGGCAAATCGGCCGTAGTAAGCGTGTGGTCTGCGGGCAGCAGCGTGGCCCGCCGCACCACGCCGGAATGCAAACGGCCGTACCACAACACCCCCTCCTTCATCTCCCCAGCCAGCGAAATAAACTCCACTTCGGCCTCGTCTGGCAGTTCGGCATAATTCACCCCAGGGCTGATTTTAACGGCCGTCTCCGGCACCACCGCCCGCCAGGCATCAATCACGCTCAGCGGCGGCTGGTACTGGGCCAATGAAAAAAAGCGACGCCCCTGTGCATCCCGCCGTGCTGGATCAAAAAAGAGGGCGTCCATCTGCCGCAGCGGCGTCAGGCTGTGCAGATCGGCTTGCAGCGGATGAAACCTTGCGCCGTGGCCATAAACGCGCACGTTTTCCTGGGCCATCGCCAGCCGGATTGGGTCCCACTCCACCCCCGTGACCTCCGCCTGCGCCGTTAGCGCGATGGCATCCCCGCCAATGCCGCAGCCCAAATCGGCAATCTGCTGGCTGCCAAGCGCGGCAAAGCGGCGTGCCCGGTACTGGGCCACCACCTCAGCCGACGCCTGCTCCAGCGCGGCCCGCACAAAATACATTTCGGCGGCGCGGCTAAATTTGGCGGTGGCGTGTTGGCGCAGTACGATCGTTTCCAGCACCGCCTGGGCCTCTGTTTTGGGCAATTTTTGGCGCAGCCAGGCGGCAATTTGCAGGTGGGTTTGGGGGGTGATCTCCATCTTCCCCACATCATGCAGCCAGCGTTGGCCCTCTTCCGAGAGTAAAAAGGCAAAATCGTCCAGCGTCATGAGTTAGGGGAGTTCCGGGGTGAGCAGCTGCTCGTTGGGTAGGTTTGGCTCGTCCGCTTCGTCATGTTCATCCAGTTCAGGAACGGCGGTGCCCGCCCCTTGCCGCCCACAATAAACCTGGTAGGCACATTCCCGGCATTGGCTCCAATCATCGGTCAACGGCCAGGCATCGAGTGAAAACGCCTCGTCAAGCTGCGTCGCAATTTGCTGCAATTCGGCCCAGTTGGCCTGGTGCGCCGCCGCGCTGTAGCCAAGAGTGACGGGTTCGTCGGCCGCCTGCACGTACCAGTAGGTGAGGCTGATCTGTTCCGGGGCCAGCGGCACGGCTTGTGGCCAGAAGGCGCTGCCCCCTTCGGCCAGCAGGGCGAGGTAGAGGCGGGTTTGCCAACGGCCGTTCAGCGCCTCAGGCGTGGCGGGACGGCCTGTTTTCCAATCAAAAACGTGGGCAAATGGGCGGTTTTGGGCATCTTCCCCAATAACGAGGAGGTCGAAACGGCCGTACAGCAAATGGCTCCCCAGCGGCACCGTCAACCCCGTTTCTGGCAAAAAGCGGGCGGTAGCAGGCAGATTTTGCACGGGCGAATGGTCGGTAAACGCTTGCCACCATTGCCGTATGCGGCCGTCGGGAATGGTGGCTGGGGTGATGGGCAGACCTAAAAAGTGGCGCTCCAACAGTTGATGAAAATCCTGCCCCTGCTGCAACAGCTGCTCGGTCCATTCCGGCAGCGGCGAGGCGGGCCAGGGCAGGCGGCGCAGGGAGCGCAACTGGAAGCGGCGCTGGCAGGCCAGAAAATTGGCTAATTTGTACTGGCTCAGGGTTAAGCGGTTGTCCATATGCCCCTAAGAGTTCGTAATTGCGTAATTGAGTAATTACGTAATTGCTCAATTACCTAATTACCCCTATTTCAGGCCCAGATATTGCCGTCTGGCGAGCGCATAAATAGCACGGGGATGCCCCAGTACGGGCTTTCCATAATGTTGAAATCCAGGCCAATGCGGGCTTCGGTAACGGCCGTATCCAGCGGCCTTCCCAAAGCCAAAAATTCGTACAGCGTCTGCATAAACGGCCGTGCCGCCAGGTTGGGCAAATCATACTGCATGGCCACTACGGCAGGCAGACCACCCCATACCAGCTTGGGGGCCAGCCCCATAAACGCCTCCGCCGAGCTGGACTTCTCTGATTTGTCCGATGTCGCGCCGGATTGACAGGCGCTTAAAATGATCAGTTTGGTGTCACCACCCTGAAACAGCCGCAGCATTCGGTCGCCATCCAGCAGCGTGTGGGCGTTACGGCCGTTGTCCAGCGCCAGTGCCCCGCCGCCCGTCTTCAGCATCGCGCCATGCCCAATAAAATGGAAAATATGGGGCGGATTTTGCCGCACTTTGGAGACCAGCAGGTTGGGCGTGACGTCGGGCAGCTCCTCGATGACCACTCGACCGGATGCCGTAAACCCGGCCAGCGCGTCCTTCACGGCGTCGATCTCGCTTTGCACGTCCAGCTGCGCCAGATCGGCCGGGTTGGCCCAGGCGAGCAAGATTTTCACTGTATTGGGGGTGGAAATGGGCACAGGCTCCCGGTTGGTGGGGATGTAGCGCACCAGCGGCGTGTCCGCATTGAGTGACAAGAACGATTTATCGTCGCGGCAATATTCCCAGGGCACCTGGTACAGCTCCCCCAACTCCTGGTTGATGTGGATTCGCACCCGGATGCCTTCTTTCCCTTTGGCGCGGGAGACGTTCAGGCTTTTGCTGAACTCTTCCTGAATCAGGGGGGGGAACAAAAATTTACGCAGGATTTCCCCCATCTCGTTGGCAAACTGGGGTTCAGAAATTCGCACGTCACGCAGGGAGCGGGCCAGGTATTGGTAATTGTCGTCTTCAAACGGGAAAACTTGATGGATGGAAGCGGCCGTTTCCCCATATGGTGACTTGGCTTCTAAAGAATATTCATTAGTTCCGCCCGCCGCCCGAATTGTAATGTCAAAATTGTCATAAACCGTTTCTAGTGGCTTGGGCGCTGCTTGTGCGCCATTCGCCCCGCCATTGTTCGTTTCGGCAGCCCCAACTGGCCTTTCAGGTTTAGACAAATCTGCTGCTGGCCCGCCAAACTGGGTTAAATCAACCCGTGGTTTAGCGCGATGAATCGCTTGCAGCAGTTCCGGCGTGATCTGGTTACGTCGGGCAAACTCCTGTAGTTCCTGCGCCTTGCGCCGAATGGTGTCTCCGGCCAGATTTTCATACTGCAAATCAATACCTGTATCCAACTTGACTTCCATACAAAGTTCCTGGATACCATCCAAATTATAAACATCTTCAATGAGTTGGAATAAATGGCGATAATTGGACATGCAAAAGCTCTCTTTCTTTGATTGAGTGGTTGCGTTTGGCGTGGACACCCTGCATCATACAAAGCTTGCCCCAGTTGTCAAGCAAATCCTGCTTTTACTGATCACTGACCCACTGATTTCTGCTCCCTGAAATCAATAGACATTATTGGAATTAACGTTATGTCAAAAAATAATCCGTAGATTTCGCAGATTGACGCAGAGTAAAGGCAAAAAATCTGCGTTAATCTGTGGATCAATTCTTATTTCCGATACTGTCTAATGTGCCAAAATCTTGCTCAAAAACAGCTTGGTGCGTTCGTGCTGCGGATTGTTGTACAGCTCTTCCGGTGAGGCGATTTCCACCACCTGGCCATCGTCCATAAACACCATCCGGTCGGCGGCGGCGCGGGCAAAACCCATTTCGTGCGTCACCACCACCATCGTCATGCCCTCTCTGGCCAGGTCCAGCATCACGTCCAGCACTTCCTTGATCATTTCCGGGTCCAGGGCGCTGGTCGGCTCGTCGAACAGCATGATTTTTGGATTCATGGCCAGGGAACGGGCGATGGCCACCCGCTGCTGCTGCCCGCCAGAAAGCTGGCGCGGGTAGGCGTTGGCTTTTTCCGGGATGCCTACGCGGGTCAGCTGCTCCAGGGCGATGCGGTTGGCTTCGGCTTTGTCCCGCTTGCGCACCAGCCGCTGGGCAATGGCCACGTTTTCCAACACGGTGAGGTGGGGGAACAGGTTGAACTGCTGAAACACCATGCCCACTTCAGCCCGCACGGCGTTGATGTCTGTCTTTTTATCTTCCAGGTGAACCCCTTCGATGTAAATGCCGCCGCTGGTGGGGGTTTCCAGGTGGTTGATGCAGCGCAAGACGGTGCTTTTGCCGGAGCCGCTAGGCCCGATGATGATGACTACTTCCCCCTGGCCAATGGTTAAATTGACCGCTTTGACTGCTTCGATGTGGCCGAAATATTTGTGTAAATCCTGGATGACTATCATATCGTTATTCATGAGGCTTACCGTTCTCCAACGCGAATACGTCGCTCGTACCAGCGCAGCAAGAGGCTGAGCGTGAGGGTCATGGCTAAATAGAGAAAGACGATCACCAGGTAGGATTCCGGGAAGCGAAAGGTGCTGCCTGCGTGGAGCCGCGAGCGCTGGGTCAGTTCGCGGACAGCCAGAACGGAGGCCAGGGAGGAATCCTTGAGCATGGCGATGAAATCATTGCCCAGCGCTGGTGAAATATTGCGGATGGCCTGGGGCAAAATAATATACTGCATCGCTTGCCGGGCGGTCATGCCCAGGGAACGGGCAGCTTCCATTTGCCCTTTGGAGATGGATTCAATGCCCGCCCGGAAAATCTCGGCCAGAAAAGCGCCGTAGATGATGGCCAGAGCCAAAATGGCCCGCAGTTCAATGGAAACATCGCGATTATCGATGCCGATGCTGTTGCTCACGGCTGGCACAATAACAAAAGCCAGGGTCAACAGCAGCACCAGGGTGGGCACGCCGCGAATAAACTCCACATAGGTGATGGCGATATTGCGAATGAGCCTGTTGTGGCTAATACGTCCCAGGCCGGCTAAGAGTCCAAAAACCAGGGCCAGCCCAAAACCACCCAAGGTCAGGTAAAGAGTTGTGGTGATGCCAGGAAAAATAAAAATAAATGCTTCGTTGTAACCATTGACTATAGCAGTAACTGAGGTCAAAATCTCTTCATTTTCAGCAACAAATGCCCGTGCGGCTTCTTTGTCTAAAATAACAGCGTCAATATCGCCAGCAATTAAGGATTGGACAGCATCTGTAAGTTGGGGAAACAGTTGGATACGATCTTCCGGCAATTCTTCAAAGGCAAGGTCATAGGCTGGGCTGTTTGGCTGCACACCCACTATCAACGCTTCATTTCTGACGATACGACTAAGGCTTCTGATATTTGGGCTATCTGTTAACCGAATGAGCATATGCGGCCCAGGTTTCAAGATAATGAGCAGGGCCATCAGGGCTAAAAAGGTGAGAATTGCCACCAGCCACCAGGGAAACTCGCGCCAATCAACAAAAGGTTCTTTTTGGGTTTGAATACCGGTTACGTAAGGGGGGATAATTTCGGGTCCAGCCATGTTTATTTTTTCCTTGTAAATAGGACACAGATTAATGCGCATGTATGCGCAGATGAACGCAGATAAAATTTAGTGGAATCAGTCCTGAAACAAAGAAGCGCCAGTTAAATGAAATAACTGGCGCTTCCTAACTTACAACCCGGTTTGCAACGGTTTACAAACGAGCGGTTTTGGGGTTAAACGGCCGTTACTCTTCAGGGAACAAATCATCATATGTAATGGTGAAGTTCGGGCCAAAGTATTGCAGATTCACTTCTTCCAGGAAACCATTTCGGGCTAACTCACCCAGCGCGGCATTTACCGGATCAACCAGGTCGCTGCCCAGGGGGTAGATGAAGCCCAGCTGGTCGCTGGACATGGAAGGGCCAACCAGCTGCAGTGAGTCCGCATTTTCGCCCAGGTAACCCTGCCCGGCAACCTCATCAATGATGACGGCGTCAATATCGCCAGCAATGAGCGCCTGCACGGCAAAGGGGAACTGCTCAAATGCCTGAATGCGATTTTCTGGCAGGTATTGCAACGCGGTTTCGTAGTTAGTGGTGCCTGTTTGGGTACCCAGAATCAGCTCGTCGTTGTTGACGATATCATCAATGCTCGTGATGCGATCTTCACCGACGCGAACCAGCAGGCGCTGTTCGATGTTGATGTACCCGGCGGAGAAAGCAACGATTTCGGCGCGGTCTTCTGTGATGGTAATACCATCGGCGGCGGCATCATACTGGCCATCGGCTACAGCCTGAATCATGCCTTCCCAGCCCGCTTCAACGTAGACGGGGGTGCAGTTGATTAAGCGGCAAATCTCGTTCCAGACATCGTAATCCCAACCAGCCGGTTCGCTCGTGTCTGGGTCGATATAGTTAAAGGGCAGGTAGGCGTTTTCTACCGCAATGGTGATTTCACGACCTTCCAGGTCAGGCAAGCCACTTGCTTCTTCCTCCATCTCTTCGCTGTCCATCTCCTCGCTGGCAGCGTCGCTGCCTGTATCCTCAGCGGCCGGTTCATCACCCCCACCACCACAGGCGACCAGCATCAAGGCCAACAAGATCAAACCAATTAACCAGATCAATCGTTGATTCTTCATATGGATTCTCTCCTTCCTTAAATGAAATAAAATTATTTGCCAGAGGTTCTGGCGGCGTTTTTTGGAAGCTCAATTATGACATGGCTTGGTAAAATAGCCAATTTAGGCAGGAGCGGGACGGGTGAGGAAACGGCCGTTAGCCACTTTAACCAATTTGCAAGAATGAGGCTTTGGTTTGTTTGGCTAACAGTTGTTTATGATCCGCCAAACATTTGCAGCAGGGCAATCGCCGCCACGATGAAAAAAACAGCCAGACAGCCAAGGCGCATCAACGAAGCGGTGAGCTTAAACGCCAGCCGCGCCAAAAAGAGACCAATGAGCAAGACGGCCGTAATCACCACAAGCCGCGTTATTTCTTCTGGTTGTAGGTTTAAGATTTCCATTTATCACCTCGCTTGTTTCAGTATTCAGTGTGCCAGTAATCAGTATTCAGTTACTGGCACACTGCCCTACTGATTACTGATTACCGAATCACCGCCTTCACGAATCCACAACGCCAATATCAGGGTGGCAACGACCGTAATGATAGCAGAAACCAGCCCATTGCTGGAAAATCCGAACTGCGTGAACAAAAATGGCCCCAGCCAGGAACCCACCGCCCGCCCCAATGCACCCGCCGCAATAATGCTAGACATCACCACGCTGCGGGCCGACGGCACAATCTCGGTCATCAGCGTTACGCCGCCGACGACGCTAATTTCGAAGGTGAGGAACAGGGCAAAATAGGCGGCCATGGCGGCAGTGAGATTGCCGCTTGTCAGCGGAATGAGCAGGCAAACCAGGGCGTTGAGCAGGCCGGTAACGATGATCACGGGCCGCTTGCCGAAGCGATCCACCGACCAGCCGGCAAACAGCTCCCCGGCAATTTCGGCGCTGCCTATCACCCCCGCCGATGCGCCCAATGCCAGCAGGCTCAGGCTGAAATTTAGCTCCATCCAGTCGCCAAAGACCAGAAAGATGGTTTCGTTGCCTGCCATGATGAGGATGCCGTACAGTATGGCGATCCAGATGACGGGATGCTGCCGCAGCACGCGCCCATAGTCGGCCAGGCTTCCGCCACGACCTGCCGCTGGTTTGTTGACTTTGGGCAGGAAGCGGTAGAGGAGAACGGCCGTAATCACCCCAAACAGCCCCAGCCAGAAAAACGCCGCCGACCAGCCCTGCCGCTCGATGGCAACCCCCAGCAGCGGCCCTCCCACCAACAGCGCCCCCGCCCAGGAAAGCTCCGTTACCGCCAGCGCTTTGCCCCGCTGCTTGTATGGCACCGTTTCCCCCACGTAAGCCTGCATCGCCGGATCGTAAATCACTTTGGCCACGGAGATGATGATAAGCGCCGCGCCCAACAGCCAGTAGCTGGGCCACAACCAGACCAGCAAACAGCCCACGCTGAAGAACAGCATGGCACCAAACATGGTTGCCCTACGGCCGAATCGTTCCGACAGCGGGCCAAAAAGGGGGCTGATGAAGCCTGCCAGACTGCGAATGGTGACAAGACGGTAAACGGCCGTTACCGGCACGTCCAGCTGGCGGGCAAAGGCAGGCGCAAACGGATACACCATGCGCAAACCCGTGTTCAGGCACAGGCGAGCCAGCGCAATCAGCGCCAGCTGCCAGGAAAGGTGAGTCGGTTTCGGGTCGTTCACGGGCGGGAGTTTAGCGGAGAGAGGCATGACCAGACAACATTTGGGGGGAGAGAGCGCATATTACAAAGGAACAAAGAAACAAAAGGATACCTTTGTTCCTTTGTTTCTCCGTTCCTTCGTATTAATAATTAAAAATGGTTCTTTGGGAATACATGGGGTACACCCAGATTTGGTGGTGATGTAGAATGGCAGTTATTTTCAAAAACGGAGTGAAACCAATGCCTATATCTATCCCTGCCAAAATTAGTTTTCCCCTGGATATTGCTCAGGTTGA
>JBGTCV010000018.1:0-93886 GCA_041748655.1 Promineifilaceae bacterium (SeqCode) | reverse complement strand
TGGTGGGATTAAAGGTTCTATAATGAGCCACTGGGCATCCGTTAAATCTGTAGGGTAAGGTTTTCTTACGTTCACAACCTACAAGGATGCCCAATTTTTCTCCTTTTGTTAAGTTTACATAACTTTTAAAACACTTTCTTATCACTTTTCACTTATCACTCCCACCCCCTATGATGAATTATCGTCGCTACCTGCTCCCGTTTGCTTTGCTGGCTGGCCTGCTGTGGGCCTGGGTTCAGCCTGTGTTGGCCCATGCCGTGCCGGAATTTTCTAATCCAGCCCCTAATGCCCTGCTGGACGAGCTGCCAGACAACCTCATCATCCAGTTCAACGAGCCGATAGTGGTCAACTTGAGCCGGATCGATTTGCTCACCCAGGCGGGCGAAGCGGTGGCCACCGGCCCGCTGCAGGTCATTGACGCCAACGGCCGTACCGCCGCCATCCCCCTGCCAGATTTAGACCAGGGGGCGTACCTGGTGAGCTGGCAGGTGCTCTCGGCAGTGGATGGGCACACCACCAGCGGCACCTTTGCCTTTGGCTACGGCGTAGCGGCAGCAGCCGTTGCCAACCAAACCAGCGTCACCGCCCAGCTCTCCCCCCTCAGCGCCACCGCCCGCTGGCTTACCCTCACCGGCATTGCTCTGCTGATGGGGCTGTTTGCCTTCCGCCTGTTCGTCTGGAACCCCATCCTGGCCGATGTGGCCCTGGAAGCAGAAGAAGAGGCGCTGGACCTCAAGCTGGCCCAAATCGGCATTCGCATAGGCATCTTCGGCGTTGGGCTGATTGGCCTGGGGCTGGTCATCACCTTCATCGACCAGACCCGCGTCTACGATTTGCTGCAAACGGCCAATCTGCAAAGCTGGCTTGCCACCCGTTTTGGCACCATGTGGCTGGTGCGCTTTTTGCTCCTGGCCCTGTCTCACTTTAACCTGAGCCTGTTTGTGGACGTGACAAACGGCCGTAAAGAGCTGCGCGGCTGGGAATGGTGGCTGGGGTTTCTCCTCACCGTCGGGTTGGCGCTCACCGTCGCCCTCATCAGCCACAGCGCCGCCCTCACCGATGAGACCGTCGCGGCCATCCTGGTCGATTGGGTCCATGTGCTGGCGGGCACCATCTGGGCGGGGGGGCTGCTCTTTTTGGCCTTTGCCCTTTGGCAAGCCCGTCACCTGCACAATGAAGCCCGCGCCTGGCTCAATCTCAGCTTGATACTCAACTTTTCCGCCATTGCCGCCATCGCTATGGGCTTGCTGCTCACCAGTGGTGGCTTTCTGGCAGGCAAGCACGTTGGCGGCTGGACCGAGCTGGTGGGTACGGCCTACGGCCTGCTGCTGCTGGGCAAAATCGGCCTGGCGCTGCTGGCGATTGGCATTGCGAGCATCAACCTGCTCTTTGTCAAGCCGCGCCTCAGCGCCGCCTACGAGGAGCCGGAAAGCGGCCGTACCCCGCCTGTTTTGCACCGCTTCAGCCTGCTGGTTTCGGTGGAAATGGTTTTGGCGCTGCTCATCCTGGCGGCGGCGGGCGTCCTCACCGATTTGCAGCGCGGCGTCGATGCGCCGCTGCTGGCCGATGCGCCCGGCCAAACCACCGTTACCCAATCGGCCGAAGATTTGCAGGTCGAGATGCGGATCAAACCCGCTTTGGTGGGAGCCAACAGCTTTGAAATTCGCATCACCGACGAGGCGGGCAAGCCGGTCACCAATGTAGGGGATGTGTCGGTGCGCTACACTTATTTGGGGCAGTCGCTTGGTTCTTCACAGGGTCAGGCAGAATCGTTGGGCAACGGCCGTTTCCAGCTAGAAGGCAGCTACATCAGCCTGATTGGCACCTGGCAGGTGGAAGTCTCCATTCGCCGCCCCGATACCTTCGACACCTTTGCCGCCTACCGGCTGGAGGCAGGCGTGGGGGGGAATATTCGGCCGTTGGATGGTGGGATACGGCCGTTAGAATCCTTCGCCAAATTTATGACCCGCACCGGCAGCGGGGCCACCGGGGCTGGCATTGTGCTCTTTGCCCTGTTGTGGGGCTTTGTCGCCGTGCGCGCCGCCAAAAATGAAGGACAGCTGGTCGCCCTGCTGGCTATCAGCCTGGTTTGCTTCTGGCTGGGCGGCTCCCAGCTGTTCACCTTCTTCAACGAGGAGTACACGCCCGCCAAGTTTGCCACCAACCCCATTTTGCCCGATGTGGAGTCGGTGGCCGTTGGGCAGGAACTGTTCAACCAGAACTGCGTCGCCTGTCATGGACCGCTGGGGCGGGGGGATGGCCCTACCGCGCTCAGCCTGTCGCCACCTCCGGCCGATTTTGCCAGTGGGCACACCGCCACCCACACCGATGGCGACCTCTACTACTGGATTTTGCAGGGCATTGAGGAAACCGCCATGCCCGCCTTTAAATCCCAGATCACCGAGGAGCAGGCGTGGCATCTGGTCAACTACGTCCGCCGCCTCAGCGTGCGGGATGATGCGGCCTCTTCGCAGTAGCACACAAGATTTTTCCAGTTGCAGAGAGCATCAACTTTATTGTATGGTACGACTCAAGTAGAAATCCAGCCTTCCCTGAGCTGGAAATATTTGTGGAGATGAAGAACGGCCGTATCGCTTTTCTCATCCCGTATTTGGAGGAAGATCATGACAGAAAGTGTGTATAAAATTGTGGAACTTGTGGGTACCAGCACAGAATCATGGGAAAAAGCTGCCACCGCCGCTGTGGAAAGGGCCGCCCAAACGTTAAGAGATTTACGCATTGCAGAGATTGTCCAGCTCGATATGCAGCTGGAGAACGGTAAAGTTGTTACTTACCGGGCCAAAGTAAAAGTCTCATTCAAGTTTGAAGGCTGATCCAGTTTTGGCTCTTTAGGAACTCAGGGGGTTGACAAGCCGTGATGCGTGAAACGTGAAACGTGACCAGAGAGGCATCACGTTTCACGTTTCACGCCAAACCCCACGAAATCCCAAAGAGCCCCAGTTTTCTTTGTTGAAAAGTGGCTCAATCAAAGACAAAGAAGCCAAACGCAGTAACTTGAAATGGGCCATACGGTTTTGTAAACTCTTCAAAATTACCCAATTACCCAATTACCCAATTACCCAATTACCCAATTACCCAATTACCCAATTACCCAATTACCCAATTACCCAATTACCCAATTACCCAATTACCCAATTACCCTCCCCTACGGCCGTTTCCAACTCACCCCACCCGCCGTCACCAGCCAAACCGAGCCATCACCCCCGATGGCGATCTGGCTTATGTGGTTGCTGGCCAGCCCATCCGCCGCCGTCAGGCTGCGCCACTGCCCGCCGCTGAACACGGCCACCCCCGCTGTGCTGCCCAGCCAGACCGTGCCGTCTGGCCCAATCGCCAGCGACGTGAGCGTCTCCGCGTCCAAATTGTGGGCTACCGGCAGCCGCTGATCTCCCTGAACCCGTACCAAATCGGACTGCGTCACATACCAGACTGCGCCGTCGGGGGCAACGGCCGTAATCGGCAAAACTAGCGTCCCCATCCGTTCAAACCCGGCCGCGTTCCCCCGGTATGCCAGCCGCTCAGACACCAGCCAGAGCAGACCCGATAAATCGGCCGTCAGTCCGGCTGCGTCGGCAAAATCGACCGTGACGCGCTGGCACACGGTGCGCTCCCCCACCGTCGTGATCGAAACCAGCCCGCCGCTGGTCACCAGCCAGAGCGTGCTGGGATCCGAAACGGCCGCTTCCCGCACCCGCTCCCCATAAATCGGCGGGCTGGCCGGGAACAATCGCCACTGCCCCCCGTTCAGCCGGGCCACGCTGCCGCCAAAGCTGCCCCGCCACAGCGTGCCGTCGTCGGCCGTAAACAGGGCGCTGATGGGCGATCCGTCGCCGCTGTCCGTAGCGTTGGCCAGAACCGAAACCTGCCCCACGTCCCAGCGCAGCGTTCCGCCGTTTGCGGTTCCCAGCAGCAAACGGCCGTCTTGCGCCACCCGCAGCTCGGTGACGGTGACCGCCAACTCCCCCTGAGTGAGGGACAATGCTTGCCAGCTGCCGTCTGCCAGCTGCCGCGCCGCCCCCTGGTTGCTGCCAAGCCAGAGACGGCCGTTCCGGTCCGCGTGAATGGCAAAAGCGCCGGTGGCCGCCAACGGCTGCTCCAGCGGGACGGCTCCGTCTGGCTCCAGCAGCAGCGGCGCGGCGGCAAAGCGGGTGGTGGCCACGGGCTTGCCGTTGGGCAAAAAAGTGAGATCGGTCACGGCGCGAATCAGCTCCGGGTAGGGGCTGGGTTGGGTAACATTGCCACCAGGGAGATTGAAGCGCCACAGGTTGGCATCGTCGCTGGCCCACAAACGGCCGTCTGGCCCCAGCCACAGGCGCGAAAATGGGGCAAACTGTCTGCCGCCGGGCCGCGCCACCTCGTGCCACAGCCAGGTTTCGCCGTCGAACTCGGCCAAAAACTGCTGGTTTTGGGTTGGGCTGGTCAGATGGGCCGCGAGCCAGAGACGGCCGTCTGCCGTCACCACAAAATCCCGTACAACCACCGCAGGGTCGGGCAGCGCAATTGGCACGATTTGCCAGCGCTGGCCATCGTAGCGGCGCAGCTCTGTGCCGCTGCCCGCCCAAAGGGTGCCGCTGGCGTCGGCGGCCAGGCGGACGGCTTCAAAGTTGGGCCACTCCCCCACTTCTGCAAATGATTTCCAGCCCTGCCTGCCTGGGTTGAACTGGGCCAGCCCGCCTTTGGTTACGGCCCAGACCGCATCGCCGATGGCCAGCAGCTGGTATACCTCATGCGCCGGGAGGCCGTCGAGCCTGCTGAAATGGCCCCAGCGTTGGCCATCGAACCGGCTGATGCCGCCCAAACTGGCCAGCCACACCGCCCCATCTGGCGTGGTCGTGATGCTGGTGATGACGGGATGCAGCAGGCCGTTGGCCGCCGGACGGATAGCTGGCTGCCAGTTCCGGCCGTCAAAATAGCTCAGGTAGTTGTGATGAATAGTGTAGCTGCCGTACAGGCCGCTGCTAAGCACTTTCTCATCGGCATGTAGTTCGCTGCTGGCCCAGACCGTGCCGTCATCGGCCACGCCCAGCGCCGTGACCCGGTTGCCCGGCAGGCCGTCGCTCTGGCCAAACCGTATCCAACGGCCGTTTCCCCCCTGCGTTCCGTTGAAAAAAGCCCCTCCTTCAGCCGCCGCCAGCCAGAAGCCCGCCTCCGTGGCCAACACATCGAACACCTGGCTGACGGGCGGGGCGAGCAGGGATTGTCGCTGGCCGTCGCGCCAGCGGTAGACGGTGTCGGCGGTGATGGTCCACACCGTGCCGTCTGGGCCGATGGCCATTTCGCGGGTGTCGTCCTGGGTGAGGGAGGTGAAACGGCCGTCTTGCCACAGCGCCAACCCGGCATTTGTCCCTACCCAAACAGTGCCGTCTGGATGATGGTCCAGCGCCTGCACCACATTGCCTGGCAGGCCATCGGCTGTGGTGAGCAGGTTCCAGCGTTGGGAACGGCCGTCGAACGTCGCCAGCCCCGCTTCGGTGGCAAACCAGAGCAGGCCATCTTCCGTTTGCACGATGTGGCGCACGTAGGGGGAAGCGGGGCCAGAGACCGGGCAGCTCACCGTTTGCCAACGGTCGCTGGCAGCATCATAGGTGGCTGCCCCCTGGCCCACGCTGTTGAAGGTGGCCCAGAGCTGGCCGTGTCTGTCTATGTTCAGGCTGGAAACGGCCGTTTCTGGCAAATCCGCCATCGCCAACTCCCAGCGGCTGCCGTTGAAGCGGCTCACCCCGGCGGCGCTGCCCAGCCACGGCTGCCCATCGGCAAACACCAGATTGGCAATTTGGGGCGAGGGGAGGTCGTTAGGCGGGCTTAAGGTTTGCCAGCCACCGCCGCTGCGCCAGAGCAGGCCGCTGCCGCTGCCCAGCCAAAGGTCGCTGCCGCTGGGCAGGATGGCGAAAATCTGGTCGTTGGGTAGGCCATCGGTGGTAGTGGAAACGGCCGTTATCACCGGCACGCTGCTGCTGAGTTCAAACCGGGTCAGCCCGATCCCTTGTGCGCCATATCCCAGCCAGACAGAGCCATCGGCGTTGGCCGCCACGCGGCGGATGTCGCTGCTGGGTAGGCCATCGGGCAGGCTGAACAGCTGCCAGCCGCTGCCATCGTACATGGTTAAGCCGCCCTGGGTTGCAGCCCAGAGACGGCCGTCTGGCGTCACGGCCACATCCTGAACCGTGTTGACCGCCTGGCTGCCAATTTGGCTGAGGCTGTCCCAGGAACGGCCGTTGAACTGCACCACGCCGGCACTGGTTCCCGCAAAAATGGTGACGCCGTCGCTGGCGGTGGCCAGACTGGTGACGTCGTTGCTGGGCAGCTGGAGTAGGGTGCTGCCCCGGCTGTAGCTGAACCAGCGACGGCCGTCGTACCGGCCAATGCCGCCGCCGGTGGCCACCCAGACGGTGCCGTCGGCCCCGACTGCCAGATCGTGCACGTCGTCGGCGGGCAGGCCATCGGCGACGGTGAATGTTTGCCATTCCGTGCCGTCGTACCGGCTGACACCTGCTGAAGCGGTGCCAACCCAAATCGCCCCGTCTATGCTGATAGCAACGCTGGTGGTGACGTTTTCGGCCAGACCATGCTCGCTGTTGAATTTGACCACCCGCTGGCTGCCTTCTTGCCAGACCAGCAGCCCGCCGTCGCTGGCGGCCCAAATCAGACCGTCGCGCCGGGCGAGATCGTTGATTTTTTGGGCATGGCTAAAGCTGGTCCAGCCCGGTTGGACGATGCTGGGGGTGGGGAGGTTGGTCCAGATGATGGGTGGGTTGGAAACGGCCGTGCTGCCCAAAATCGGGTAGCGGGTAATGAGGGCAGCGGTGCCGCCCAGGCAGAGGAAGAGCAGCAAAATGCCGCCGAGCAGCAGCCAGCGACGACGCGAGGGTTGGGGTGAACTGGTCATCAGGCGGGGATGTTACCGTTTGGGTTGGCGTATCTCCTGAATCAGCAGGGATAGGGCTGCACCCAGCAGCAGTGTCACTACGGTGGTGATTACTCCGATAATGAGCAGGCTGCTGCCGGGTAAATTCAGGTATTGGGCCATGATCCCCCGGATTCCCAAAATGTGTATCCCAATCGAAAGCAAAATCATAAGGCCGCTGGTGAGCTGCCCGCCCGCCTGCTTGCGTTCGGCAGCTTTCAGCAGCACGGTCATCATGGTAATAACCGGCGTGAGAAACATGAGGCTGAGAATGATGAGCGTCATAGTTGGTTACTCTTCTACTCCGTTGGGATATAAATCGGGCACAAAGGTTTGCTCGTGCATGGGGGGGCGAATGTAGCCAGACTCTCTTTCGCGCGGGGCGAGTTCAAATGGATCGGGCGTAATATCATCGTACTGAATTGAGCTGAGGATGTGGCTGATGCAGTTGAGTCTGGCTCGCTTTTTGTCGTCGGAGGGGACAACAAACCAGGGACATTGCTTGATGTCGGTGTGGTCAAACATGGCATCTTTGGCGCGGGAATATTCCACCCAGCGGTTGCGCGATTCAACATCCATCGGGCTGAGCTTCCACCGCTTGACCGGGCTTGTCAGGCGGGATTGGAAGCGGCGCTCTTGTTCTTCATCGCTGACGGAGAACCAATATTTGAGCACGATGATGCCAGAGCGCACCAGCATGCGCTCGAATTGGGGGCAGGAGCGCAAAAATTCCTGGTATTGCAGGTCGGTGCAAAAGCCCATGACCCGCTCGACCAGGGCGCGGTTGTACCAGCTGCGGTCGAACAGGACGATTTCGCCTGCGGCGGGCAGTTGAGCGACGTAGCGTTGGAACCACCATTGGGTTTTCTCGCGGTCGCTGGGGGTGCCCAGGGCCACAATGCGGGCAATGCGGGGGTTCATCTGTTCGGTGATGCGCTTAATGACGCCCCCCTTGCCAGCGGCGTCTCGCCCCTCGAAGAGAATGACGACGCGCAGCCCTTTTTCTTGCACCCAATATTGCAGTTTGATGAGCTCTTCTTGCAGGCGGGCCAGCTCGTCGTTGTAAAATTGGCTTTTGAGCTTACCGTCTTTGCGCAAAATGTTTGGGGAGTTGGGGGTGGTTACGGCCGTTTCTATAACTGAATTTTTTACTTCCATCGCTGCCTCCTCTTTTTGCTTAAGAGTGAATTAAAAACAAGAAACTCACGTTGGTACACAATACCTATGACCCTTGTGCTAGAGATTTGAATCGTTTAGACTTAATGATGTTGTAAGGTAATCTGTAAGGTTAACTTTCACACTGCCCGCCCGGGCGGAGTATTGGAAGAGACAAAGGCTTGTACACTCGTTCAGTATAGCACAGTGTGAAACAGACCGTATTTTTAATTCGGGAGGTGCCTTTATGATTAGATCGTTTTCCTCAAGTATAGCAACAGAATCTGTCTGGCATTATTTACCGGTGAGCACAGCTTGCTGGCAGCGACCCAGAAGCTATCCGCCGTTGGTGCAGCGTATGCTGCTGCCCGTTCAATATGAGCATCTTTCAGACATGGTGGTCACGTCGGTGCTGGATTTTGCGGCCAAAATCAAAAAGGATTTGATTTTGTTGGTCATTCGCGAAGACAGCGAGTTTGATCGGGAGATGTTGTTTTCTGCCTTGCGGGGGTTTCAGGCTAATGCCCAGCGGTTTGGCGAGGTGTTGCTTACAATTGATACGGCCGTTGGCTACAATGACGAAACAATTTCCCGCTATGCCGATCTTTATGAGGTGGATGTCGTTATTTTAGCCAGCCAGCTTTCTGATTTTGAGCCGAAAGAAAAAGAGAAATTTGCGGTTTTTTCTACCAGTTGGCAGCCGTTGGTTTGAAACGGCCGTTAATGGATCATCTCCAGGGGAAAGCCGACGCATCCATTTGTGATGCGTCGGCTTTTTTTTGTTGATTTCCCGGTGATTTAGGTTAACCGCTTAAAATGGCCGTAACCTCAACATGGCCTTCCGCCTGCGCCAGCTGGAGCGCCGACTCTCCCTTGTCGTCGGGCTGATGGGGATCAGCGCCAAATTGCAGCAGCAGTTGGGCCATCGGTACGTTGTTGCGATGGGCGGCCTGGTGAACGGCCGTATACCCGCCTTCCTGTTGAGCATTGACCTCAGCCCCTTTTTCTAGCAGCGCACGCAAAATAGCCAGGTTGCCGTGGGTGGCGGTGGCGTGAATGGGGGCGATTTGCTGCTTGTTTTTGGCCACCGCGTTCACGTCTGTGCCTTGCTCGATGAGCCAGAGCGCCGCCGCTTCCTGGTTGAAGTAGCAGGCCAGCTGGAGCGGGGTGAAACCATCTTTGGCAAAGAGGTTGAGGTAGCCAGACCATTGTTCGGCCAGGGCTTGCAGCCGGACCAGATCGCCCAGGGCAGCGGCGGAAAATACGTCTGGTTTGGCCCCGGCAGCTTGCAGCGCTTCAATGACGGCCGTTTTCCGTTGGTAAATGGCGTTCATCAGCAGCGGCAGGCCGTTTTGGCCCCGTGCATTGGCTAAATCTGGTTTGGCAGTTGTGATTTGCTGAATGGTGGCGGCGTCATTTTCGGTGACGGCCGTTTCTAACCGGCGACAATCTGCCACGACTTGCTGGATAACGGCCGTTCGCTCGATAATCGTTTCAGCCAACACCTGCTGTTCGACAAGGCCAATCTCCGGCGCGCCCAGCAGTCCGTTTTCCAGTTCGGCTAAGGCGCGAAAAACCAGCCGCAGCAGTTGATGCGCTTCCGTGACGGGCTGGCCAAGCAGGCCGCGCGTTTTTTCAATCTGGATGAGGTGTTGGCGTAGATGGGCGTCGAAGCGGTGCAGTCGGTATTGCAGCGAATACGCCTCACCTTCCCACCAAATGGGCGAGGGACCAAGCAGCTGGGCGTCTGGCACAAACATCAGGTCGTCGAGGACGCGCTGGTGGAAATCGTTGTAATAGCGCTGTATAGCGGCTAAAGGTTGGTTGTCTATGATGTCGTAAAAGGCATCCTGGCTGCCGGTGACGCGCTCAACTTCGCCCTCTGGAAAGGTAAACGGCCGTTCCGCCCCGGCTTGCTGCTGCGCCAATCCGTTGTGGATGAGCGTGAAAAAGGAGCGTTCCGCCTGGATGATATGACCCAAAATAATGCGCAATGGCCATTCGCCTGCCGCCGGTTCCTGCTCAAACTGCGCGTCGGTGATGCCTAGCAGGCTGGCTTGTAGTTCGCGGTAGCCCAGATGCACCTGCCCCAAAACCCGCTGCGCCAGGGTTCGCGGCAGGCCTTGCTGGCTGCGTCGATTGGCCAGCGTGGCGGCCAGATCGCACAGCTCATGGTAGCTGCCAATGAATGCCAGGCGCACCCCCTCGCCATGCTGACGCCACTGAAATGGCTGGGCCATATCAACGTCTGAAAATTGCTGCGTGGCTTCTGCCAAGGAACGAACCGCTAAAAACAGCTGATTTTGTGTCATCATTACCTCCTGCCCGGCAGCTATCTGCTTTCCGCCTATGGTTATGGATATGATTTGGTTATAGCGTAACATAAATTGTCACGCTATGAATCGAAATCCGTAGCGTTTCCTGAAAATTTGCGGCGACAATTCAGGCCGCGTTAATGACGTTGGGCTTGTTGGTACGCTTGCCGGATGCGGGTTTGCAGGGTGATGTCTACATCGTGAGGGCTGGTGAGGCGAACGGCCGTCTTGGTACCAGGAATCTGGCAGGTGAGGTGGGTTTTGGCGGGGCGCAAGGTGCAAAACGGCCGTTCCGCCACAAAATCAATCTGCCCGCGATGCAGTGACCAGGTAACACCCTGGCTCAAACCCGTAATAAAATCCAGCAAATGCAGCCCCGCTGCCGCCGCATCCACTGTGGTGCGGCTCAGGCAGGCGTCCAGTTGTAAATCGATTTCCATGACACCATTCCTTTCTTTTCTTAATTTTGGCCACTTGTTTTGTACTTTTTGTTGTGATGCCCATAAAAGTGGGCTTAAGCAGCAAAATATTAGCACGTATGTTCTGTATCGTCAATCGCTGTTGTGCCCGTTTCATTGCCTCGCTATACTTCTGCGCCATGAAGCTAACCATTTTGCCAGAGCAGTTTGAGCAGACCCCAACGCCCCAACAAAAAAAGTCGCAGTGGGGGCAGCAACTGGTGGGAACCATTATCATGATCGCCAGCATGGTTGTGCTGCTGCCCCTGGTGCTGCGTGCGCCGCGGCCCAATTTTTTTGTACCGTCAACGGCCGTTCTCATCCTGAGCGCCTTTTTACTGTTTCCCATTGCCCTCTTCTTCTCAATTGTCTGGCATGAGCTGGGCCATTTGCTGGCCGTCAAAGCGGCACGCTTTCGCTTTGTTTTTGTCACTTTTGGCCCGCTGCGCCTTGCTCGCGAGGCGAGGGGGCTGCGCCTGAGCCTGATCCACACCGACCTGATGCAGTGGCAGGGGCGGGCGCTTTCCGTGCCGCGCCAGTTTGGCGAGCATCTGCCGCAGCGGATGCTGTTTTTGGCGGGTGGACCGCTGGCCACGCTGAGCCAGCTGCTGCTGCTGCTCTGGCTCAACTATTTGCTGCGCGATGAAACGATTCCGTTTGGGCTGGGATTGGCCCTGCTCTGGCTGCTGCTTTCGGCGGTGATGCTGCTGCCCGCAACCGCCGTTGCCGACTTCAGCCGCGTCATTGAGTTGCACCCTAAAACATTCCCCACTATCTACATTTTTCGTGCCGCTGCCTACACCCAGCTGGGCGACTATCCCGCCGCCATTGCCGATTACCAAACCCTGCTCAACCTTAACCCCGAAGAAGAACTGCGCCTGCTGGCCCTTGAATCGATCCACATCTTGCAAACGGCCGAGTGATCAACCCTCTCTAAATTTCACCCTCAGTTCCCAAGCAATTTAATACGCGATCCTTATCAAAAATGCCCTGTTTGGGCAATGACATTGCTCACATTTATTCTGGGATCAAGATCAGTAGACCTTGCATTGTGAAATAATACACAATATAATTAGATTGTGTATTATTTCACAATTGGGCGCATTGTATCAGGTGCAACGCACTTTTTCCGTTTGTAAGTGCATTGCACCTTTGGCCTGAACGCTTACCAATATCGTACAAGTCATCCCACACAGGAAAGAGAGTTGATCTGATGAGTGAGCTGAAAACGATCCCTAAAACGGCCCTGAACGAATGGGTTCAGCGGCTGCGGAGGCGGTTTCGTGTGGTGGGCCCTATACCTAAAAATGGCCAGTTTGTGTTTGCTGAAATTGAAACGGCCGTTGAAATGGCGCTGGACTATCCGACCACCACGATCCCTCCCAAAAAATATCTTTTTCCCCAACAAGAAACATTGCTGCAATACCATCTGGATGGCAGCCACATACAAGCGGTAATCGAGACGGAGCCGACCGTTATTTTTGGTATTCACACCTGCGACGTGCAGGCGACCCGGCTGTTTGACCAGATTTTTAGCCAGGGGTTTGCCGACCAGCATTACCGCGCCCGGCGGGAAGATATTTGCCTGATCAGTATTGAGTGCATGTCCCTCTGTTCAGAACATGCTTACTGCCACGATATGGGCACCTCGCACCTGCCCGAAGCGGCCGATTTGCACCTGACGGATTTGGGGCATATCTATGCCGTCCACGTGAACACGCCCAAAGGTGAAGCGCTGCTGGCTGATACCCTGGCGGAGCCGTTTACGCCGGAGTGGCGCGCTATTTACGACCGGGTGATCGCTAAAAAGCAGGAAGCATTTGTGAAGCGGCTCGATTTTGAGGTGGCAGAGCTGAACACGCTGCTGCATGAGCAGTACCACAGCCCGCTCTGGCAGCAAATTGGGGACGATTGCCTGGTTTGCGGCATGTGTACCCAGGTTTGCCCCACCTGCGTCTGCTTCAACGTGGCGGATGAGGCGGATTTGACCCAAACGGAGGGAACCCGTACCCGCCAGTGGGATTCCTGCCAGGCGACGACCTTTGCCCTGGTGGCTGGAGGACACAATTTCCGGGAGGCGCGGATGTCGCGGCAGCGGCATCGCTTCATGCGCAAGGGGAAGTATATGCACGATGCGTACGGGCAGCTGGGCTGTGTGGGCTGTGGCCGGTGTGGCGATACCTGCCTGGTCAATATTACACCCATCAACGTTTTGAATGCGCTGTATGAGGCGCAAAACGCCCCTGAAGCGGAAATGGAGCGAGAATTATGAAGACCTTACTGAGAGAAGTGCGGGAGTCGCCGTCGATTTATATGCCGGTGCCTGCGAAGATTACGGCCGTTCGTTCCCTCACTGAGCTGGAAAAACTGTACACCATCGAGCTGCCCTACGGCCTCACGCTGGACCATGATCCGGGGCAGTTTGTGCAGGTCTCCCTGTTTGGCATTGGCGAAGCGCCCATCAGCATTTGCTCCTCCCCCAGCCGCAGCAACGGCGCGTTTGAGTTGTGCGTGCGCAACGTGGGCGACCTCACCAGCAAAATGCACGCGCTGAACGTGGGCGACACGCTGGGGATTCGCGGGCCGTTTGGGCGTGGTTTTCCCATGTCACGCTTCCGGGGCAAGGACGTGCTCTTTATTGCCGGTGGCCTGGGGCTGGCTCCGCTGCGCTCGGTCATTTACGAGGCGATTGATCACCGGGGAAAGTATAACCGGATCATCATTTTGTATGGGGCGCGTTCCCCGCAAGAGCTGCTGTTCCGCGACGAGATCAACGGCTTCAACTGGGTGGATGATATAGAGATGTTTACCACCGTTGACCGGGGTGATGGCAAATGGCGGGGCGAGGTGGGTTTTGTCAACGGCTTGCTTAAAAAGGTGCCGATCAATCCGCACAATACGGTTGCTGTGGTGTGTGGCCCGCCCGTTATGTACCAATTTATCATCGACGATTTAGCCAGGCTGGGCGTGGCGGAACACGACATCTGGCTGAGCTTTGAGCGGCATATGAAGTGCGGCGTGGGCAAATGTGGCCACTGCCAGATTAACCACATCTATGCCTGTTTGGATGGCCCATCCCTCTCTTACACAGAGATAAAAAACCTGGAGGAAGCGTTATGAGCGCCGCAGCCAACTTGCCACGGGTTGCTTTTTTTGACTTTACCAGCTGTGAAGGGTGCCAGTTGACGGTTTTGGACGCGCTGCAAACCCATCCAGAGCTGTTGAAGGTGATTAATATTGTTGAGTTTCGGGAAGCGTCCAGCGCCCGCAGCGATGTGTATGACATTGCGTTTATCGAGGGCTCTTGCACCCGTCCGGGTGATGAAGAACGGTTGCGGCGGATACGGGAAACGGCCGTTTACGTTATCGCGCTCGGTGCCTGTGCCCATTTGGGCGGCATCAATGCCATTCGCAACCGGCAGCCGCTGCCAGACGTGCGCCACTACGTCTACGGGGACAAAGCAGAGTGGTACGATACCTATCCGGCACGGGCCATCGACCAGGTGATCAAGGTAGATGCGGTGATTCCCGGCTGCCCCATCGACCGGGAAGAGTTTGTGCGCACCGTGACCGTTTTGCTGCAAGGGCGTCAGCCCAAGCTGCCCGATTACCCGATGTGCATCGAGTGCAAGCTGCACGAAAACATCTGCGTCTTTGATCGAGGCCAGGTTTGCCTGGGGCCAATTACCCGTGCTGGCTGCAACGCCGTTTGCCCCGCCTATGGCTACGGCTGCGAAGGGTGCCGGGGATTGATTTCTTCACCCAATCTGGAATCCTTTGCCGAGGTTTTGGCCGAACACGGCCTGAGCCAGGCAGAGATTGACGAGAGATTCACGCTGTTTTTGACCAACCAGACGCTGCTGGAAAAGGAGCTGGCTCATGCCTAACGTAAAAGTAAATGTGCACCACCTGACACGGGTGGAAGGGCACGGCAATATTGTGGTGGATGTGGTCAACGGCCAGCTGAAGCAGTGCGATCTGCAAATTGTGGAAACGCCTCGCTTTTTTGAAGCGATGCTGCGCGAACGGCCGTATCAAAACGCCTCCCACCTTACCTCGCGCATTTGCGGCATTTGTGCCGTGGGCCATGCCACCGCCTCGCTGCGGGCCACCGAAGCCGCCCTGGGCGTGGAGCCGAGCGAACAGACCAAGCTGCTGCGCCGCCTCAACTTTTTGGGCGAGATGCTGGACAGCCACATCCTGCACGCCTACATGCTGGTGGCCCCAGACTTTTTGGGTGTGCCCAGCGTCATTCCGCTGGCCAACACCGCGCCAGATGTGGTTCTGCGGGCGCTGCGGATGAAGAAGCTGGCGGGCGATTTATGCCAGGCGATTGCCGGACGGCATACCCATCCCATTGCCATGACGGTGGGTGGCTTCACACACTTCCCCACGGCCAACGAGCTGTACCAGCTGCGGGAGCGGTTTGAAGCAACCTGGGCCGATGTGCTGGCGACGGCCGATCTGTTCCAGACGCTGCAGATGCCCCAATTTGAGCGGGAGACCGAATATATTGCCCTGCGCCGCGACGACGGGGTGTATGGCTTCATTGATGGCGATATTGTGAGTACGGATAACGGCCGTTGGCCCGTCTCGGCTTATAAATCGGTAACAAACGAATACCTGATGCCCCACTCATCGGCCAAACATGCCCAAAACCAGCGGGAATCGTACATGGTGGGGGCGCTCGCCCGGTTTAACGTGAACCACGATCTGCTGCATCCTGTGGCGCAAGAAGTGGCCACCGGGTTGGGACTCAAGCCAAAGGCGACCAATCCGTATTTGATTACGGTGGCGCAGGTGGTGGAAATTGCCCACTGCGTAGAAGAAGCTATCCAGTTGATTGATGAGCTGCTGCGGCGGGAAGTGGCCTGGGAAGAACCAGCTGCCCCCACGCGCCAGAGTGGTGAAGGGGTCGGGGCGTGTGAGGTGCCGCGGGGTACGCTGTTCCATCATTACGTCATCGAGGATGGCCTGATTGTTGACTCTAACTGCATTATTCCCACCGGGCAAAATTTAGCGAACATTGAGCTGGACATGAAGGCGCTGGTGCCGACACTTCTGCACAGAACGCAGGAACAAATCACCCATTCGCTGGAAATGCTGGTGCGGGCTTATGATCCGTGTATTTCTTGCTCAACCCATCTGCTGGATGTGCGGTTTGAATAGCAAGTTATGAATCATGAAAACACACTAACTTATGTTAACCCAAGATGTGTTGATGAAGATTCTGGTTTTGGCGCTGGGAAACCGGCTGCGTGGGGATGATGGAGTGGGGAGTGCCGTGTTGGATTGTTTGGCGGAAACGGCCGTATTCCCCCAAAACATCAACCTCATCGACGGCGGTACGCCCGGCCTGGAAACCGCGCTCCTGCTCCAGGGTTACGACCGGGTGATTGTGATCGACGCGGCCAACCTGGACGCCAAACCGGGAACCTGGCGGCGCTTGCCCCTGTCCCAGATTTCGCTCATTCAACAGGCAAAAATGCAGGGCACCCTGCACGATGCCGGTTTTGCCGAAGCGGTTGCTTTAGCCAGGGCGCTGGGCATCTTGCCCTCGGATATTACCCTCTACGCTGTTCAGCCAGAAGCCATTGAATGGGAGATGGGGCTGAGCGAGGCTGTGCGGGCCGTTATTCCCCAAATTTGCCAACAAATACAGGTGGAACTCACTGATGCGTGAAGCGTGAAACGTGAGGCTTATGTCATCACGTTTCACGTTTTACGTTTCACGCCCTTCTCCAACCGTGCCCTAAACCGAAAAAATGAAGCAGGTGGTGGTGCCGTGGGCGTACAGCTTGCCGCTGGCGTCTACCAGCCTGCCTTCGGCGGTGGCGATGCGCCGCCCGCCGTGGACGACCGTGCCCACGCAGCGCAGCGGGCCGGTGTCGTGCAAAATTGGACGGATGAAGTTCACTTTCATTTCGATGGTGGTGTAGCCGCTGCCTGCGGGGAGCTGGGTGTGGACGGCGCAGCTCATGGCCGAATCCAGCAGTGTGGCGATGACGCCGCCGTGCACCGTGCCCAGCGGGTTGTAGTGAAATTCCGAGCAATCAATCTCAAAAACCGCGCCTCCATCGGACGTTTCGGTTAATTCAAAGTCGAGCGTTCTGGCAATGGGGGGCTGGGGCAGGCTGCCGCTGATCATTTCGGTGAATAGTTTCTGGCCGCTTTTTTGGCGGGCCGCGGTGGCGGTTGGGGTGGGGTCTTGCCAGGTGTAGGTGCGGGAACGGCCGTTGCCATTTTCTTCAGTTGTCATAGTCGGGCTTCTCCATTTTGTTAGGCTTTTGTAATGATTTCTCTGTAAGATTTTATACGGTCAACCGCTCTGTGTCATGGATAGTTATTATTTGGTAAAGGAGACCCGGCCGTATGAGCAATGAATTCGCTGGAGAATCAAGGGAAACACCGGCACCACAGGCGTCATTTTTGCAGCAGCATGGCGCGAAGCTAGTTGCAATTCTTTTTTGGGGCAGCGTGGTGGGCGGCTACTACGTTTACGCCAATGTCAACAACCTCACCCTGGCAGACAGCCTTCAGCTGGTGGTGACTTTTCTCACGGGCACACTGTTAGGCCCTGTTTTTTACATAGTGATTTATGCCTTACGGCCGTTGCTCTTCTTCCCCGCCACCATTCTCACTCTGCTGGGCGGCTTTTTGTTTGGGCCGATTGGCATTTTATGGACGGTGATTGGCAGCAACGCCTCTGCCCTGTTGGCGTACACCGTCGGGCGCTACTTTGGCCAGGGCGTGCTGGAAAATGAGGAAAGCAGCGGTCTCATTCAACAATACACCCAGCGGATGCGCCAGAACAGCTTCGAGACGGTGCTGATCATGCGTCTGCTCTTCCTGCCGTACGATTTGGTTAACTACGCCGCTGGCTTTTTGAAGATCAAGTGGCAGCCGTTTATCCTGGCCACCGCCATTGGTTCTGTCCCTGGCACCATCTCTTTTGTGCTGTTGGGCGGCTCCTTTGGCACGCTGGACGCCCTGGTGGCGGGTGAGGTGCAGGTAAATCCGCTCACGCTCGTCCTCTCCGTGGCGCTCATTTTAGTTAGCATTGGCCTTTCCCGCTTTATTAAACGACGCGAAGCAGACGTAAGTGAAAAGTAAAAAGTGAAAAGTGATAAGTGAGCCACTTTTTACTTTTCACTTATTACTTTTTACTCCTCAATTAGGAGTTTAAGACATGGTTGCTGAAATCAAAGTTCCACCTTTTGATGAATTCAATGAAGTTTTAGTTAACAATGCCCATCCGGCCGATTGGCAGAACCCGACGCCAGACGGCCGTTACAATCTCCTCGTCATTGGCGGGGGTTCGGCCGGGCTGGTGGCGGCGGTGGGGGCCGTGGGGCTTGGGGCCAAAGTGGCGCTGGTCGAGAAGCATCTGCTGGGCGGCGACTGCCTCAACGCGGGCTGCGTGCCGTCCAAAACGGTGCTGCGCTCGGCCAAAGCAATAGGCGACATTCGCCGGGCGGCCGAATTGGGCGTCCACGTTCAGGGCGAGGTGACGGTCGATTTTGCCGCCGTGATGGAGCGGATGCGCCGGATTCGCTCCGATATCAGCTACCATGATGCGGCCACGCGCTTCCGGGATTTGGGTATTGACCTCTATTTGGGGGATGGGCAGTTTACGGGGAAAAACAGGTTTGAAGTAGACGGCCGTACCATCAAATTCAGCAAAGCGGTTATCGCCACCGGCTCCCGCGCCGCTGCTATTCCCATTCCCGGTCTGGCACAGACGGGCTACATTACCAACGAAGGGGCCTTTGAGCTGACAAAATTGCCCAGGCGCCTCGCCGTCATCGGCGCGGGGCCGATTGGGGCGGAGATGGCCCAGGCGTTTGCCCGCTTTGGCAGCCAGGTGATCGTGCTGGACCTGCTGCCCACTATCGGCGGCCTGCGCGACCCGGAAGGGATCGTCCTGGTGCGCGGCGCGCTGGAAGCGGATGGCGTGCAGTTTTATTTAGAAAGCAAAACCGGAAAAATCGAAAAGGTGGGTGACGAGAAAATCATCCATTTTGAGTATGATGGCGACGCACATACGCTGGCGGTCGATGAGATTTTGCTGGCGGCAGGTCGCCAACCGAACGTTGATGGGCTTAATTTAGAAGCGGCCGGCGTTGCCTACAGCAAGAAAGGCGTCACGGTAAACGATCGCTTGCAAACGAGCAATCCAGACATTTTTGGCGCGGGCGACGTGGCCATTCCGGCAATGTTTACCCACACGGCCGACGCCACGGCCCGCATGGTGCTGCAAAATGCGTTCTTTTTTGGTCGCAAAAAGTACAGCGATCTGATTATTCCCTGGACAGTTTACACCGACCCGGAAATTGCCCATGTGGGGCTGTTTGATTATGAGGCGGAGGAACGGGGAACGGCCGTTGACATCTTCACCAGCTACATTCAAGACACCGACCGGGGACGCGCCGACGGGGACGATGGGTTTGTAAAGATTTACGTGAAAAAAGGGACAGATAAAATTTTGGGTGCTACCATTATTGGACGCCATGCCGGGGAAATGATCAGCGAAATTACTGTGGTGATGATGGCCGGCAAAGGGTTGGGCACGCTGGCCCAAACGATCCACCCATACCCCACCCAGGCGGAAACGATCAAAAAGGCGGCTGACGCCTGGAACCGCACCCGCCTGACACCGTTTGTGGCCAATTTGTTCAACAAATGGCTCGCCTGGCGGCGTTGATTCCCTCGTTCCCACGCTCTGCGTGGGAATGGGGATTAGGACGCTCTGCGTTCCATGCGACGCGGAGCGTCGCCGACTTCATTCCACGCAGAGCGTGGAACGAGACATGATCCTCCTCGTTCCCGCGCTCTGCGTGGGAATGGGGGTTAGGACGCTCTGCGTTCTATGCGACGCGGAGCGTCGATGACTTCATTCCACGCGGAGCGTGGAACGAGACATGAGGAAGTTTTATGGCGCAAACTGATTTCGACATTGCAATTATTGGTTCCGGCATTGCTGGGAGTGCGCTGGGGGCGATTTTGGCCCGGCACGGGCAGCGAGTGGTGATCTTCGAGGCCAAATCACACCCGCGCTTTGCCATTGGTGAATCGCTCATTTTGGAGACGTCGGAGATGATGCGGGCGCTGGCCCATTTTTACGACGTGCCGGAGCTGGCGTACTTCAGCACCGAGAATTTTTTGGCGTATGCCGGGACGACGCACGGTATCAAGCGCCATTTTGGTTTTTTGCACCACGAAAAGGGGCAGGCGCACAATCCCCAGCACACGCTCCAGGCCATTATTCCCAAAGAGCCGCACGGCCACGAGCTGCACCTTTACCGGCAGGACACGGATTACTTTATGATGAGTACGGCCGTTTCCCACGGGGCACAGGTTCGGCAGAATATGGCCGTGCAAGACGTGCAGCTCCACGACGACCACGTACAAATTTTCCCCGCCAAAGGGGAGACAGTCACGGCCAAATACGTGGTGGACGCCGGTGGCTTTCGCTCCATTTTGGCCCAAACTTTAGGCGGGCGAGATTTCAATTTGCAAACCCATTCGCGCGGCATGTTTACCCACATGGTCAACGTGCCGGGCCACGCCCGCGCCAACAACCGCCAGGCCGACTACCCACTCCCTTTTCCCATGGCCGAGGGCACCCTGCACCATTTATTTGACGGCGGCTGGCTCTGGGTGATTCCGTTCGACAACCACGCCGAATCGACCAACCCGCTGTGCAGCGTGGGGCTGCTGCTGGACCCGCGCCTGCATCCCCCGCGCCCCGATCTCACGCCAGAAGAGGAATTTTTCAGCTTCATTGCCCGGTTTCCCAACATCGCCAAACAGTTCGAGGGGGCGCAGGCGGTGCGCGACTGGGTGCGGGCCGACCGGCTGCAATACAACACGCGCCAGGTGGTGGGCAACCGTTGGGCGCTGCTGGGGCACGCGGCCGGGTTTATCGATCCGCTCTATTCCAAAGGGTTGTATACGTCGTTAACGGCTGTTTTTATCCTGGCCCATCAGCTGCTCAACGCCGCGAAAACGGGCGATTACTCCGCCGAACCCTTTGCCGATTTGCAAACCGTGACGCATAACTTCGTCTGCTCCGCTGACCGGCTGGTTGCCAACAGCTACCGCTCCTTCCGCAACTACAAACTGTGGCAGGTGTACAGCGTGATGTGGCTGCTGGGGGCGTACACGGAGCTGGTGAAGCTGAACATGATGCGGGCACAATCGATGCAGGCGGGCCAAACGCGCCACGATTATTACAATCAGCTGGTGACGCTGAAGCTGGTAGGCGGCGGCTACCCAGAGTTTGACGAGGTGGCGGACAAGGTGGACAGGCTCATCGAACAAGTGGATCCATATGACGAAACGGCCGTTGACCACACCGTCCACGAAATCAACCAGATTTTCCGGGGCCTTTCCTGGATTGCCGATCCGTTTGTGGCCTTGCTAGACGGCAAAACCTACCTCCCCAAGAACAAGCTCCGCCTCAGCCTGCTGAAGCCGGGGGAAGGGTTCATGCGCTCCGGGGCGTACAGGGCTCACTTTTTTGGCGATCTCACCATGACCGATTTGCTGGTTTACGGGGCCAAAGAGAAGGTGCGTTACGCACGGCCGTATCTGAACCGGCAGCACAGGCAAAAGTTCCAAAAGCAGCAATAAGGGAATTCACCGCAGAGAGCGCTGAGGGCGCGGAGTTTTTATTATCTCTGCGTGCTCCGCGCCCTCAGCGGTAAAAAAAAATTATGCAAACGTATTCGCACTTTTTGTTAACGGCCGTTCTCCAGTGCGCCCTCAAGCCTAAAACCGCCAAAGACGGGGTAGCTTTGCTGGCCGGTTCCGCTGCGCCGGATGTGCCGCTGGCGCTGCTGAGTCTCGGTTACGTGGTGGATCGGCGCTACCTCCGTCCCCACCTGCCAGACAAAACCCGGTGCAGTCCCACGTATAACCAGCTCTATTTCAACAATCTGTGGTGGATTGCCGCCCACAACAGCCTGCACGCCCCGCTGCCCCTCTTTGCCCTGGCGCTGCTGGGCATCTTACTGCGCCGCCGCTGGCTGCTCTGGTTTGCTGCGGGCTGTGGGCTGCATACGGCCGTAGACATCTTCAGCCACGCCGACGACGGCCCGGCGCTGCTGTTCCCGCTCAACTGGCGTTACCGCTTCAAAGCGCCGGTGAGCTACTGGGACCCGGCATACGGAGGGCGCACTTTCCGCATCCTAGAGCATCTGCTGGATTTGCTGCTGATTATCTATTTGATCAGGCAACGGCCGTTTGCCCAAAAATCAGAGCAGTGAGGAACAAAAAATATGTTTGATGAACGAATGCGGAGTGTGAAAGATACCGTTTTTTATCCGATGGCCCAACCTTTGCAGGCGATACCCCCCTGGTTTTTTTCCGTGATGGGGCTGATTGTCGGGGTGGGGGCCGCCATCGCTGTCTGGCAGCAGGCGTACTTGCTGGGCGTGCTGCTCTGGTGGCTAAACCGGATATTGGACGGGCTGGACGGCGCGGTGGCTCGCCTCTCTGATACCCAGAGCGATTTGGGTGGCTATCTGGACATCATTTTTGATTTTGTGGTATATGCGGCCGTTCCGGTGGGGCTGGCGTTGGGGCGAATGGAAACGGCCGTTACCTACAGCCTGCTTTTTTTGCTCTGCACCTTCTACGTCAACGGCGCGTCATGGATGTACCTGGCAGCTATTTTAGAGAAGCGCAGCCAGCAGCACGCCGACCGCCTCACCTCCGTGGTGATGCCCGCTGGCCTCGTTGGCGGCACGGAAACGATTATTTTTTACTCTGCCTTCATTATTTTTCCTAGTGTATTGGTTTGGTTGTTTTGCCTGATGGGGCTGTTGGTAGTGATCACCATCGTGCAGCGGCTGATCTGGGCCATGCGCCATTTGCAGTGAGGTGGGCGGCATGTTTGTGAATGAGACAGCGTGGATTGCTTATGCCAAACCAACCGCACAGGCGAAGCTGCGGCTGTTTTGCCTGCCCCATGCTGGCGGCGGGGCGGGCAGCTATCGCGGCTGGGTCGCCGGGTTGGCCCCGGCGGTTGAGGTGCTGCCGGTGCAGCTGCCGGGGCGGGAGACCCGCTTTTTGGAACGGCCGTATGACTCAATCGAACCCTTGCTGGCTGGTTTGGTGGCGGGGATTCGGCCGTATCTAGACCGGCCATTCGCTTTTTTTGGCCATTCCCTGGGAGCGCTGGTCGGTTTTGAGCTGGCGCGACGGCTGGCGCAGGAAGGGATTGTGCCACAGCATCTGTTTGTCTCCGGGTATGGCGCGCCCCATTTGCCGGTGAAGCTGGCCCCCATGTGCCATCTGGACGATGCCCAGTTTGCCGCCACCTTGCGCGATTTGGCGATGATGCCAACGGTCGTTTGGGAAAACGAAGAGCTTTTGGTGCTGCTGCTGCCCATGCTGCGGGCCGATTTTGCCGTCTATGAACGATACCAATACCGGGTGGCAGCTCCCTTGAACTGCCCCATCACCATGCTGGGCGGGGAGGGCGACCCGCTGGTCTCCCCGGAAATGTTGGCTGCCTGGGCGATGCATTCGGTCAATCCGGGCCAGATGCACCTGTTTCCGGGCGATCATTTTTACCTGAATGGGCAAGAAACGGCCGTCTGGCGCATTATTCAACGTTGCTGTCTTTAGCAAACGGCCGTATCCCCAACCTAAACTTTCTTCTCATTTCGAGAATCCCCCAAAACATTTATCCTAAGCCGTAAGATAAAACGAAACCTTACAATGATAACTTTGCGCTCAAAATTAGTCTGGTACACCCCATTTAAAATACAGGTTGCAACCAGCTACCAAAGAGGCTCTTTCACAATTGTTAGCAACCACAGGTAAAAGTCACAGGTTTTATTTCATTCCTATATTCTCATTCCTGCCAACATCCTGAACCCTCTTGGTTAATCGGGCCACACACATCAGTCTGTAAATTAGATTGGAAGCAATTTAGCCTGGTCTAAAACATAGACGCATCCTGGCTTTTTCAACAACAATCGTTTGTTTTCTTCAGAAATTGACCAACCAAAAAATTATCAAAAGCAGGTATAAATTATATGGATTTTTCATGGAGTGATGAGCAACTGGAATTTAAGCGCTCGGTTTCAGAATTTGCCCAGAAAGAGTTGAATCATGGGCTGGTGGAACGAGACAAAGAAGGCACATTTTCACGCCAAAACTGGCAGAAATGCGCCGATTTTGGCCTGTTGGGCCTTTCTTTTCCCGAAGCGTACGGTGGGTCCGACATGGATATCCTCACCACCATGCTAACCATGGAGGGGCTGGGCTACGGCAGCCGCGACAATGGCCTCAGCTTTGCCCTGAACGCCCAGATGTGGAGCGTGCAGCATCCCATTTTGACCGTTGGTACCGACGAACAAAAACGCAAATATCTACCCCGCCTCATTAGCGGCGAAATCATCGGCGCCCACGGCATGACCGAGCCAGACTCCGGCTCTGATGCCTACAGCTTGCGCACCCGCTATGAAAAAGTGGACGGGGGTTACTGCCTGAACGGCACCAAAATGTTTGTTACCAGCGCCCCCATTTGTGATATTGCCGTGGTGTTTGCCACCAATAATCCCAAAATGGGGATGTGGGGTATTACCGCGTTTATTGTGGAGCGGGGCACGCCCGGCTTCAGCGTCAGCCGCGACATCGAAAAGATGGGCCTGCGCACCTCGCCGATGGGTGAGCTGGTGCTGGAAGATTGCTTCATCCCCGAAGAAAACCTGCTGGGTCGTGAAGGGGGTGGAGCCAAAATTTTTGCCCACTCCATGGAATGGGAGCGCAGCTGTATTTTGGGCAGCCACTTGGGCGCGATGGAGTTTCAGCTGGAAAAATGCATCCGGTATGCTCGTGATCGCAAGCAGGGTGGGCAGTCGATTGGTAAATATCAATCCATCTCCAACCGCATTGCCGATATGAAGGTGCGTCTGGAAACGGCGCGTAACCTGCTGTACAAGGTGGCCTGGCTCAAAAGCCAAAAGAAGACGGCGACTATGGAAGCGGCGATGGCGAAGCTGTACATCAGCGAATCTTACGTGGCGTCTAGCATGGATGCGATTCGGATTTTGGGTGGCTACGGCTACATGACCGAGTTTGAGATTGAGCGCGACCTGCGTGATGCGATGGGGGGCACGATCTATTCGGGTACTTCAGACATTCAGCGAAACATTATTTCTAGATTACTGGGGTTATAGAGATGATCTATTCTTTGGCACAAGCATTGGATAAAACGGCCGTAACCTATCCCAACCATGAAGCCCTGCGCTGCAACGGCAAGGGGCTTACCTATGCCCAGCTTCAGCAGCAGGCTAACAATCTGGCATTCATTTTGCAGCAGCAAGGGGTAAAGCGCGGCGACCGGGTGGGTATTTATATCAACAAGGATATTGAATCGGCCGTTTCTATTTACGGCATTATGAAAGCGGGCGCGGGCTACGTCCCGCTGGACCCGTTTGCCCCGGTAGAGCGCCTCAGCTACGTCATCAACGATTGTGGCATTCGCGTTATTGTGACCAAGCAAAACAAGCTGGCCCAGGTGCGCAGCATGGTGGCCGACACCGATTTGACCTGCCTGATTGGCGTTGGTTCGCAGGAAGATTTGGCCGTCATCTGCATCCCCTGGGACCGGGTGACTGACCCAGAACGGCATGACGTGCCCGATATGCACGTCATCGAGCAGGATTTGGCCTACATTTTGTATACCTCTGGCTCCACGGGCACGCCTAAAGGGATTATGCACACCCATCGCAGCGCCCTGAGCTTTGCGGAATGGGCCTGTGAAGCGTATGGCCTTACCCATGAAGATCGGGTTACCAACCATGCGCCGTACCATTTTGATCTTTCTACGTTTGATCTGTTCGCCACGCTGTTGGCAGGCGGCACCACCGTTATCATTCCGGAATACATTACCAAGTTCCCGGCCAGCCATTCGCAGCTGCTGCAAGATGAAAAAATCACGGTCTCCTATTGTGTCCCCTTCGCCTGGATTCAGCTGCTGGAGCGGGGCGCTTTGGAAACGCGCGATTTGAGCGCTTTGCGTTGGGTTTTGTTTGCTGGCGAGGTTTTTCCCACCAAACATCTGCGAGAGCTGATGAAGCAGTGGCCCGACAAACGATTCAGTAATTTGTATGGACCAACGGAGACCAATGTTTGCACCTATTACCATGTGCCAACGTTGGCGGATGATTTTGAGGATACCATTCCGATTGGCCTGGCCTGTGCCAACGAAGAGATGTTGGTGGTTGATGCGGATGATCAGCCGGTGGCGCAGGGTGAGGTTGGTGAGCTGCTGGTGCGGGGCGGTACAGTGATGCTGGGGTATTGGGGCCGCCCGGATTTGAATGAGAAAGGTTTTTATAAGCGATCAGTTTTTGGCCATTATGAGGATGCTTTTTACCGGACGGGCGACCTGGTGTTGCAGCTGCCGGATGGCAACTTCCGCTATTTTGGCCGCAAAGACCGGCAGGTGAAGACGCGAGGCTATCGGGTGGAGTTGGATGAGGTGGAAGTGGCTTTGCTATCGCATGAGGATGTGAAGGAAGCGGCCGTTTACACTGTGTCTGACGGTAATGGCAGTAATTTGATTGAAGCGGCCGTTATTCCCAATGAAGATACAGAATTGACCCAGAGTTTATTAACCAAGCACGTCGGTGAGAAATTGCCGCCGTATGCTGTGCCAACCAAAATTCACGTCATGGCAGATTTCCCCCGAACCTCCACAGGGAAAATTAACAGACGTGAGCTTCAGGCAATGTCCGAACAGCTTACAGAAGAAGCTGTTGCAGGTTAGTCCAAACGTCTGGATTGCGTAGGCACGTTCTATGTGCAGCTTTCAGAGCAAAGTGAATTATTTTATAAACCGTTTAGGGTAAGGATAATAGGTACTCATAGTATGGAAAACAGCGACAATATTCCAAACAGTTGTGATGTTGTGGTAATTGGTGGGGGGCCAGCGGGCAGCCACGCTGCGACGCTTTTGGCCCAACGTGGCTTCGATGTGGTTTTGTTGGAAAAAGCGCGTCATCCGCGCCCAATGGTGGGTGAGAGTTTAATTCCCCATTTTTGGAAGTTTATGGATATGTCTGGGGTAACAAGGTAGAGGCTGCTGGTTTTCTGCCGAAGGCGGTGGCATTACGGTGTGGAACGGCCGTATCCACCAGTTCAACTTCTCAACTTTTGGCTATGATCGCCCAGCTCTTCATGTAGAACGTGAAGATTTTGATCATTTGCTGCTCAAACATTCTGCTTCTCAAGGCACCCGAGTTTACGAAGAGGTGAACGTCACTAGCGTCGATTTTGCCAATGACAAACCTGTTGTTCACTACCACGATACGCGAGAAAGCAGCCGTAGTACCGGCACTATCACCTGCCGCTATGTTATTGATGCCAGTGGCCCGGGAACCGTATTGGCCAAGCAGTTTAAATCACGCCAACTTGTTGAAGGACACCGCACCTTCCTGGGCATGTGGGGCTATTTTACCGGCAATAAATTTATTGCTGGCGATGGCAACAGCTATGGCCCAGAAAGCGTTGGCAAAGTCAAACCTGTGACGTTTGTTTCTTCCTTTGAAGATGGTTGGTCCTGGCATATTCAACTGCGTGAAAAAGTAAGCGTTGGCCTTATTATCAACACGGGCAATATTAAACGGATGGGCAAAAAAGAACAGGAAGAGTATTTCCTCAAAACAGTCCACACCATTTCATATCTGCATGAAACGCTAGTTGATGCCACCTATATCGAAGATTCCCTGACGTTCCGGCCAGATTATTCTTATTACTCAACCAAACTAACCGGACCGAATTTCGGCTGTATTGGTGACGCTGGCGCCTTTGTCGATCCGATTTTCTCGCACGGCGTACAGGCTGCCTTCTATGCTGGCTCTGTAATTGCCTGGACGGCCGAATCTACCTTCAAGCGTCCGGATCGCGCCGAAAATTATGCACGGACGCTGGACAAGCGCCTACGGCAGCATTATGGCTTTTCACGCTCTCTGGCTTTGGGGGATTATGGTGGTGATGGCGTAGAACCCGAATTGGTTATCGAACTGATGAAATCAATGCCACTGGTTGAACTGGAAATGATGCTGGTTGCCTCCGATATTTCCAATCGTTCTACCAATTTCCACGAGATGGCCCGACAGGCCGGCATTTTGGAAACTGACTTTGCCAACGGAGTAATGTCAGGTAGGGCTCACGTTTTGGAAACGCTGAACGTTTAATAGAATATGGGTTTCATGTGCCTTTACGATAGTGGCATGTTGTAAGCCTTTTCTAAAGATTCCTTTGGTAGATTACTGATACCTATGAAGCTTGGCCGATGGCTGGCACTGGTCAAACGGTTTTAAAGATTGAGTAGTGCCAGGCAGTTTGATAGCCGCAATAATTCATAAGGTTTACAGAGCGATAGATAAAAATATAGTTCTGGCGATAAAACTTTTAACCAATTTTTTTGATGGGAGATTAATATAATGAATGCATCTGTAGTTTTGAAAGAGTATATCCGTGAGGAGTTGATGAATGGCTCCAGCAATGAGTTAGACGATAGTGAAAATTTGTTGGCTGCCGGCATCATCGATTCGCTTGGTATTTTGCGCCTCGTTTCTTTTGTTGAAGAAAAATTCGGCATTGAGGTTCCGGATGAAGATGTCACCATCGACAACTTTCAGAGCGTCCAATCAATGTCTGATTACGTCGCTTCCCAAAGCTAAATTTTGAAATAGGTATCATACAAAAAGGATATCTCCCCAAATGACCAGAAGATTTTTACTGCTCATGGGACTGGGTATTTTGGGTTTAATCCTTAATCATTCAGCCACCTTTGGTTATCGGGCTAGAGTGACCCCCATTGTCAAGACCACAAATCAGTAAAAACAAGGTGGATACTTTTGACATAATGATGGTGTGCGAGATGGGTCAACCAACGGTCGGCAGCCCCTTCTGGTAGACAACGGCCGGGGTAAGGTCTTGTAGGCTTTGATGCGGCCGTTCATAGTTGTACAGGTAGAAGTAGTCGTCCAGTCCGGCGATTAAAGCCGGTACAGTGGCGTACTCCTTCAAATAAACGTCTTCGTGCTTGACACTACGCCAAAGCCGTTCGACGAAGATGTTGTCCAGGTAGCGGCCACGGCCATCCATGCTGATGCGGATTCCCGCCGCCGTCAGTTCACTGGTAAAAGCGTGGGCTGTAAACTGCGCGCCCTGGTCGCTGTTGAAGATGTCTGGCTGGCCGCGCTGCAAAGCCAATTGCAAGGCATTTAGACAGAAAGCGCCGTCCAGCGTGTTGGAAAGCTGCCAGGTTAGCACAAAGCGGCTGTACCAGTCCATGATGGCCACCAGATACATGAAACCGGTGGGCATGGGAATGTAGGTGATGTCAGTAGCCCAAACCTGATTCGGCCGGTTGATAGTCAGACCCCGCAGCAGATAGGGGTACTTCCGGTGCTGAACATCCGGCAGGGAGGTGCGTGGCCACGGATAAACGGCTTGCAATCCCATCAGGTCCATCAGCCGGGCGACCCGTTTGTGATTGACGTGATAGCCGTGAACAGTGTTGAGTCGGACGGTCATCTTTCGGTAGCCATAGAATGGCGCTCTGGTGTACTCCTGGTCAATCAGGCGCATGAGTTGCAGATTGAGCGGCGATTCACTCACTGGTTGCCAGTAGTAAGTGGCGCGATTGAGACCAACAAGTTCACACTGCCGCCGAATACTGAGGGTCGGGTGGTTGGTCTCAATCATCGCCCGTTGCGCCTTAACTGAATTGGGCAGCTTTTTTTTTCAGCCACTCCAGTTCCATTCTGAGGCGGCCAATCTGTTCATATAATTCCGCTTCCTGAGCGGCCTGTTGCTCTTGCTGCCGGTCAGCCCGGCGGCTGAAGAGGCCGGGGTCTTCTTCGAGCAACTGTTTTTCCAACTGCTGACCTGGTTGGGATGGAGTTCATAGTCGCTGGCAAGCTATTGATAGTTTTAACCCCTTTGGCTGCGTCTAGCGCCACCTTGAACTTGAACTGCATGTTGTACTGTTTACGTTTTTGTGTCATTTGTTGCCTCCACAAGCTGATGAAAAATTATACTCGTATCCACCTTAGCTTGTGGTCTAGTTTCTGGGGGTCAGTATAGTTTTGTTTTACTCTACTTTGGAAAGTGGTGAAGAAGATGAGTCGTTAGGTTGGTCTGATTTACCGGAAGAGGGGCTGGAAATGTATGCGGTGGAATCGACCCATTTGGGGATTTTGAAACGGCCGTCTATCGACCATGTTGCCGAAAAATTAAAACAGCATCTGGAACCATTTGCATGACCGATTTTCATTCCTCCTGGCCGCTGCCGCCTGCCAAACCGAACCTGCCCCAGGATGAGCTTCACGTCTGGGTCGCCTCGCTCAATCGAACGCAAACCCAGCGCGACCATTTCTGGCAGCATCTGTCTGAGGATGAACAGGCGCGGGCTAACCGCTTTTACTTTGATCGGGATCGGCATCATTACATTGTGGCGCGGGGCCTGCTGCGCCAGCTGTTAGGTGGCTATTTGCAGCTGCCAGCGGCTCAAATTGTGTTTGCTTACGGTGAACACGGCAAGCCAGAACTGGCGGACACGCTGGCTTATTCTGGGGTGCAGTTTAACGTATCTCACGCGCAGGGGGTGGCGCTGCTGGCCTTTGCCCGCCATCGGCAAGTGGGGGTGGATATTGAGCAGATACGGCCGTTAGACGACGGGGAGCAAATTGCGGAGCGGTTTTTCTCCAAAAATGAGGTGGCGGTGTTTACGGCCGTTCCCGCCGAACTAAAACCCCAGGCATTCTTCAACTGCTGGACGCGCAAAGAGGCGTTCATCAAAGTAATCGGTGAGGGGCTTTCTTGCCCGCTGGATTCGTTCGACGTGACGCTAAAACCGGGCGAACCGGCCGAACTGCTGCAAGTGAAGGGCAGCCGGGAGGCCGCTGCCCGCTGGAAGCTGCAAAATCTGGAACCAGCCACAGGCTATGCCGGGGCCATCATTGCCGAGGGGCGGGCGTGGCAGCTGCGTACCTGGCAATGGCCTGCTTAGGAACGAAGATTTTACAACTTACATCAGACTGGAGATTAGAGATTGGAGATTGGTCGGGCATTCAGGGGGTAACAGCCCATGATGCGTGAAACGTGATGCGTCGCCAGAGGAATGTTACGTATCACGCATGTAGTCGCTAAATGTTTTACATATGAGAAGGGTGCTGGTAAGATTAGGTTCGTGGGGGAATGCTTGGAGAAAGCAATGGCTCCTCCCCAACTCTCTCATTTTCAGAGTAAAGACTTTGAAGAGTAAAGACTTTGAAAATGAGAGAGTAACCTGGTACGAGAGTGATTAGATAGTAGCTGAAGAACGCCCATCTGTCTTTATCGAAAAAGCGGCAGCTTTTGCAATTTCTTGCAATTTTTTGTGAAATCTTGCGATTCCTTGCGTAAAAAACGATTGACATCTTCTGGCTGGTTTTCAGCAGGTGGCCCTTTCCCCGCCCGGATACATTGGTAGCTCATGAAAAAAAAGCCACAACCCCAAAAAGAAATTGAGAAACAGTTCTATCAGGCAGTTCATGAGGCGCTGACTCATTGGCATAAGCAGGACGCTTCTCCGGACTCGTTGATGAGTCGATTGCTCTCTGTGCAGCAGGCGGCTGAGGCGCTCAAGGCAGGTGAGAATCCGGCCCTGCTGCGGCAGGCCACCAACCAGGTGTTGGGTCAGGCGATTGAGGATATGGCGGCGCAAGATCAAGATACGGATTATGCTCAGGTTTTGAAGCTGCGCTTTGTTGAGGATACCACGATTACAGAAGTGGCCCATGTGATGAGTTACGATCAGTATCACATCAGCCGGCTTCAGCGAAGCGGTATTGAGCAGGTGGTGGAGATTTTACTGGGCAGGGAGCGCGAGATTAAATTGCAGCGGGCACACTATTTGGAAAGTTTGCTGCCGCCAGCGACGTATTCGCAGCTTTTTGGGGTAGATGATTTGTGCCAGACGCTGCTGGCACAGTTGACGACCCCGCAGGAGCCATGGGTGGTAGCGCTGGTGGGGATGGGTGGTTTGGGCAAAACGGCCGTTTCACACTACGTCACCCTCAACCTGCTCAACCAGCTTGATATTTCTCACCTGGCCTGGGTAAAAATAGACCCGCCCCACACCATGAGCGGACGGGCAGAATCACCCAGCCTCGCTCACGAAAAAATTATCAACGAACTGCTGCGCCAGCTTTTCCCAGAGGAACTCCCGTCAGGCTCCCTGCCCAGGCGGGAGAACAGGCTGCGCCAGGCGCTGCGCAGCCAGCCCCACCTCCTTGTGATCGATAACCTGGAAACGGAAAAAGATACCGCTTTCCTGCTTAATCATTTAACCGATCTGGCCAATCCGTCGAAATTTTTATTGACCACGCGCACCCGCGTTGTTAGCCAGGCGGCAATTCGGGAGATCCGGCTGGATGAGTTGAAGCAGAGCGATAGCCTGGCCCTGATGCGGTATCATGGCGGCATCAGAGGGATTCAGGAGGTGACTGAGGCGGCCGATGCCGACTTGCTGCGCATCTATGAGCAAATTGGGGGCAATCCGTATGCCTTGAAGATGGTGGTCGATCTGCTAGGCATGATGACGTTGAATAAACTGCTGGACGGCCTGTTTCAGGGGCACCCGCAGGGCATCATTGATATTTACATGCATATCTTTCGGCAGGCGTGGCGGACACTGAGCGATAACGGCCGTAAGCTCCTCCGCGCTATGCCTCTGGTGCCAGATTCATCCGATGTGGATTATTTACTTACCATCAGTGGGCTGGCAGAGAGCGAAATCTGGCCTGCCATTGAGGAGCTGCGCCAGCGGTCGCTGCTGGAGGTGGAGGGGGGATTGCATGAAAAAAAATATGGCATTCATCGCTTAACCGACACTTTTTTAAGAACCGAGATCATTCATTTCCCGTAACTACTCAGCCTAATCTGGAGATTGGGCCAATTTGTGGCCGCCACTGCCCCCAGTCCCAGAGAAAATTGGCCCAATCTGGCTGAGTAGCTACCATTTCCCACTTTAAATTATTGGATACTATTGTGGAAGATTCAGAGAAACCGGACCCCCAATTTATTCAAAGCATTCAGGCCGGGCTGCGCTATTGGCAGGCTAAAACGGAGACGTTGGGGCCAGAGCAGGTGCAGTGGTTGGACGGCCGTCGCCAAAACCTGAACCGGGCGATTCAATTTGGCCTGAACCAGCCGGAAACATGGCAGGATACGGCTCAACTGCTGCTGCAAGCGTTTGATTTTAGCGAATGGCGCGGCTATTGGCCGGAGTGGATTCCGGTGCTGGAGCAGGCGCTGGCCATGTCCCCAGAAAAAGAGACGCTGCTTTACGGCCGTCTTCTCAATCGTCTGGGGCAGCTTTATCGTTTGGCCCATCGCTTGCCCGAAGCTGAAATTCAACATCAGGCAGCTTTGGAATTGGCGCAGAGATTGGCGAATGAAGAGCTGCTGCTGCATACCTATAATTCCCTGGCTGAATTCCACCTTGCCCGAAAAAATATTGACCAGGCCAGGAAGTATGGAAGGGCGGCGCTCGATCTGGCCAAAGCTATGCCGGGCCTAGAGCGTATGGAGGCGTTTTCCCGCATCACTTTAGGACAGATTGAAATGTATGTTGGAAATTGGCCCGAAGCAATTAAACATTATCAACAGGTGGGGCAGGTGTGGCGTGAGCTGGGTAATCATATTTATCTGGCGCGTGCTTTGTACGATTTGGGTACTATTTATTTGCAGAAAAACGATGTTGCCCTGGCTCAACAGGCTTACAGGGAAGCTGCTGATATTCTACAACCCACAAATAATGTCAAGGACAAAGCACGGGTTTATTTGAATTTAGGGGCTTTGTATTATCGTGAAGAGAAATGGACAGACGCCGAAACAACTTTTTTGCAGGTAGACCCGATTGCCCTGCGTGAGCAACAAGAGTTTGATCTGCTTGCCATGTTTTACAATAATCTAGGCAATGTCTATTTGAAAATGGCGCAGTGGGATAAAGCATTGGAGGATTTGGTTCTGGCTATTGAAATCTTTCGTCAGACCAATAATAATCTCGATTTGGGAAACAGTCTGGGAACTTTGGCAACGGTCTATAAACAGATTGGTAAAAAAGAAGAGGCGTTACATTGTTATGCCGAGGCCATTGAGCTGCTTCAGGCGTTCCCAGAAAGCCAGTGGGCGCAGAAATTATTGGTAGATTTTGTGTCAGAGTATGACAGTATGCGGATAGAGCACTGAAAAACAGCCTGCCAGCCCAAGGCCAACAGGCTGTTTTGTGCCTGATGTGTTATCCTCCGCAAGCCGGAGCGGTGGCGGTGGTACAATCAGCAAAAACGGGCGCATTTAATGTGGTGCCGACCAACATCAAGGCCAGCGCGGCGGCGGCGATCCAGTAGAGCACCTTACGACGAATTGCAAGTGACATGATTTTTATCCTTTACCAGTACGGTGGTTGGTGGCCTGGTGCAAGGGGCTGAGCGGGGTATGGCCGTTTCCCCTTCTAGCCTCCACACAGGGCCAGTTGCTTGTTCCAAACGGGCTGTATACAGTCCAAAACAGCGTACCGTTTTTGCGCCAGAACATCCTGATAAAGAACTGAACATCGGTTGATCATGCGCTGATCGTGCCAAAACCTATTCATCCATTGGGCAACTACAGGGTCGGGCAACCACAGGGGTTGCCCCTACGAAAAGAAACTGATTTTTTTGCCTAATCGGGTGATAGTTTGGGAGGAGAAAAATGAGAGACAGTTTGGAATCGTCACGAGGGGGGCGTTTCTGGCCTGGGTTTCGCCAGGAGAGCGTGGCCTGCCTGGGGCGCTGGCTGACGATGGGCAGCAGCGGAGCCGTGGTGGGGTTGGCAGGCGCTGGCAAATCGAACCTGCTGCAATACATTGCCCGCTACCCAGAGCGGCTGCACAACCAGAGCCAGGCTCGCTTTACCGTCCTGGTGCCAATCGATCTCAACCATCTGGTGGATCGGCAGCCAGCCACCCTGTACCGCCTGATTTTGCGGGCCTGCCATCATTTGCGCTTTCGCTTCTTGGCTCCGCTACCTGCCCTGATTGAGCAGCTGTATGAGGCGTACAAACACAGCAACGATCTCTTTTTGGCACAAACGGCCGTTTACGATCTGCTTGCAGCCGTGGAGCAAAACCAGGGGCAGGTGGTGCTCATTCTGGATCAGTTCGACGGCTTCTGCCGCACCGCTGCACCGGAGCTGACCCTGGGGCTGCGCAGCCTGCGCGACAGCTTCAAAGAGAGCCTGGTCTACATCGTGGGGATGCGCCAGGCGGCGATGTACATGCCGGAACCGGAACTGCTGGGCGATCTCTATTCGCTGCTGGATACCCATATTTGCTGGGTAGGCGGTATGCGCCCCAGCGATGCCAGACAGTTTATCGCGCAAGAGGCGCGGCGTGCTGGCCAGCAGCTGTCTATCGGGGATGAAGCGCTGCTGCTGGAATTGACCGGCGGCTACCCGGCCTTGCTCAAGGCGGCCTGTGCCTGGCGACTGGAGGTGAGGTTGGAACGGCCGTCTGCCAGCCAATGGCGTTATCTTTTGGGGCAGCATCCCACCATCCGCAGCCGCCTGAGCAGCATTTGGCAAGGCTTAACCCAGGAAGAACAGTGGCTTCTGGCAAATTTACCGGACGATTCCCAGCCCAATGAAACAGGCAGCTCGACGGCCGTTTTGGCGTCGTTGGGTTACCGGGGAATGTGTCAACAGGTTGGGGCTGGCTGGCAGATCAATGGGGGGCTGCTGCACGATTTTGTGCAAACGGCCGTTCAGCGCGGCCTGGGGCGCATCTGGCAAGATGGGCGAACCGGGGCGATGTTTCAGGGGAGTCAGCGGCTGGTGGGGTTACGGCCGTTGGAAGAAGCGCTGCTTGCCTATTTGGTGCAGCATCCGTACAAACCCCATACTAAATCTGCACTGATTCGGCAGGTGTGGCCGGAGGGTACCCAAATCGAGGGGGTGACGGACGACAGCCTGTACCAGGCTGTGCGGGGTGTACGCCAGAAAATTGAGCCGGAAACGGCCGTAGCGCCTGTCTATTTGCTCACCAAGCGGGGGGTGGACGAAGGTGGGTACCAATTTTTCCCGGAAGGGAATCCCGCCTAACCTATAAAAGCCACAGAGAAAACCGAGCAACCAGAGAGAAACTCTTCATATTTCGCTGTGCTCCACATCAAACACATGCGAATGCAGGTTGGCAATCCACTGCTTGCCTTCCTGCGTTTTGCCAAGGTAATGTAGGGCATCTTGAATGTGGGGGCGCACCACCTGCCAGTAAAATTTGGTGAAGCTTTGCCGCATGTGGCCGGGACTGGTGTACCCTATCCGCTTGTTTTCGCCTGTTTCTTCAAATTCATAAAACAGCGCCGGAATTTTGCGCAAATAATTGGGATCGCCCAGCTGGCCAATAAAATCGGCGGCGCGAACCAGCCCGGCGAAGCTGCCCGTTTCCTTATAAAACGGCTCATCTGGTACCGGAAAGCGCGTCATTTCAATGTAGTGGGCAATCGTTTTGGCATCGACCTCCCGGACAAGTGAATTGCCGAAGCGCTCCATGACAAACAGCTTGCTGCGATTGACGTGATACGGTGTCAGGGCCGCATCGGTGCTGCCAAAGGGGAGTTTGACGGTGCCACCGTTGATACCGGTGACGTATTCGCCGTTGCTATCCTGGCGGCAGACGCCTTTGACGTAACCAATGTCGTGGCAAAGCAGCGCCATCATGAAATGCAGCCAGTCGCTGGGGGTGATGCCGCCTTCCCCCAGATGTTTGCCTTTGAGAATGGCCTGGCCTACCAGTGTCACCATAATGGTATGATCAACATTGTGGTAGAGGGCGTCTGAATTTGCGATGTTTTCCAGCGCCAGCCGTCCTGTCCATTCCAGAATATTGGCATTTTGTGGCTCCATCAGGCTGTAGGTTTGCTGGTAGGCATCCTTCAACGCCTTGACAAAATGTTCGATCATTAAGCTCTGCAAGTTAAGCATTGTCACATTTTCCGTTTTTGGTTGGTTTTGTGGGTCGCAACGACAACTCAGTGCTTAATAAGATACAACCCAAAGGGGGGAATGTCTAGCGGGGGAGGAAATTTCAGGTGTAAAACAGGGTAATTGGGGTGATAGCCTTATTGGCGGGTAATTTCGGCAGCGCGGATGGTCAGATTCGTGAAGGTTACCTGAACGGAACCATCTTCTGAGCCGCTGGCAGCAAAACCGACCAGGCCATTGCTAAAACGGCCGTCTTTCCCCTCCGCCACCAGCTGCCCATTCACATAAAAAGCCAGATATTCCCCGGCGCAAATCGCCCGCAGCCGATTATTACGTTCGCCCTGGCGCACAGCGTTGTGCGGTGTCCAATCAACGATAGGAGAAGTGAGATTGCGCTCTACCCGCCGAATAGAGACAAGGCCATCGCCGCTAATGAGGAAATAGTAGCCATTGCGGCTGCTGCCACTGCTGGCACGGCAGACCAGACCATAGGCATTGTTGCGCTCCTGGGAAAGCTGGCGAACGGCCGTTTCCAGCACCACATCCTCATAACTGCCTTCACTAAAGCTCCAGACATACTCGGCCGAAGTGGCGCTGAGTTCGTAACCGTCGTTGGTAAGCTGAACGGCCGTACCCGCTGCCATGTCCAGCTTCTCTGGCCATTCGGTTGTGTTGGTAAAATCTGTTTCTAGCAGCACTTCCTCAACGGACACCTCCTCGGCGGCGGACGAACTGCAGCCAGCCAGCAGCAGGAGAAGAGCGGAAAAGAGGAGAAAGAGTTGATATTTGCGCATAGTTGTTTAGAAAAGGAGGAACACAGAGCTGCACAGAGAAGGGCAGCCTATCGGTTGCTGGGAGTTACACAGAGAAAATCTCTTTTGGCTCTGTGTCCTCTGTGGCTAATTCTTAATGATGAAACAGACGAAGGCCGCTGAAAATAAGCGTCATGCCGTACGCATTGGCGGCGGCGATCACGTCTTCGTCCCGCACCGAGCTGCCAGGTTCGATGACATATTTAACACCACTCCGGTGCAATCGGTCAATATTGTCGCAAAACGGGAAGAAGGCATCGGAGCTGGCGGACACGTTTTGCAGCTGATCCAGCCATTCCCGCCGTTCTGAACCGGTGAGCTGAACGGGTATTTTTTCAAACAGGGCTTCCCAGGACGGCCGTTCCACTTCACCAATTTCCTCCAGCACGTATAAATCAATCGCGTTGTTGCGCACTGCCCGGTTGATGCCGTCTTTGAACTGGAAGCTGAGGACACGGGGATGCTGGCGCAGCCACCAATTATCGGCCTTGTCACCCGCCAGCCGGGTGCAGTGAATGCGCGACTGCTGCCCCGCGCCCAGGCCAATCACTTGCCCGTTGAGCGCATAGCAAACCGTGTTCGACTGGGCGTATTTGGTGGCAATCGTGGCGACGATCAGATCGCGTTTAGCGCTGTCTGGCAGGTTTTGGCTGGCGGAGACGACGTTGAGCAGCAGCAGGTCGTTGATTTCAACGTCGTTGCGCCGCTGGGTGAAGGTGATACCAAAAACGTCGCGCCGCTCCAGCAGGGGAGGCACGTAGCCGGGGTCTATTTGCACGATGGGGTAACGGCCGTTTTTCTTTTGCTTCAATATTGCCAGCGCCTCTGGTTCGTAACCGGGGGCAATCACCCCGTCAGACACTTCGCGGGCGATGAGCCGGGCGGTCATCACGTCCACCGGCTCGCTCAGCGCCACCCAGTCGCCAAAGGAGGACATGCGATCTGCGCCGCGTGCCCTGGCGTAGGCGCTGGCCAGCGGCGTCAGCTCATCCAGATCGTCAACGAAGTAGGCGCGGGCCTCCTGATTGCTCAGCGGCACAGCCACAGCCGCTCCCGCCGGGCTGACGTGCTTGAAGGAGGCGGCAGCGGGTAGACCCAGCGCCGCCTTCAGCTCCTGCACCAGCGGCCATCCGTTCAGGGCATCCAGCAAGTTAATCGTGCCCGGGGAGCCGTTGAGCACTTTCAGCGGCAGTTCGCCCTGCATGGTGTAAATCTGGGCCGGGGCCTGGTGGGGGTTAATGCCGTAGCGCAGGCTGAGCTGGCTGTGGCTGTGGGGAAACTGCTGGCGCAGGAAGTTGGCGATGGCGTCGTCGTAGACGGCCGTATGCTGAAACGCCTTCAACGCCAGCTGCTGGCGGGTGGGCAGATTGGTATCCCCCTGGCCGCGCAGTTCGGCCAATATGGTGTGGTAATCGGCCGGATCGCACAAAATGGTGACCCGCAGATGGTTTTTGGCCGCTGCCCGCAACAGCGTCACGCCGCCAATGTCGATCTGCTCCACCGCTTCCGGCAGCGTTACGCCTTCTTGTGCCACGGTTTGCTGGAACGGGTACAGATTGCACACCACCAGGTCGATGTTGTGGTACCCCTGCGCTTTCATATCGGCCTGGTCGCTGTCGGCGTTGCGGGCCAGGATGCCGCCGTGCACGGCTGGATGCAATGTTTTGACCCGCCCCCCCAGCATCTCCGGCGCGCCGGTCAGCTCAGAGACATCTTGCACCGGCAGACCAGCCTCGCGGATGGCGCGGGCGGTGCCGCCGCTGGCGATCAGCCGGAACTCCAGGGCGATGAGCCCTTCGGCCAGTTCCAATAAGCCACTTTTATCTGAAACAGAAAGCAGCGCTTGCTTCTTTACCATCTATTTGACTCCTAACGTAACTACTAAGCCTCTCTGAAGATTGGGCCAATTTGTGGCCGCCACTGCCCCCATTACCAGAGAAAATTGGCCCAATCTGGCTGAGTAGTTACCTCCTAACTCGATAATGATCCGTGAAACGTGATGCGTGAAAAGTCACGTTTCACGGATCATAAATGGACGACTTGATTCCGGCCGGGTCCGACGGAAACGGCCGTTACCGGCACCCCTGTCTCATCCGCAATAAATTGAATGTAATTTTGCGCGTTTTGCGGCAAATCGACCAGCTGGCGTGTCGCCATTACATCTTCCTGCCAGCCGGGCAGCGTGTTGTAGACGGGCTGGCAGCGGCTCAGCGACGGGATGTCGCTGGGATAAAAATCAATTGTTTCGCCGTCTAGCCGGTAGGCGTTGCAGATCAGGATTTCATCCAGGCCACTTAAAATATCCAGCTTGGTGATAACCAGTTCCGTCAGGCCGTTGATGCGGGCGGCGTGGCGCAGCATCACCAGATCGAGCCAGCCCACCCGGCGCGGTCGGCCGGTGGTGGTGCCGTATTCGTCCCACGGCTTATCGCCGCTGCCCCGCAATCGGTTGGCCATCTCGCCGTCCAGTTCAGATGGGAAGGGGCCACCGCCGACGCGGCTGGTGAATGCCTTGGCAATGCCGATAATGCGCCCTACCTTGCCTGGCCCAACGCCTAACCCCACCAACACGCCACCAGAGGTGGGGGCAGAGCTGGTAACAAAGGGATAGGTGCCGTGATCCAAATCCAGAAATGTGCCCTGTGCCCCTTCAGCGAGGACGGAACGGCCGTCTTTCAGCGCCTTGTCCAGATAAACTGAGCCATCTACCAGATGATCCCGCAGCTGCTGGGCGTACTGAGCATATTCAGCGGCAACAAGATCGGCATCCAATGGCTCTGCGCCATAAATTTTAGTCAGCACCTCGTTTTTGGCGGCGATGTGTGCCTGAATCTGATCTGCCAGCTCTTCCGGGTTGGCAAACAGCTCGGCACGCAGGCCGATGCGCTCCGTTTTGTCGGTGTAGGCCGGGCCGATGCCGCGCAGCGTGGTGCCAATGGCGTCATTGCCGCGCCGGGCCTCTTTGGCTTTGTCCAGGGCGATGTGGGCCGGGGTGATGAGATGGGTGTTGCGGCTAATTTTGAGCCGGTCCGATCCCACATCGATGCCGCGCTCGGCCAGGGCGGCCATCTCGCGCAGCAGGACGGCCGGGTTCAGCACCACACCATTGCCAATGAGGCAGGTGACGTTGGGGTGAATGATGCCAGAAGGGATGAGGTGCAGTTTAAAAATTTCTCCCTGCACTGTCACGGTATGGCCGGCATTGTCGCCGCCGCTGTAGCGGGCCACAATGTCCATTTGGGCAGCCAGCAGGTCCGTGACCCGCCCTTTGCCTTCATCGCCCCATTGGGCACCAATAATCATGTCTAGTGGCATTGTTTCCTCCTGAAGCTTGCCATAAATAGAGAAGCCCGACCTGCCGGGTGTTTCCCCCTGCGGTCGGGCTTTTTAATTGGGTTTAATCGTTTTTATAGCCATGTATCTACCGCATCTTGTCGGCTGTGCGGATGATGAAACTGTGGCAATAGTTTCCAGGCTGTTGATTTGGCAGCTGCGCTATTGCGAATAAATTATAGCAGAAAAATTTGGGACGGGTTTGGGGAAATTAATCAATAATGGACATTCACAACCGTGCCGATGGTGGCGAAGTTGTACAACCAGGCGGCGTCGCTGGTGGCCATGTTGACGCAGCCGTGGCTCATGGGGGTGCCAAAATCGGTGTGCCAGAAGGTGCCGTGCAGGGCGTAATCTTTGTAGAAGTACATGACGTAGGGAACGTTTTCCAGGTAGTAGTCGTAGCCGAGCAGACGGCCGTCCATCGTCTGGCTTTCAAATTCCAGCCAGATGCGGAAAACGCCGGTGACGGTGGGGTGTTCCCAGGTGCCGCTGGAGATGAGGGTGGTGAAGACGACGGTGTCTCCTTCGTAAGCGCGTAAGGTTTGGGTGGTCAGGTTGACATCAATCCAGCGCTCGTTGGGGCGAACGCCAAACGGCCGTACCCCGTCCTGGTAGTTGGGATTGACAAAGGTAGGCACAGCGGTGGGGGTTGGCGTGGGTGTGGGTGACGGGGTGGGGGTGATGGTCCAGGTGGGGCGGGGCTGATTGGCCCCGGTGCTGGCGATGAGCTTGGCCGGGACGTGTGGCTGGGGTGTTTGGGTGGCGGTCGGTTGGGCAGGAACGGCCGTTGCCATGGCGGGCAGCGCATCGTTACTCTGTTCAATTGGGGTGATATTGCTGGTGAGAACGGCCGTTTCCGCCATGCTGCGGTTCGGCTGTAAATATTGCCAGGCGTAAACAGTTCCAGCGCCTGCCAGAAGCAGCACGATGAGCGCTAACGCTAACCAGCGGATCATTTTGGAACTGGTGTTGGTTTGTTCGGCTGCGGTTGGGGCGGCTTGCGCCAGCCGTTTTTCGGCCCAGCGCCGTGCTTTTTGCACCGTATCGTTGTTGGGGGCCAGCATTTCGGCCCGCTTGACGTATTCTAGGCTGGCCTGCGGAGAATGGGCCACCGTGGCCAGCCAGAGCCAGCCACGATAATCGTTGGGGTCTTGCTGGATGGCTTGCTGAAGCAGACGGCGGGCTTCATGCGGGTTGTTTTGTTGAACGGCCGTTTTGGCCTGTTTTAGAAGCGAATCAATTGAGGTAAACGCCTGGCGCGCGGTGGCGAAACTCATGGCAGGCTGTCCAGATAGCACGCAATGCCGCTCAAAATACCGGCGGCAGGAATATCCGCGTTAGTGGTAAGGATGGCCCGATCCAGATTCATGAAGCCGGTTTCGATGATAATGGCGGGCACGCCTTGCGGCAGGGTGCGAAAGGCGTGGTAATCGGTCATGTGTGGCGTGATGGTGTTGGCGTGGTACGGTAGATTGGTGGCTTGCGCGTAGGCCGCTTCCATGCAGCTTTGCAGCCGGGTTGATTCGGTGCGGCTGGATGGGGCCACTTTATAGCCGGTTGCCAGATCGTTGTAGTAGACGCAGGAGTCGGCGTGGATGGAGATAACGGCCGTTCCGCCATACGTACTCAGGCGCGGATCAAACTCATCCAGAATATCGGCATGAATGCCTTGTGCCAGCAAGGCACCGGCTACTTTTTCCCCAATGTTAAGGTTGACTTCCAATTCAGTCAGGCCGTCGTCGCATACTGCGCCGCTGTCGCTGCCTTTGTGGCCCACAATGATGCCAATGCGAATGGGGCCGGGGCTTTGGCTGAGGCGCTGCAAAACAGGCTTCGATGGGATGGGCTTATAAAATGGGGCGGAAAGCGAGCTGCTGCTGCTGCTGGCAATCATTTCGGCGGTGGCTTCTGGCGGGCTAAAGAACCAGTAAACCAGGCCCATGCCGACAAAGGCCAACAGCAAAAAGATCACAATGGGTAAATTGCGCCCCAGCAGGCGCAGCCAGTCGAAAGAATTATTTTCTAAGTGAGAATCCCGAAAGTCTGATTGCATACGGTTTTGTGTTGGACGATCTAAATCGACAGCGAGCTGACGATGTTTACTGATCTTATGTCTATATTTTACACGAAACTGTCAAGGAAGAAAATGAGAAAATTCTGGTGGGAGGCCACCTTGTTTTGGGCAACAGTTTCGTAAGTCGGGGATGAGAGAAAGTCGTGATATTTTGCCTACCTTGCTAAAAAGAAGATGAATCTGTCACCTTTTTGTTACAATATGGCTCTAGGAAAGTAGCAGGCTCAGCTGGGCAGGTAAGTTTGAGATGTCTGGCTAAATCTATAGGGTAGGTAATCTGGTCTGGATGGGTCTGAAACGGCCGTTGGAGTGCAACATGCCTGAGTTAGAACAAATGGTAAACAATGCCAGAAATGGCAGATTGACAAAAGAAGCGCGTCAGCAAGCGTTTGCTGAACTGGTTGGCGCGTTTTATGAAAACGCCTATCGTTGGGCCTACACCCGTCTGAACGATGCCGACCTGGCGCAAGATGCGGCGCAGGAAGCGTTTGTGGTGGCCTACCAGATGCTGCATCAGCTTCAGGAACCGAAAGCGTTTGCCGGGTGGTTCAAGCAGATTGTTCTGAGCCAGGCGTACCGTTTGCTGCGTGACAAACGGCCGTTGACCCAGGCTGTAGACCTGAGTCAGGAGATTGCCACTCTGGAGCCAGGGCCCGTGGCGTTGGTAGAAAATGGTGAGTTGAAGGAGCGGGTGATGACGGCCGTTCAGTCACTGCCCGAAAATGAGCAAATTGTTACCCGCCTGTTTTACCTGAATGGCTACTCCCAAAAAGAAATTGCCCGCCTGCTAGAGCTGCCGCTAACGACCGTGAAAAAGCGGCTGCAATACGCCCGCCGTAACCTGCGCGGCATCCTGGTAAGCATGATGGACGCCTTTGTCCCTGAACCGGACCCTGCGCCATTACCTGTTCCCATTCCAGTACGCATACAGCCCTCATATTCACCGGAGCCACCAGAATGGTAAAACAGGCTGCGGTAAAGGTTTGGTGTCAGCATGGTACGGGTACGCTTGAAACCTCTCTGGTTTAGACGTACAATGGTCTGATATTTTCAAACTATTTCTTGACCAAATAGACGAAAATTTTCACAAAAATTATAGATAACCCCAAATTTAGGGTAGAGAGTAAAAAATTATGGATGAGCAACCAAATGAAAACCGCCCCTCGGTACCAACCTGGGTGTGGATTATTACAATATTTGCCGTCATTGTGGGGCTGCAGCTGTTGTTTAGCGGCCGATTAAGTGGCCCGGACGAGATTAGCCAACAGCAATTTTTCTCCTTAGTGCAAAGGGGCGAAGTTGATATTATTGAACTGAACGGTGATCGCCTGGAAGCGTATCGTCTGAATCCCAGCGGCGAAGCAGTGACTGTGGGTGTTACGACCAAAGATTCCCAAAGTTCTCTGGAAGAGGTGCTGCAATATAATGGCCTGACCAGTGCAGCTCTGGACGAACTGAAAGTTAATGTGCAGGTACGTAACCTGTCACTGCGGAACAATTTGTTTAGCATCCTCTTTACGATTGGTCCTGTTTTGCTGTTGATTTGGATTTTTAGCCGAGGCTTCCGCCAGATGCAGGGTGGGGGCGGCAATAGCATTTTTGGATTCGGCCGTAGCAAGGCAAAAAACCTCAGTGATGCCGACCGCCCCACCGTCACCTTCGATGATGTAGCGGGCGTGGACGAGGCCAAGATGGAATTGGCCGAAGTGGTGCAGTTCCTGCGCGAACCGGAAAAGTTTGTCCAGGTTGGCGCACGCATTCCCAAAGGCGTCTTGATGGTTGGTCCCCCCGGAACAGGTAAAACGCTGTTGGCGCGGGCTGTCGCTGGCGAAGCTGGCGTGCCCTTCTTCCACATTTCTGGTTCCGAATTTGTAGAGATGTTTGTCGGTGTAGGTGCCAGCCGCGTACGCGATTTGTTTGAGAAGGCCAAACAATCGGCTCCTTCCATTGTGTTTGTGGATGAAATTGATGCTGTGGGTCGGCAGCGTGGCGCTGGCCTGGGCGGTGGCCACGATGAACGTGAGCAAACCCTGAACCAGATTCTGGTGGAGATGGACGGCTTCGACAATGACACCAACGTCATTGTAATGGCGGCCACCAACCGGGCAGACATTTTGGACCCCGCACTGCTGCGCCCCGGTCGCTTTGACCGCAAGGTGTATGTCGATCTGCCAGACGTGCGCGGCCGCGAAAAGATTCTGGAGGTTCATGCCCGAGGCAAACCGATCAGCAAAGATGTTGAGCTAAAAGAGTTTGCCAAGCTGACAGCTGGTTTTTCTGGGGCAGATTTGGAAAACTTTTTGAATGAAGCAGCTATTTTTGCTGCCCGGCGCGATCAGCGTACGATTGGCAACCTGGAGTTCCAGGACGCTTTTGACCGCATTGCCCTGGGGCCGGAAAAGAAGAGCCACGTTATGTCGCAGGAAGATAAAGAGACGGTGGCTTATCATGAAGCAGGTCATGCAGTCGTGAGCTTCCATCTGGCAAATACGGATCCCATTCAAAAGATTACAATTGTGCCACGTGGTAGGGCTGGCGGGTATGTTTTGCCGGTTCGTGAGGAGCGCATGGTATTCACCCAGGAAAAATTTGAGGACCAGATTGCCATGGCAATGGGTGGCCGTGCGGCTGAAGAAGTATTCTTTGGCCAAATCACCACTGGCGCCGCCTCCGATTTGCAGCAGTCTACGCGCTGGGCCAAGGCGATGGTGATGAATTACGGTATGTCTCCTTCGCTGGGACTGCCCACATATGGGGACTATGGTAGTAATCCGTTCGTTGGGCGCGATTATGGTTTTGGCGGCGGTCGTGATTATAGTGAAGAAGCCGCCAAGGCGATTGATGACGAAGTACGCCTCATTCTGGATCGTAACTACAAGCGTGCCAAGCAGATTATTGAAGAGAATCGCAACAAGATGGTTGTTTTGGCTAATGCGCTGTTAGAAGTAGAAACGATGGATCGCAAGGTATTTGAGAAGTTGATGAATGAGACGCTGGCGCTTCAATCTGAAAATGGTCAGGCGGAAATGGAAGAGCTAACGGAAGCTTTGGTAGAGGAAGCAACATCTGCTTCTGATTAGTTCCAGGCCATTCGGCTGATTTAATACCAATAGCCTCCTCACTCATTTATTGGTGAGGAGGCTTTTTCTTTGTGAAGAGACATTTTTTACCCAAATAAATTTTTACAGGATAATAAGCATATGGCTGCACGGTTTCGCCGCATGGGGCGGCAGTACGAATCTGATCCGGATGAGAAGGCCAAGCGGCTGAGCCGGGAGAGTTTGCATACATTTGGGCGGCTGCTGAGGTATGTACGGCCGTATCGCCGCCAAATGTCTTTTTCTATCTTCTTGCTGATTGTCAGCACGATGCTGGGGTTGATCCTGCCACTGGTGGTGCAAAACCTGGTGGACGTGGTGCTGATCGACAAAAATTTGGCCCGGCTGAATCAGCTGGCCATCTTTCTGTTTGTGGTGTTTATTGTGCAGGCGCTGTTTAGCTTTGGCCATCAGCTGACGCTGGCGTTTGTGGGGGAGCGGGTCATCGCCACCATTCGCATCCAGATTTACAGCCATTTGCAGTCGCTGTCGCTGAAATATTTTGCCGATCACCGGACGGGTGAGGTGGTGTCGCGGCTGACCAATGACGTGTCGCTGCTGCAAAATGCGGTGACGGGCAATCTGGTGGCGCTGCTGCGGCAGGCGATTACGCTGGTGGGTGCGGCCGTTTTGCTGTTTTGGCTCAACTGGCGGCTGACGCTTATCATCCTGACCGGCATTCCCATTATCTCCCTGACGATGGTGGCGCTGGGGCGGCAGATTCGCAAGGCGGCCAAGGCGGTGCAGGATGCGCTGGCGGAGTCGGCCAACGTGGTGGAAGAGACGGTGAGCGGCATTCGCATCGTGAAGTCGTTTGCCAGAGAACCGCATGAAATCGGCCGTTTTTCGGCGCGGGTGCAGGAAACGTTTGAGGCGGCGATGCTGCGGGCCAAAATCGGGGCAATTTTGGGGCCAATTATTGGGTTTATGGCCTTTGCTTCGATTACAATTACCCTCTGGTTTGGCAGTTTTGAGGTGATCGAAGGGCGGCTGACAGCGGGTGGGCTGGTGGCTTACCTGGTGTACACGATGCTGGTGGCCGCGCCGATTGCCTCGCTGGCGGGGCTGTATGCCCAGTTTCAGTCGGCAATTGGAGCGACGGAGCGGCTGTTTGAGTTGCTAGATACGCCGCCAGACATTGCCAGCCGACCGGGGGCGCTGGACCTGCCTGCGGTAGTGGGTCGGGTCGTTTTTGATGAGGTGGATTTTGATTATGGTACGGCCGTTCCCATCCTGAAACAGGTCTCGTTTGTGGCGGAACCGGGGCAGGTGGTGGCGCTGGTGGGGCCGAGCGGGGCGGGCAAAAGCACGTTGGTGAACCTGATTCCCCGGTTTTATGATGTGGGGAACGGCCGTATTCTCATCGATGACTGCGATCTACGGGACGTGACCGTAACCAGCCTGCGCCAGCAGATTGGCATTGTGCCGCAGGAGACAATTTTGTTTTCTGACACGGTGCTGGAAAATATTCGCTACGGAAAGCTGGACGCCACCCAGGCAGAGATCGAAGCCGCCGCGTGGGCGGCCAATGCCCATGAGTTCATCGTTAACGATTTGCCTGATGGGTACCAGACGATGGTGGGCGAGCGGGGCGTGAAGCTGAGCGGCGGTCAGCGGCAGCGGGTCTCTATTGCCCGGGCGATCCTCAAAGACCCGCGCATTCTTATTTTGGACGAGGCGACTTCTTCGCTGGACAGTGAGAGTGAAAGTTTGGTGCAGGAGGCGTTGGAGCGGTTGATGAACGGCCGTACCTCCTTTGTCATCGCCCATCGTTTGAGCACCGTCATTAACGCCGACTGGGTGCTGGTGCTGGAGCAGGGGCGTGTGGTGGAACAAGGAACGCACAGCAGCCTGATGCAAAATCTGGAAGGGCTGTATTATCGGCTCTACCAGATGCAGTTTTCAAGGAATGGAGATTTGAGATTAGAGAGTGGAGATTGAATCGTTAATGGAGCAAGACAACAGCATCGCTGAACGAAATTATCCGTCTGATGTGGAGATTGTGCCGGTAAACGGCCGTGAGTTCATCCTCATCGGCACGGCGCACATTTCCCAGGAATCGACCGATCTGGTTCGGGCGGTCATTGAACAGGAGCATCCCGATGTGGTTTGCGTGGAGTTGGATGAGCAGCGCTTCAAGACCCTGTCTGAAAAGACAAAATGGGAAAACCTGGATCTGAAGCAAATCATTCGCCAGAAGCAGCTGATGACCTTGCTGGTGAATCTGCTGCTCTCCTCCTACCAAAAACGTTTGGGTAAGCAGTTGGGCGTTACCCCCGGCACGGAACTGTTGGAAGCCACCAAAGTGGCTCAGGAGTTGGAGATCCCCCTGGCACTGGTGGATCGGGACGTGCGCATTACCCTGCGCCGCGCCTGGAACAGCATGAGCTTTTGGGAGAAGATGAAGCTGCTCAGCGCTGGTTTTGTCGGTGCGGTGGAAGGGGAAGAGATTTCTGAAGAGATGCTGACCGAAATTCGCCAATCGGACGTGCTGACGGAGCTGATGAACGAGCTGGGCGAATTTATGCCGGTGCTGAAAGGGGTCCTCATCGACGAGCGGGACACCTACATCGCCCAGAAAACCCGCGATGCCAAGGGCCAAAAAGTGGTGGCCGTGGTGGGGGCTGGCCATTTGCGTGGCATCAAACAAGCCCTGCTAGAAAACCGCCAGGATGATTTGACCGCCATCGAGACCGTGCCGCCGCCATCTCCGGTGGGCAAGATTATTGGTTGGGGGATACCGGCAATTATTATTGGGGCAATTATCTATATCGGCATCACCCAGGGGGCAGCGGCAGCGGGCGATAATTTGCTCTACTGGTTTTTGGTCAACGGCATCCCCAGCGCGATTGGCGCAATGTTAGCCTGGGCTCATCCATTTACGATTGTTGTCTCCTTTTTTGGCGCACCGCTCACCAGCCTGACGCCGGTGATTGGGGCGGGGTACGTGGCGGCGTTTGTGCAGGCATATTATCAGCCACCGGTGGTGCGCGAGTTTCAGGCGGTGGGGGATGAGATTGGTCAGTGGCGGATGTGGTGGAAAAATAAATTGCTGCGGGTGCTGCTGGTCTTTATTTTAACCAGTCTGGGCAGCATCATCGGTACCTACCTCGGCGCAGCGCAAATCATCTCGAATTTGTTTTAGTCCATTACCAACGGAATTCTTGTACAGTGAGCAAGAAAATAATCAAAGATTTCGCAGATTACGCAGATTTTCTCTTTTTACTCTGTGTTCTCTGTGAGTAACGGTTTGGACGTGTAAGGACCTTTACACCAGTACCACAATCCTAAAGACAGCCACGCAGAAAGGTTTTTGATTTACTATAAATACCTGGAAGAAGCAGGCGTGGGAAACACAACAACCAACAACTACAGCACCCGCGAAACAGAATCAGTTAACAGGACAGATCGTCTTTTTTGCGATCCACATACAGGGCTAAAGCAAGACCTCCGGTGGCCGTTATTCACGTCTTTTGCACAAAAGACGGCCGGATTTTCATCCCACCGTTCGTTCATCCTTGCAAAAAGATCAATGAATAGATTCTAGAAACAAAGCTTCAACAATGAGTGACACATTGAACAAAGACCCGAAGTTAGTTAACGAATCAGGAGCCTCTGGCGAGGGATTGACCTCGGTGGAACTGACCCATTTGCAGCGGTTTTTACCGACAAATTTAATGGACACCTTGCTGGCAGCCGGGCCAGTGCCACCTAAATCGGTCTTGTCTCCCTGCGTTACGCATCTGGCCAGCCTGCTGGAGGCAACCACCTCCCATTTGCCCGCGTCGCTGGTGCGGCAGGTGCGACGGCAGCCTCAGCCGGGGCAGGCCGATGGCGAATTTGTGGAAGGCACGCTGCTGTTTGCCGACATCAGCGGTTTTACGGCGATGTCGGAACGGCTGAGCCAGATCGGGCGGGAAGGGGCCGAGGAAGTGACCGAGGTGGTCAACCGCTACTTCGATGCGATGCTGGACATTTTGCGGGCGCATGATGGTCAGCTGATCCGGTTTGGGGGAGATGCGCTGCTGGGGCTGTTTGCAGAACGGCCGTCTACCCATCACGATTTTAGCGACATGTTCCCCGAACTCGGCGACGGCAGCAGCAGCAACAGCGCCATTCTGGCCATTCAGGCGGCGATGAAAATGCAGGCCGCCATGGTGAACTTTGCCGAAACCAAAACCTCCCAGGGCACCTTCCCACTGCGGATGAGCGTGGGGGTGAAGCGGGGGCGCTTTTTCGCCGCCCAGCTGGGCAGCCTGGAAAATATGGAGTACGCCCTGTTTGGCCCGGACGTCAACGCCACAGCGGCAGTTGAATCGGCCGCTTCAGCCGGGCAGGTGCTTATCGACCAGGTAACCTATGAGGCCGTGGGGACGGAGCTGCTGTTAACGGCCGTTCCCCTCCCCAACGATCCCCGCTTTTTGCTGGTGGCGCATATCGACCAGCCACCCAACCAGAGCTACAACGCGCCGCAAGACACCCTTTACCCGCTGGCACCCGATATGGCCTCCTTGCGCCGCCACATCACCTGGCTGGCCACCTTTACCCCGTATTTGCCCACTGGCCTGCTGCCCCGCCTGGCCAGCGACCCCCGCGCCCCCAGCCTGAAAGGAGAACACCGTCTGGTGGCCAGCCTGTTTGCCAATGTCGATGGCCTGGGGGAGGTGGTTGAGCGGTTGGGCGATGGCCAGGAACTGCTGATTGTCCATGCGCTGAACCGATATTATGTGCGGATGAGTGAGGCGATACGGCCGTATGGCGGCGTCATGAACAAGATCGATTTGTACGATCATGGCGACAAGGCGCTGGTGACGTTTGGCGCACCCATCGCCCATGAAGATGATGCGGAACGGGCCGTGCGAGCCGCCTTAGCCATGCAGGAGGCGCTGGCCGAACTCAACCAAACGCTGCCCGCTGAGCTGGGCCTGCCCGATTGGCGGCTGAGCCAGCGGATTGGCATCAGCTACAGCTACGTCTTTGCCGGGTACGTGGGGGCGAGCTGGCGGCACGAATACACGGTGATGGGTGACGAGGTCAATCTGGCTGCCCGGCTGATGTCTGCCGCCAAAGAGGGCTGCGTCTTGGTGAATGAAAACGTGCGCCGCCAGACGGAATTGGTGGCCGAGCTTCAGCCGGAAGGGGCGGTGCAGCTCAAGGGCAAGAGCCAGCCGGTGCCCATTTTTGCCGTCACCGGGCTACAGGCAATGCCGGAGCAGTCGCGAGGCGTGCACGGCCTGCAAGCGCCGCTGGTGGGCCGCGACGCCGAGCGGGCCGACCTGCAAGACGTCATCGATCAGCTGTCGTTTGGTTTTGGCCGCATCGTGTCGCTCATTGGCGAGGCGGGGCAGGGGAAGTCGCGGCTGGCGTATGAGGTGCAGCAGGAGGATATGCGCTGGCTCCAGGTTCGCTGCCTCTCGTTTATGGAGACGGTGAGCTATCGGCCGTTTCGTGAACTGGTACGGCAGCTGGTGGGCATTCAGCCAGAAGTGGACGAGCAGCTAGCGTTCAAAACGTTGTCCCAGGCGCTCTACCAAAATTTAACGGCCGAAGAAGCCACCGACAGCCTGCCTTACCTGGTCAACTTTCTCAAGCTGCCGCTGGATGAGACGCTGGCGCAAAAAGTGCGTTATCTGGATGGGGCGGCGCTGCAGCAGCATACCTTTATTGCTATTCGCTCTCTGATTATGTCCCAGGCGCGGATACGGCCGTTGATCATCTGGTTCGACAATATTCATTGGATGGACAACGCCTCGCTCGATTTGCTCACCTTTTTGCTGCCGCTGGTGGAGCAACTGCCCCTGCTCTTTTTGCTGCCGTTCCGCCCGGAACGGGAGAAAGGTTCCTGGCAGCTGCGCCGCACGCTGAGCGAGGCGCACAGCCTGTTCTATACGGAAATTCGGCTGGAAGGGCTGTCGCGGCGGGATGCCCAGACGCTGCTGCACAGCCTGGTGCCGCTGGACAAATGGCCCATCGGGGCGGAAACGCTCATTCTGGACCGCGCCGAGGGGAATCCGCTCTATTTGGAAGAGGTGCTGCGCTCGCTGATCAATGATGGCTTTCTGACGAAAGAGGAAAACGGCCGTTGGCAGTTCAGCCAGACCGTGGCGGCCATCACCGTGCCGGAAACGCTGGAGGGGGTGCTGCTGGCTCGCCTGGACCGGCTGGAAGAGCTGTGCCGCTGGACGGCGCAGGTCGCTTCAGTGGTGGGGCGCTCGTTTCCTTACGACGTGCTGGAGCATCTTACCAGCAGCCGGAATGACCAGCCGCTGGATGGGTACGTCTCTGAACTCCAGCTGGTGGAGATGATTCGGGAGGCGCAAAACAATCCGGAGCGGGTGTATGCCTTTATTCATTCGCTGCTGCAAGAGGTGGCGTACAACAGCCTGGCAGTGAGTTCGCGCAAAACGTACCATCGGCTGGTGGCGGCCTTTTTGGATGACGGCCGTTCCTCTGGCTGGGGGGATGTAGACAGCCTGCCGCCGCTGATTGCCCATCACGCCTTCATGGGCGAAGATTGGCAGCGGGCGCTGAAATACCAGCTGGTGGCCGGGGAGCAGGCGCAAAAGCTATCGGCCAACCAGGATGCGATTAGTCATTTTCTGAAGGCACGTCATTGTGCGTTGCAGTTGGATGGGGGGGATACGGCCCCTTCGGCAGGCTCAGTGCAGGCTGTTGCCCAGCAAAAAATCCATCTGGCGCTCAGCCGACTGTATATTGGCACGGGGCAGTATGAGCAGGCGCTGGAACATTTGCCGGTGGCTTTTGAGCAGGCTCAAAGTAATCGGGATGCAGCGGGGGAAACGGCCGTTTGCCGCTGGTGGGCACGGCTGCATGAGCTGCGGGGGGAATATGCCCAGGCGTTTACCTGGATCAAAAAAGGGTTGGCCGACGAAACGCAGCGCAATACGGCCGAATACGCCCAAATTTTGCTCATTGCCGGGCTGATTCATATTCGGCAGGGGCAGCAGGATGAGGCGTTGGCGCAATGCTTGACCGCCCTGGAGATTGCCGAGCAGCTGGGCGAGGTGACGGCGCTGGCGCGGGCGTATAATCTGCTGGGCATCACCTCCCTGCGCAGCGACAGCACCGAGGCGATTGAACGGTTCCAGCGGGCGTTTGAGCTGTACCAGCAGGCGGGTGACGTGCAGGGGCAGGCGACTTCCCACAACTTAATTGCCAATGCGTACTTTAACCTGGGGCGCTGGCGCAAGGCGGATTTTCATTACCGGCAGGCGCTGCGCATTTTTGAACAGATTGGGGACATTTACAATCAGGCGGTGGCGCACAATAATTTGGGCGGCATTGCCAAAAATCGGGGCCAGATTGATGAGGCGCTGATCTATTATCAGCAAGGGTTGCAGCTGGCGGAAAAGATAGGGGGTTCGGCCTGGATGGTGGGGGTGTTCCACATGAATCTGGGGGGCACGTTTGTGTTGCAGAAGGAGACGCAGCAGGCGATCCATCATTTGCGCCAGAGCCGCCGCTATTACGACCAGGTGCAGTCGAAAGATTTTTTGGCGGAGACGCTGCGCTATCTGGCGGAGGCGGCGCTGCTGGACGGTGATTTGCCGCAGGCAACCGTTTGGGCGGTGGAGGGGATTGAGATCGCCGATGAGCTGGAGATGGTGGTGGAGGCGGCCTGCTGCTGGAATGTTCTGGGACAAATCGGGCTGGCGCGGGCGGATCTGGCAACGGCCGTTTCCCATTTGCGCCAAAGTGTCAATATGCTCACCTCGCTGGCTGACGAGTACCAGCTGGCGCGCAGCCGGTACTGGCTGGCGCGGGCGCTGCTGCGGGTGGGCCAGCTGGCAGAGGCGCGTCAGCTGCTGGGGCAGGCCCAGGCGGTATTTACCCATTTGGATGCGACGCTGGATTTAACGGCCGTTCAGGCCCTGAAAAAAGAGAGTGGTCTTTCGTGGGACTTGGCGTGAAACGTAAAACGTGAAACGTGATGCCTCTCTGGTCATGTTTCACGGCTTGGCAACCCCCTGAGTTCCTAAAGAGTTGTTGTTCTGTATTGTAAGTAAACAGTCACGGTTGTATTGAGAGGGAAAATGATGCGAAGTCGATACCTGGCAATTTTTGGCTCTATTTTTTTTAGCGTTGTTGTATTGGTTTTTTTGGCGGTAAACGGCCGTGTGGCGGCCAAACCAGAAATGCAGGTGGCTGGGGGGCCAACCTTGCCCACAACTTACCTCATTTCGGAAACGGCGCAGGGGGTTGGCGGAAATGGGGATTCTACCGTGCCGGCGATTTCGGCCAACGGCCATTTTGTGGCCTATGCGTCGGTGGCCAGTAATCTGGTTGCGGATGATACCAATGGGTCCCAGGACATCTTTATATACGACAGGCAAACAAATGAGCTTACCCGCGTTTTAGATAATTACCAATCTATGGAGCCGGATGGTGATTCCAGGAACCCAGCCATCTCTGCCGATGGCCAGGTTGTTGCCTTTGATTCAGACGCAACCAATTTGTCGCCTTACTTCTCTGAAACAAGGAATGTGTATATCTACTATGACGATGGTATAGAAGGGCCTTATGTTGATCTGATTTCCTATGGTGGTGATGGCGTGCCGGGGGATGGGGATTCTTATACGCCATCAATTAGCGCGGATGGTTCCCGGGTCGTTTTTACCTCTGAAGCGACTAATCTAGAAGTTTACGACCGAACGTTAGGCACGCTGCCAGACATTTACCTGTTTGACAGAACGCAGTATGAATTAAAATTGATTTCCGTTTCTTCAACAGGGGAAAAGGGAAATGGGGCGTCAACCAACCCGGCGATTTCGGGCAACGGCCGTTACATCACTTTCCAATCCACCGCCACCAACCTGGTGCTGGGCGATACCAACGGTGTCTCCGACATCTTTGTCCATGATCTGGAAACCGGCACCACCCGGCGCGTTTCGGTTGATGCCAACGGCAGCCAGGCGACTGGCGCCTCCACCCAACCCTCCATCTCTTACGATGGCCAGGTGATTGTTTTCACCAGCGCCGCCGCCAATCTGGTGCCCGGCGACAGCAACGGCGTGGGCGACATTTTTGCCTATAACCAGCTCAACGGCAGCGTCAAGCGGGTTTCTGTGGCCAGCGATGGCACACAGGCCAATCAGCGCTCCGATTTTGGCCAGGTGGCAGCCAGCGGCCAGATGGTGGTTTTCCGTTCCTTTGCCACCAATCTGGTGCCGGGGGACAGTAACGGCGTCAGCGACATCTTCTGGCACAACATCGCCACTGGCCAGACAAACCGGGTTTCCCTAGGGTACGACGGCGTGCAGAGCAACGGTGGGGTAGGGCGGCCTACCGTCTCGGCAGACGGCCGTCTTATCGCCTTCGATTCTGCCGCCAGCAACCTGGTACCCAGCGATACCAATGGCTTCCGGGATGTGTTTGTCCGCGAAGAAGATTTCCCGGCCCAATCATTCCGGTATACGGCGGAGGAAGTGCCGGTTGATACGGTTGTGACCGGGAGTGTGGAGGCAGAAACGGCCGTACAATGGTACACATTCAAGGTCGCCGAAGCCGGGTCCACTATTGACGTCAGGCTGTTCGAACTCACGGGCGACTATAACATCTACCTTTTTGCCCCGGAAATTGACGGCGAAAGCGGCCAGATTCGTGATTTGGGCCAGATTAGCAATATTGGTCAGATCAGCAATATTGGCCAGATTAGCAACATTGGCCAGATCTCTAACATTGGGCAAATTTCCAACATCGGTGATATTGTCGATTTGGGCCAGATCAGCAATATTGGCCAGATTAGCAACATTGGCCAGATTTCAAACATCGGCCAGATCAGCAATATTGGGCAGGTGGGCAACATTGGCAGCCTGGTCGCCCTTTCCGCCCAGCCCGGCCTGGCGGATGAAACGATTCTTCACAACGTTCAGGAGCTGTATGGCAGCTATTATCTGGCCGTCGCCCCGCAAAATCCGGCTGTCTTGGGCACCACCTTCCAACTCAGCATTGGCGTTTCCCCTCCGGTCGATAATTACAGCCCCGTGAGCTGTGACTATTTCGACGAATTTCCCACCCCAGCAAAAGATGAAACCGTGCGCACGCTCATCCTGGCAAACTCAGCGGAAATGAAAGATTTATATCCTGCCGACAGCGCCACTATCGACGAGTTGTCTAACCGATTGGTGGTTTTGGCAGCAGACGCTACCTATGTGGATGGCGTTTTGTATGATTTGTCTGACATACCTTTTTATGAGTTTTCTGCGCTTAAATGGGCTTACGATAATTGGCAGGCAGCGCCAGGTAATCCGCTGCAAGCCAACTGCGTGGCGACGCACATCAAATCCATTATCTACTCGCTGCTGCCCGCTTACCCCAACCTGGAATATATTGTTCTGGTGGGCGAGGATCGGGTGATTCCGCACCGGCGCATTCGGGATGAAGCGCTGGTGGCCAACGAGCGCAACTACGCCGAAACGGCCGCTTCGCCAGAGCTGAAAGGTTCGTTTGAGCTGCGCTACTTCCTGTCGGACGATTATTATGCCGCTCCGATGCCGTTTCCGTTCAAGGATCGGGAATTTTACCTGCCGCAGTATGGAATCGGCCGTTTGGTAGAAACCCCCGCCGAAATTTTGGGCGTGGTGAACTCTTTCCTTAATCAGCCTCTCCTTAAGCCGCAAACCGCGTTGGTCACAGGCTATGATTTCCTGCTCGATCAGGCGAATGTCATTACCAACACGCTGCTCTTGCAAAAAATTGATATTGAGAATTCGACCAATTTCATAAACAACACCTGGACAGATCAAGAGTTTAGGGACGAGTTGTTTACCCGACCCGTTGCGCCCGATTTAATCTCGCTCAACTCCCATTTTGAGCATTACCGCTTCTTCCCCATGGAACCACCTGATGTGTACGCTGACGAAATCATCTCGGCTACCGATTATGAGGGTACGGTTATCTTTTCCGTGGGCTGCCATTCCGGGCTGAACGTGCCGGACGGCGGCACTGGCTCGGCGCAAACTGACCGGGATTGGCCGCAGGCGTTTGCGGCGCAGCAGGCGAGCTTCCTGGGCAATACCGGCTACGGTTACGGCGATTCTGATCTGGTGGCGTATTCTGAGCTGCTGATGGTCAACTACGTCAACGCGCTGGGCAACTGGAGCCAAGGGCCGCAAACGGTGGGTCAGGCGATGCGTATGGCCAAACAGCAATATTACAATGAGGTGGCGGGCGGCTCCTTCAGCAATTACGATGAAAAGGTGCTGGAGCAAATGACGCTTTATGGCCTACCCATGCTGCGCATCAATATGCCGGTAACGACCACCAATTCGCTGTGGGGTAAAAGCGCCGTGGCGGATCCGCCTGTTCAGCGGGTGGAGGGAGTCACGGGTCTGACGGCAACGCCGCTGAACTTCAACTTCACCTTCGACCAGCACCTGCTGAACGATTCGCTCGGTGATCCGCTGGGCAGCTACTACACGCTGGCGGGGGATGACGGCGTTTTTGTAGCGGGCGGCAAGCCCATTCAGCCGCTAACCAGCCAGGGTGTCAGCCAGCCCGGCAATGTGGCCCACGGTGCGTTGATGGTGGGCGGCTCGTTTACTGAGATTCCCAACTTCAACCCGGTTATTTCGCAGCTCATTACGGAAGAGATTGGCATTTTGCCAGAAGAGCCGCTCTTCCCGCTGGATTATTGGTATCCCGTGGCGTTGGGCAGCATCAACCGCTACCTGTCGATTGAGGGTGAATCGGTAGACCGGCTGGTGATGATTCCGGGACAGTTTAAGGCAGCGGGTGGGGTAAATGAGACAATTGGTACCCAGCGACTGTACCATAACTTGCAGTTTGAGGTGTACCACGCGCCGTTCGACAACGCCGACTTTGTGGCGCCCAGCATCTGGCATGTCTGGTCGAGCCGCGTGGCCAATCAGACAACATTTAACGTGCAGGTTACGGATAACGGCGGCGAGGTTCACCGGGTGGTGATGCTGTACCGCGAACTGCCTGCGATGACCTGGAAGCTGGCCGAGTTGACCTATAATCCGCAGACGCAGGTGGCCACGGGCACCGTTTCTGTGCCAATGAACACGGAAATCGAATATTTTGCCCAGGCGGTGGATGGCAGCGGTAACGTGTCGGTGGCGCTCTCTTATGGGCAGCCGTACTTTGCCACCAAGGGTGAACCGGCATTGATTTATCTGCCGGTGGCGCTGAAGCCGTAAGGAAGTAAGTGGGTAATTAGGTAATTAGGTAATTGAGTAATTTTTGTGAATTAAAAATTAATTCGGGTAACAAACTTGGCCCTCCACCTCGCTCGCTTTAGAATCAACGAAGCTTTGGTTTGGGTAAGGTTTTTGTCATGGGGACCTTGCGGGATTCTTCACTTCGTTCAGAATGACAGTTCAAGTTTAGTTGTCATGCTGAGAGCCTGTGCTGAGGCTGCCGAAGTATCCTCCGAAGCATCCCGCCCGCTTGATAATTAGCGAAACTCTGGTTTGGCAGGGCACTTGCTATGGGTTCCTTGCAACCTTACCCAGATAATTTTTTAAAGACAAATAATTACCCAATTACCCAATCACCTTTTTTTGTTATGATTGGCAGCATGGAAAAATGGATTGGGGTGGTGGGCGGCGTGGGGCCGTTTGCCGGGATCGATTTGCTGGGCAAGATTGCGGCGCAAACCGTGGCGGGGCAGGATCAAGATCATCTGACGGTGCTGAACTGGTCACAGCCGGGCACGATTGTGGACCGCACGGAGTATTTGCTGGGGCAGGTGGTGCAAAATCCGGCGTATGCTCTGGCAGCGCAGGTGCAGCAGCTGGCCAAAATGGGCGCAGGCGTGGTTGGCATTCCTTGCAACACGGCCCATGTGCCGCGCATTTTTGGGCAGATTCGGGCAGAACTGGCGGCGGCGGGCTGTGAGGTTTTGCTGCTGCACATGATTGAGGAAGTCGGCCGTTTTTTACAAACCAATCTGCCGGAGGTGAACCGAATTGGGCTGCTTGCAACGACGGGGACTTACCGGGCGGGGGTGTATGCCGATGTTTTGGAACCGTTGGGGTTTACGGCCGTTCTTCCTCCCATCACCCTGCAAACCGACAAAATCCATCCAGCGATCTATGATCCAATTTATGGCATCAAGGCGTGTGGCGCTGTTACCGAACAAGCGCAAAATGATTTGTTCCTGGGCATCGAAACGCTCAAAATGGCCGGGGCCGAGGCGATCATTTTAGGCTGTACGGAGCTGCCGCTGGCGTTTAACAAACCTGCGGCAGCGAACCTGCCCCTCATCGATCCAACCCTCATCCTGGCCCGCGCTTTGATCCGCGAAGTCGATCTGGCAAAGTTGAAACCGTTTCGCCTGTCAGGATAGCTGTATCAGGGGAATTTTTGCCGAACCCAGTAAATGATTAGCCCGACAAGACCACCCGCCACGGTGATGAGAAAGCCGGTGCCCATGTGTAAACTGCCCCAAACGGCCGTTCCTGGCAGCCCCAGCGCAAAATAGATGTAGCTTAGCAACCCCCCAATCATGCTCCAGAGCGGCCACCCTATTTGCTTCGCCAGGGCCACATTTTGCTGACGCCCCAGGCTAAATGCAGTCCCACCAGCCACCATTAAACCGGCAAAAACGGCCGTTAACAGCCAAAATTCTGAGAGTTCGATGCGGATACTGGGTTCTTCAGGGGAAACGGCCGTTTGGGCCGAAGTGCTGGTTGGTTCTGGAGCATCGGTAGCCGGGGTGGTCACTGTTACCGTGGGTGTGGGTGTGGGCGTTTCCGTGGGCGTGGGCTGCGGCGTTGGGTCGATGATGGCAATCTGCGCATCGCCGCCCGATTCAGTCGAGCCAACGGTAATATCAATTTCTTGCGAGATGGTGGCTGCCCCCGCCTGCACCACAATGCGGAACTGGCCACCTTCTGTGCGAGATTCCAGCACATAATCCAGTTGGGCCACGCCACCGACCGTCGGCTGTTCAGCAATGATATTTACTAGACCCGCCACCCGATCCCGCTGAATGAAGCGCACCAGTGTGCCATCGGGTACCGGGTTGCCGTTTTTGTCTATAATCACCCCCGTTTGCAGCCGCAGGGTATCGCCTACAGAAACGGCAAACGGTTCGTCGATGGTGGGGGAAACGGCCGTACTTTGATTGGCCACATTTAGCCCAATAATCTGGTTAGGCGTTGGCTGTGTTTGCACAAAGAGATCGTAACTGACCCCGGCAATGGTTACTGGCGATGCACCAGAAAATGGCAGTTCCTGAAAAAGGGCGCGTACGGCCGTATCAATAGCCGCAATATTGTGGCTGTAAAGCCCAAAAATCGCCGTCAGCTGGGTGATTTCGGTTGAATCCAGGTAGTAGGGGGCATCAAAGGCAAACACGATGACCCGCTGTTCGCGCACTAAATCAGGCCGCTGGGCCAAGAAGTTGTTCAGCGCCCGCGCATTGGCGCCGTTTCGGTCCAGCATGGCAAAAATGATCCAGTCGGCCTCCCGCAAATCTTCCTGCACCAAAAATGCCGGTGGGGGCGTAGGGGTTGGCAGCGGGGTTGGTGTCGGGCCATCATCTGGCGTTGGTGTCATGTCATCTTCCGGTGTTGGCAGGCTGCCCGGCACGACGGTTGGCGTAATGGGTTCTGTGTTGTAAATAATAGGCCCAGGCCCCGCGTCAATAAACGCTTGCAAATCGGCAAAGCTGCGGCTGGTAATCTGGTCAGGCTGAAGCTGGGCGCTGGCTCTGGGACCATACCGGACCAGCATTTGTTCTTCTATGGCTGCCAACCCAATATAAGGCTGTGGTTCACATTGGCTGCACTGTTGAAACTGCCGCATTTCGGTGAAGATGAGGATGTTTTCCGTCGCGTTGGGCGGGCGGGTCAATCGCTGCAACAGCTCATTGGGGTCTGGGGCAATGAGGGTAATGCCATTTTGAGCTACCTCAAGGGAGATGGCTTCACCCTGTGGCGCAATGATCGGGGTGGCGGCGTTGAGTGGCTTGATGACGTTTTGCAGGTCGAAGGCATTGCCGTACAGCTTTAACTTTAACTGGAGAATGCGGAGTACGGCCGTATCCACCTGCTGCCTAAAGGCAACATCCGTAACATACCGTTCCTGAAACCATAAAATTGTGTCGATAATGTTGGCAAATTGTGCTTCATAAGATGCGTCTCCCAGGGCAAAATCTGCCAAATAGAGCAGATCGTTGCCAGCCAGGAAAGCGTCTTTGGCAATAACACGATGCGGAAACCCCTGATCCTGGCCATAAAACCGCTCCACCGCCCGTACCCCCAGGGCATCAGACACAATAAGGCCACCTTCGCTGCGCCAACTACTCAACTCTCCCAGCTCCATCAACGCTGACAGGGCCAGTGGGTCCAGGCTAACCGGATTGGTGGTTGCCCGGATGTTGCCCTGAAAGCCCTGATAGCGAATGTGCGTTGTCAGCAGCCCATCGGCGACTGCTTCCGGGCGGCTGGCCCCTCCCGTGACGGCAAAAAAGGGTGCCAGCTCTATCTGGCGCAGCTGCTCCAACGATTTGCGTACGGTAGGTACTTCTTCATGCAGTGGCCGATCGCTGGCACCAAAGCCGGGGAAATGTTTGGGAATAACGGCAATCCGGTTGCTGCTGCCAATATGGACGCCAGTGGTGTAGGCGCTGCCCATCACCCCAACCCAATACGGATCACCGCCAAAGGAACGAGTACCCAAATCGCTGGGGCTAAACGGATCTGGATTTTCCAGTACGTCCAGAGAGGGGCCAAACAGCATGTTGATGCCCAAATTGGACAACTCCAGCCCAACAACTTCGCCAACTTGCTGAACCAGCTCAGGCTGCCAGGTTGCGCCCATGGCCATGTTGCTGGGAATATCTGTTAACCCATTGCTGATGGCAGAGTTAGGGTAGCTGTCACCCTCGTGGGATACGGCAATGAAAAGGGGAATGGGGGTAAAGGGTGGGGCGGGGGTGCGGGTTGGCGGCACGGCATCTTCTTCAATTTCTGCCGTTTGGGGGAATGGGACGGGCTGCCCCAGCAGGGCCAAACTTTGCAAATTATTGATGAGCTCGTTGGTTTGTGCGGGGCTGTTTGCGGGGTTGCTGTGGCCGGTGATGTTATCATTGGCGGCTGAAAGAACCACGCCACCCACGTGAAAATTAATGATCAGATCGGCGATATCGCTTTCTAAAGTGGCCTGGTCATCCTCGAAGGAGACCAGGAATAGCTGCCCGACTCGCTCGGCAATGCTCATGTTGTCCAGAAGCGCCTGGGCGGTGTTGGATTGTTCGGCGGTTGGGTCATTCTGGCGATTTGGCTGAGCCTGGACGTTGTGCGATCCTGTGCTAAACAGCAGCAGAAGGAGGAGAAGGCAAACGGCCGTTCCCCACATATACCAACCAGTTTTTCCTGTTACCCTTACAGCGCTCAAAAGAATTGCTCCCAATAAAAATTACCTTTGAATTATACAGCAGATTGCGACACCTATCACCTGTGCTACAATTTTGTCCAGCAATTCTCAATTTCAGGTATGCTACGGTAACTTTTGTTAAGCTCAACCGCAGTCCGGGTGCGCCGTCGCCTTGGCGCTTCGCGCCTGGCGACGTTAGATAAGAGGGGTTTTTTCACTTTTGGGGGTTGTCCCACCCCCCAAAAGTGAAAAAACCCCAAAAAAGTTCCCCGCACGGGGTGCGAAGCACCCTCGTGCGGGCTAGAAGCTTTAGCGACACAAGGCACCGTGGCGAAAAAATCTGGAAAGGAAAGCCTTTTTATTTTGACCAAGCCCAAATTGAGAATTGCTGAATTTTATCTATCTCTGTGGGTTTTTTGCTGCACGACCAGGGGGAATGGCACATCGAGCCTAGGTTTTCTGTGAATTCGTTAAGTGAAAGCCTGTTTTTACCCGATTTTATATTATTATCGCCTCCACCGTACTACGTGTACTTATAATATCAGTCTGGGGAGTGTGTATTTGCCCATAAGCCCAGCCGAGAAAAGCTATGTCTGAACGTTTACGTAATCTGTTTGCCTCTGCCCTGCTTGTATTGCTTGCCGTTAGCGCCTTTGTGGCTGGCTACTTCACCAATGACTTTGTAGAAATGCGGCGGGGTGAAGTAACTGTACAAATTGAGGATGCCGCCGAGTTTGGCCTGTTTTGGGAAGCGTGGGGCCGGGTTGAAGATAACTTTTTAGGGGAGCTGCCTAATTCTAAAGAGTTAACCTATGGCGCTATTCAAGGTTCGATTGCCCTGCTAGGCGATCCGTACACCTTTTTTGTAGAGCCGGTTGAGCGGGAAATTGAGCGGCAGTCGCTGCAAGGTACTTTTGGCGGCGTCGGCGCTACGGTGACGCGCCCAGAGGAAGGTGGCCCTATATTCCTGGAGCCCATTCCTGGTAATCCTGCCGCCGCCGCAGGCATATTGTCTGGGGATGAGCTGCTGGCGATAGACGGGGAAGCTGTGACCCCGGAATTAACTGTGCAGCAGGTGGCTGAGTTGGTGCGCGGGGAAAAAGGCACAACGGTGGTGCTGACGGTGCTGCATCCGGGGGAATCTGAGGCGGTGGATATTGCTATTGAGCGGGGGGATATTTTGATTCCTTCTGTTAGCTACCGGCTGTTGCGTGAGAATGACCAGGTGGGCTATATTCAGTTGACCCGTTTTAGTGGAGAAAGCGCCAACGAGATTGAAACGGCCGTTCTCGACCTGCAATCTCAGGGGGCAACCCAGCTAATACTGGATTTGCGGGGTAACGGGGGCGGCTTGCTGGATGCGGCCGTTTCTGTAGCCGATCATTTTCTGGTTGATGGTCCCATACTCTTCCAGCAATCACGCAGTGAAGGCGAACGGATCTATGAAGCCAGCGCCGAAACCTTGGCCCCAGACATTCCCCTGATGATTTTGGTGGATGGCCGCACGGCCAGCTCCAGCGAAATTTTGGCCGGGGCGCTGCAAGATCGGGGGCGTGCCCTTCTGGTCGGCAGCACGCCAACCTTTGGCAAAGGCTCGGTGCAGCTGGTGTATGATCTCAGCGATGGCTCTTCGGTGCATGTCACTGCTTCCCGCTGGTTCACCCCAAACCATCACCAGCTGGATAGACAGGGCCTGGAGCCAGATATTTTTGTCACTGTGACCCAGGAAGATATAGATAACGGCCGTGATGCCGTTTTGAATCAGGCAGTTTTAGAGCTGCAAAAGTTAGTTCAATTGGCAAAATAAGGATATTCTGATGAGTTACGATAATCATTCAACGAATCAACCACCCCGCAGTAATAGAACCTTGCTGTTTATTGTGGCCGTGGCTGGCCTGCTGCTTTGTGTGGCAACGGCCGTTGCCGGTTTTGTCATTGGGCAGGCCACAGCCAACCAGCAAACCATCACCGAAACGCTCACTGAACTAAGCGAGGTGACACGCGAAGTAGAAGTGACCCGCCAGGTAGAAGTACCGGTGGTTGTTGGTTCAGAAACAGCTGATACGCCAGCGGCGAACCAGGATAACCAGACCAACGATGAGGCTGCCAACAGCGGCGAAACAATTGAACAAGCCCCTCGTTTGGAAGATATAGAAGAAATTAATTTCGCCCTTTTCTATGAAGCGTGGAATCTGGTTGAAAGAGAGTTCGACGGTGACATTCCGTTAAATGAAGAGATTTTGTATTCAGCCATTGAAGGGTCGCTAGACATCCTGGGCGATGAATACACCCGCTTTATTCGGCCAGAGGTCGCGGCACGGCTGCGTGAAGATGCAGGCGGCTCAGTAGAAGGCATTGGCGCTTACGTGCGCGAAACGGAAGAGGGATTGTTTGAAATTGTGCGCCCCATACCAGGCCAGCCCGCCGATTTTGCCGGTTTGCTGCCCGGCGATATTGTTATAGCTGTGGATGGTGAATCGGTAACAAATCTCTCGTTTGATGAGGTGATTTTGCGCGTTCGTGGCCCACGCGGCACCGATGTGACCCTGACCATTGCTCGCGAAGGCGAGGAAGAGCTGCTGGATTTCACCATTACCAGGGTGCGATTTGAGATTCTGACGGTTGAGTCGGAAATGTTGGAAGGTAATATTGCCTACATTAAGCTGACGACCTTTGACCAAACTGCGACGGAAAAAACGGCGGATGCTTTGCAAAGCTTGCTGGATCAGGGAGCAGAGAGCGTTATTTTTGATTTGCGCGATAATCCAGGTGGCTTTTTGAATCAATCGATTAGCATTGCTGACCTGTTCCTGAACAGCAGCGTGGTGCTGTTTGAGCGCAATAATTCCGGGCTAGATCAGATTTTCCGGGCAGATGATGGCGATTTGGGTGAGGAGCTGCCGCTGGTGGTATTGGTGAATGCAGGCAGCGCCAGCGCCTCCGAAATTGTGGCTGGCGCTATTCAGGATAACGGCCGTGCCGTTATCATTGGGGACGTCACTTTTGGCAAGGGGTCGGTGCAGCAGGTACATCAACTGTCTGATGGCTCCGAAATGCGGGTGACGATTGCCCGCTGGTACACGCCCAGCAACAATACCATCGATGGGGCGGGCGTTACGCCAGACATCATTGTGGAAATGGAATTTGGCGCAGAAGTAGATGTTCAGCTGAACCGGGCGATTGAGTATATTCAAACCGGGGAGTAGGTTAACGAAGTTAGACCATGAATCAACAAACGTCTGGTAAGAAGATTATTGCCAAAAATAAAAAGGCTCGCCATGAGTATGAGCTGCTGGAATTATTTGAGGCGGGTCTGGTGTTGACGGGTACAGAAATCAAGTCTGTGCGGGCCAACCGGGTGAGCCTGTCGCGGAGTTTTGTGCAGCCACGGAATGGGGAGCTGTGGCTGGTAGATGCCCATATTGCTGAATACGAACACGGCAACCAGCAAAACCACGAGCCAACGCGGCAGCGAAAACTGCTGCTGCACCGGCGGGAAATCGGCAAGATTTTGGATGAACTGGCGCAAAAGGGTTTAACGGCCGTTCCCACCATGCTCTACCTGAAAAACGGCCGTGCCAAACTGGAATTTGCCCTGGCACGGGGTAAAAAACTGCACGACAAGCGCCAGACGCTGGCCAAACGAGACACCGACCGCCAGGTGCAGCGCGCGCTCCGCGAGAAATACCGCTAACGATTTTTACTCCAAATCTTTGAGCGTGACGGGGTCTTGCTGGGGGGTACAAATGCCGCACCAGACGGCTCCGGCCACGACAAACGCCTTGTAAACGCCCGTCGTGGTGCGATAGGAATGAATGATGTATGGTTTTTCCTGGGCGTGGGTTTTACAGACTGCCCGACCGCAAAATTTACAGGCGGCGTGGGCGGGTCGTTCGCAGTGCCAGCATTCCATAAACGATTTACTCCGTAAACTCCAAATCTTTATTGGCAAACAGATCAACGGCCAACAGAAATAAAACGGTGGCATACAGCAGCAGGATAGCTGGGGCCAGCGCCTGGTTGGCGGTGAAATAGCCGTTGCTAATCGCCTCAGCCAGTGCTTGAAATGGCCAAAAGACAAAGCCAAACAGGCGGCTAATGGCGTTCTCGTCGGTTCGGGCCAGCGTATTGGCGTAACCATCTAGCCGGGCGCTCATCGCAACCCAACCCTGGTTGATGGCGTAGCTGCTAAGGCTGGCAGCCATTTTTGCCAGCCCCTGGTTTTGCAGCCCCTGACCAAACAGCAAGATGGCCAGCAGCCCAAAAACATAGATGCGCGACCAGCCAATGGTGATGAAGTCGGAGGCGTGCAGGGCTAAAACAATCGCCAGCAGCATGGGAGCCAGCCAGATGGGGGGAATTTCCAGAATATGGCCCAGGCTGAGTGCGGGGCCGTTAAGCAGGGCCAGAAGGGCGAGCAGCAGCTGGTAACCCAGGGTTATCAGGAGGCTGCTGAGGAGAACGGCCGTTACATACTCCCCCCGGCTCTGCAACCGCACCAAAAACGGATAATGGGCAGCGGCGTTGGCTTTGGCAGCAATGCTCAGCGTTACCAAAAAGGAGAGTCCCGCGCCAAAGCCGCCAATGATCAGCTGGTAGTAAGCCGCGTCTGGCGTTTTCTGTTGTGGGTTAAACAGCAAATACCAGAACACCAGCGTCAGCAGCAGGTAGAGCAGGCCGCTGAGCGAAAAAAGCATGATTTTGCTCAAGTAGCGGGTTAAAGCAGAAATGCGCTGGGTCATTGCACCGCCTTTGCGTAAATTTCAGCCAGGGTGACGTGTTTTTGCTCAACATGAAGCACATCGTACTGGGCTTGCAGCAGCAGCGCCAGGATTTCCCGCCGCAGCGGCATCGCCTCGCCCCGCAGCTGGATTTTGCTTCCCTGTACCTGAATGTCTGGATGCTGTGCCTGAACAATCTCGGCAATCTCGCTCAGGTCGCGGTCGGCCTGAATAAGCGTGTGTGGGCTGATGGTTAGCGCCTCGATCATGCTGTTTTGGTAATGAATCTGGCCATTGTTGAGAATGACGAGCTGGGTGCAAACGGCCGTAATTTCTTCCAACTGGTGCGAACTCATCAGAATGGTTTTACCTGCCGCGTGCAGCTTTTTGATCAGCTGCTGCATTTCCATCTGCCCGTTGGGATCCAGGCCGTTGGAGGGTTCGTCCAGCAGCAGCAGGGGAGGATTGCCCATCATTGCCTGGGCCAGGCCCAGCCGCTGCCGCATCCCTTTGGAGCAGTCACCGATGCGCTTGTTGGCCTGGTTGATCAAATCTGTTTGTACCAGCAGGTTAAAAACGGCTCTTTCCTGCTCTTCAGGCCGAATGCCGCACAAATTAGCCATCATGATCAGGTATTCGCCGACGCGCTGCCGATTGGGAAACAGAAGGTGGTCTGGTTTGTAGCCAATGGCGGGCCAACGGCCGTTCATGGGCCGAATCTGGCCGCTGTCGGGTTGGAGCAGCCCGGCAATTAGCTTGAACAGGGTGCTTTTGCCCGCCCCATTTGGCCCAAGCAAGCCAACCACTTCGCCTCTTGCCACGCGCAGCGACACATTGTCTAGCGCCTTGAGTGAGAAAAATTGTTTACTGACGTTACGAATCTCAATCACGGATGAATCCTGGCCTGATGCTGCAGGGGCAGGTGAACCAAAATGAGCGATAGATCATCGCTGTGGTCCTGAGCGGCCTGCATGATGATGGGGGTAATTTGTTCGGGGGAAACGGCCGTTTCCAGATAATTGGCCAGCGTTTCATCTGGCAGCGAACCCCAAATGCCGTCGCTGCACAGCATGAGCCAGTCACCGGGAAAGAGTCGCTGGGTGAACAGATCGATTTGCGGCTTTTCTGTGGCGCCCAGGGCGTGGGTCAGCACATTTTTGTAAGGATGAGTCAACGCCTGCTCTGCCGTGATCTGTTCTTCGCGCACCAGCCAGGCCACCAACGAATGATCCTGGGTGATTTGCTCCAGCATTTTATGCCGATAGAGGTAGGTGCGGCTATCCCCCGCATTGGCCACAATGAGCGCCTGCCCCAGCACAACGGCGCAGGTGATGGTGCTGGCCATCCGCTCTTCTTTGAGGTGAGTCATTGCCTGGATGGCTTCATTGGCCTGGTAGATGCTTTTTTTAAGCTGTTGGCGCAGGCGGGTGATGGTTTGGTCGGAAACGGCCGTAATCACTGGCCAGATCGGTTCAAAATGAGACGCTAACGTGTCGATAACGGTTTGGCTGGCCCGACTGCCGTCTTTCAAGCCACCCACGCCGTCGGCTACAACAAACAGCCCGTAAGCCAGACCCCCGCCCGTTGTGCCTGCCACAGCAAAAACCGCATCCTGGTTTTGTGATTTCCCAGGATGTTTGGCATCTGTGGCCACGGTGTAGAGGAGGTTTGTCTGGTTTTGCATTTTCGGTAATCAGTAATCAGTGTGCGGTAATCGGTAATCGGTGTGCGGCGGGTTTGTTGAGATTGGAGAGTTACTTCATCTCCAATCTCTAATCTCTAATCTCCATTATTACTACTGAAATTCCCAGCCAAAATCAACTTCCAGCCGCTCTTCGCCTGCGGCCAGATTGATCCCTTGCAGGCCTACGCCGTAACCGGGCCAGGTCCAATCACCAGGAATCAGCAGGTCTACATTGTCTGAGCTGAAAGGCTCGATGGCGACGCAGTACAGGCCCGAATCCAGCCCTTCAAAGCGGTACAAACCGGCATTATCTGTGACTGTCGTGGCCAAAACCGTGTTGGCCGGTATGATGGCGTCGGCCGGACAGGCACCCGCCGCCAGTTTGACAGTGATGCCAGCCAGACGCGGCTCATTGCGCAGCTCACCATCTCCACGGTAGAAGCCGGTGCCGCCAGCGCTAATATCTACACAGCCAGCCGACGGAGCGCCGCTGGTGGTGATGAAGCAGACATCTTCCCACACCACACCCCCAATAACGGCCGAATTGGGTACGGCCGTTGCTTCTGGCAGCCCTACCACAATTTGCACCCAGATAACCTGGTCTGCCAGGCCATCGACGCCAAAGGGATTGCCCGCCGCATTGGCCAGCAGCCAGTCGCTGCGGTACGTGCCCAACGCTTCTGGCGCGGTTAACGGTACGGTGACTTCCACCGTTTGGCCAGATACAACAGAGCCGGTCAGGGGGACGTTCAATGGGCCGCTGAGATCATCGCCACCGGCAAAAATCAGGCTGTAGTCGGTGGTCCAGGGGCAGCTGCCAATATTACGCAGCCGCCATGTTTTTTCAAACGCTGCGCCGGGGGCAAAAACGGTATCGTCTGGCACGTTTACATCCTGCACAAAGGCGAGGCTGTTGGTGCAGGTGGCCGCATCTACTTCTGGCACGGGCAGGAATTGGTAATCCCAGCCAAAGTTAATGCCAGTGACCAGATCGCCATCTTCTAGCGTGAGGGCGTGGCTGCTGACATCGGTATCTGGATGGGTCCAGCTGCCAGGCAGCAGCAGCTCGTTTTCAACCACCAGGGCATCGACAGAGACGCAGTAGCTGCCCGCGCTTAAATCGGTGAAAACATAATCGCCATCACTGTCTGTCAGAGCGGTGGCCAGAGGTGAGATGGCCGGGCAGGTGCCTTCGCTGAGGCTTACCAGGACGCCGGGAATACCGGGTTCACCTTCTTCCAGCAGGCTGTTGGCCTGGAAACCGCCGCCTGGTGCGGCAATACAGCCTGCGGAGGGCACGGCGTTTTCATCATCAACAGCTCCGGCTACGGCGCACAGATCATGCCAGACACGGCCGTTTATAATACCCATGTTGCTGTCTGCTGGCGTAGCGGTAGGGGTTGGTTCCGCCTGGGTCACATTGTCTACCTGCAAAGTAAAAGAGCCATTGATGCCGTTGACGTTGACGGTGTAAGTGCCTGCGCTGAGTTCTAACACTTCCAGGAAAATAGTTTCTTCAAACGGAACCAGCGCTTCGGTACAGATTTCGCCCGTTTGCCGCAGGGTAGTGATGGTGATGTTGAAGGTAGTGCCGGTCCGCACCGTGTTCACGGAATCGATCGTTGTACAGCCGTCTGGTAAATCGCCTCGTGCCCGTACGTTTACCTGCACCGGAAACGATTCCAGAATCAAAATTTCAATGCTATCTACGGCCGCTTCTCGTTGAAGTGGCGCGGCGGTTGTGGGCGTGCTGGGTGCTGTGGTGGGGGTGCTTTCCTCTTCAATCGGGTCATTGCCGCCACAGGCAGCCAGCCCAAGAAGAAGGGAAAACAGCAAGATAAGTAAAAATTTCTTCATAAAAGTCAATCTCCTATAACTGAATAGGAAGTCGCGTTCTGCCTATGAGTTATTCAGGTGCAACGCACTTTTCCCAGAGTAATGCGCAGCAACCATGTCGTTTGTAAGTGCGTCGCACCTCTCTGTACGCTTACTCAGAAAGTAAATAAGCAAGCAATAATTTTGCCGTGTTGTCTAAAGCGTCCCGATGGGTGCGTTCATAATGGTGTGAAGCGTCTACGCCTGGGCCAATCAGCCCCATGCGTACATCGCCACCCGCCCGCCAAAATGCTTCGCCATCCGAGCCGTAGAACGGGTAAATATCGGTGGCGTAGCGAAGCTCATGGGTTTGGGCCAGTCGCTCCAGTTCCCGACGCAGCTGCATATGGTACGGTCCGGCCGAATCTTTGGCACAAATAGTTACAGAATACTCATCTGAAGTTTGCTGGGGAGCCACGACGGCCATATCGATGGAAATGAGGTCGGCAAGATTGGCCGGGAAGCCAGTGGCGGCTCCGTGCCCTACTTCTTCGTAATTGCTGATGTGAAAGTAGGTGTCTTGTGCTGGCTGCGTGCCTGCTTCAACCAGGGCGAGCATCGCGCCAAACATGCAGGCGATGCTGGCTTTGTCGTCGAGATGGCGGGAACGGATGAAGCCGGTATCGCTGAGTTCTACGCGTGGGTCGAAGGCGATGATGTCGCCGACGCGGATGCCAAGCGCCTCGGTTTCTTTATCTGAGGTGGTGGGGGCGTCTATTCTGACTTCCATGTTGGTATCGTCGCGGGGCAGGCTGCGATCTTTGCTGGTGTGGGCGTGTATGGAGGCATGGGTGGGCAGAATGGTCCCCCGGTAGGTTTGGCCATTGCTGGCAAAAATGGTGATACCTTCACCCTCAACTGAGGTCCAACTCCAGCCGCCTAACTGGGTCATACGGAGACGGCCGTTTTCCTTTATCTGCCGCACCATTGCCCCCAATGTATCAACATGGGCCGTTAAACCACGGGGGGCATCGCTGTTTTTGCCGACCCAGTGAGCCACCAGTAAACCTTTGGGGGTGCGCTTCATGGTAACCGGTTGATTGGCAAACGTGGCGCTAAACTTCTCTTCGATCCACTCAATGGCTCGATCGGTATCCCCAGTTGGACTGGGAATGTTTAGCAATTCAATTAAAAACCCAACCATTGCATCTATATTCATTGAAGGCAACCTCATGGGCCATTTTCTCCTTTTGGCACAATTCTAGCTGCTGAACTGCACGATTTTTGGGCAATGACGCATAAGCAGCTTGGGGCAGCTGAAGGTAAATTTTGGTCTGGTTTGATTATTAAGGGAATTTACCATACGCAGCGGATTATAAAGTATGGGTTGATTGTTAACAATGTTTGCCTTTGGGGCGCAACAGGACAGCGGTTCCATGACGGATTTGCTATACCTCACAGGGTGGATTGAGTTTATGCTAGGCGCAGCAGTTTGATAAGTAAAAACGTAACTAAGTGGTGCGAGGCACTGGCCAAACGGGTCCAACTAATTGAAACTCCTGCGGCCAGTGCCTTGCACCTGATTTAATAACCACTTTCTGGAAGGGTGGAGCCTTTCCCTTTTCTATTACTAATTGAGCAAAATGCAGCTGACCCGTACCGAGAGGTACGGGTCAATTGTTTGTATGGAGAATGATTGTGAAGTTGGCAAATAATCACACTTTTGGTCGGGGCTTGTTTTATCGTCTGGTTTGGGTTTTGGGGGGCTTGCTGTTATTGGTTCTGTTGGGACGGGAAACGGCCGTTTTCGTCCAGGCCCATCCCCAGCAGCAAGACGGGATTACTCAATTGGTGGCTCGTGCTGAGGAAAGTGGTACCGTGCGCGTGCTGGTGCAGCTGGATTTACCCTTTCGGCCAGAAGGTGATTTGCGTGATATTCAGGCTGTGCAGACCCAGCAGTTGGGCATTGATGGCCTGCAAGACAGCGTTGTGACCCAGTTGGCCGATACGAATACGGCCGTAATTGCCACCTACAAATATATCCCCTACCTCGCTTTGGAACTGGACGCCGCCGCCCTGGAAACGTTGGCCAGCCTGCCTCAGGTCATCACTATTGAAGAAGATCTGCCCGTGCCGCCGACGCTTGGCAGCAGCCTGCCCGTCATTGGTGCGGCTGAAGCCTGGAGCGCTGGCTTTACCGGCGCTGGCCAAACCGTTGCCATTCTGGACACCGGTGTCGCGACTGGCCACGCGGCATTTACCACTGGCGGCAGCCGCATTGTGGCCGAAGGCTGTTACTCCACGACGAGCGCTACTTATGGCTCCACGACTGTTTGTCCGGGTGGCGTGCCAAAATCAACGGCCGTTGGCTCTGGCATTGATTGCACCGCTGCGGTTGGCCCGGCCAACAGCAAAGCCCAGTCCGATTGCAGCCACGGCACCCATGTGGCCAGCATTGCCGCCGGAAACGACGGCGTAGCGCCAGATGCCAACATCATCGCCATTCAGATATTCTCCCTGTTCAACAGTACCTACTGGTGTGGCGGTTTCAGCAACTGCATGTTGACCTTCTCCAGCGACCAGATTTCGGCGCTGGAGCGGGTTTATGAGCTGCGCGACACGTATAACATTGCCAGCTTGAACATGAGTTTGGGTGGTGGACGTTATTATGAAGCTTGCGACGGAGACGGCCGTAAAGCAATGATCGACAATTTGCGGGCGGCGGGCATTGCCACGGTGATCGCTTCCGGGAACAGCGGCTACCGCGACAGCCTGGGCGCTCCAGCCTGTATCTCTTCCGCCATCAGCGTCGGGGCGACGGACGACGTTGATAATGTCGCTTATTTTTCCAACATTGCGCCATTCATTGATCTGGTAGCGCCTGGGGTGTACATTACAGCGGCCGTTCCTACGGGCCAGGGTACCAAATCTGGTACCTCGATGGCCGCGCCGCACGTCGCCGGGGCGTGGACGCTGTTTAAGCAGGCGTTCCCCGACGCGACGGTGGAGGAGGCGCTGGCAGCGTTTCAGGGGGGGGCTGTGCTGGTGGATGATAATCGCAGCAGCGGGACGGCTACGAATCTGTCCCGCATCAATGTCAACGACGCTATCGAACAAATCATCCTGGCTGCGACGCAGGCGGCGGATAATTTGAACCCCAAGCCGGGGGATGCGGTAAATTTTCAGATTGTAGTGACCAACAATAATACTTTTACGGCCACCAACACGGTGATCGAATTTTTCCTGGCGGATGGCTTGCGATTAAGTGGGGCGATGATGATGGATGTGGGAACGGCCGTTTCCAGCAGCCTGAACAGCACCCCTCCACTGATTGCTAGCGGGTTAACCATAGGGCCGGGCGAACAAGTTGTGATTACCGTGCCCACCCTGGTGGCCGAGGATTTACCCCCCGGCGCCATGCTGGAAAACACCCTTGCCGTTAGCAGTGATGAATTTGGCAGCCCGCCCCCCACAACCTACCGCATTTTTGTCGCCAATAGCAGTTACCATCAGGTATTCATTCCGCTCGTCATACGCTAATGGTTTCAACCGTTCGCTTTTACACTGTATTGTCATGCTGAGAGCCTGTGCTGAGGCTGCCGAAGCATCCCCCGAAGCAGCCCGCCAGCTTGAGCATCAGCGATACTTTGGTACGGCTAAAGCGCCTAATGTGGGTTCCTTGCGGGATGCTTCGCTTCGCTCAGCATGACAGCTCAAGACCAATTGTCATGCTGAGGTCCCCCGAAGCATCCCGCCCGCTGGATAATCAACGATACTTTGGTACAGTCAAAGCGCCTGCGATGGGTTCTTTGCGGGATGCCTCGCTTCGCTCAGCATGACAGCTCAAGACCAATTGTCATGCTGAGGTCCCCTGAAGCAACCCGCTCGCTGGATAATCAACGATACTTTGGTACAGTCAAGGCGCCTGCGATGGGTTCCTTGCGGGATGCTTCGCTTCGCTCAGCATGACAGCTCAAGACCAATTGTCATGCTGAGGTCCCCCGAAGCAACCCGCCCGCTGGATAATCAACGATACCTTGGTACAGTCAAAGCGCCTGCGATGGGTTCCTTGCGGGATGCTTCGCTTCGCTCAGCATGACAGCTAGCCAAACCGTTCCTTCAGCAAGTTGGCCAGGTCGGGTTGGCCGATGCCCTGGTATTCATAGCGCACTCGCTGGCTGGGTAGCTTGATGTTGATAATCTTGCCCAAATCAATCGGCGTGGCAATGATGACGAGTTCCGCGTTTGATTGGTTGATCGTCTCTTCCAGGTCCGAGATCTGGTCGCCACCGTAGCCCATGGCGGGCAAAACGGCGCCGGTGTTGGGATATTTCTGGTAGGTGGCGGCAATGGAGCGAACGGCAAACGGCCGTGGATCCAGAATCTCAGCCGCGCCAAACTTCTGGGCCGCCACCACGCCCGCGCCATAAGCCATCTCGCCGTGGGTGAGGGTGGGGCCATCTTCCACTACCAGCACCCGCTTGCCCCGAATCGCTGCTGGATCGTCCACAAAGATGGGGGAAGCGGCCTGGATGATGGTGGCGTTGGGATTCACCGTCCGAATGTTTTCCTGTACGGTGAGAATGTTTTGGAAATCGGCCGTGTCCACTTTGTTGAGAATGACCGCCGCTGCCAGCCGCAAATTGGTTTCGCCGGGATGGTAGCGCAGCTCATGGCCTGGTCGGTGCGGATCCGCCACCACAATGTGGAAATCGGACAGGTAGAAGGGCAAATCGTTGTTGCCACCGTCCCAGATGATGATGTCGGCTTCTTTCTCTGCTTCGCGCAAAATCGCTTCATAATCGACCCCGGCGTAGATGACCGCGCCGCGCTCAACATACGGTTCATACTCTTCGCGCTCCTCGATGGTGCAGTCGTGCCGATCCATATCGTCATAGGTAGCAAAACGCTGCACGGCCTGGGCTGCCAGATTGCCGTACGGCATGGGATGTCGTATAGCGACCACGTTTTTATAGCCCAACTGCTTCTGCAAAACTTCCAGCACGTAGCGGGAGGTCTGGCTTTTGCCGCAGCCAGTGCGTACGGCGCAGATGGAGACGATTGGCTTGCTGGATTTGAGCATGGTGAGGCGTGGGTTCATCAGGCGAAATCCTGCCCCGGCTGCCAGCACGCGGGAGGCGATGTGCATCACATATTCGTGCGAGACGTCGGAATAGGAGAAGTAAACGTCGTTGATTTTGTGGTCACGAATCAGCACTTCCAGCTGATTTTCGGGGTAGATGGGAATGCCTTCGGGGTAGAGTGGGCCGGACAGTTCGGGGGGATAGTGACGGCCGTCTATGTTGGGAATTTGGGTAGCGGTGAAGGCCACCACTTCGACCTGCTCATTTTGGCGCAGGGCGGTGTTGAAATCATGAAAATCGCGGCCAGCGGCCCCCATAATGAGCACGCGCTGACGGTTTTGCTGGGTCATTAAAACCTCCTAAGGTTGGAAAATGTGGTATATTGCAAAAATTCAAGAATCAGGCAGCGGCAGATTCTAACTCGGTTTTAGAACAAATCGAAATCTGGGATCCCGTCACACAGCACGTTTCAGCCAAAACCCCACGAAATCCTAAAGCCCCGATATTTTTCAAGCAGAAAATGCGTCGTTTGCAGTAAATTGAGAATTGCTGCGTTATCCGAAATTCATCATTCTTTTAATAAGCAACAACTCTCAAGTATAATCTGCGACGAGAGCTTAAGAACGTTATCCCTAGCCAGGAGATTATGGCCTATGACCGAACATGATTTGCCGGATAACTATACACATGCTGAACTGCTGGCCGCTTACCAACGGGTAACGGCGGAAAACGCCGCACTAAAAAAAGCACGCGACGAGGGTGAAGAGCGAACCGAAAAGCGCCTGGCTTTACTCAAGCGGCAGATCGCGCAGCGAAAACAGGTGGAAGAAGCACTCCAGCGGGAAAGTGATATTGTCAGGCTGCTGCAAGAAGTGACTGTAGCTGCAAACGAAGCGCAATCAATAGAGGCGGCGCTGCAATTTGCGCTGGACAAAATTTGTGAGTATACGGATTGGCCGTTGGGTCACGTTTATCTACAGACTGGCAATAGGGAGCCGGGACTGGCTTCTGCCAGTCTCTGGTTTTATAACGATGAGCGGTTTGATGCGTTTCGGGAAAAGGTTGCCGATTCAAGGATTATCCCTGGTCAGGGCTGGTTAGGCCATGTATTGCAGACCGGCCAGGCGCAGAGCGGTCTGGTGCAGTGGCGGCCAGGTGCTGACCCAGACACAGAGCAGTTTGAGACCGGTTTTGCCCTGCCCGTTTTGGTGGGTTCGGAAGTGGCGGCTATTCTAAAGTTTTTTGTCACAGATGAAACCCAGCCCACCCCCCAACTGATCGAGGTAGTGAGGCATATTGCCATCCAATTGGGTCGGGTCGTGGAGCGGCTGCGGGCCGAGAAGGCGCTGCGTGATAATGAGCGCCGTTTTCGGGCTCTTTTTAACCAGACATTTCAATTTACAGGCCTGCTCAAGCCGGACGGTACGCTGCTGGAGGCTAACGAGACGGCGCTGGTTTTTGGTGGGCTGCAACGGGAAGATGTGGTGGATCGGCCGTTTTGGGAAGCCCGCTGGTGGACGATCTCACCAGAGGCACAAGAGCGTCTGCGGGAGGCTGTGCGGGAGGCGTCCAACGGCCGTTTCGTCCGGTATGACGTGAAAGTATTGGGGGCCGATGAGAAAGTGGCCGTCATTGATTTTTCCCTGAAGCCGGTTGCAAATGATGAGGGTGAGGTCGTCTGGCTGATTGCTGAAGGTCGCGACATAACTCAGCTGAACGAGGTCATGCATCACTTGCAGCAAAGTGAGGTTCGGCTTTCGGAGGCGCAGCGCCTGGCCCGTTTGGGTAGTTGGGAGTGGGACGTGAGGACGAACCAGGTTTCCTGGTCGGCTGAATTATTCCATATTTATGGCGTGAATCCCAGCACGTTCGATGCTTCTTACGACGCATTTATGGAACGGGTTCATCCGCAAGATCGGTTTGAATTAGAGCAGATCATCATGGAAGCGTATGCTGCCTGCCACCCTTTTGAAACGTTTCATCGCATTATCCGGCCCGATGGGACGGTACGTTTTTTACATGCACGAGGCAAGCTGGTGCTGGATGAGATGGGCAATGTGGTGCGTATGGTTGGTACCGGCCAGGATGTAACGGATCAGAAAGAGACAGAGACTCGCTTAATTCAAACGCAGCAGCGCGCCCGCCAAATGGCCGAAACGTTACGTACCGCCCATGTTGCCCTGACGCGAACGCTCGATTTGCAAACCGTCCTGGAAACGCTGTTGGATTGCCTGGCTCAAATTGTTCCTTATGACAGCGGCGACATACTGCTGCACAAGACTGCCTCCAGCCTGACTCTTTATGCGCTGAGAGGATACGCCAGCAAGATCGAAACCTATTCGCTGCGCCAGCGCCTTTTACCGGTTACCTGGTTCAGCCATCTCGAAGCCGTGGTGAGCCAGATGAAGAGCGTGATAATTGACGATACGTCCAGTTATCATGAATGGCGTTCCCACTTTGAGGGAGTTGGGGACGTGCGTAGTTGGCTGGGCGTGCCGCTGATTGCTGGTGGACAGGTTATTGGCTTATGTTCTTTGTATCATAGTGAGCCACATCACTTTACAGACGAATACCGGTTGGTGGCAGAGACGCTGGCTGCTCAGGCAGCCATTGCGATTCAAAACGCGCGTTGGTTTGACGAGTTGCATGTCCAACGGGAGCAGCTGCGCATGTTGACCAAGCGGATCGTTTCAGCCCAGGAGGAAGAGCGGCATCGCGTTTCGCGTGAGCTGCACGATGAAGCAGGACAGGCATTGACGGCGCTAAAATTGAGCCTGGATATGATTCGGATGGAACTGCCGCCATCGCTGACGCTGGCCGACCAGAGCATGGCTGAGGCAATAGAGTTGACGGATGAGACCATGGAACGCATCCGGCTGCTGGCGCACAATTTACGACCACCGACGCTGGATGCGCTGGGACTGAACGCGGCGCTTAAGGGGTTGTGTGATGAATTTGCTGCCCGCACACGCCTGCCGATAACTTACGAAGGCACCGAGTTGTCGCCCTTGCCGGACACGATAGCGATTTCGCTGTATCGTTTTGTGCAGGAAGCATTAACCAACGTGGTTAAGCACGCTAACGCTGACCAGGTACAGGTGATCTTGCGGCGCGATGCTGGTAAGCTTTACCTGCTGGTGGCTGACGATGGGCAGGGTTTTCAGGAGGAGCAGGCGAGTGAGCCTGGCTTGCCTAGAGGATTCGGGCTGGTTGGCATGGCGGAGCGGCTGACGCTGCTGAGTGGGGAGCTGCATATCGAGAGTGAACCGGGTAAGGGCACACGGTTGATTGCCTATGTGCCGCTGTCGGCAGAGGAGGAATAGGGAAAATGATTCGGATCGTTGTGGCTGATGATCATCACCTGGTGCGGCAGGGTATTTGTGCACTTTTAGAGAAGGCGGATGATATGCAGGTAATAGGCGAGGCAGCCACCGGCCTGGAAGCGGTGGAGTTGGTACAAACGCTGTCACCTGATGTGGTGGTCATGGACGTATCGATGCCCCGCCTGGATGGGCGGCAGGCTACGGAGCAGATAAGGGAGTTGAATACGGCCGTTGCTATCGTCATCTTATCCATACACGCTGATCCCATCCTGGTGCGGCAGTTTGTTCAACGGGGGGTGAAAGGGTATTTGCTCAAGCGCTCGATTGCCGATGAATTACTTCTGGCCATTCGGGCCGCCAGCCGGGGCGAAATCTTTCTCAGCCCAACCATTTCCGATGTCGTTCAGACCCTGCTGCTTTCTCCCTCGTCCGGTAATGAACCCAAGAGCGTCGTTGATTTACTTACCCCTCGCGAACGGGAGGTATTACAGCTTATTGCGGAAGGGTATACCAACAACGGCATTGCCGAGGTGTTGACTATCAGCGTAAAAACAGTAGAAAAGCATCGTGCGAATTTAATGACGAAGCTAGAGGTGTACGATCTGCCAAGTTTAATTCGTATTGCTATGCAGTATGGCCTTGTTTTTCCAGAGTAGTGAGATGGGTACAGGGTAGGGTAATACCCCATACACGAGCGTGCATTTTTATGCCAGACTAATATAAAGAGCTGGACACTGGCGTTTTTAGCCACCACCAGTCACAAATCGCGTTACGGTGCCAGAGGTCAAAGCACCTTTCGCCAGACTCCAGTAAAAAGCTACACCGTTACGGTAGCTGTTCTCTTCACTGTCACAACGCCGAGAGGAAGTGGAGCAACGGTTATCCTGGATAAGCGTAACAGAACGAGAGCTGACACGGCGGCAGACTACGCTTAAAGAAATATGATAATTCAGGTATTAATTGCAGACGACCATCAATATGTGCGACGGGGTTTAAGGAGATTGCTTCAAAACACCGAAGATATGCAGGTCGTTGGTGAAGCCAGCAATGGAGAAGAGGCGGTTGAGCTAACGGAGAAGTTGCGCCCGGACGTAGTGGTGATGGATATCTCAATGCCTAAACTGGATGGAATCCAGGCCCTGAAGCGTATTCGAAAGCAGAAAATTCCAACGCGCGTCATCATCCTTTCCATGCACACTGAAATTGACATTATGCGAACAGCCATGCAGCAAGGGGCTCATGGCTACGTGTTGAAGCGTATGGCAGCCCAAGAATTAACGACCGCTATCCGGGCAGTCTGGCGTGGCGATACCTATTTCCCCTCCAAGTTTCTAATTTCCCTTATTGACCAAACCAAAATACCAAAATAAGGTCTATTTTTCCTCCACAGGTAGGGTATTCCCCTATTTAGTCGCTGCATGTTCTGAGGCATGATTTAGCGGGTAGTTAACGTTGAGCGAGCTGTCAGTAAGACTACCACCGTAAGAAAGCCAATTGATTGCCAAATAAAGAAAAAGAAAGGAGTCCGATAAAATGAAAGTTCAATCTTTACAAGATTTCTATATCAACCAGTTAAAAGATGCCTACAGTGCGGAAAAGCAGCTGCTTGAAGCGCTGCCTGAAATGGTAGAAGCTTCGTCGAACAATGATTTAAAACAGGCGTTTAAACAGCATTTTCAGAAGACAAAACGGCATATGGAAACGGTTCGCTCTATCCTTGACGAAATGGATGAAAATCCAGGCAACAAAAAGTGCCATGGCATGGCCGGGCTGATTGAAGAAAGCAAGGAACTGATTAAGGCAGATGCTGATGCCAATGCAAGAGACGCAGCCCTAATTTTGGCTGCGCAAAAAGTTGAGCATTATGAAATTGCCACCTATGGTGGTTTACGGACTTATGCCAAATCATTGGGCTTTAACGATGTGGCTGACAAACTGCAGAGTGTCCTGGATGAGGAATATGATGCGGACCAGAAGCTGGATGACTTGGCGATGGGCGGTGTCTTTTCTGAGGGTTTGAATGTACAGGCAAAAGCTTAATGGATGATGCGTGAAACGTGAAACGTGGAGTGCCTCTGGTCACGCATCACGTTTCACGTTTCAGCTAAAAGTTCCACCCTGCCATTTGATTTGGGCCGGGTTCTAAAACTTCTTATTCTTAACACATAGCAAAACCAGGCAGCGTGGCGCGCATTATTTCGGCGTTCACAACCAGCTGTTCCTCGCTTACTATTCCCAGAGATGTGCTCAAATGGATAAAGACATCGATACGGCCGTACCTCTTCAACACCTGTGCCACTGCGTATTCGGCAAAGGTTGTGCTTGAGAGATCGCCTCGGAACATCAGGCATTGTTTGCCACGGGCGGCAACGGCCGTTTGAATTTGTTCTATGCTTGCAAGCGACGCCTCCCAATTGCAAAACAAAGCAATATTGGCCCCGCGTTCTGCAAGAGACGTAGCCAAAAAACGACCCTTTTCATTGCAATCTCCCACAATGACAACACTCTTACCCTGCAAATGGTTGTGCAAAGGGTAATCCCGATGTGCCGGTGTGGCTTCATTGGCTTTTATGATCATATTGGTCTCCCCGCCGCTCAGGCCACTGTCAATGCACCGGACTGATTCATTGTCAATGTACTGGGCGGATTCTGGTACATTTCATAGATACTGGCTGCGTCATGCCGGCTGCTGGCCTCTAATTTCTCTAAAATACTATGCACATGATTTTTTACGGTCCCACAGGTGATAAAAAGCTTATTGGCAATTTCTTGGTTTGTGTAACCATTGTTGATGAGGCCTAATACCTCCTGCTCGCGTGGCGTCAACTCGGCCAGATTGTTTGCCCGGCGACCCCGGTCAACAGTCAGCGGATGATTTGCCAGTTTTGCCAGCCGCCCCATCAGCTGCGCCGCTATAGCCGGTGAAATTAGCGCCAGATCATTGTAGGCAGCCCTCACTTTAGCCAGGAGCGATCCCATTGTTTCCTGACGCAGCACATAACCACTTGCACCCGCTTCAATATACTGCAAGATTAAGCGAGGGTTGTCATGGATGCCAACGACTAACGTTTTGACCCCGGAATGAGCTTCGCATATATCTTTGATGATATCCGAGGCACTCCGGCTACCCAGCCGAACGCTCAACAAAAGGATATTGCTGTGTGGAAGGGAAAAGTACAGCTCTTCCTCCGTATGTACGCAGCCGACGACGTAAATATCCTCTTGCTCACCTAAAATGCTCCGCATTGCATCACCTGTTAAGCCAGACTCATCCGCGATTAAAATACGAATCATGAGGCTTTCTCCTTATTTACTGCCAATTGCGCAAGCGTTACGCAAATTTGGCTGTTTGGGATTTCGTGGGGTATCTGTCAATGTAGGGCGGGTCTTGTGCCCGCCCAGTCGAGGGCGACCACAAGGGTGGCCCTACAAATGGTGTCAACCCTCAAAATCCTGAAGACTTCTTTTTCGACAGGCTGCTAGCGTGAGCGCAATCCTCACGCTGGCTAAAGCCCTGGCGGTCAGTATTGATTGAGTACATTGGGGCTAATTCAATCATACAGTAAGCGGCTCTCAAGAGCATCGGCTGGTCAGGGGATATTGATCTCCCCCAGTTGGGGGAATCAAACCAATCTAAGCAGCTTCAGTCAGGCAATTGGAGAGAAGGGGATGAGGCGATTGGGTAAACGGCCGTCCCTTCAACCGCTTCGCCAACCCCCTGAATTCCTACAGAACCGCAAATTTTTTGCCTGTTAATAGATAGGTTAATCATTGCATAACACAATCGATTTTTATATGGGGGAACACCCTACCGCCTGTCTGAAAGCCACCCTATTTTTCATGGAAGATCTGCTGTATATGTGGAAACTGGCACAGGGAACGGCCGTTTATAACCACCAATCAACTGGGCATCCATTGCACAAATATATCTTTTTCTATATCCGGCGCTGTGCCTGCGCACATTGAAAATATGCGTTCAGGTGCCTATTCTGAGGGAGTGATTTTTATCAACCTCAAACAAGGAGAAATATCATGACTTTAATAAATATTGTTTTGTGGATTATTTTTGGTGGCATCGCAGGTTGGATTGCCAGCCTTATTATGAAGCGTGATGCACAAATGGGTGCCCTGGAAAACATTATTGTTGGTGTTGTGGGTGCTTTCATCGGTGGTTTTATCATGAACTCGCTTGGCACTACGGGCGCTACCGGATTCAACATCTGGTCGCTTCTGGTTGCTGTGCTGGGCGCTGTGGTTCTTTTATTCCTGGTAGGGTTGGTGCGTCGCGGCGTTTAGCCTACATTAGATAGAGCATAGCCCGGTTTGGCGCACCGCGTATCGATGAGGAGGAAAGATGACACGAAGCTCTGGCTCTGTGCGTATGCAACAGATTATGGATATTAGGGCGGCCTTGTTAGCCAGCCTGATCGCCGGTCTCGTTTACCTGGTGGTCCAGATCGTTATGGCCGTTTGGCTGTTCGGTAGTACACCCTGGGTTGTGCTGCGCTGGCAGGCCGCTATCCTGCTTGGAGAAGGTGTGTTGCCACCGCCTGCGGGCTTTGCCTCTTTACCCATACTGGTAGGCTTGCTGCTGCATTTTGCGTTGTCGGTACTTTATGGGCTGCTGATCGCTTTTATCATTCATCGCGGAGGTCTGTTGGTGGGTATCGTGGGCGGTGGCTTGGTTGGATTGGCATTGTATGCCCTTAACTTTTATACGTTCACAATCCTGTTTCCCTGGTTTTTTGCCATTCGCAACTGGTTAATCATTCTGGGGCATGTGTTGTTTGGTATGTTAGTCGGTGGCATTTATGAAGCACTGGAAGTAGAAGAATTTGTGCCAGTGGAGGAATGAGGATAGTGAGACGTACTTTACCAACGAATTCGCGCAGCCGCCGTATGGGTGGCGGCCGTCTGTTAATGGCGCTGATTATGGCTTCTGTCGCTTTGATTTCGTATTGCAGCTCCCAGTCATTTAATCCAGTCACTGATGAGAAACAGTACGTAGCCATCACGCCGGAACAAGAGATTGTGCTAGGGTTAGAAGCAGCTCCGCAAATGGCGCAGGAGTATGGTGGTCTGGCGCAGGATCAAGAGCTGCAAGCCTTTTTGGACGCTATCTGTGAGCGGCTGATCAATAATAGCACGATCAGTGAAACAGATTGGCCCTTTGAGTGTCATTTGCTGGCAGACGACCAGACAGTGAACGCATTTGCGCTGCCCGGCGGGCAGATGTTTATCACCCTGGCGCTGTTCGAGCGACTGGAGACAGAAGGGCAGCTGGCTGGAATCATGGCGCACGAGATGGGACACGTGGTGGCGCGTCATTCGGCGCAGCAGATTGCCAAGATGCAGTTGACGCAGGGTCTAACGGGAGCGGCCGTTCTGGCAGCTTACGATCCCAATAATCCGCGCAGCGCCCAGGCGGCACAAATGGCAGCGCTGATAGGCCAGACGATAAACATGAAATACGGCCGTGATGACGAACTACAGTCGGATGAGCTGGGCGTGCGATTTATGGCCGAGGCAGGCTATGATCCGCGCGCCTTGATTGACGTGATGCAAATTCTGGCGGAAGCGGGCAGCGACAGCCGGCCACCGGAGTTTTTGAGCACCCACCCGTACCCGGAGAACCGCATTGCTGAAATACAAAAACATATCGATCTGGTTTTCCCAAATGGCGTACCGGAAGGTTTGACGCCGTAGGTAAAGTCCTGGCGAATCAGGATTGTTGCCAGATAAGCTCTACCCCCAACTGCAAAAATGCGCCAAACCGCTGGGCGGCCTCGGTTATCGCTTGCTGCTCGTCTATGGTGAGCGGCTGGAAGCTGTTGGGTTCAATGGTGACCGTTTCTTTTTGCAGGGTGCGGCGACAGCTGCCGATTACCTGGCCATCCAGCACGAGGATATAGGTCAGGGCATTGCCCAGGTTGCCGAGCCGGGCACTGACGGCGTCGCTGGTGATGGCACTGCGATCTTTGTAGCCGATGCCATATTCATCAAAAACGGAGAGGATAAAGGCACGAGGGGGGTGGTCGATTTCAGGGGGCGGGTCTGGCGAAAACCAGTAGGTTTGGTCGTCAATTTCAGCTTGTTCCAGTTCATTTTGTATGAGGGCTAGACCGGAACGGCCGTCTCTCACCGTCAATCCCGACCAGTTGGCAAAATCATGTACGGTGGCCGGGCCGTGGCTGCAAAAGAAGCGCCGGGTGAGCTCAGTCAGGGCTTCGTCGCGGGTTAATTCTGGCGCGGGTGGCACCCATTCGTCCAGCAGGGCGTAGGTGAACTGCTTGCCGTGCCGCGGACCGCTGCACAAAACGCCGTTCAGCTCGGCGCTCATCACCATGTAGGTGAGCCGTTGGCCAGAGGCAGTTGTGATGCCTGCTGCTTGGAGCGCTTCGCCCAATTCAGGGCGGGTCAGATGCTTGCCGCCTTGCAGCGCCTGGGCCAGCACAGCCTGGCTGAGCCTGAGCGTTTCGTTATCCAGTTCTAGCTGGCGGTACCGGGTGGCGTTTATGCCATGGACGCGCGGTGCGGTGAGCTGGAGCAGCCAGCGGATATCTTGCGGGGTGACAAAGTGCCAGGTGGGGCGCAGCATGTGGGTGCGCAAGATGGCCCCGGAATTAAAGGCGGCATCCAGGTCTGCTTCGACGGCGTCTTGCAGGCGCAGGCCCAGCGCCCATTTGGCTCCGTAGTAATCCTGGGATTGAACGGCCGTTAACCACCTCACTACCTCCACCGGGTCCTGAAACGGGGCCGACGAAAGACGCTGGCAGCGCAGTCGCAGGTGGGGAATATGGGATAGTTTCATGGGGAGAACGGCCGTTGACTAAGATTCAGGAGTTAAAACGATAACAGGAATGACGCGTGCCGTTTTGCGTTGGTATTCGGCAAAGCCAGGATTTTTAGCCGCCATCTTTTCATACAGTTGGGAGCGTTCTGGCTCTTCAGCAACTTCTGCCCTGGCTGTAAACTGTTCGCTGCCGACCTCCACGCTTACCTCAGGATTGGCAACAATGTTGTAATACCAGTCGGGATTGGTAGGCGCGCCTCCTTTAGAGGCAATGACCACATAGCGTTTGCTATCCGTCACATAGGCTACCGGATTTACGCGGGGCTGGCCGCTTTTGGCCCCGGTGGTGTGCAGCAAGAGTAAGGGTGTATTGGCAAATTGCCCGCCAACCTTGCCATCATTGGCGCGAAATTCTTCAATAATTTTCCTGTTCCATTCATTTGGATCATTCATAGGTTTTCCTTTGAATCTGCCGATTCTTAATTTAATCTGCTTTTGGTCCTAGATGTTCAACCAAAAGCTGCCAGCCATCTGCGCTGTTGGTTAAGACTGAGGTGCCCGTGCCCGCGCCGCTGGCGGGTTTGCCGTTGATGAGGCCAGACCAGCGAAACGTGAAGAGGTAAACGGCCGTATCCACTCCTTTCATGACCCAATGCACATTCTCAATGGCATACGTCTCATCCTGGATCAGGGCAAAATTTCTTTCAAACGCCTGCCGCACAGCCTCTTTGCCAATATGCACAGACCCAGAGGAAAACGTAACGCACGCCTCGGGATGAACCAGCGGGGCAACTTGCTGCCAATCTTGCGTGGCTAATGCTGCTTCATATTTGGCGACAAATTCTTCTGCACTCAAACTTTCTCTCCTAACCTGGACAAGCCAGAACCAACAAAGTGTTTTTTATCAACAGATTACGCAGATTTAATAGATTTTTTATCTTTTCAATCTGCGTAATCTTTGATTTTTTCTTACTCACTGTACAAGAATTTCATTGGTAACGGACTAAAATCTCGTGCCAGAACTTGCCAGTGCAGCTTTCTGCCCACCATCCTACTCTAATATCGTTGTTTAAGATTTTTATTTGCTGTAATGGAATCGGCAAGTAACAATGATTAATTCATCGTCTGTGGATCGATATACCAGGCGATGCTCGGAATTGATCCTGCGTGACCAATAGCCTGTCAAATCAGCTTTTAAGCGTTCGGGTTTGCCTGTTCCTTCGAATGGGGCTCGACTTGTTTCCTTGATGAGGGAATTGATTCTTTTTAGCAGTTTGCGGTCATTTTCCTGAAACCAAAGATAGTCGTTCCAGGCAGAGGGCGTAAAGGTGATTTTCATCAATCGGTCAGATCTTTTTCTGTTCGGTAACCTGCTTTGTCTTCGGCGATGGAACTGCGTAGAGCGTCTGCGTTGGCTGGGGTTGACAGCAGGTAGAGCGTTTCTTGCCAGGCGTTATATTCGTCAAGAGAAAGCATGACGACGCTTTGCCCACTTTCTGAGCGAACAATCGCCGGTTCAACATCATCGACAATGCTAGCAATGAGCGATTCTAAATTTGTTTGGGCTTCTTTTGCACTCAAAGATTTCATAAGTCAACCTTTTCCAACTGGATCAATTGGCGTATGAGTTACATTATACAATTTCAACCTATCGTGGCAATTTGCTCAACACCTAAAATCTCACGCAGGAACTGGCCGGTGTAGCTTTCATCCACCAGCGCCACTTGCTCCGGCGTGCCCTGGGCGATGATTTGCCCACCGCCGTCGCCGCCTTCTGGGCCAAGATCGATGAGCCAATCGGCCGTTTTTATCACGTCCATGTTGTGCTCAATGACGATGACCGTGTTGCCCGCATCCACCAGCCGGTGCAGCACGTCTAGCAGCTTTTGCACGTCGGCAAAGTGCAGGCCGGTGGTGGGCTCGTCCAAAATGTAGACGGTGCGGCCCGTGGCTACGCGGCTCAGCTCTTTAGACAGCTTGATGCGCTGCGCCTCGCCGCCGCTGAGGGTGAGGGCGCTTTGGCCGAGCTTCACGTAATCCAGCCCAACATCGTGCAATGTTTGCAGGATGCGGTGGATTTTGGGATGGTTGGCAAAAAAGTCCAGCGCTTCCTGCACGTCCATGTCCAGCACGTCGGCGATGGTTTTGCCCTTGTACTTCACGGCGAGCGTTTCCCGGTTGAAGCGCTGGCCGTTGCATTCGCGGCACAGTACCCAGACGTCGGAGAGGAAGTGCATTTCAACTTTGCGACGGCCGTATCCTGCACACGCCTCACACCGCCCCCCTTTCACGTTAAAGCTGAACCGCCCCGCCTTGTAGCCCCGTGCCTTTGCTTCGTTGGTTTGGGCAAACACGGCGCGAATCTCATCAAACAGCTTGACGTAGGTAGCCGGATTGGAGCGTGGGGTGCGGCCAATGGGGTCCTGGGTGATGTTGATCACCTTGTCCAGATGCTCCAGCCCGTGGAGCGCCTTGTGCGGGCCGGGGGTGGCCTGGGCCTGGTGCAGCGTGCGGGCCAGCGCCGGATGCAGCGTTTCGGCGATGAGGCTGCTTTTGCCGCTGCCGCTGACGCCGGTGACGACAATCATCGTGCCCAGGGGGAAGGTGGCGGTGACGTGGCGCAAATTGTGCAGGCTGGCCCCGACCAGTTCCAGTTGGCCAATGTTGGGGGTGCGGCGGGAACGGCCGTTTGGCGCCACAATCGCCAATTCACCCGACAAATATTTGCCGGTCAGGGAGTCGGGATGGGCTTTGACAAACGCTGGCGTGCCGGCGGCGATAATCTCGCCACCCTTCACGCCTGCGCCCGGGCCTAGATCGATCAGCCAGTCGGATTCAAGCATCGTTTCTTCGTCATGCTCCACCACCAGGACGGTGTTGCCCATGTCGCGCAGCTGGTGCAAAGTGTCCAGCAGGGCGCGGTTGTCGCGAGCGTGCAGCCCAATCGACGGCTCATCGAGGATGTACAAAACGCCGACCAGCCCGCAGCCTATCTGGCTGGCCAGCCGAATGCGCTGCCCCTCGCCGCCCGACAGGCTGGGCGCGGAGCGGTCCAGCGTGAGGTAATGCAGCCCCACGTTCAGCATAAATTGCAGCCGGTCACGGATTTCTTTGAGGACTTCTTCGGCGATTTCGAACTGCTCCTCGTTAAGTGGCTGGTTGTTAGTGGCTAGTGGTTGGTGGTTCTGCTTACCGTTCACTGAATACTGTTCACGAAGTGGTCGCGCAGCGACATTACTGGAATACTGATTACCGATTACCGATGACTGCTTACCGAGAGCGATCACCCACGCAAACGCCTCATCAATTGCCAGCTGCCCGACCTCGTTCAGCGACTTGCCGCCGACGGTGACGGCACGGGCTTCTGGGCGCAGGCGGGTGCCGGCGCAGGTGCCGCAGGGAAGCTGGTTCATGAAGCTGGCGTACCAGCGCCGCGTCTGCTCGGAATTGGTCTGGTGGAACAGCCGGTTGATATGGTAGACGATGCCGCGCAACGGCCGTTTCGATTCACCCGACCACGACGCAACGTCATTTTCACTGGAATATTTGAAATGTATCTGTTCATCCCCAGAGCCGTACAACAATTTGTGCCGGAACGATTCAGGTAAATCCTGCCACGGGGTATCCAGGCTGACGTTGAAATGTTCGGCGATGGCTTTAAGCTGGGAGGTGGTCCAGCCGTTTTTCTTCTTGCGCACGTTGCCGTACCAGCGCAAAGCCCCGTCCATGATAGACAGCGTCTCATCCTCGATGATGAGGTCGGGGTCTACCTGCATCTGCGTGCCGATGCCGTTGCAGTCCGGGCACATGCCCAGCGGCGAGTTGAAGCTGAACAGCTGGGGCGACAGCTCCGGGAAGCTGAACCCGCATTTGGTGCAGGCATTGTGCTCGCTCAGCACAATCTGCTCCTGGCCCAGATCGGCCAGCAGCAGCCCTTCGCCCACGCGCAGGGTCGTCTCCACAGAATCGACCAGCCGGACGAGGAAATTTTCATCTGCTTCTTCTGGCACCGCCAGCCGGTCGATGATGAGCTCGATGTTGTGCTTGTGCTTTTTGCTCAGGCTGGGCAGCTTGCGCGCCAGATCGATCAGCTCGCCATTGACGCGGGCGCGGACAAAGCCATCCTGCCGGGCCTGCTTGAGGGCGTCGGCGTGGGTGCCTTTGCGGTTGCGGGCCAGGGGGGCGAGGAGCTGGAAGCGGGTGCCGGGTGGCAGGGCGGCTAATTGTTGGGCAATCTGTTCGGCGGTTTGGGGGGTAACGGCCGTTCCGCAATCCGGGCAGTGCGGCGTGCCAATGCGGGCGTACAGGACGCGCAAATAATCCATCACCTCGGTGACGGTGCCCACGGTGGAGCGTGGATTTTTGCTCACCGCTTTCTGCTCAATGGCGATGGCTGGACTTAGCCCGGTGATGGCGTCGATCTTGGGCTTTTCCATATTGCCCAGGAACTGCCGGGCATAGGAGGAGAGGCTCTCCACGTAGCGCCGCTGCCCTTCGGCGTAAATCGTGTCGAAGGCCAGGGATGATTTGCCGCTGCCGCTGACGCCGGTGAGGACGACAAGCTTGTTGCGCGGAATCGTCACATCGATATGTTTCAAATTATGCTGTTGTGCGCCGCGCACGACGATATTTTGGGGTTCCATTTTCTTTCCGTATTCAGTGAATCAGTATTCAGTAGGCCAGTTTTTACTGAATATTGTTTGCTGCTCCCTGGTTACTGTCCCACAGGGAACATCCGTTCTGATTTTACAGGCGTGATTATAGCATGGTTGGAAAACGGCCGCTACCGTCCAACCTTAAACATTTGACAGTGTAGTGAGGATTCCTGACATCTTTTGTCAGGTTAGATCCATTCGGCAACGGCCGTTTTCGCATCCACCACATTCCCCGTGTTGCGACTCATTCACCTCGCCCACGATGCGTGGATGCCAGTAGTCGTTAAACAGCGTCAATTTTTGGGCCAGATTTACTTTTTCCATAGCTTTGTCCTTTTTTAAACGAACCAAACCCCACGAAATCCCAAAGACCCAGAATCTTTATTTCCCTTTGCCTCTTTGCACCTTAGCGTCGAAAGATTTTCTGGCTTGTCCAGGTTAAGAAGGGCAGAAATGCCGAAATTCGGTTTGCGCTGCAAACTGGTTATTGACAAAGACTCCCTCTCGGTCTATACTGGCTACAGGTTTGCAATACAAACCATTGTCTATAAATGGAGGTTTCTAATGGAAAACATGGAAAATTTGGAACGTATTCGTCGCGTAACCAAATACTACGATCAGCTGCAAGGACTGCGGCAGGTGCCTTTCGGCGTGCTGCTTTTGCTGATTGCCGTGTGGAAAGCGGGTTGGTGGCCCTGGTTTGAGAAGTGGCAGCCGCTGTCTGGCTTGCTTTTTATCGGTCTGGCGATGATCTCCTTCTGGGGGATTGGCAGTTACTACGAGCGTACCTTTGGCAAGGTGCGACAATCAGCAGATGGTCAGCGCAGTGGCAAAATTCTCTCTTTTGTTTTTTTTGTGGGTCTTTACCTGGTTGGTTTGGCCGAGTATGAGTGGCGCTGGCCTGTAGGTGGGACGGGGTTGTTTACGGCCGTTGTTCTCATAGCCTACTACTTCCAAACCGGCAGCTTCCGCCTGCAATACCTGGTTTTGGCAGGGTTGATGGCTGGGGTAAGCCTGCTGCCCTTGTTCAACCTATTGCCTGCCGAGCAAGTTTACCTGTGGGGCGAGCGGGGCGTTGTGGGCGTGGCCACCTTTGGTGTTCTCTGGCTGGTGAGCGGGTTGGTGGATCATTGGCTGTTGGTCCGTGGCTTACGGCATGATGCAGACTGAGCTGGAGGTGGTATGACAGATCTTTTTGAGGAGATTGCTTCGTTAGACAAGCTCATTCATGAACCAGCCAGATTGGCCATTCTGACGGCCTTGTCTGCCTGTGAAAGTGCTGATTTTCTCTTTCTGGGCCGCTTGACGGGGTTGTCGAAGGGGAATTTGTCCAGCCATCTCTCTAAGCTGGAGGAGGCCAGGCTGGTGCAGATTGAGAAACAGTTCATTGGCAAGAAGCCGAATACGGTGGTGTCGTTGACGGAAAACGGCCGTACCGCCATTGAGCACCATTGGCAGCAGCTTAACAACCTACGCAGTGGTGCCCAGTCATGGCAGCCCCAAGAGGAGGAAAAATAGGATACAGATTTTCGCAGACATAAAAACAAAACCAGGTAGTTATCAAGCTGGTTATCATTTGCTCAGGTGAAGCATTTAAATTTTCTTGTTATAGGCAATGCCATCGATCTGGACATGCAGCCCAGAACTGCCGCCAACATGGGCGAAATCTGTTGAAATTGTTTTTCTCGCTGGATAGCCATTTTTAAATCTTTCTTTTACTTTGGTTTTCCCTAACTGAGGTGATGGAAAATAAGGACAGAGTAGATGTTTTTTGAGAAAATGATGTCATGTCAAACAATCATCTTCAAACATCTACTCAAGCAAATTATCGCATTTTAGACCTAATTGAACAAATGGTCGCCGTTGCCCCAAAAGGCACAAACCTGGGCCTATGTGACTTAATCAGCGCCATGTTCAGTGGCTACTTCATCGAGAGCCGTGGAGCGGTGATGCCCGCGGTAGAAGCCTTTCTGCGCCAGGAAGTAAAAGATGAGCAGGAACGAGAAGCCCGCAGTCGTCGTGCGGCTAAGGCCCTGACCTATGGGAACTACAATTTGAAAGAGTTCATGGATAAGTTGCAAGAAATCGTTGAGGTCGAAGGCCAGTGGCAGCCCATCAGGGTTCAAGGGTATCGCATCATGCCGGTCGATTTCACGGCTTATCGGCGTGCCGCCGTCAAGAAACTGAAAGCCAAGACGTATGTAGCCGACACGAATCGGGCAGTACCGGCGGTGCCCATCGGGCTGCTGGCTTCGGTGGGTCTGGTCAACGGCCAACGGGTGGCCCTCTTGAAAAATGCCGTGCTGACCGATTTGAATAGCAATGACGGTGCAGGACATAAAAAGCGGTTGTACCAACAGGTGGCCACAGCGTTGGCTGAGGATGAACTGGCAGTACTGGATGCGGGTTTCAGTCTGGTAGTGTCGGCCCAAACTGGAATTGACCGCTGTCTGATTCGCTTGGCCAAGAACAGCACCTTCGGCAAAACAGCCGGTCGGATTCCCGAACGAACCGCAGCCAAAGGGCCGACACCGAGCCAATATCAAACGGAAATCGTGCGCCCCCTGGCCCGGCAGCATGGCCATAACCTCCTGCCCGCGACGCCAGCCGATGAGGTGCACACTTTCTTGGCTGAAAGTGGTCGGGAAATAACGGTTCATATCTGGCAGAGAGTGTACTTTCTCGAACGGCACTTGAAGGCGGTGACAAACAAGCGTCAAAAGGATAAATTACGCAAGATGCCGCTGAAGGTGATGGCTATTTACGACCCGGCTTATGAGGACCCTCTATTAGTAGGCACCCCCCTGTTGCCGCTGGACTCAGAAGCAGCCCATAAAATCTATCTCAACCGCTGGCCGGTTGAAGGTGTCCCCCAAACTGGCAAATATCTCCTCTCTGGGGGTGGCGGCAGGCATTACGTCCATCATCCCACAGCGATGCAGCGCTTGCCCATGTTGTCGCTTATCTTTGGCTCCTTGCTCAAATATGTCGCCGCCACCTTGCCGCCATTCCGCACGGGCTTTTGGGACCGGCTGCTCAAGCCGACCTATGGACGCTTGTTACGCCATTTAAAAAAAGTTGGTATCCCCTTATCTGAGCAACTTTTCAAAAAGGACTCGGTTACGGCCCATTTGCCGCCTGGTTACGAGGCCGTACGGTTGGCAAAGACCTGATTTGGGAAAAATGAGGCACAAAATGCCGTTTTTATCGAGCCCATTTAGGGATAACTAAAG
>JBGTCV010000017.1:0-23736 GCA_041748655.1 Promineifilaceae bacterium (SeqCode) | reverse complement strand
CCTCCCCCTGCCAGGGGGAGGGTTGGGTGGGGGTCGGAAACCGCACCACCTTTCCCGCCAACAAATCCAACCCTTGATGCACGCCCATCTCGTGCCCTTCGCTGAATATGAGCTGCATGCCGACGCAAATGCCCAGGAACGGCACGCCACGCTGCACGGCTTCGCGAATCGCTTCAGGCAAATTGTGCCGCCGCAGGCCAGCCATGCCGGAGCCAAACGCGCCAACGCCGGGCAGCACCAGCTTGTCAGCCCGGCGCACCACGTCCGGATCGTCGGTGAGATGTACCGTCGCCCCAATGTATTCAAATGCCTTCTGTGCGGAGCGTATGTTGCTCGCGCCGTAATCTATCATGGTGATGGTTTCTTGAGACATGCTTACCTCTGGGAGAGGTAATTAAGTAATAGGTAATTGAGTAATTTGAACACGCCAATTACTCAATTACCCAATTACCCAATTACCCAATTACTCCGTCAACGTTCCTTTCGTCGAGGCCATATCCACCCGGCGTGGATCGTGTTCAACTGCCTGTCGCAGCGCCCGGGCAAATGCCTTAAACAACGCTTCGGCCTGATGGTGGTCGTTACGGCCGTATTCCACCCGTGCGTGCAGGTTCATTTTGGCGTGAATGGCCACCGATTCAAAGAAATGTTCCACCAAATCGGTGGGCATTTGGCCGATGGCGGGGGTGTGCCACGTGCCGTGAAAGACGGTGTACGGCCGTCCGCCCAAATCAACAGCCACAAAACCCAGCGCCTCATCCATCGGCACGTAAGCGTGCGCCATGCGGGTGATGCCTTTACGGTCGCCCAACGCCTGGTTAATGGCCTGCCCCAGCACAATGCCCACATCTTCAATTGTGTGGTGCGTGTCGATGTGCAGGTCCCCTTTGGCTTGGATTGCCAGATCAAGGAGGCTGTGGACGGAAACGGCCGTTAGCATATGGTCAAAAAAGCCTACCTCGGTGTTGATTTCGTGCTGGCCCGTGCCGTCCAGGTTGATTGAAAGGGAAATATCCGTTTCGCTGGTTTGGCGGTGAATGGTTGCTGTTCTTGTCATTTTGAATCGCTTTTTAGAAATTTATACAAAGGAACGAAGATACGAAGGTACAAAGGGGAATAAGGCAAGCAGCTCAACAAATTCTTTGTTCCTTCCGTCCCTTTGTCTCTTCGTATAAAAATCTCTTTTTAAGGATTTATACATAAGGAACGAAGATACGAAGGTACAAAGGGGAATAAGGCAAGCAGCTCAACAAATTCTTTGTTCCTTCTGTTCCTTTGTTTCTTCGTATAAAAATCTCTTGGTATAAAAATCTTTTACTCCCCTAAACGTTGCAGTTCGGTAATCAACCGATCTGTCTCTTCCGGCCGTCCCGCGCTGATGCGTATGCAGTTGTCTACGCCGGGCTTATTAAAATAGCGCACCAGGATGCCTTCTTTTTCCAAATCAAGTTTGAGCGCTTGGGCATCGCGGCCAATGACCCGGCATAATATAAAGTTTGAACGGCTGGGGAATGGATTCAGGTAACTAATTGTATCCAATTCTGCAAAAAGACGCTCCCTTTCTGCAACCAAAAGCTGTACTTTCTCATGCAGCCACTGCTGGTCTTCCAATGATGCCAGCGCTGCCAGCGAGGCGGCGACGTTGATGTTGTACGGCTGCTTGATTTTCCACAGGTGCGGCAGCAGCCATTCCGGGAACGCCCCGTAGCCTACGCGCAGCCCGGCCAGCCCGGCCAGCTTGCTAAACGTTCGCAGCACCGCCAAATTATCGTATTCCAGCGTCCAATGAATCCGGCTGGCAGAATTAACCGCAAAGGACGCATGCAATCCTGGATTGCCGGACGCAAAGGTTTTTTCTTCTTTATCTTTGCGCCCTTCGCGTCCTTTGCGGTTCAATAAATCAAAATCTACGTATGCTTCGTCTAACACGACGAGGACGGGCAGTTGCAGCAGGCGGCGCAGATCGGCGTCGGGGATGGTGCTGCCGTCGGGGTTGTTGGGGGAGCAGAGGAAGAGGATTTTGGCGGTGGGGTGTTGGGCAACGGCCGTTTCAATCCCCTCAACATCCAAACTAAAATCAGCCTTGCGCCATACTGGCACGTATTGGCCGCTGTTAACGGCCGTACTAAACGGATACATGCCAAACGACGGTGGACAATCAATCACCACATCGCCGGGGGCCAGTACCACGCGCAGCATCAGGTCAATGAGCTCATCGGCCCCCATGCCGGTAAGCAGCCGCTCCCTGGGCAGCTGGATGTACTGGCTGAGTGCGTCGCGCAGTTGGTTGGATTCGGGGTCGGGGTAGATGTGGAAGAAACGGCCGTTTCGCAGCGCCGCCAAAGCCTTTGGCGAAGGCCCGTACGGATTTTCATTGGCATCCAGCTTCACAATCTCCTCTGGGGCACGCCCCAGCCGCGCCGACAGCACCTCAAACGGCACAATCGGAACGTAAGGCTCCATCTCGGCAATATCTGGTCGGACAAACTTGTTGGTCATTTTGTTTCCTTTTTTTGAACCGCAAAGGACGCTGAGAGCGCAAAGGATTAAAGGTTTAAGACAACGCGTTTGATCTCGGTTTTCATCAATCGAACGTTGAAGTTTAAGATGAGGCCCAGCTTGCAGTGGGTCAACTTGAGATAAGTTATTGTTTGAGCTTCGTGGATTGGCATAAGTTTTTCCACCGCCTTCAATTCTACGATGACTGATTCTGCTACTAGAAAATCCAGCCGATAGCCACAATCCAGCTTGATGCCTTTGTAAATAACTGGCAATGGTTTTTGCCGCTTAAATTGGATGCCGCGCAGGGTAAATTCATGAGCCAGGCATTCTTCGTAAGCAGATTCCAACAACCCTGGCCCCAACTGTCGATGAACTTCAATGGCTGCGCCAATAATTTCCTTGGAAATCGGATTCTCATTTCCCATCTTCTTTTCCCTCCAAATCTTTGCGCTCTTTGCGTCCTTTGCGGTTAAATTCTCTTCTTGGCGGCGTTGGCGTGGCCGTCGAGGGCTTCGGCCTGGGCGATGCGGGCGGCGGCGATGCTGAGCCGGGCCGAGGTGGCGTCATCCAATTGCAAGATGCTGCTGATCTTCACAAAGTCCAGCACGTTGAGCGGCGAGGCGAAGCGGGCGGTGCCGTTGGTGGGCATCACATGGCTGGGGCCAGCCACGTAATCTCCCAGCACCTCAAACGACCGTTCGCCGATGAACAGGCCACCGGCGTTGGGAATTTTGTCCACGTAGGCGGCGGGATTTTCTGTGGCGATGCAGGTGTGTTCGGCGGCAAAGTCGCTGGCCAGCTGGCACGCTTCGTCCAGATCGGCCGTGAGCACAATGCCGCCCCGGTTGGCCAGCGAAATGGCGATGATTTCAGCCCGGCTCAGGCTTTCCATCTGCCGGGCAATCTCCACCTGTACCCCCTCGGCCAGTTTTTGCGACGGCGTGAAGAGGATGGCGGTGGCCAGCACGTCGTGTTCGGCCTGGGCCAGCATGTCGGCGGCCACCCAGGCGGGATCGGCCGTGTCGTCTGCCACCACCACGGTTTCGGTGGGGCCATACAGCCCGTCGATGCCGACGATGCCGTACAGCTGACGCTTGGCCAGGGTGGTGAACAGGTTACCCGGCCCAACGATCTTATCGACGCGAGGCACGCTTTCCGTGCCAAAGGCCAGCGCGGCGACGGCCTGCGCCCCGCCCAGGGTGTAGATGGTGTCGATGCCGGCGATGGCGGCTGCGGCCAGGATGACGTCGGGGATACGGCCGTCTTTCCTTCCCGGCGGCGTGGCAACCACAATCTGCGGCACGCCCGCCACCTGAGCCGGAATCACCGACATGAGCAGCGAAGAGGGCAGCGGGGCAGTGCCGCCGGGCACGTAGACGCCCACGCGCTGAATCGGTGTGACGCGCTGGCCGACGCGGCCGCCCATCTCGGTGGTTTCCCAGTGGGGCAGCGGCTGCCGCTGGTGAAAGTTACGAACGCGGCTGGCGGCGAGTTCGAGGGCTTCTTTTAAATCGGCGGGGATGCGGGAGACGGCCGTTTCAATCTCCGCCTTAGCCACTTGCAAGCTCGCCACACGCACACCATCTAATGTTTCCGTCCAGTGGTACAGGGCGGCATCGCCTCTTTGGCGCACGTCTTTTAGGATGGTGGAAACGGCCGTTTCCGGCGTCGCCCCCTCGCCAAACAACTTATTCAAACTGGCTTGCAGCGCTGGAGGCACAACAGGTTCCAATGACTCCTGCCGCCGCAGGATGCTATTTTTTGCTTCAGGTACGTTTAGAATGTTTATCATGATCTACTCTTTTGAGTAAAAAGTGAAAAGTAAAAAGTGAAAAGAAGGCTCCCACTTTTCACTTATCACTTTTCACTTATCACTTCCTTCTTTTCACTTTCCAGTGCGGCCAACATGGCCCGATACCGCTCTGGCACTTCTTCAAAAATATATTTACATGGGGAGACCACCACGCCGCTGCCGCCGATGGTCCGCAGCTCGGCGATGGCCTGGAACAGGTTGGGTTTTTGCACCACAATGTTGACGGCAAACCAGGTTGGCTCGTCGGGGGCGCTTTGCTGGGGCACCACCGGGGCGATGGTGGGGCCGCGCAGCCCGCGCAGGTGGGGTTGGCCCAGCATCTTTTGGGCAATCGCTTCGGGCGAATCGCCACGCACGTTGGTGATGACCAGAAAAGAGTTTTCGGCTCGTAAATGGGCTTCGATATATTCGATGAGCTGCCGGGCCACAGAAAGTACCTCAGGGCGGGTTTGCAGCCCCGCTTTGTTGGCAATCAGGCAGGCTTGCGAGCTAAGGATGAGGCCGTCGTCGATGGGGCGCAGATGGTTGTCGCGCAGGGTGATGCCGGAGGAGACCAGGTCGGCAATGATGTCGGCGTAGCCGATGGTGGGGGCGATTTCCAGGGTGCCTTCGACGTTGATGAGGCGGACAGGGGCAACGTTGTGCTGGGCCAGAAAATCGCCGGTGACGTTGGGGAATTTGGTGGCGACGCGGAGGGAACGGCCGTCTTCCCCCAGCTGTTTGGCCCAGATCGCCAGATCGGCCATGGTGCGGGCGGGCTGGGCTTCCGGGATGGCCAGGTTAAGGGTGCAGGGGCCAAAACCGAGTTCGTCGTGCAGGGTGAGGATGTTTTGGGAACGGCCGTATCCCTTCTCTGCCAAAATGTCCAGCCCAGTAATGCCAAAATCGATGCTGCCCTGCCGCACCCCGGTCACAATATCTCCGGGCCGTTGAAACATCACCGTCAGCTCCGGCAGGCTGGGAATGGTGGCCTCGTACTGGCGCGGGTTGGGGCGGTAAATTTTAAGGCCGCACGCCTTCAAAAATTCAAAAGCATCGTCGTGCAAAGCCCCTTTGCTGGGCAGCGCCAGCCGAATATCGGTGCGTATCATAAAATCTCCTGATGTAAATAGTCTGCGAAATCTGTGTTTTTTCTTTTAAAATAAAAAAGCACCCTCCTCAGGTTTGAGGAGGGTGCTGAAATTGCGACCCTTGCAGAACTTATGCTGCCTCAACCCAAAGCGAACCGACACCAGTTTGTATGGTGAGCGTGATGGTGGTTCGCGTGAGCCAAAGCAGGCATGTTTTGCATCATGGTAGAAGTCTAGCACATCCCTTTTGGGGTGCAATAGGGAATTGCGATTTCCGAATTTTAGATGGGTCTTTGGGATTTCGTGGGGTTTGGCGTGAAGCGTGATAATGGCAGGCAGTTTGGTGAGTTTACTAATTTGCTATTCTGTGTTTACCCCGTTCCCGTGTAGAATTGCGGGTGGACTGATTGTTTCAGTTTAGCGCTTACGCAAACTGTTTTGTTAGTTAAAAATTGGTGTAACAATCGGTTAAGATCTGTTTAACAGTTTGTGATCACCTGGGTAAGTAAGCGGGTCGATAGGTATAATGGTGCAAAATTCTCACTGATTTTTAGGTAGGTTGAACCGTGTCTCATACAGGAACAGTTGTTTACAATACGGCCGTTGAAGATTTCAAACGGGCGCGTCGAACCGGAGCCATGCGGCAAATGATGGCTCGTTTAACCGGCAAATCGGCTGATTTGGTGGCTTATGATGATGTTTGCCGCTATGTGAAATCTTCCGATGGCATCAGGCAGGGCGTCCGCGAAATTCCGCTGGACGCCATCGTGGGCAGCGTGGGGCGTTACCAGGATTTCACCCGCGATTTCTGGCCCAAAAATGATAGTGATGAGGAGCGTTGGGTACGGGTGAAAACGGCCGTAAACGATATGGTAGGCATGCCCCCGATTGACGTCTACAAAGTGGGCGACGTCTACTTTGTCATCGATGGTAACCACCGCGTCTCGATTGCCCGCCAGCTGGGCAGCGACAGCATCACCGCCCGCGTGACGGAAGTGAAGCTGCGGGTACCGCTTTCGCCAGACGACAATCCAGATGAGCTGATCTGCAAGGCGCGGTACGCCGAATTTTTGGAGCAGACCAATCTGGACCAGCTGCGCCCCGACGCCGATTTACAGCTCACCTTTTGCAGCCAGTACCACCTGCTGCTAGACCAGATTGAGGCTCATACCCGGCTGTTGGCCAAGAAGGGGGAACTGGTTGATGAGGAAACGGCCGTTTGCCGCTGGTACGATGAGGTCTACTTGCCCGTCTTGCGCCACATTCAGGCACAGGGCATTATGCGGCTCTTTCCAGACTACACCAGGGCCGATATGTACATCCTGTTTTCCGAGCGTCATGCCGAGCTGGAGTCGTCATTGGGTTGGGAGATTGAACCAGAAACGGCCGTTTCCCAACTGGTCAGTGAAAAAAGCGAACGTGCCAAAGGGCTGGCTGGCAGGCTGCGGCAGGCGCTGGTCCCACCAGAACTCTTTGAAGGGCCACCGCCAGGGCGCTGGCGTAAGTTTCAGGCCACCCGGCAGCGGGGCCGCCTTTTTGCCGACTATCTGGTCAGCCTTCGCGGCAGCGAGGCGGATTGGCAGATGCTGGATCACGTCATCGAGCTGGCTCAGCGGGATGATGATCGGCTGTTGGGTTTGCACATCATCGCCAAAGAGAGCCAGCGGCGCAGCCCAGAAGTGACCCAGATTCGGGACCGTTTTTTGCAGACCTGTGACGCGGCTGGCATCACGGGCGAGTTCGCTGTAGAAGTTGGCCCCGTGGCCGAAACCATTATCAAACGGGCTGTTTTTGCTGATTTGGTGGTGCTTAGTCTGGAGCATCCGCCAGGGGCTCAGCCGTTGGCACGGCTGGGCAACCGTTTTACTCAGCTGGTGCAGCGCTGCCCGCGCCCCATTTTGGCCATTCCTAGCGGGGCAGCGCTGACAATGGATCGGGTGATGCTGGCCTATGATGGCAGCCCCAAGGCGGATGAAGCGCTGTTTGTGGCCACCTATCTGGCTTCCCGCTGGCCGCTGTCGCTGACGGTGGTGACGGTGGAGACGGAATACACGTCGGAAGCGGCGCTGGAACGGGCCAAAGCGTATCTGGCAGAGCAGGGCGTGACGGCGGCCAACTTTGTTTTGCGCCGGAAACCGATTGCTGAGGCTGTGTTGGAAACGGCCGTTGAACACAATATCAACTATCTCATCATGGGCGGTTTTGGTTTCCGGCCGATGATGCACTTTATGCTTGGCAGTACCGTCGATGAAATTTTACGACGCTTCAAACATCCAATATTGATTTGTCGGTAGTCGAGCCGCTTTATAGCGATTGTAATGGATGATGGATAAACAAAATCAATACTATTTTCAGGTCGCTTTGGAAGATTTTCAGCAGGCGCGGCGGCAGGCGGCGCTGCAGCAGCTGCTGGCCCGGTTTACCGGGGAGCAAACCGAGCTCCTTTCTTACGAGGATATTCGTGAAAAGCTGAAAGTTACCAATGTGCGCGAGCGGGGTCTGCAAGAGATTCCGGTGCCTAAAATTGTTGGCAGCGTAGGGCGTTACAATGATTTTACCCGCAGCTTTTTGCCCAAAAGCGATAACAGCGGTGAGCGGTGGGCCAGGGTTAAAGCAGCGGCGGCCGATCTGGTTGGGCTTTCGCCTATTGAGGTTTACCAGCTGGGGGATGCTTATTTTGTCATTGATGGCAATCATCGCGTCTCGATTGCCCGTCAGCAAAATGAGCCCACTATTTCCGCTTACGTGACGGAAGTGAAAACCAGGGTTTCGTTCACCGCCGCCGATGATCCCAATGAGATTATTTGTAAGACCCGTTACGCTGAATTTTTGGAGCGCACCAATCTGGACAAGCTGCGGCCTGAAGCCGATTTGCTCATGACCTTTTGTGCCCAATACTCCATTTTGCTGGACCATATTGAGGTGCATCGCTACTACATGGGGCTGGATTTTCAGCGGGATGTGGCGTATGAAGAAGCGGTGGCCCATTGGTATGATGCGGTTTACATGCCGGTGGTAGTAATGATTCGGGAGCAGGGCATTATTCGCAACTTCCCGGAGCGCACCGAGGCGGATATGTATTGGCTGCTGGCGGAACATCGGGCGGAGTTGGAGCAGGCGTTGGGCTGGGATGTGGATGCAGGTACGGCCGTTACCGACCTGAAGCGTAAAAACGCACCGGGCACGACCATCTCCCGCATGCTAGACGCAGTAGTGCCCGATAAGCTGGAATCTGGTCCCGCTCCAGGACAGTGGCGACAAGACCGGCTGTACCAACGGGCCAGCGATCATCTGTTTGATGAAACCCTGGTGGCTATTTCTGGCCAGCCAGAGGATTGGCGGGCGCTGGATCAGGCGATTTTGCTAGTGCAGCGTGAAAACGGCCGTTTGCGCGGCGTATACGTAGCGGATCCCAAAAAAGAGGATGATGCGCTCATTGAGACCATTCGGGCTGAGTTTTCCACCCGTACCGAGCAGGCAGGCATTCAGGCAAACTTTAGCGTGGAGTGGGGTAGCGTGGCTCGCCAGGTTGTGACCCGCGCCGCTTACTCAGATTTGGTGGTGCTGGCGCTGAACCGCCCGCCCGGCTTGTCTATTTTGGATCGGCTGGCTTCCGGGCTGCAAACCATTCTGAAGCGTACGCCCCGCCCGGTGATGGTGGTGCCGACGGCCGTTTCGCCCATGCAGCACGCCCTGTTGGCTTACGATGGCAGCCCCAAGGCAGAAGAGGCTTTGTTTGTGGCTACCTATCTGGCCAGCCGCTGGCAAATCGGGCTGACGGTGGTGACGGTGAGCAGCAACGGGAACGGCAAGCTGGAAACGGCCGTACGCATCCAATCCCGCGCCAAAACTTACCTGGGGCTGGCAGGCGTAACGGCCAACTATCTGGTGCCCGTTGGCCCCACCGCCCAAACCCTGCTGGAAACGGCCGAAAGCGAGGAGGCTGATTTCATGATTTTGGGTGGTTTTGGCCTGAGCACCGTGAAAAGTTTTGTGCTGGGCAGCACACTCAACCGTATTTTGCTGGAGTACAAGCAGCCGACGCTAATTTGCCGGTAGGGCGATGAACCCATTCACTCGTTTTCTCAGCCAATGGTCGAACAATCAATCCCTTTCGGAATTCATTGCCTACTGGGATCGTTTGGAGCAGCTGACGGTGCAGGTGTACCGGAAAAAAGTAGCGGCTGCCGCCGCCGCGCCAGAGTTTACTGAGGTGTGGCCCTGGCTGAGGCGTGCTTACGGGCAGTGGGAGGGGGAGTTACGGCCGTATTGGCAGCAAACCAAAGCAGCTGGCGCACCGACCCAAACCGACCCCTTCCAGATGCTGCTCGACCTGGATACCCCCACCGCCATTCTGGGGAATTGGCGGGCGATGCAGCACCTGCCCGCTGCCCGCGAAACCCTCAACCGCCTCCTCCGTGCTCAATGCAACGAATAACCCCTAAATTCTGCATATAACTTGAACTTTGAAAATGGGGTTGTCGAAATTTTGGATGTTGGCGGCCGAGGGGGAATGTGGTTCGCCGCGTTCGATGAGGAGAACGGCCGTATCCCCTCAAAAGACACGGCCGTTCCTTACCCAATTACAAAATTACCCAATTACCCCCGCTGCCCCACCAAATCCTCCAGCCGGTCCACGTACCCGGCCAAAACGCCAAACGTTGTCTCCACCGGCTCCGGTGAAGTCATGTCTACACCCGCAATTTTCAGCGCGTCCAGGGGGAAGACCGAACCGCCCGCCTTAAGGAAGCTGAGGAAGTTGTTGGCGGCACCGTTGTTGCCTGCCAAAATCCCCTGCGCCAATGAATGCGCGGCCGAAATGCCTGTGGCGTACTGGTAAACGTAGAAATTAGAGTACAGATGGGTATGGAACTGCGCCCAGGTGATTCCCACCCTGTCTCGATCCATGGCGATTTCTTCGCCATACCCTTCGCCGAACAGGTCGGCCAGTAAATCGATCAGGCTGTCGGCGTTGAGCGCCTGGCCGCGCTCGACGCGCTCGTGGATTTCCAGCTCAAACCGGGCCAGCGTAGGCATGATGAAGAAGTAGCGGTGGAAGTTGGCCATCGCCTCTTCAATGACGGCGATCTGGAACTCGGGGTCGCTGTTGGCTTCCAGCAAATGTGCCCGTACCATTGCCTGATTGAAGTTGGAAGCGACCTCGGCTACAAACAGGCCGTAGCGATTGTAGGTAAGGGTGGGCTGCGTTTGCCATGTCAGGTAGGAGTGCATCGAATGGCCTAACTCATGCGCCAGGGTGCTGAGGCCGAACAGATCGTCGGTGTAACTCATCATGATGAAGGGGTGGGTGCCCTTCACGCCGGACGAGAAAGCGCCCATGCGTTTGCCCTGATTGGGGTAGACGTCCACCCAGCGTTCTTCCAGCGCGCCGCTGCGCAAGGTTGAGGCATATTCCTGCCCCAGCGGCAGCATCCCGGTGGCAATCCAATCAACGGCCGTTTCATAACTCACATTTGGCGGGTCCAGCGACAGCGGCGCTTTCACGTCGTATGGGTACAGCGTGTCGTACCCCAGCGCCCGGCGGCGGATGTTCCAGTAGCGGTGCCAGGTGGGCAAATTGGCCTTGTAGGTGTCGATCAGGTTGTGGAAAACCTCGGTGGGGATGAAGTTGCTGGAGAGCGCGGCTTCCAGCGAATTTTTGTAGCCGCGCACCCGCATGGTAAACACATCCTGCTTTACGCCTGCGGCCAGGGCATTGGCCATGGTGTTTTTGAAGGCGAGATGGGCATCGGCGTAATTTGTCCAGGCGGTGCGGCGCACGTCCCGGTCGGCGTGGGTCACCAGGCCGCCAATAGTGCCCTGGGTGATGTCGTACGTCTGACCATCGCTGCCCACGGCTGGCTCAATTTTGAGATCGGCATTGGCCAGCACGCCGTGGGTGGCAGAGGCCGTGCTAAAGGCATCTCGCGCTAGCCCCAGCACCTGCTCTACTTCGGCCGAGCGCACATACGCCTGCTGCTGCTCCAATCGATCCAGATAATGGCCGTAATCAGCCAGCCGTTCATCTTCTGTGAGCCAACGGCGCAGCGTCTCAAAGCCAATTGCCAGCATTTCTGGCTGGGCAAAGGCGGTGGCGGCTACTGTCATGGCAAACAACCCGCGCCCCCGGTCATTGCGGGCGGCGGCGGACTGGTCGTTGGTGTCTACGCTGTAGCTCAGGCTGGCGTAAACATAGATTTTGCCAACGGCCGTTGCCAGTTCATCCGCTGCCGCCAAATAATCTGCCAGCACAGACGGCCCTTCATGCAGCCGCCCTTTGAATTGGTCGATCTCTTTAAGCTGGTTTTGGAACTGGGAAACGGCCGTTTCCCACGCCTCTGCTGTAGCAAAAATCGATTCAACATCCCATTGATACTGTTTAGCAATTTCATCCCGTTTTTGGGCAACGCCGGACATACTGTTTTCTCCTTGCGGTTTGGTTTGGGGGAGTGGAGATTGAAGATGATAGATTACGGCAATCTCCACTCTCTTTTTCTATTCTGGACAAGCCAGAAGCAAACAAGATTTTTATCAACAGATTTCGCAGATTTCGCAGATTAAATCTTTTCAATCTGCGAAATCTTTGATTTTTTCTTGCTTGCTGTACAAGAATTTCACTGATCAGGTACTAATTGAAGCACGAATTAGGCAAAATGGCGACTGCGAATTCTGGCGCACCTCAGGTATAATCAGCCACCATCTATTAATAACATTGTCACATCATGAAGCCAACTCTTTCTCACTTGTTCAGACAGCGATTTCACAACCTAGTTCAGCTAGATAGATTAGGTGTGCCAGAAGCACACATTCGCCAGGCGCTGCAAAAAACGCAGATGGATGGGCTGCCCTTTATTTATGGCAGCTTTGGCATCATGTTTTTTGTGTACGCCTGGATTCAATATGCTTTTTTGAATGAAGTGGGGCAGCAAGCAATGGTTCTGGTTGCCGTGGTCAGCGGTGTTTTTTTACTGGCTGGCTTTTTTGTGCTGCTGCGGGGTTTTGTACCGGCCAAATATGCGGAATTGGGAACGGCCGTTGTCGCCTTCGTCATCTTGCTTACCATTTTGCTCCGCTTTTACCTCAATCCCGTGCCCAACCAGTCGGCCAATCTTGCCCTCTTTTTGTTTGGTGCGGGGGTGATGTTTACCTCAAAGCGCTGGTACCTTGTCATGCAGGCAATCTCTTTGGCCGCCCTGGTCACGATCTTCTGGCTCTATCCCAATCACGAAGAGTGGCGCTATTTTGGCGTGATGATTGTTGTGGCCACCGTTACCGGTCAGGTGGCCCATTGGGTGCGGCTGCACGCCTTGCAGCGGGCCGAGATTTTTCGCTTTGTGGAGCAGCGCCAGCGGCGCGAACTGGTGCAGCGCACTGTGCAGCAGCAAACCAGCTACGCCGTGGGCCAGCGCATCACCTCCATTTTGGAGTTAGACAGCCTGCTGGATCAAATCGCCACGCTCATCTGGCAGCGATATGATGCTTACTATGTGGGCGTCTTTTTGCCTAACAAGAACCAGCTGGCCATCGAAGCGGTGGCCGAGGCGGGTGAAGGTGTTCCCCCAGGTGGTTTGCAGCTGCGGGCCGGATTGAAGGGATTGGTGGGTTGGGTGTTGGCCAATGGACGGCCGTTATGCATCGACGACATTACCCGCGATTTTCGTTACGATCCGGCCGAAAAAGCGCCCCACGCGCGATCTGAAATTTTGCTGCCGCTGAAAATGGGCGATAAAGTCCTCGGCGTGCTCGATTTGCAAAGCGATCAGCCCACCGCCTTTTCCCCCAACGAAATCCCCAACTTTCAGCTGCTGGCCGATCAGGTCGCCATTGCGCTGGAAAACGCCCAGCTTTATGCCGAAATCAAGCGCTTCAATCAGCAGCTGGAGCAAAAAGTGGCGGAGCGCACTCAGGCACTGCAAGAGGCGTATGGCCAGCTGGAGCGTCTGGACCAGACCAAGACCGACTTTATCACCATTGCCTCGCACGAACTGCGCACGCCGCTGACGCTGGTGAGCTTCAACGCCCAAATGCTGCTGGATGATGAGCAGATTTTGGCAAACAGCTACTACAAAAAATGGGCCGAAGGGATCGAGCGCGGCGCGGCGCGTATGGAAGAGGTGGTGCAAAGCATGCTGGATGTGGCCAAAATCGACAGCAGTTCGCTGGACATTTATCTGGCTCCGGTAGACCTTGGCTTTTTGCTGCGCCAGATTGGCAATCGGTTTAAGCAGGCGCTGCAAGCGCGGAATATTATTCTGCATTTTGCGGAGCTAGACGGCCTGCCGGAAATTGAGGCGGATGTTGAGGCGTTACAAAAGGTTTTTTATCAGGTGTTGGTGAATGCCATTAAATATACGCCAGACGGGGGAGTGATTGGGGTAAACGGCCGTTTCCATCCCATCTCAGCCGGAGGAGCCAAACCCGCAGGCGAAGTCGAAATCATCATCAGCGACAGCGGCGTGGGCATTGCTCCAGAGGTGCAAGGGCTGATTTTCGAGAAGTTTTACCAGACGGGCAAAGTAATGCTGCACTCCTCCGGCAAGACGAGCTTTAAGGGGGGTGGGGCCGGGTTGGGTCTGGCCATTGCCAGGGGAATTGTGGAGGCGCACAACGGCCGTATCTGGGCCGAAAGCGAGGGCCACGATGAAGACCTCCTCCCCGGCAGCCACTTCCACATCGTTCTGCCGGTTTCGCGTAGCCAGTAGAGAGGCGTTGGTGAAGGCAAAGCACTGGTCATGGGTTCCTTGCGGGATTCTTCGCTGCGCTCAGAATGACAATTCAAGATCAGTTGTCATGCTGAGGTCCTCCGAAGCATCCCGCCCGCTTGAAAATCATCGAAGCATTGGTGAAGACAAAGCGTTGGTCATGGGTTCCTTGCGGGATTCTTCGCTGCGCTCAGAATGACAATTCAAGATCAGTTGTCATGCTGAGAGCCTGTGCTGAGGCTGCCGAAGTATCCTCCGAAGTATCCCGCCCGCTTGAAAATCAGCGGAACCTGGTCAGCCGCATCCCGTTCAGCGTCACCAGCAGCGACGCCCCCATATCGGCCAGAACGGCCAGCCACATGGTGCCAAAACCAAACAGCACGGCGATCAAAAAGGCGGCTTTGATGCCCAAACTCAGCGCCACGTTGGCCCGAACGGTGCCCATCGCTGCCCGGCTGAGCCGGATGGCGTACGGCAGTTTGCTTAAGTCATCGTGCATCAGGGCGACGTCGGCCGTTTCCATGGCCTGATCGGTGCCCGCCGCCCCCATGGCGATGCCCACCGTGGCGCTGGCCAGCGCCGGGGCGTCGTTGATGCCATCGCCAATCATGGCCACACGGCCGTATTCCACCAGCAGCTGTTCAATCTTATTCACCTTTTCTTCCGGCAGCAGCCCGGCAAACACCCGGCCAATGCCCGTCTGCTGGGCGATGTTTCGGGCCGTGGCCTCGTTGTCCCCCGTCAGCATGGCGGTTTGCAGGCCGAGCTGGTGTAGTTGGGAAACGGCCGTTGCCCCATCCGCCCGCACCTGATCCGCTACCGTGAGATAGCCCAGATATTGCGCATCTGCCGTCACCAGCATCGCCGTCAGGCCGTCTGCTTCGGCGGCGGAGATGGCATCGCAGTGCGCGTCGTGGGGCAAGTTAGTCAGGGCGCGATGGCTGCCAATTGTGACTTGATGCCCGTTCACCATCCCGGCAATGCCCGCGCCAATCATCGCCTGCACGCCGGTGGCAGTGGGATAGCGATGCTGGACACTGTGGGCTGCTGCTGCCTGGGCCACCGCTCGCGCCAGAGGATGCTCGCTGGCCTGCTCCACGGCGTGGGTCAGACCCAGCAAATCGTCGCACGCATCACAGTTGCTGCCCTGGCAGTTGATCGATTGAAAGTGAGTGAGGGCTGGTTTTCCCTGGGTGAGGGTGCCGGTTTTGTCGAAGGCGATCAGCTTCACCTGGCTTAATGCTTCCAAATAAGCGCCACCTTTGATAAGCACGCCGTTCTTGGCGGCATTGCTCAGAGCGCTGACCAGCGTAACGGGGATGCTGATTACCAGGGCACAGGGGCAGGCGACTACCAGCAGCGCCAACGCCCGGTAGAGCCAGCCGTTGGTCGGTGCTGCGGTGTCGATAAATGGCTGCTGCCACAGCAGCGGCGGCACGATGGCCACCAGTACGGCCAAAATCACCACGGCGGGGGTGTAAACGCGGGCAAATCGGTCCACAAAGCGCTGCGCCGGGGCGCGCCGCTCTTGCGCCTCTTCCACCAGCCGGATGAGGCGGCTGATGGTGCTGTCCTCGGCCAGATGCGTGACGGTGAGATGCAGCACGCCCGCGCCGTTGATGCTGCTGGCAAAGACGGTGTCGTCTGGCTGTCTGGCGATGGGGGCGCTTTCCCCGGTAATCGTGGCCTGATCGACCGTGGAGCTGCCGCTGAGGATACGGCCGTCTACGGGCACACGCTCCCCAGGCTTCACCAAGACCGTTTCCCCCAACTTCACCTCTTCCACGGGCACCCGATGCGGTTCAATGCCGCAAAACGGACATTCACTTTGCGTGTAGCCATTTTGACCAAGATGTTCTTTACAATCCACACAGGGGCGCATGACGGTGGCGGTTTGGGGGGAGACGCGCATCAGGCTGCGAATGCTGTTGCGGGCGCGAACGGCCGTATATCCCTCCAACGCCTCGCCAATGGCAAACAGCACCATCACCAGCCCGGCTTCGGTGTAGGCGCCAATAAACACCGCACCGACGGCAGCAATCGTCATCAGGGCGTTGATGGTGAGTTCGTGGTTGATGCGCAGGGAGCGCCAGCCGCTGCGGGCAATGGGCAGCCCGGCCAGCACCAGCGCTGCTACCGAGGTGATATTCAGCAGGGGATGCTCCCAGCCCAGCATCGGCAGCAGCTCGTTGAAGAGCAGGCCAGGTAGGATGAGGATCGCGCCGACCAAAGCCAGGGTGGTTTCTTGCCGCTGGCGCATGAACTGCCAAAAGTTGCTCACTTCGTCCCTGTCTGGGGCAGCGTCCGGGCTGGCGACATCGTAGCCCAGCTCCTGAATGCGGCTGATGATTTGTTTGGAAACGGCCGTTCCCGACACGCGCAACGTTTCTGTGGTGAAGTTGAGCTGGCAGCTTTCCACGCCGTCCAGCCGCGCCACGCCGTTTTCCACCGTCTGGGCACAGCTGGCGCAGTCCATCCCGGTAACGCGAAAGGTGTGTTGGTTTGTCATCCTGATCTACTTGCCTTCGTAGCCTCCCGCAGGTTTGCGATATAGGTAAACTCATTTCTGGAACTTGCGGGAGGTTGTTGTTTGTATAGCAGCAATGATACACCTTAAAGTAGGGTTGAAGGTCAAGTTTTCAGTATGCAGTGGGCACTATTCAGTAAATCAGTTTTCAGCTTTTTACTGATTACTGATCTGCTGATCACTGAATACTGTCTTCCGTTTCCAGGGCGAGGAACAGGCGGGCCAGAATGAAGGCGCTGTCGCCGGTGGCGATGAGGAGGAAGCCTTCATCGTTGTGGGAAAATTCGGGAGCGGCGTTGGTGTGCAGGGCGCAGTTGGCTTCCAACCGGGTGAGCTGGCGCAGCGCATCGCCGATCACCGGGTCGCTGCTAACGACCAGGATATGGTAGGCATTATTCTCTTGCCAGATGTGGACGTGCTGGCCGCGCAAGGTGTTAAGGAGCTGGTGGCCAACGGCCGTATTCAACACACAGCCGCCATAATGCCCCAACCAGTCCAACAGGGTGCTGGCCGGGGTTTGGGCCGCCGGATGGGAGCAGAGCCGCACCAGCAGCTCGCTGAGCTGGTCATGGTGCAGGGGGGATTGACGCGACTGCACGTCTTGCAAAAAGAGGTCCAACTCGTGGCGCACCACAAGCAGTTCGGTGAGCTGCTTTTCCAGGGCGATGAACCGATTTTCTGCCAGCTGGCTCAACGTGCCGCTGTCGATTTGGCCTTGGTCCCAACTGGCCAGCAGGGTGCGAATGTCGGCCAGAGAAAAGCCCAGCCGTTGGGCGCGCTGGATGAGGTGGAGACGTTCGGCCGTTTCGGGTTTGTACAGCCGGTAACCGGAGTCGGTACGGCCGTTCGGCGTTAGCAGCCCTTCTTTTTCGTAGTAGCGCAGAGTGGAGGGTCTCGTCTGGGCCAGGTCAGCCAGTTGGCCAATAGTGATGAGAGTGTCTTGGTTCATGCCCTCATGTTTACCGCATGATCGTTTCGTTGGCGAGTTTACGGCCGTTTTCCGTCAGCAGCAGATTGCCATTTTGCCGTTCGATCAATTTGTCCCGCACCGCTCGCTGCACCACTTTGGTGGCGAAATCTGGCTGCCAGCGCAGGTGATAAATTAGATGATCCACCCGGCTTTCTTCGGCATATTCCGGCTGCCCCTCATGGTTGGTCAGGTGGATCGTCAACATCGTTTCGGCAAATGTCCACCTTTGCTGCCGTCGCCGCTGGGCCAGGGCAACCAGCCCGCGCTCCGGTGCCAGCAGGAAGACCAGCCCAAAAATAACCCCCAGCATTGTCACCATCGAGCCGCCGATGGTGCTGTTGAGCCAGCGGGCTAGCCAGTAGCCGCTGATCGCCCCGGCCACGCCAATGAGCACGCTCAGGACGAGCATACGGGGCAGCCGGTCGGTGAGCAAATACGCCGTGGCGGGCGGCACGATCATCAGGGCAATCACCAGAATCGACCCGACGGCATCGAAAGCGCCAACGGCCGTTACCGACACCAGCGTCATCAGCCCATAATGGAGCAGCGCCGGGGAAAAACCAAGCGCGGCGGCCAGACCCGCATCAAAGGTGGAGAGCTTCAGCTCCTTGTAAAACAGCACAATGAACAGGGCGTTGAGCAGCAAAATGACCAGCATGATGGCCAGGGTGCGCGGCATTAAATCGACGCCGAACAGCATAAAACGGTCAAATGGGGCAAAGGCGAGATCTCCCTGGAAGACTACGTGGATATCCAGATGCACATTTCGGGCAAAAACGGAGATGAGAATAACGGCGATGCTGAACAGCGCCGGGAAGACCAGCCCGATGGCGGCATCCTCTTTCACCAGCCGGGTTTTGTTGAGCAGTTCAGTCAGGCTGACGGTGAGCACGCCAACGGCCGTTGCCCCCACCACCAACAGCGGATGGCCAAACTGTTCCACTACAAAAAAGGCCAGCACAATGCCCAGCAGCACGGTGTGGCTGATGGCGTCGCTCATCATCGCCATGCGGCGCAGCACCAGGAAGACGCCCGGCAGGGCGCAGGCAGCGGCCACCACGGCGGCAATCAGCTGAATTTCAATTTGGGCCTGGGTCATGACGTTACCTCGTTGCTGGTTTGGGATTGTTGGGTGTCTTGCATAAATTGCTCAGCAGCGGCCTTACCCGCCTCGGTGAGCAGCCAATGATCGGGGTGAGGCTGCTGCACCAGCTTTTGTTCGATTAGTGCATCCAGCGAGCGAGCCACGCCCCCGCGTTGAGCGTTCATGGCGCGCAAAACGGCAATGCTGTGCCCTTTTTCATGGCTGTCGTGCTGTTTTTCCAGCCGGTACAGGTCGCTCAGCACCGTTTCCAGCCGCAGCTGGCGTCGGCTGCGCCGCTGCCGTACCCAGCGCCAGGCCAGCCCTCGGTTGGGCGCCAGGAAGAGGGAAATCAGTACAACCCCGCTGGCCACCAACACAATGACCGGGCCGGTGGCCAGACCGGGCCGGGTGCTGCTGATCAGCGTGCCGCCGACGCCGCTTATTGCGCCAATCGCCCCGGCGATGATCACCATCTTGCCCAGCCCGTTGGTCCATTGGCGGGCCGCGGCGGCTGGGGCAACGACCATGGCGCTCATCAAAATGACGCCGACGGCTTGCAGGCCAATCACCACGGCTATCACCAGCAGGGTGGTCAGGGCCACATCGAGCAGCCGCACCGGCAGTCCCAGGCTGGCGGCATATTCCGGATCGAAGCTGAGCAGCTTGAACTCCTTCCAAAAGAAGGCGACGGCGAGCAGGGCAGCCAATCCTACCACGGCCAGGGTGATGACATCGCGCTCTACCAGAGCAGCGGCCTGCCCAAACAGGAAGCGGTCGAGCCCGGCCTGGCGGGCATCGGGTAAATTTTGGGTGGCGGTGAGCAGCATCAGCCCCAGGCCAAAAAAGAGGGAGAGGGCCAGCCCCAGGGCGCTATCTTCTTTGATGCGGGTGTGGCGCACGACGTTGATGATGAGCAGCGTCGCCAGCCAACCGGCAATGAGTGCGCCAATCAGCAGGACGCCTGCGGTTTTGCTGCGGGTGATCAGGAAGGCGATGACGACGCCGGGCAGGGCGGCGTGGGAGATGGCGTCACCCAGCAGGCTCTGCTTGCGCAGCACGGCAAAGCTGCCCAGTGACCCGCTGACGATGCCGAGAACGGCCGTTCCCAAAGCCACCGTGCGCAAGGTGTAATCAAAAAACAGATCGTTGAATAATTGAAAGATGTCCATAAAAATTAACAGGAGGGATTTGGAGATTATAACTGTATAGACGTTCTTACCCCCTCCCTAGCCCTCCCCCAGAGGGGGAGGGAATTGGCTCCCTCTCCCCTTGGGAGAGGGTTGGGGAGAGGGTTATACACCTGACAAATCTCCAATTATCACACAACTGCACCATTCGCTTCCGGCGTGCGGCTGAGGAAAGCGACCCGTCCGCCATACGTCAGGCGTAAATTTTCTTCGGTAAACACCTCGCTCACCGGCCCGCTGGCGATGCGGCGCACGTTGAGCAGCGTCACCCAGTCGAAATATTCAGGCACCGTTTGCAAATCGTGGTGGACCACAATGACGGTTTTGCCCACCTGGCGCAGCGCTTGCAGCAGGCTGACGATGGCCCGTTCCGTGGTGGCATCGACCCCCTGGAACGGTTCGTCCATGAAGTAGACCTGGGCATCTTGGGCCAGGGCGCGGGCCAGAAAGACGCGCTGCTGCTGCCCGCCGGAGAGCTGGCTGATTTGCCGATTGGCAAAGTCGGCCATGCCTACTTTTTCCAGGGCGGTGGTAGCCATCTGCTTTTCGGCTGCGCCGGGGCGGCGGAACCAGCCCAGTTCGCCGTACCGCCCCATCATGACGACGTCCAGCACGCTGGTGGGAAAATCCCAATCGACGCTGCCACGTTGGGGAACGTAGCCGACGAGTTGACGCTGTTCTTTATAGGAACGGCCGTAAATTCGCACTTCCCCGGCGGCTGGCTTGAGTAAACCTAGAACTGTTTTGATGAGCGTGGTTTTGCCTGCCCCATTCGGCCCCACAATGGCCATGAGAATGCCGCTGGGCACGTCCAGATCGATATCCCACAGCACCGGTTTTTCATTGTAGGCGACGGTTAAATCGGTCACTTGTAATGCTAATTGATCTTCGTTTTTGCTTTGGTTGCTGTTGTTTTTCAAAATGTTGTCCTCCAAATTCAGGACGTTGTAGATGATTTTTACCGCAGAGTACGCCGAGAGTGCAGAGGTTATTTTCTTTTCTCAGCGTTCTCTGTGAGCTCTGCGGTAAATTTTCTCTCAAACTACTGGCTGAGGGCGTCGGCCAGCGTTTGGGCGTTGTGGCGCATCATGCCGATATAGGTGCCTTCGGGCGTGCCAGCGGTGCCCAGGGCGTCTGAATACAGTTCGCCGCCAATGGCTACTTCAAAGCCTCGTGAGGAAACGGCCGCTTGCACTGCCTGGATCGTGTTGGGTGGCACCGAACTTTCTACAAAGATAGCGGGAATTTGCTGGTCGGCAATGAAATTGGCCAGCTGCTGCACGTCGTTGGTGCCAGCTTCGGTTTCCGTGCTGATGCCCTGTAAGCCGCGCACTTCCAGGCCAAAGGCGTGGCCAAAGTAGCCAAACGCATCGTGGGCAGTGATCATCACCCGTTTGTCTGCAGGAATGCGGGCGATTTGCTCCCGTACGAAGGCGTCGGTGGCTTCTATTTCGGCGAGGTACGCCGTGGTATTGGCCTGATAAAGTTCGGCATTTTCTGGATCGGCTTCAACCAGGGTGTCCCGAATAATCTCTACGGCCAGGGCAAACAAGGCAGGATCGTTCCAAAAATGGGGATCATAGGGCGTATTTTCACTCCAGGAAAGCAGGCGCTCTTCTGGCAGCATATCGCCCGGGGCTACCACAATAGTATTTGTGGTAGCAAGCTGGTTCATAACGCGCGTCATTTGGGCTTCCAGATGCAGACCGTTATAGAAAATGACGTCTGCACCGCTCAACGTGCCCACGTCCCCTTCGGTAGGTACGTAGAGGTGGGGATCCACACCGGGGCCAAATAGGCCAACTACGGTGGCGGCGTCTCCAGCTACGTTGGCAGCGGCATCGGCGATTTGGCCGGTGGTGGCCACAATTTGCAGCTGTCCAGGCTGGTTGGCGGCGCTGCTGCTGCTGCCACAGGCGGCTAACAGCAGGCTAAAGAATAAAATCAGGTAGAGTTGTTTCATCAGGTTCATTGTGCAAAATACCTCAACAAGAAAAATTTAGATGCGTCTAAAATTATATATTCATGAGTTGAAATGTCAAGGGGTACGAATTGGCGTCAATTTTTTGGTGGTTCTCGAGGTGTTTAATGCAGCAAAGAGCGTAAAGTAAAGAGAAAAACTTTGCGTTCTTTGCTGTATTTGCGGTGAAATTTTGTCCAGGTAGCTTGTGACCACTTCAGAAAAATTCGCCTTTCTTCCCAAAAGCGCATATACTGGCGCGTTTCGTCTGTATCTGGTACCCCCTGATTCGCACAGACATTATTAGAATACCATCGGGCTGAGATAGTGACTTGGCTCAAAGTAGTCAAGGAGCATTATATGAGCTTTTCAAAATTTTTGCTTGATCCCCGCCTGGAAGCGGGTATCAAAGATATGGGCTTTACAGAGCCTACCCCTATTCAACAACAAGCAATTCCCCAGGTTATGGCGGGATCTGATTTACTGGGTTTAGCCCAGACGGGCACGGGCAAAACGGCCGCTTTCATGCTGCCCATCCTGCAGCGGCTAACCCAGGGACCGCTGCGCCAGGTGCGTGCCCTGATTGTGGCCCCGACTCGTGAACTGGCGGAACAGATTCATCAAACGGCTGTTGAGCTGGGTAAATACACCAAAATTCGCAGCGTTACCGTTTATGGCGGTGTCAGCAAAAAAGGGCAGGTAGATGCCCTGCGGCGCGGCGCGGAGATTGTGGTGGCCTGCCCTGGCCGCCTGCTGGATCTGGCTAGTGAAAAAAGCATTGATCTGTCTAAAGTGGAGGTATTGGTCCTGGACGAGGCAGATCGGATGTGCGACATGGGCTTTTTGCCCGACATTCGCCGCATCTTGAAGCTGCTGCCCAAGGAGCGACAAACTCTTTTCTTTTCCGCCACCATGCCAGAGGATATTCGGGAGCTGGCAGACAGCATCCTGAAGTCGCCCATCACCGTGCAAATTGGCCAGATTGCCCCAGCCCAAACGGTGTCCCACGCTATCTATCCTGTGCCAAACGATATGAAAAAAGAGCTTCTCTTTACGATGTTAGGCGAGATGGCGGCGGGGCGTGTACTTATTTTTACCCGAACCAAGCGCCGCGCCCGCTTTTTGGCGCGTGATTTGGAGAAGAAAGGGTACAAAGTGGATGCATTGCAGGGTAATATGTCGCAAAATCGGCGGCAAAATGCGATTGATGGCTTTCGCAACGGCAAGTATGATGTTTTAGTTGCCACAGACATTGCGGCACGCGGCATTGATGTGGCAGAAATTTCGCACGTCATCAATTTTGATATGCCAGACACGGCCGATGCGTACACGCACCGAATCGGCCGTACGGGGCGTGCCGAGCTGGAAGGGGATGCCTTTACCTTTGCCACCGATGAAGATGCGGCGATGATACGTGACATCGAGCGGGTGTTGAAGACGCGACTGAAGCGCCTGCGCTGGCCCAGTTTTGATTATGGCGGGTTTAACCCTGAAAAGCAGTCAGAACCAGCAAAAGTTGCCAGAGGGCAATCTGCTGATTCTGCCAGAGGAAACAACGGCAGCAATAATTATTCCCGTCGTGGTGGATCGGGGGCAAAGCGACCGCCGTCTGGCCAGCGTCGCCCAACTGGTGGCAGCGAGAATCGCTCTCGAAGCGGGTATAGAGGGTAAGCATATCATTAGTCCGTTACCAGCGAAATTCTTGTACAGTGAGCAAGAAAAAATCAAAGATTACGCAGATTGAAAAGATTTAATCTGCGTAATCTTTTGATAAAAATCCGGTTCTTTGGGATCTCATGGGGTTGACAGCAAATATGGGGTCAGGCAATAAAATGCTGATACCCATTCAGGTCAAGCCACAGACGGCGAAACAAGCTATCAACGCGCGTGAGACCATAAGAACGTCTCGTGATCGTTTTCA
>JBGTCV010000016.1:0-31174 GCA_041748655.1 Promineifilaceae bacterium (SeqCode) | reverse complement strand
CAGATTTCATGGGCATGCTTCTTGAGGAAAGTGGTCCAAGTCTGACTCGACTGTTTGCGCCCCTTTTTCATATACTTCTGAATGGTTCGTTTGCTGACCTTGATGCCGAGTTTGAACAACTCACCTTGTATCTTTTCTGCTGCCCAAAGCCAGTTTTTCTGGGCCATCTCCTTGATGAGATCGATGGTTTCTTGGGGAATTCGTGGTTTCCGCTGCTTGGATTTGGAAATGCGTTTCCAATATTGGCGGAAGAGATCGCGATCCCAGCGCAACAGCGTTTGTGGTTGCACCAGATGGAGGGCTTTGTCCCAGAACTAGGTCAAGCAGGATAAGAAGACCAAACGTAACCGGTCGCCACTGGTGAATTTTGGCCGTTTTACTTGTCGTTTGAGAACAATTAGTTGTTGGCGCAGGATGGCATTTTCCACTATCAGGTCTTTTCGACTACGTGTGACATCGGTCATTACGCCCGCAGCGAGGGAAGATGTTTCAGGCTTTGAAAACTGTTTGATCGTTTCTTTGACACGGTTGAACAAGGGTGGGCAGGCATTCCAGGTAGCAGAAAACATGATTGTTTAAACACCATTTTGTTTGGTTTATATTGAGTCAGCATGATAATAAAAATGGAGAAAATGGCAGATTTTCTCTGGTGAAAATCGATGGATAAGTTAAGTAGCTGGCAGAGGCAGACCGAGGAAACTGGACGCGAAGAAAACAGAGCTGGCATATCAACTCTACGATGAAAAGAAATATGCCGTCAAAGAAATTTGCCAAATGTTGGGTATCTCCAAACCAACGCTGTACGCTTACCTGGCAAGGCGCAACAAAGAGGATCACTGACGGAACCTTTTAATTCAGCCGATGCCATCTGTCCCAGGGCTCGACAACCAGAATCTTAAGGGATTATAGTCGAGGTAGGTCGCCCTGCTGTGAAGATTTGTTATGAAACAGACGTTCGACCACCAAGCATGATGCCAATAATCAGCGATGCTAAGATAACGATAATCAGGTAAACCAGTGGCATTGTAACCATTTAATTACCCTCCAGAACTATTGTTCCAAACGAGTCTTATTTAATCAACCATAGGGTAGCAGGTATGGCTCCAATTCGTTATAAAGCCGGCATGGTTTATGGTGTCAATTCTTTAACAGGAGAGATAAGTAGGCTCTTTCGTTACAATCCAAGGATGCAACCTTCAAGGCTAAATCGGCTCCCCACCATTTGCCAGCCTTTCCAAAACTAATCCAGCCACATGGCGCAGCTCCGGCCAGAACAAATCGTGGATGTAATGGTTGCGCAGCGTATCGGCAATTTCCTGGCGATGCGCTTCGGTTAAGTGAGCAGCTTCCCCCTCATCCAGGTTTGCATTGAGCAGGTCAGCCCTGGTTATCTCAAATTTGGAGAAAGCAACGGGGAGCTCTGCGGGTCTTACCGGCCACTGCTGAGTCATCGCATGTCGCAAATAGGGACGATAGGCGCTGGTCTCATGATAGAATCGGCCAGATGGGCATCTGGCAATTCTTGCCACAGCGCTTGTATCTGGGCCATCCCCGCTTCGTAAGGATTAGCTGCTTGTTCTAGGGAATGGTTGGGTATTTCTTCAATCGGCATGATACCTTCAAAGTATCAAAGTTTGGTGGTGAGAACAATCGTCAATTGAGGTGCACCCTTCGCTTACTCCATCTCCCCCGCCAATGACAGCCGCAGCACATGCAACATGTTGACCAGAAACTGCTCCGCCCCTTCCTTCTTAATCGCTTGAGCCGCCGCAACCACCCATATATCGTCGGGAATTAAACTGTGTTCAGTTTGAAAACAGGAGTTTTGCAAAACCCATTCACACTGGACAGCAAACTTCTTTCAACGTAAAAAACTCTGGGTTTCATCTTGATTTCAGTTTAGTTGGGGGAAGACGCCTACTCCGGCATAGATCGGGTTGCACACCATACCCCGAATTTCGGCCGCGGTGAACTCATCGGTTTGGTTGGCAGTCCGAAATGCTGCGTTGGGAGTTGGTAGTTTTTTACCGCTAGATTTTTTACTCATAATAATCTCCAAAATTGCTCAAGTTTGTTGGGCATTATAGCGGCAATGGGGCAATTCTACACCTAACAAATATCTCACTCCCCTCGACTCAATTCAGTATCATGCGGCCTGAAGCGGTGCCTACCAGATCCAGGTAGACGGGTTGTGTTCATTGGCGTTGAGACTCTGCCACTTGACCAGCCGCTTCACCACTTAGCTCGACTTTGTACAAAACCCGAAATCGGAAATGTTTCCAGAAAGCTTGGTAACCAGAGTGAGAATCTGATTTTAGTTTTTGCAACTTTACTCGGGTACGAATATTTGAATGTCGCATGAAAAGGGTGACATGCAAATATTACTTGAATACAAACCACATAGTCGAGTACGGTTTGGAAGCAATCCGTTAGAAATGTACAAAGTCGAGCTTAAAGGCTGTAGAATCAGCCTGATACACAATAAATCAAAGAAGCATTGCCCATGTTATGCTACGATAAATTGAAAGATAAGCCCACTGTTTTACTTGCCTTCACCAGAAGGAATCTTCCCCTATTTTAAAACAAGCCAAGTTTACAGCTGCGCCGCTACTCTACTATCAGCCGCCCTCCCATTTTCCTGTCATCTTTTTTTTCCGTTCCTAAATGTGGTACGCTTGCGCTATCTGTGTGATCTTGGCGACTCAATCAGGAGGTAGTTTCGTGAGCAATCTGGGGAAAAAGCGCATTGTGGTTTTAGGCGGAGGTGTGGGGGCCATGACGGCCGTTTTCCACCTGACCAACGCCCCAAACTGGCAGGACAAATACAGCATCGACGTCTACCAGATGGGTTGGCGGCTGGGGGGGAAAGGGGCTAGCGGCCGCGGCGAGTATGATCGCATTGAAGAACACGGCCTGCATATGTGGTATGGCTTCTATGAAAATGCTTTTTGCCTGATCCAGGCCTGTTACAAAGAGATGGGGCGCAAGCCGGGGGAGCCCCTGGCTACCTGGGAAGAGGCATTCAAGCCGCAAAGCTTCACCGTGTACCAGGAGCAGATCAACGGTCAGTGGAAACATTGGCCCATGAACCTGCCCACCAACGATTCCACCCCAGGAGAAGGTGGTGAATACCCCAGCGAAGCGGATTACATCTCCATGCTGCTTCAAGAAATGGTCAATACCCTGGTACAGGCCCAGCAGCCAGAAGGACCTGCCCTACCCGATGAAGGGCCGCCCACCCTCATAGGAATGCCCTGGTGGCAGCGGTTGGTGGATGATATTGAAGTCAGGCTGGAAGATACCGCCTATAAAAGTGGGGTGCTGCTGCTCTCGATGGCCCTCAAACTCACCCAGGAGTTAGACCGGTTTGCGGCGATTTTGCCAGGAGATGGCTCTGGTGTTATCCACAGCTTGCTGGAGCATTTCCAGAGCTGGCTGCATAAGCTGGTAAGCGAAGAAATGGATAAAGATGATAACCTGCGCCGCCTCTGGATCATGCTGGATCTGACCGGCACCATTGTGCGCGGGCTGATTGCCGACGACGTGCGCCAGAAAGGGCTGGCCAGCATCAACAATCTCGATTTCATTGAGTGGATTCAAAAGCACGGAGCGGACCCAGTCTACACTATTCCTTTTGTTCGCCACAACTTTTACGATCAGGCGTTTGCTTTTGAGGATGGCGATAGCGACCGTCCCGACTTTGCCGCTGGAGTCGTGGTCTATACGGCAATGCGCACTTACTTCACCTTCAAAGGGGCCCTCTTGTGGAAGATGCAGGCAGGCATGGGGGACACTATATTCGGGCCATTTTATATTGTCCTTAAGCGGCGTGGGGTGAACTTTCACTTCTTCCACAAGGTGCAAAATCTGCACGTTCAGGCTGAGGCTATTGGCCAGATTACTTTGCAGGTGCAGGCCACTGTCACCGATCCAAACGGGTATCAGCCGTTTAAAAACGTCAAAGGGCTGCCTTGCTGGCCGTCTGAGCCGTTTTACGACCAGCTAAAAGAAGGGCAACAAATCAAGCGTCAGCGGTATAATCTGGAGTCATACTGGACGCCCTGGAAAGGTGTGAGCCAGAAAGAGCTGAAGCTGGGCCAGGATTATGATCTGGTGCTTTTTGGCATTTCGCTGGGGGCGGTGCCCTATATTTGCCAGGAGCTTGTGGCTGCCCGGCCAGCCTGGCAGCAAATGGTGCAACAGGTGAAGACGATCCAGACGCAGGCCTTTCAGCTCTGGCTGCGGCCAGACGATGCCGGGTTGGGCTGGCCGATGTGGCGGCAGCAGTCCGCCACACTGACCGGATATGATGCCGATGATAATCTGGAGCGCGCCGGGTTGGATACGTGGGGAGATTTTAGCCATCTCCTCATCCGGGAAAGCTGGCCGAATGATCGGTTTCCCAACAGCATCGCCTATTTTTGTGGGGCAATGAAGAGCGTGGATGGTCTGAAGCTGCCTCCCCCGTCCGAGACTACATTTCCACAGCAGCAGAAGGCCAAGGCAGAGCTAAACGGCCGTTATTTTCTGGAGCATTATGTCGGCCACCTCTGGCCCCGCGCCACCCGCCCAGACAATTCAAATGGGCTGAACTGGTCGCTGGTGACCGGCCAATATTATCGGGCTAATATCGATCCTTCAGAGCGGTATGTGCTGTGTGTAAAAGACAGCGTGCAGTATCGGCTGAATCCAGCAGATTCGCAATTTACTAATTTGTACCTGGCCGGGGACTGGACGAACAACGGGTTGTTAAGTCTGGGCTGCGTGGAATCGGCCGTTTTGGGCGGCATGCAGGCGGCCAATGGGCTGCTTACCCACTTTGGTTATCCACCCGTGGAGATTATTGGTTGGGCGGCCTGATCTCGGTCGACGGTGGCCTCCAGCGCGGTCAGAATGGTTACCGCCTGGTTAAGGTGGTAGGCGCGTTGGGGGTCGTCCGGGGGTAGGTGACAGCCGATTTCTTTGTGGGCCATTCCTATCTCATAAGGAACATCAAGACGCTTCCCCTCTGCCAGGGCTTTGTGCCAGCTTTGGAAAGCCGCACTGGAACGGCCGTTGATCCATTCTGCCCACCCGCGTAAACGCCAGTACGTCGGTAAAGCAAAAGGGAAGATACGAGTGTACTGCCGGTAACGTTTCAACAGCGTTTTCACCTGAACCGGGGCATCAGGCACGTGGGCTGGCATCGCCTGTTGCAGCAGCAAGAGCAGCGTCAGCAAATCGGCGTAGATGGTGGTATTGGCAAAAGAGCTGTGGGGTGCTTTTGTGCTATAAGCGTAGGCGGCGGTCACTGATTGTACTGCCTCACTATGATCATTTAACCAAAATTGCAGCAAGCCCAACCGCACGCGCGTATTCCACTCCGCCAACGCATTGCCCGCAGAAACAACCAGCGGCAGTCCTTTTTCCAAATAGCTCTTGGCCTCGGCCCACTGCCCCCAACGCATATTGATCGCCCCCAAAGCGCCCAGGGCTGTACCCCAATGGGTGACGTCCTGAGCCGACTCACCCAACGCCTCCAACTGCTTGAACAATTCCAGGCTGCGCGGTAAGTATCCTTGATAATAGGCCATGTGAGCCAGGCCGCTGATGCAAAAGCCAGCCGTACGCCTATCGCCCAGTTGGGTGGCCAGCTCCAGCCCCTTCTGAAAGCCAGTGAGACCTTCTTCCCAGGCGGCGATGTTAATTTTATGGACGCTGGTGATAAAAGCAACGTAGGCCAGAGTCGTGGTGTTGTTCATTTCATATACGGTCGTCCAGGCCCTGGCTTCGTACTTGCGCGACTGGTGGTGTAAAGGGACAAGGGCAACGGCACCGCTCATGTTGGCGTAGGCACGCGCCAGCTCCGGGGTGCCCACCCCAATTTGCTCTGCCAGATTCAGGCCGCGAATCATGGCATAGAGCGTGGGTAGCGTCTGATTGGTCAGGTAAAAAATCTGGCCCAACATTTCATAAGCGCGGGCTGCTTCCTGCAGGGCAATACGCTGCTCAGGCGCACGGAGAAATGTCCGTTTGGGCAGCTTGCGTGAGATTAATTGGGCAATAATGCTGCCGACCATACGGCCGTTTGTATGCACCAGCGGCCAGCCCAATAGCTGCAAACACTGCCCAAAATGGTGCTTTCCCTCATTCAGCTGGCCCAATCCAGTATAAGCCTCACCCAACTGCAGCTCCCAATGAGCCTGGCGCTGCCGGGAAACCAGGCTGTTGTCGGATAAATGGAGGGCGATTTCTCTGGCCTCAGCAAAAAACCGAATGGCTTCCTGGTTGGCATATTTGTGGATGGCCTGATCCCCCGCCTTTTCTGCGTAATAAATCGCCCTGGCCGCCACAGCCGGTTCAGGCCGGGTAATATCCAGGGCGCGATACCAGTGATAAGCCAGCAGGGGGTAAATTTCTTCAACAACTTCGGGATGCACGGTCTCATACCATTCCGCCACCTTCCGATGCAGCTCGCGCCGCTGGGAGTAGAGCAGCAGGTTGTAGGAAACCTGCTGGGTGATGATGTGCTTGAAGATATAGGAAAGCGCTGGCTCTGGATCTTCGGGCAGCGTGATATCCAGCCGATGCAAATCCTCCAAATAGGCAGTGAGATACGGCCGTTCGTGACCCGCCGGGTGAATATCGCGCAGGGTATAAAAGGAAAAGACACGGCCAATGACGCTGCTCACTTTTAGCACCAATTGCTGGGCCGGCGTCAGGCGGTCAATACGGCTGGTCACCACACCTTCAATCGTGGTGGGGAAGTCCAGCTTGCCGATATCAGCCGGGTCAACCTTTAGGCGGCAAAGGCCATTGGCCACTTCAATCACCTGCGCATCCCGCAAAGCATAGGCCAGCTCCTCGCTAAAAAGAGGGTGCCCTTCCGCCCGTTGGGTAATAAAGGTGGCAATTGGCGGAGGCAGCGCCCCCACCCCTAACCGCTGGCAAACCAGCTTCAGGCTGTCGCTGCCAGAGAGGGGTTTAAGCGAAATGCGATGGGTGCGGGGGTCAGTCAGCAGAGGGGAGAGGCTGGTCGTTTCTGCAGGGCTTTCCTGCTGCCCGGTCGAACGCCCCATGGTGGCATCGGTGTTCAGCGGGCGTGAAACCAGCACCAGCAGCAGCGGTGCCACCTGCTGGCTTATTACCTCGGCCAGAGCCCATGAGGAAGAATCCAACCAGTGGGCATCTTCCAAAATAATGAGCAGGGGTGACAGATCTGTCGCTTGCTGCAGAACGGCCGTTAGCAGTTCATGTGTCTTGTTGGCCCGGGACAGTCCGCTCATCTCTCGCGTCAGCTCATTTTCTGGCAGATCAAAGGAGATGACTGCGTTAAGCAAGGGGGCCAGATTGTGCAGCCCGGCATCAACCGGCAGCTGCTGGAGTACGTGCGCCTGCCGCTCCTGCGCCTGGGCCGGAACGGTATCCAGCCGCAGCAGGTGATAAAAAATAGCACGCCAGGCAAAATAAGGCGAGGCATGCTCAATCGCATCGGCCTCCCCCAGAAGGGCAGTTATGCCTACTTCTCGGGCTTCAATCATCAGATTATGGACGATGCTGGATTTGCCAATACCTGCTTCCCCCTCGATGATCACTACGCCACTCCTTCCCATCTGCAGCGCCTCTAGATGGCTCAGCAGTTGGACCTGCTCTGGCTGACGGCCAAACAAGGTGTAGCGATTGGCCTGGGCGCCTGGTTCCAGGGAATGAGTGCGGGATACGGCCGTTTGGGCCGCCAACGCCTCTCGAATCCCCTCCATCTTATAGGCTACCACGGGGCGGGTGCTCCCCTTCAGGGAAAGCGACTCCATCTGCTGGAGTAAAAAGTTCGCCTTACGCGTCAGCGATTCAACCGCCCGGCTGCTAACGATCACCTGGCCAGGTGTGGCATAACTCATTAACCGGGCTGCCATATTGGTTTCATGACCAAACGCTCCATAAACCCGGCGAGTCCGGCTACCATACGGCCCCACCCGCATTTGCCCCTTACTGATGCCAATTTGCAGACTTTGAATAAAGTGCAGCGATTCCGGTGGCTGGCGCAGCGCCTCGGCCGCCATCAGCGCCCGATCTGCATCATTCTCGTGGGAAATCAGGGCTCCAAACGCCAGATACAGATAGCTACCTTTGTCACCGGTAGTTAACTGCAGCAAAAACCCCTCATAACGGGAAGCGATTTGCTGCACCCAGCGGATAAAGGCATCGAGCTTTCCACCTACATCATCGTCATGATCGTACTCCAGCCCATCAAACTTGAGGAACATGGCCACCACAGGCCGCAGTTCCGACAAAAATTGGTCGGTGCCGTTTTGCAGGCGCTCAAACACTGGGGGCAGCAGCCAGGGCCGCACTACCTCTACAGCCAGCTCTGTTTCCATTTCCTGGGGAGACCAGGGAGTGGGCGTAACAGATCCATTAAGTCCAGTGATGACGGCGTAGCGCTGTTGGACGACCGCATCAATACGCCATTCGGACACAACGAAGCCCTGTGGATCTGACCGTACCACTTCTTCGCTGACCACAATTTCCCGTGCGCTGGCCAGCTTTTCGGCCGCAGCCATCCGGTTGAGGGTGCTGCCAACCAGGGCTTCCAGCAGCATAATGGCCGGGTTGCCCAGACTGAACCGCCGTACGGGGCCAGCGGCAATAGCCACTTTAATGGACAGGGGAACGGTCTCTTGCAGCAGCGTGATAATAGCGGCAAAGGCCAGCATACGATCCTGCATGGCCAGGGCGCAGGCTGTGGCCCGCAGCCCGTTGTCCGCATCGAACCAGCAGGTCAGGGCATCCCCGCTAAAGTAAATAACGCTGCCCCGATACCTGTGAACCTCACTAATCAGTGCCGTATAGACACCGTTGATCTGCCGGATAATCTCTTCGACACCCTGACGGGGTCCCAGGGCATCGGCATAAGCCACAGTAAGCGGAGTGAAGCCCGAAACATCGGCCAGGAGGACAGCTCCAGTGGCGACGGTAGGCAGAGCTTCACTTTTTGCGAGGGCAAGCCGACGATCAATAGGTAGGTAATTAGAAATGCTGTTCATGGAAATCAACCAAGAGGTGTGTCGTGTTATGGGTTGTTGATCAAGGGTAAGCGTTCAGTTAGAAAGCGTTTGAAAGTTATGTAAACTTCACAAAAGAAGAAAAATTGGGCATCCTTGTAGGTTGTGAACGTAAGAAAACCTTACCCTACAGATTTAACGGATGCCCAGTGGCTCATTATAGAGCCTTTAATCCCACCGGCAAAACGTGGTGGCCCTAGCAGGGCTGTCTGTCCTCGAGAAATCTTGAACGCCATCTTCTACATTTTGCGTGTCGGTCTTCAGTAAAGACAAAATCTCGCATGGCTGCGGTCGACGTTTGTGAGATTTTTGGGGATGTGGATGATGTCAACATTTTACCCCATTTTGTACCGTTCAGTCTTCAAATTTGCACATTTCTCTCTGGAATTACGCCACGGCCGTATGCTATTATCAACATAATGGCAGCCGATAAACCTCTAAGGTGGAAAAGTTACACAATGAAGTAATGGAGCACCTCGATAACTTAGAACTAAACACCGTAAAACGCAGCGAATTTGACGCCCTCAAGAGAAAAGTAGAACGGCATCATTCAACTAATTAGGGCGTTACAGTTCAGTTAATATAGCCTTCGGTTGAACACCTACTCCTTCAAGCTTTCTGATGTATTCTTAGCTCGACTTTGTACAAAAGTAGCCAAAGCTGAAAAGGTAGAATAAGCTGTGACCAAACCACGACGAGAGGTTACAAATGCTTATTCTACCTGAACCAATTATGACATTGTTAATACCATTTAAGCCACTTTTCCGGCAACCAACCTGGATCAAAGCGCAGATACTGTTCATTGGAGCTATCTTGGCCACCGGCAAACGAACAGTGACAGCCGCCTTGCGGGTGATGGGTTTGAGCGATGAGCCGCATTTCTCCCATTATCATCAAGTACTCAATCGCGCCGTTTGGTCGCCACGGCGACTGAGCGAGATGCTACTGGCCTTGCTCCTCAAGTACCTGGACCGGGATGAAACCAAACCGCTGGTCTTTGGCATTGACGAAACCATCGAAAGACGATGGGGACCCAAGATAGCTAAACGAGGCATTTATCGCGATGCGGTGCGGTCAAGCAAAAGTCACTTTGTCAAAGCCAGTGGTTTGCGCTGGATCAGTCTGATGTGGTTGACGGAAATAACTTGGGCAGAACGGATTTGGGCTTTGCCTTTTTTCACCGTGTTAGCGCCGTCAGAACGATATCATGAGCAAGCCGGCCGCCAGCACAAAAAGATAACAGATTGGGCGCGGCAGATGATTTTCCAGTCAAGCAATATTAGATGACCCGCAGACAAAATGGCAATCTGTTAAGGTGCGCTGGTATGATGGCCAAACGCGACTGATGGAAATCACCTCGCAAACGGCCGTTTGGTATCATAGTGGTAAACCGCCTGTGCCCATCCGCTGGGTCTTGATTCGTGACCCGCAACCGGCAACTATTTTTTCAATGTCCCCCGCTGAACCAGATGTTGTAAAAATACCACGGTCTCTTTTTGAACGTCTGGTTGATACTGTTTGTTATTCGACTTAAATGTACAAAGTCGAGCTCAGAGCGCATCATTTATTCCCAGGCGTAGCCCTGTACGCCGGACTGTTTGAGTAGTCGGGTGTCTCTGTTTGGCTGAGTCTGTCACTGCCACAGATCAGCACAGTTCAGATCGTCACACGCGGTTAACGCTTTTTGCAGCATGGGCAGCCAGACCCATTGCGTATCTTCGTTATATTGGCCGCGACAATACTCCACAGCGATATAAACGCCCATGCCCACGCACAGCCGGTAATCGTCCCATAGTTGTTCCCAACTGTAACCCTGTACGCTGCGCCGGCTGAGCGTTTCGTGGTAATGGCGCAGGATCGGCCGTTCCCATTGGCGGCGGGCTTCCACCTCCCAATCCAGGGCGATGGCGTAGGCCCTCCGTGCCCCACCAGCGGGCGTGCAAAATGGCAAACGCTTCGGCCAGGGCTAGGCCGTACGCCAGAGTGGGCGGTTTGTCGCAGGCAATTGTATGGCTGGCCGACACGTCTTCCAGCAGCAGGTGATAGCGATGAATGGTGGCGGCGTAACAGCCGTCGTAGCAGCGCAGCAGCGGCGCATCCGGCACGTCCACATAGTCGCGCAGGTAATAATCCACTTCAGACGCGCCAAAAAATTCGCCATCTCCGGTATCGGCGTCCACCATTTTGATGAAGAGGCGCGACGGCCGTTCTCCCTGCGCGTCTTGGCTGTATTCCAGTTGTAAGGAGCCGCTGGTAGACCAGTTGCCGCGCCCGGTGTCTATGGTTACGGACGTGACGCTTCCTTGCGTTAAAGCGCCGCTGTGGGTGAGAACGGCCGCGAGCCATTCAGTTGTCACTTGTTCCAGATTGGTAATTACGTTTTCGTTCATAATTGGCGGTTATCCATAGAGAACACAGGGCCTTGCCACTCATCATCGTTAAGTGCTGTTTCCTGGAAAACCCCCTGTCTATAGGCACCAAGCGTCTTGCGCCAGAATTGCTGAGCCGACTTATTCGCCTCGACCACGGCCATCTCCCAACGGGCGGGCAGCATGTCGAAAAGCTCGTTGGCCATCTGTGTACCCACGCCATGACGGCGGTATTTGCGCATCACAAAAAATTCGGTGATGGCCCGCTCGCTATCGGTTAATTTCACATCATTGTCAACCAGAACAAAACCAGCCAGTTTACCATCCACCGTGACCAGATAGGCCGCGTGAGTCGGTTCAAACCAGAAGTAATCGAGATCGCCGTATGCAAAAAGTCCATGCTCATCCAGATCTGCATCGTCATATTCCGAGAAATCATAAAGATACAGTTCCATCATGCGTCGGATTAAGTTACGGTCGGATCGTGATGGCGTCCGTAGTTCGATATTCATGGGTCTCCTTCAATCTTTTTTGCTCTCCATTGAATCTGAATCAGGCCTATGTTTTAGCCGTTCCCTAACCCCGCCTCGCGTGCTTTAACAATCGCCTGGCTTTGGCAGCAAGTGTGGCGCTGTCCCGCCGGTGTGGTTTGCGCCGAGGCCTGCGTAGGCAGGGGGGCGCGAACGGGCAGGGAGTGGTTGCTGTCGGCCGTTGGTGAATTGCTGACCGCCAACCCATTTATCACCGCTAAAAACATGAAAAATCCAACACAGCCAATGCTTACCAATCGTTGTATGTTCATCAATAGAAGCTCTTTTCGCGTTTATCGCTACTTCAAGCATGGCATCCGTTACCACAACTTCTTGTCCTCATAATCGCTAATGATTCATCCGCTTACGATAGTGATTTACGCATGAAAAAGCGCGTGTGTCCGTCGGGGAACGCTTCCAGCGTGCCGAAAATTTCGTAGCCACACTGTTCGTAAAATACCGGTGCCTGAAAGCTAAACTTATCCAGGTAAGCGCTGTGACAGCCACGCTGCTGGCCCTCCGCTTCGGCGGCGGCCATCAGTTGACGGCCGTAGCCCCGACCACGTAAACTGGCATCCACCCACAGCGTACCAATCCGCAGCCAACCCCGGCCGGCCCTGGCTAAAACGCCGCCAACGACGTTTCCATTCACGCCGCGCAGAAAGACGGCGAAAGAACTGTCGCCGTCGGCGGGCACATGCTGGTCGTTGTGTTGGCGCAGCCCATTCTGGATAATCTGCTGATCCTCAAGGGCGGGTGATGAGTCAAGCACAATCTTCATGGTATGCTATTCCCACCCCGTTAAACGAACCGTTCTGAACGGCCGGTCATGTGCGCCGGAATAGCGTCCACCACGTCGTCAATGGAAATGATAGGCAGTTGCAGTTTTTGCACCAGCAGCCGGACCAACGTTGTTTTGCCGCAGCCGGGCAAGCCGGAGAGGATGATCAACGTTTGCGGTAAGGGTGAGTTGTTTGTCATCTCATCTCCTGAGGTCAGGCCGACCAGGCAGCAATAGCCAGGGTGTCGTTCAATCGATCTGTCGCTAACGCATCGCCGGTAGCACCTCATGAACGAGCATTTCGAGCGTCGTTAGATTGGGAAATCCGCCGCAGTCGAGCATGAAGTAATCAACGCCCAACGCCACAAAATGGCGCATCTGTTCGACTATTTGCTCCGGTGTGCCGACGAAGTCAAAGTCGTCCTCTGGTCCGTCGGCGCTGTAGCGGTCTCCGGCCAGGCGTTTCACTAGCTCTTGAGTCGGCGCGCAGACACAGCCACCAGCCCACGTTCGCCGCACCGTGGCCGGATCGCGGCCAACCTCGACGCACGCTCTCTGGAATTCTTCGGCCATCCGCTGGTAGCCCGCGACTCCGGTGGATGACACATTCCACCAGTCCGCGTATCTGGCGGTCAGGCGCAGCATCTTTGGCATAAAGGCGCCGACCATAATCGGTGGCGGCGGTTTGGGTCTTGGCTCACAGCGGGCGTCAACCACCCGGTAATGCTGGCCGATAAAAGTTGCCCGCGGTTGGCTCCAAAGCGCCGTAATAATTTGCAGCGCCTCTTCGAGCTGCTGCACCCGCACCTTAGCCGAGGGGAAGTCGTAACCGTAGGCCTGATATTCCTGTTCATCCCCCCCGGCGCCCATGCCAAATATGAACCGTCCCCCACTGAGCCATTGCAAGGTTGCGCCCATTTTGGCCAGCAGCGCCGGGTTACGAAAGGATTGGCACAAAACGGTATGGCCAAATGCGAGTTGTGGATGAAGCGCAGCCATATAGGTCAGCGTGGCGAAGGCTTCGAGCAGAGCGGCATCACCGGACTGAAGATGATCAATGGTCCAGGCGGAGTCAAAATGACCAGCGACAAGCTCCAGGGCGCGATTGAGGTCGGCCATCGTTGTGGTTCGCTGTGTCGTGTCTAGCCGGTCGGTGGGCAGAATGAAGCCAAATTGAATGTTTGTCATTGAGTTCCTTGCAGTGCCAGATGGTCACACCAGGGAGGGGGGTGATGTGGGCGGGGGATACGGCCGTGTGTGTCCAGAGCCACATTATACGACACCACATCACTCCACAGCTACAGGCTCAACCGTCTGCAAATACGTCCAGATGGCGTGAAGCTCTTCCTCTGTGTAGAGGCCAAACGTTTCGTAGGGCATGTCACTGCTGAGGGTTATGCCATCTGGCCGAATACCCTGTGTCACCGCCCGCACAAATTCATCTTCTGTCCATGCGCCAACGGCCGTTTCATGCAGCGTAATGTTGGGCGAACCAAACATCTCGTTGCCGGCAAAATCAGCCATGTGACAGGCCGAACAGTAAACCGCCAGATAGCCACCATAGGCCAGGGTATCTTCGGCGGAAACAACAGCGGGCGGAGGCTGGTTCATCGCCACATTTTCCGCCGCGACCAGGGGAAACAAGTTGGCGGCGTGCACCACGCGCAGCATGGGGCCGTAGCTGGGCGCGGGATGGTTGGAGTCTACCGGCGGCGCGCTGCGTAGATAGGCGATCAGATTTTCCATGTCGCCCACGTGCAGACCCTGATTAAATTCGGAGGGCATCCCCACTGTGGGCGAGCCGTCTGGTTTGACGCCGCACCAGATCGCCCTGGCAATCTCCTCGTCGCTGTGGCTGCGACCGATGCCATTTGCGCCCCGCCGTCAGATTTGCGCTGTAGATTTCGCCAAAGGCGGGATCCTCGGAGAAGGCCATTCCAGCCAGATTAGCGCCGTGGCAACTTTCGCAGTAAATAGTGTACAGCTTTTCCCCGGCGGCGATAAGTTCGGGGTCGGTGGGGATGGTGAGGGTGAAGTCGGCCGTGACCTCATACGTTTTGTTCAACCGGCCGGCGCTGACGGCGTAAACGCCCCCTGCCAGGAGTAAGATCAGACCAAGCAGCCCACCCACAACAATGCCAATCCATTTGAGTACACGTTTCATTACAAACCTCCAGTTCTTGTTCTGTTTGAGTCTTGCTACAAACCAGATTTGCAGGTAGTCTGCCTACCCTTTGGGCTGGCACATCACATTCCAGTTTCCTGCGTTTGTTGATGGATAATTCCCATGCTGCTCTGCAATATCCAGCCGTGTCAGAGCAGGTATGGTATAATCTGCTTGGATAAATATTGATTTACTGCGGTTAATCTTGACAGGATTAAAAACTTATGATTTTGCAATATATTGACATCGCATTAGAGCAGGCCCAGTACGAAATGATCGAGGATGAAGAGCCTTTTTATGGCGAAATTGCCAACTTGCCTGGTGTTTGGGCAACGGGACCAACCTTAGAAGCGTGTCGCCGCAATTTGGTTGCTGCAGTTGAAGATTGGCTGCTGTTTAGTATTGCCAAAGGATTACCTATCCCGCCTCTGGGGGATACAGCTATAGAAATCCCAACCAAAGTCGCTTTTTAAGATGCCCCAACTTTCACCAGTTTCTCGCCGTGAGTTCATCCACCGCTTGCAAAGATTAGGGTTTGAGGGACCTTTTTCTGGAGGGCGACACCAATTTATGATGCGCGAAACAGAGCGGATCATTTTGCCGAATCCCCATCGCGGCGACATTAGTGTTTCTCTGCTATCCCGACTTTTGCGGCAGGCAAACGTCTCCCGGGAAGAATGGGAAGCAGCGGCTCACTAGAAAAAGTCAGGCAACGGCCGTCTCCCCACTCCGCACCACCTCTGGCGCATGAGGCCACAACTCGCGCAAAAAAGCGTCCCAACAGATTGTGGCCGCGTTCATATCCAGCACCGCCTCGCTGAGAAACCATTTGTCGGTCATGGGGCTGTTGTGGTAACGGCCGTCCCGCTCCACCACATAACCAATGGCCGCCAGCGCCGCCAGAAGTTTCTCCAGCCCACGCGCCTGGCAGTTCAGACTTTGCGCCAGTTCGTTGGGGGTAGACGGCCGTTGTTGCAGCGCAGTAAAGAGGTTGAGGTGAACGGCCGTGCTGATCACCTGAAACGCCAGCGCCCCGGCCAGATCGAGCATCGGCGCAGGCGCGGCGTTCAGGGTTAAAAAGGCGGTCCGTTCCAGAAAATTGGGTTGAATAGGCATCGTATGCTCCAGTAATCAGTAATCGGTAATCAGTATTCGGTTTAGCTACCGTACCCCGTTCACCGATAACCGTTTACCGATGAAGCGCTCTTAAGCCTTCAGCCAGCAGCCCTTGCCAGGTCATCGAATCATGCCCGTGTATTTGCTCGTCATAATGCAGTTCATACCCTTTTGCCTGCAAGACGGTGCGTAGATGGCGATTTGCCAGCAGTTGACCGGGGAAACCGCTGGCCGAAGGGGCGCTTTCCAGGAAACCCACTTCCAGGTAAAACCGCAAAGGAGCCAATGGTCTGAGGGCAACTGCCGCGTTAACCATTCCCATTCGGTCTCACCTCCGGGCCGCCACCAAAATGAGCCAGACAGGGCAATGACATTGCCAAAGGTATGGGGATGCTGCCAGGCTGTGAAAGCGGCCGCCAGACCGCCGGCGCTTCCCCCGGCCACAATCGTTTGCCTGGAATCGCTCGTGAGATGATATGTTTGCCGCAGCCAGGGAATCATCTCTCGCGCCAGGAAGGCGGCAAAGGGAGGATGGCAGGACAGCTCTTTTTCTCGTATCGTCATGGACTCTCGCCAGGTAGCGCCAGGATTATCTACCATGACGGCGACGAACGGCCGTATCTCTCCATCCGCCAATAAATTATCAAGGATCACCGGTACCTGAATGGCAGAGTGAAAGAATCGCCCATCCAAAATGATGAGCAGCCCATATGAATCGCCGAACGCCTTGTATTGCGGCGGCGTGTAGACCCAGACGCGCCGCTCATTGGCCAGAAGTTGACTGTAGAAAAGATGGCGTGCCACGGTCCCTTTGGCGATTCCGTCGCGAGGCGTCGTCCAGGTCTGCGCCGGCGCGTCCGGCAGCATAACCACCGACTCTATATCATCCTCGGCGTGATCAAGCCGTTCCTCATCTTTGGGTTCTATGAAGGTTTTGACGTTTAATGGGTGCGGCGTGCCTTCGGTCGCCAACTGCCGCCAGAAAGCGTCCAGCGCAGCCCCGTCTCCCATTTTTATCGCCTCGCGCAGCTGCTTGAGTCGTGGACTTATCACTTCTTCTGCCATCATTTTCTCCGGCTGTTGACATCAATTTCCTGCTACCGGCGGCCCGTTTGGGTTGTTCGAGGACAGTCTGGCGCCAGGCTGTCCTCGAACAGTTGTTATCTGCGCTGCACGCGACGCCCTTCCGGCAGCTCTATTTGTTCAATGGTTTTCTTAATATACTGTTGAACACCCCTGCGTGTACTTGGACTCAAACTGCTTGCAAGCTGATCAATGGTGGCCAGAATCGTCAACTGTTTGCTACTTGCCCGCACACTTTACGCTTCTCGCCTTCCCGCTGTCATGGGTGCAGGCTCCTATTTTGGTCGGGAAATCTATTTAGCCGCCCACGTCCTAATCACCAATCTCAATCGTGGTGTGGTTGGCCACATCCGGCGCGCCATAGCTGACGTCAACCAGAAAGGAACGGCCGTCTTCCAATGCGCCCTCAGCCGTGAACTGGATCAAGGACTGCGCATTCGATTGGCTGGGATGTAGCAGCTCCGTGTAGCTTGCGGCTGCGCCCACCAGACGCGACGGCAGTGCCGCCAATTCGCCAATGGTCACAACGCCATCCGCCAGAGCCGTCTCGATCTCCGTTTGGGTAAAGAACCAGACGGGTACAGCGCCGCGCCCAGTCATCTCCGCCACCAAAGGCGCGGGATCGGTTTCCGGCCCATTGGCCCAGAGTTCCACAGAGGTGGTGGTTGGCGGCGCGCAGCCAAAAGCGCCTGGCCCGCTTTCGCCGGGAAAGTGGAAAAACTGGTTCAGGTTGAAATCGGCCGGGATACAATCCGGGGAACGATAGAAGATAATCGCCGTCCATTCACCATTGCTAAACGTCTCGTTTTCGCCAAAACGGGCGTAGAATGGCACTTCCCCATTACCCTCCATGCGTATAGGCTCGCTTGCCTCATTTTCCTGCGCCGGACTGTCTGCCTGGGCAATGCTTTCCGTCAGTTCAACTGCCTCTGGGTTTCCCCCCGCCAGGGATTCGGCCGTTTCCTCACTTTGGCCACAGCCAGCCAGCAGCAATAACAGCAGAGCGAAGAGCAAAGCTAAACCAGTAAATTTTTGTACGTGTATCTCGTTCATCGTCAATCATCTCCTTACTATGTTTCAGCAATTTGTATAAATGCGCTGGCAAACCCATCGCCTACCTGACTTGCCGGTTGCCAGCAGCACACCTTACCCTATTGCCAAAGCGCCCAGCCGGGAAGGGGGGGAAAAGGGGGGAATCGAGCTTCACGCATCGTTCTCTCGATAAACAGTCTCAGTAGATCCAAAATTGAATACAAAGGGACAAAGAAACGAAAGAAACAAAGAAAAAATCTGCGTTAATCTGCGTAATCTGTTGATAAAAATTGGATCTACTGAGTCTGCCGCCAGAAGCAGTGAGGGAGGGAAGGGGGGGGATATGCTGAAAAACGGCCGTTGTCGCCTATAATGTTCCCAATCCACACCGCAGGAATGTTCGCTACAGAGGCGCCACATGACCTATCAAACCGGACAAACAATTAAAGGCTATAAAATTCTGGAGCGGATCGGCAGCGGCGGCTTTGGCGCTGTCTTTCGCGCCTACCAGACCACCCTGGGCCGCGAGGTAGCCATCAAAGTCATCTTGCCCGGCCTGGCCAACCAGCCCGAATTTATCCGCCGCTTTGAAAATGAAGCCCAACTTGTCGCCCGGCTGGAGCACCTGCACATCGTCCCCCTCTACGACTATTGGCGGGATCCGGAAGGCGCTTACCTGGTCATGCGCTGGCTGCGCGGCGGCAGCCTGAAGGACGCACTGGCAAGCGGCCCGTATACGCTTGACGCGGCCGCCCTGCTGCTGGACCAGCTTGCTTCCGGTCTGGCCACAGCCCACGCCGCCGGCGTTATCCACCGAGATTTGAAGCCGTCCAACATCCTCCTCGATGAAGAGGGTAACGCTTATCTGGCCGACTTTGGCATCGCCAAACAGCTAACGGATGCCGGTGGCCAGGCAACGATTGCCGGGGCGGTTGTTGGTTCCCCCGACTACCTCTCGCCAGAGCAGGCACGCAGCCAGCCAGTAACCCCCAAAACGGATATTTACTCATTAGGCGTGACCCTGTACGAACTTCTCACCGGTCACCATCCATTTCCCAACCTCACCGGCGTCGAGCGGATCTTCAAACACCTCAACGACCCCTTGCCGCCGATTGAATCACTCGATCCGCTTGTTGCTGAAAGCGTCAACGAGGTCATTCAGCGGGCAACGCTGAAAAACCCCAAATATCGGTTTGGGGATGTGCTGGAAATGGCGGCGGCCTTTCGCCACGCCGCCCGGCTCGAAGAACAGGGGCGGGCGGCGCTCGTCGAAGCCCTTACCTTGCGCGAACAGGAGATTTTGCAGCTGATCATCCAGGGCAAAGCCAACCGCGAGATCGCCGCCGCGCTTTTTATCGAACTTTCCACCGTTAAATGGTATATCCGCCAGATATACACAAAGTTGGGGGTGCATAACCGCCGTCAGGCCATCCTGCGTGCCAGGGAACTCGATCTCCTCGTGGCCGATGAGGAGGAAATTGTCGTAATCGAAGGGGCCAAAACGGCGAACTGGCTGCTGCCAGCGCCCGCGAACCCGTACAAGGGATTACGGCCGTTTGCCTCAGCCGATGCCCGCTCCTATTTTGGCCGCGAAACGCTCATTCGCAGAGTGCTGGCCCGGCTCAACGCGGCTGCGGCCAACCGCTTTCTGGCCATTGTCGGCCCCAGCGGCAGCGGCAAATCCAGCCTGATGCACGCGGGACTCATTCCGGCGTTGGTCCGCGGCGAAGTGGCCGGTTCCGAACGCTGGTTTATCGCCCAAATGACGCCCGGTAAACGGCCGTTAGACGAATTAGAAGTCAGCCTCATTCGCATCGCCGCCTACCAGGTTGGCAATTTGCAAGAACAGCTCGCGCCCGACACAAACGGCTTGCTGTGGGCGGCGGACATTATCTTGCCCAGAGACAACAGCGAACTTGTTCTGGTCGTTGATCAGTTCGAGGAACTGTTCACCCTGACCACGGATGAGGCTGCGCGACGTCATTTTTTGGATATTGTGGCAACGGCCGTTACCGACAGCCGCAGCCGAATTCGCGTGGTGATCGCCCTGCGTGCCGACTATTACGACCGGCCGCTTTTTACCCGTTGTTCGGCGACCTGGTGCGCCGCCACATGGAGACCATCCTGCCCCTTTCCGCTACAGAATTGGAGCAGGCGATTGCCCTGCCAGCGGAACAGGTCGGTGTCGCCTGCGAAGCTGGCCTAACAGCGACAATCATTGACGACGTTCTCTACCAGCCAGGCGGGCTGCCCTTGCTGCAATACGCCCTCACTGAGCTGTTTGAGCAGCGGCAAGACCGCACCTTAACCCGGCAGGCGTATCTGGCTATTGGCGGGGTGGCTGGCGCGCTGGCCGGGCGCGCCGAGGCGCTTTTCCGGGAGCAGGATGAAACAGGGCAAGAAGCGATCCGCCAGCTTTTTTTGCGGCTGGTGGCCATTGATGAAGGCAAAGATGGGCTGCCGGACACCCGCCGCCGCGTGCTGCGCGCCGAACTGGACGCTATCGCCACCGACGAAGATTTGGTGGATGAGATTATCAACAGCTACGCGGCCCACCGGCTGTTGACGCTGGACAACGATCCGGCCAGCCGCCGCCCCACGGTGGAACTGGCCCATGAAGCGCTGCTGCGGGAGTGGGAACGGCTGCGCTTCTGGCTGGAAGAAAGCCGCAACGACCTGTACCAGCACCGGCGCTTGCAGAATCTGACCCAGGAATGGCTGGAGGAAGATCGGGACGCCGGGCTGCTCCTGACGCGCACCAGGCTGGACCAACTGGCTGCCTGGTCCACCCATACCAACCTGTCGCTCACTCATGACGAGCGGGCTTACCTGGAGGCCAGCCTGTCTGCCCGGCAAGATCGGCGTGCGGCCGAGGAAATGCGCCGCCAGCGCAAACTGGAAGCGGCGCAGCAGTTGGCGGACGCCGAGCATCGTCGCGCCGAGATACAAGCCGAAGCGGCCAACCGCCTGCGCCGCCGCGCCGTTTACCTGACGGCCGCTTTGGTTGTAGCGGCGATCCTGGCCATCGTGGCGTTGGTTACCGGTCAACAATCGGCTGTGAATGCAGCGCAGGCCCGGCAGAATGCCAGCATTGCCAGCACGCAGGAAGCGTTAGCTGGCAGGCAGGCAGCCGCAGCCATGACCGCCGAAGCCAGCGCCAATGAGCAGCGGCAGATTGCCGAGGCCGAACGGGACAACGCCGGAGCAGCGGCATTGGCCGCCGCCAATGCCCAGACCACAGCCCAGGCAGAAACATGGCAGCGGGCTACGGCCGAAGCGGTGGCCATTCAGGAACAAGAAGCGGCCGAAGCCCAGGCGCGGCTTGCCTCCGCCCGCGAGCTTTCCCTGGCGGCGCTTAACGTCGTCAACACAGATACGGAGTTGAGCGTGCTCCTAGCCATGGAAGCAGTAAACAGGACGTATACGGCCGATGGCTTTGCGCTGCCAGAAGCGGAGCTGGCCTTGCGCCGGGCGCTGATGGATCTACGCCAGAAACAAACGCTGCCCGGTACAGAGCCGACCGGCTGTCCGCCCGGCCTCTGGTGCAGCGATGTTTTATACAGCCAGACGGGAAATCTGTTGGCCGCTTCGGGGGTGGGGAATACGGCCGTTATCTGGAATGCTGCAAACGGCGAACAACTGCTCGTTGCGGACGGCCACAGCGGGCCGGTGGTCGCCGTGGCACTCTCGCCAGACGAGAATCGTCTGGCAATCGCCAGCGCCGATGGCACGGCCATGATCTGGGAATTGGCTCTGGCCGAGCCAACGACGCGGCTTACCATCCCCAGCCTTACCCTGGCCGGGCATGGCGCTGAACTCACCGATGTGGCCTTCAGTCCAGACGGCGCGCTGGTGGCGACCGCCAGCCGGGATGACAGCATTAATTTGTGGGACGCCGCTGACGGCGGGGAAATTGTGACACTCGCTGGCCATGACGAGTCGGTGCGAGATGTTGTTTGGCGCGACGTTGTTTTCTGCCAGCAGCGACAACAGCGCCCGGATATGGGATGTGAGCGGCGGCGTGGAACGCCTGGCCCTGACCGGCCACAGCGACCGTCTGACCGACCTGGCCTTAAACCCGGATGGGACCAGACTGGCCACTGCCAGTTGGGACGGCATGATAAAAGTGTAGGATACCGCCAGCGGCAGTGAATTGCTGAGTTTTCCCGGCGATTCGGCGCGGGTCTATGCTGTCGCTTTTAGTCCAGACGGCCGTTGGCTGGCCGGTGGCGGCACAGACGCCATTGTTAAAATTTGGGACGCGGCAACAGGGGATGAATTGCTGCGACTGCCGGGGCACAAGGGAATTGTCACCAATCTGGCCTTTGCCCCAGACGGCCAACGGCTGGCATCCGGGGCCGATGACGGTGCGATTCGCATCTGGGATGTGTCGCCCACCGGTAACCGGGAATGGTTGACGCTGGACGGGCACAACTGGGTGATGTTTGGCGTGGATTTCAGCCCAGATGGTTCCCTGTTGGTGACTGCCAGTTGGGACGGCGCGGTGAAGCTGTGGGATGCCCAAACCGGTGCGGCACTTGGCGAGATTGTCACAGACGAATGGCGAAAATTTTCGGTGGAATTTACAGCAGATTATCACGTCCGCTCTGAATGATACGGCCGTCCTCTGGCAGCTTGACACGGGAGAAGCCGTCCATAGTTTCAGCGGTCACGGTGGGCCAATTCTGGATGTGGCGCTCTCGCCGGACGGCCGTTGGCTGGTCACCGTCGGCGAAGGGGCCGAAATCCCCGGCCTGATTCAGGTGTGGAGTACCCAAACCGGCCACCTTGAACACGCCTGGGAAGGGCATAACGGCTCAATCGAACGGGCGGCTATCAGCCCAGACGGCCGTTTGCTGGCCACCGCCAGCACGGACGGTACGGTCAAATTGTGGCGCCTGGCCAGTGGGGAGTTGTTGGCAACGCTGCCGGATCATGCCGTGCCGGTCAAGCGTTCAGCTGGTTCACGTCCTGGCAGGACACAGCAGCGTGATTTGGGACGTGGTATTCAGCCCTGATGATACGCAGGTGGCGACGATTGGCTTTGATGGAGCGGTTAAGTTGTGGGATGTGGCAGCAGGCGTCGAAAGGATGAGGCTACCTGGCGTTGGTAATAACGGCCGTGAAGTCGCTTTTAGCCCGGACGGCGTTTATCTGGCCGTCACTGCGGGTGATGGGCTGGTGCGCCTGTATGTGTTGTCCATCGACGATTTGCTAACGCTGGCTCAATCTCGCTTGACCCGTTCATTGACCGATGCCGAATGTCGCCAATACTTGCATTTGCAGCAGTGTGAACCTGACCGGTGATGCCAGTTCCGCGCTCCTGACAGCTCATACTATGTGCCAATTCGGTGGAGGCTCCTGAAACGCCAACCACCTGAGCCCATGCTGCACCTGCACGGCCCCGGTGGCGTGGGCAAGACCACGCTGCTGCACCAAGCGGTGTTCAGCGTAAAAAAACGGTTCGTTCTAAAAAATTGGGTTGATGAATGGCAGCGAGAACAGGCAGGTCTTGCATGGCAACCGGGTCAGGCTGTTCGTCAATCACCCATTGTGGAATTGGCGTCTTCTTCTCAATTACCCACAAATCCGATGGCCCAAATGGGCCCCACAAATCCCAAGGCCTATAATTCAGGCGTTTTTGCAATGATGTTCTTTAGCCTGAGCATGATTACGGAACCTTGCCGTTCATCTCGCCTATTTCCTGAAAAAGTTCGACTACTGAAAACCTTGAAATAAACCAGCGTGAGGTTGTCAAACCAGATTCCATGGATAAACTCTCCTTGTTCACCGCTCACATAGTTTTTTTGAAGGCGATACCACGTGTCCGAAGCGCACCTGCACCTGACCCTTTTTGGCAAGTTCTGGCCCTGGCCCAGGAAAGTGGCGGCGCGTAGTTCGCATTGCTCAAGGACACATGTTAAACATTCATCTGTTTGGTTATTTACGACTTTTTGCCGCCGGACAACTCCTCCCTTTTACGACATTGCCCAAAACGCAGCCGTTATTTGCCTTCCTGCTGCTGCATCGCCACGAAGCGGTAGTCCGCGACAGCCTGGCCTTCCTGCTGTGGGACGACGTGCCGGAAAGCGAGGCGCGGGCCAACCTGCGCCGCCATCTGCACGACCTGAAAAAGGCGCTGCCTCCGGCCCCGGCTGATACGCCCTGGCTGCTGCGGGCCGGCACGACCTTACAGTGGAATCCGGCTGCGCCTTTCTGGCTGGACGTGGCCGAGTTTGAAGTTCGCTGTGACGCATCGCACCAGTTGGCCGAGGCAGTCACCCTGTACACCGGCGATTTGCTGCCTCACCTGTATGACGATTGGCTGTTCCCGGAACGCGAGCGGCTGCAAATGCGCTATTTGAATGCGCTCATGCAGCTTATTGAACGGGAACGGGCGCGGGGCGATTTGCGCCAGGCCCAGATGTATGCCCAGCTTCTGCTTAACCATGATCCGCTGCGCGAAGATGCCGTGCGCGAGATGATGGCGCTGCGCTACGAGCTGGGCGACCGGTCGGGGTCGGTGCAGGTTTACCAGCGGTATCACGAGCGGTTGGCCGAAGAGTTGGGGGTGGCGCCCATGCCGGAAACACTGGCCCTGTACGAGACGATCAGCCAGAACAAACCGTTGACCAGTTCTCAACCGCCCCAGGTGAAAACGGAACCGGTTGTGGCCAGCGTCACGGCCGTTTCCCAACCTCACAATTTGCCGGCCCAACTCACCCCATTCATTGGCCGCCGCGAGGAGGTCACGGCCGTTTCCCAACTCATCGGCCCGAAAAATTCGCCCACCCGGCTGCTGACCATCACCGGCCCCGGCGGCACCGGCAAAACGCGCCTCAGCCTGAGGGTAGCAGAAGATCTGCGCCAGGAGCAGCCAGCCTATTTCCCCGACGGCCTCTATTTTGTCGGATTGTCTTCACTGACCGATCCGGCCCAGGTGGTAACGGCCGTCGCCGAGGTGCTGGGGGTGGGTGAACAAAACGGCCGTTCCCTGCTGGACAGCCTGAAAACCAACCTGCAAAGCAAACGCCTTCTCCTCATCCTCGATAACTTTGAACACGTGCTGGCGGCGGCCGCGGATATGGCCGATTTGTTGACGGCCGTGCCTGGTCTGCACCTGCTCGTCACCAGCCAGGCCGTACTGCATCTTTACGGCGAGCACGAATTCCCGCTGGCTCCACTGCCCCTGCCTCAGCCGGGCCAATCGCTTCCGGCGGCGGAACTGCTGGATTACGCCGCCATCGCTCTGTTTGTAGCCCGCGTCCAGGCCGTGCAGCCCGGCTTTAAACTCACCGAGGCCAACAGTGAGGCCGTCGTTACCATTTGCCGGCAGTTAGATGGGTTACCCCTGGCATTGGAACTGGCAGCGGCGCGCAGTAAGCTGTTCACGCCGGAGGCCATGCTGGCTCAACTGAACAGCCGGCTGCGCTTCCTTACGGGGCAGGCCCGCAACCTGGCCGCCCGCCAGCAAACCCTGCGGGCCACCCTGGACTGGAGCTACAACTTGCTGGAACCGGCCGAGCAGGCGGCGTTTAACCAGTTGGCCGTTTTTGTGCGGTCGTTCAGTATGGCAGCGGCCGAAACAGTTCTGACCCAGGCGGACGATTATGCGACGCTGGACTTGCTGGCAGCGCTGGTGGATAAAAACATGCTGCGCCATTTGCCCCCCGCCGAAAATGAAACGGAACCCCGTTTTCGCATGTTGCAGACACTGCGCGAATATGGCCTGGAAAAGTTAGCGGCATCGGGGGCGGAGGCGAGCACTCACCAGCGGTATGCCGCCTACTACCTGGAACAGGCCGAACAAGCCGAAATGGGCCTGCGCAGCAGCGAACAGCGGCAGTGGCTGGCCTGGCTGCGGCAGGAAGACCATGATCTGATGAATGCCCTGAACTGGCTTTTCCACCATGCCGCTGACCCGGCTAACGGCGCGGTCGCCGCCCGGCTGGCGACCGCGCTAGAACGGTTTTGGAGCGTCCAGGGGCGTTACCTGGAAACCCGGCTGTGGCTGGGGCGAGGGATGACGTTTGCCGATCAGTTGTCGCCGGCCGAGCAGATACGGCTGTTCAACAAGGCCGGCAGTGTTTGCCAATGGTTGGGGGATTATGAAACGGCCGTTACCCACCACCAACGCGCCCTTACCCTGGCCCGCCAGACCAACGATCAAACCTCCCTGGCCCACACCCTGCACTTCTTAGGCAACTCCGCCGGACGGCAGGGAGATTATGAAACGGCCCGCACCAGATTGGAAGAGAGCCTGGTTTATCACCGCACCCTGCCGGACATCATCCCTGCGCAGATCATGATTTTGCTGAATAACCTAGCCATCGTCTACCGGCGGCTGGGGGATTACGACCGGGCTGCCGCCCTGCTGCAAGAAACGCTGGCCATGCGCGAGCAAGTAGGGGATACCATCGGCCAATCGTCGGTGCTGGCCAACCTGGGCGGCCTGGCCGTTTTACAGGGCGATTTAGTGCGGGCACAGACGCTGTTCCGGCAAAGTCTGCAAATCCGGCTGGAAATCAACGACCGGTTAGGGTTGATCAATTCCTTGCACCAGATGGCCGAGCTGGCTCAGGCCCAAAAACTGTTTGTCCGCAGTGTCACGCTGTTTGCCGCCGGGGTGCGCCAGCGAGAATTGCTGCAAGTGTCCATGACGGCCGATACCCAGGCTGATTATGATCGGGACATCGAACAGCTGCGAACTGTGTTGGAAACGGCCGTTTTTGTCCAGGCCTGGGCAAAGGGAACTGCCATGACGCTTGATGAAGCCGTCACCTACGCTCTCACCGACCCACCAACGCCGAAAAGTTAACCATCGGTCACCAAACTACCGCTTAGAGAAGCCAGGTTTTGACAAAAACCTGGCTTCTTTTATTTCGGACGGCCGTTGGACGGCTGGCGGACGGCCGTTGCCTACAATGCCCGCAGTTAAACAAAATGCGTCAACAGAGGCTCCCTTGAACATCTCAAACATCGTGTTAGTCCAGAAAACGCTGGCCCAGGTGCAGCTTCAGGCCGAAGCCTTTACCGGTTTGTTTTACGGCCGTTTATTTGACCAGCATCCGGAGTTACGGCCGTTATTCACCACCGACCTGGGCCAGCAAGGGGCCAGGTCGGTGGCTGCTTTGCAGCTTGCCGTCACCGGGCTGAACCAGCCGCAAACCATTATGGCGGCCATCAAACAACTGGGACAGCGGCACGTCGGTTATGGCGTCCAGGACGCTCATTACCACCTGATGGGCGAGGCGTTGTTATGGAGCCTGGCCCAAACGCTGGGCGACGCCTTTACCCCGGCAGTAGAGGCTGCCTGGGCCGAAGCCTACTCTCTGCTGACCGGCCTGATGAAAGAAGCCGCCTGCCAGCTTTGTGACAACAAACCGGACGCCTTTCGGATGGCTGATGGACAACCACTGGACGGCCGTTCCCTATGATGCTGCTGAAACAAACGATTGCTGGAGGCTTTGACTATGACGTTCCTGGACAAACAACGACACAACAGGCGGCTGCTTTCCTTATGGCAGCACATCAAATCCACTCTGAGCGACCGCGTATCACATCTGCCTCACCTGGCCGAAGTGACCGTCGGTGGCGCTGCCTGGGATCATATCTACGCCGGGCGGCAAACCGTCCCCCTCAGCCAGATCCGTGGCAGTGCGACGCTGGCCCGCAGCTGGGATTTCGACGCCAACTTCCGGCCGCTTTCCCGCCATAACCGCGACCGCTGGCAGACCATTGCCGCTGCCAGTCGGCGTGGCAAAAGGCTGCCGCCGGTGGCGCTGATTGAAGTGAACGGCGTCTACTTTGTCGAAGACGGCCACCACCGCATTTCCGTGGCCAAAGCCGAAAACCGGCCGGACATTGAGGCCGTAGTTACCGTTTTACAAATGAAAGGAGTTTATGATGTTTGAAACACGAAAAATAGTTCCCCATATGATGATTTTCCCTCTGGCGGCGCTGCTGTGGGCGCTGCTGGCTGTGAGCATCCGGCCGCAGTTGGCTCCGGTTGGGCCGACAGCTAATAGGCTGACCCTGCCGCTGGCTTTTGTCGCCAATGAGGGGCCGGGAGAAACGGCCGTACACGCCCAGGCCCATTTACCCGGCGGCGTGCTCTTCTTCTCCCCGGCGGAAGTCACCCTGTCTGTACCGCAAGATGGCCAGCACGAGTTGACCCAGGTACATCTGCGCTTCACCGGGGCCAACCCCGCGCCGGAAATCGCCCTGACGCAGCAGCTTCCCGGCGTCGTCAACTACATCATCGGCGACGACCGGGCCCAATGGAAAACCCAACTGCCCACCTATGGCGGCCTGGTCTACCGGCAGCTTTATGACGGGATCGACCTGCACTACGAAGGCAACAGCCAGGCTCTTAAAGGTACTTATCATGTAGCGCCGGGTGTGGATACGGCCGTGATCCGCTGGTCTTACGATGGCATCACTGCCGTCCACTTCGATCCCCGCAGCGGCGACCTGATCCTCAGTTTACCGGGTCAGGCTAATACCGAACCGGTCACCCTGGTCGAAGAAGCCCCTATCGCCTGGCAGGTCATCAACGGCCAGCACATCCCGGTAGAAATTCGTTACACCCTGCAACAGAGCGCCAACGGCCAGGGCGCCGCCACTTCCCTGGGGTTTGCCCTGGGCGCATACGACCCGGCTTCCCCGCTGATCATCGATCCCTCCCTGGTTTACAGCGCCCTCATCGGTGGCACCGGTTTTGAAGAAGGGCGCGACATCGCTGTAGACAGCAGCGGCAACGTCTACCTGACCGGTACGACGCTTTCCACGGACTTCCCCAATGCCGGCGCGCCACAAAACAACTACGGCGGCTCCACCAGCAATAACTTTGGCGACGCCTTCATCGCCAAGCTTAATCCGGCTGGTAATGCCCTGTTGTATATGACTTACCTGGGCGGCAGCGGCGCCGACATTGGCGACGCCATTACCGTGGACAGCCAGGGCAACGCCTACGTCACCGGCATGACTGAGTCCAACAACTTCCCGACAACGGCCAACGCTTATCAGCAGAACCGCGTCACCCAGACCTGTTCCACGCCGCCCTGCGCCGATGCCTTTGTGACCAAATTAAACGCTGCTGGCAACGCCCTCGTTTTCAGCACCTACCTGGGCGGCGGCGGCGAAGAAAATATCAGCATGTTGGATGCGGGAACCCGTGACAACACAACCGGTATTGCCCTGGATGGCAGCCTGAACGTCTACGTCACCGGCGTGACGTACTCCACCAATTTCCCCACGCAAAACCAGGCCTTTAGTGATGGCGATGGCGCGTTCAGCGATATTTTCCTGGCTAAATTAAGCGCCAACGGGCAAAACCTGCTCTACAGCACTTACCTGGGCGGTGATGGGGCCGAATACGGCGGCGACGTGACCGTGGATGCGGACGGCGTAGCTACGCTGACCGGCGCTACCCTGGCCAGCAACTTCCCTACTAAAAATGCGCTGCAAAGCAGCCCGGGCGGCGGTGCGGACGCGATTGTGGCCCAATTTGACACGACGAAAAGTGGCAACAGCTCGCTTATCTTCAGCACGTACCTGGGTGGCGACGGCAGCGACTATGGCTTCGGCATTGCCCGGGACAGCAGCGGCATTTACGTGGCCGGCCACACGACCTCGTTGAACCTGCCCGCGCCCAACGGCTACCAGACAACCAACGCCAGCGCCGGCAGCGCCAATCCGCGCGACGCCTTCCTGGTGAAGCTCAATCCGGCCGGCAGCGCCCGGCTCTACGGCACCTACCTGGGTGGCAGCGCGTCCGACGTAGCCTATGGCTTAGACCTGGATGCTCAGGGGAACATCTACCTGACCGGTACGACAAGCTCCAGCAACTTTCCCGCGAGGCAGTCGTTTGAACCCTGGACCGATTTCCGCGATGTTTTTGTGGCCAAATTCGATCCCAGCCAGAACGGCGATGCCTCGCTGGTTTACAGTACGTTTTTTGGCAGCCCACTGAACGATTACAGCTACGGCATTGCCGTGGATGGGCAGGGCAATGCCTATATCACCGGTTACGGCAGCGGCGCGGCCGACGATGAGTTCCCTATTCACACAACTATCGGCGCTAATGGCAGCGGCAATGGCCTACTAGTCGCCAAATTTGGCCCGTCACAACTTCCTTATTAGGTTTACCTGCCGATGATAATAGCAGACCCTGCGCCTATCATCATCGAATAGGAAGAGACCGGGAGCGAGACGGCGTGGAGATGAAGCTGTGTGTTCCGACCAGCGCCACACCACGCCGTCCCGCCTCTACCATAATGTAACAACTGATATGAACATAAATAGAAGAGGCATAACGTGAAACTAAGAATTATTGTGTTTATATGTTTTTCCCTTGCCCTGGCCGGCCTCTTGTCTATCGTGGCCCGGCCGGCGCAGGCCGAACTGGCGGCATTGATCCTGAACGTCAACAACAGCCTGGTGGATGCTGCCGATGCCAATCCGGGTGATGGTGTGTGCGAAACGGCCGTTGGCAACAACGTTTGCACGCTGCGTGCGGCCGTGATGGAAGCCAACGCCTGGCCAGGGGCCGATACCATTCTGATTCCGGCGGGGACATACTACCTGAGTCTGGTGGCCACCAGCTTTGAGAACAATGCGCTGAACGGCGACCTGGACCTGACCGACGACGTGACGATTATCGGCGCTGATGAGGCAACGACCATCATTGATGGCAATCGCAGCGCCAGCAAGGCGCGCGTTTTTGAAATCTTCAGCGGTGTCACTGTGGAAATGTCGCATCTGACCATCCGCAACGGAATGAATGAGCCTGGTCTTGGCATTGCCGGTGGTATTAAGAACGTAGGGGGCAGCGTGTCGTTGACACACGTGACGTTAACAGACAATTCTGGCGGTGGGCTGTGGAATCAAGATGGAACGGCCGTTTTGGACTTCGTGGTTCTTTGGGATCTCATGGGGTTGACAGCAAATATGGGGTCAGGCAATAAAATGCTGATACCCATTCAGGTCAAGCCACAGACGGCGAAACAAGCTATCAACGCGCGTGAGACCATAAGAACGTCTCGTGATCGTTTTCA
>JBGTCV010000015.1:0-86721 GCA_041748655.1 Promineifilaceae bacterium (SeqCode) | reverse complement strand
TCTAGTGCAAACGGGTGATGGCAAGAATATTCTGATTGACAGTGGTCTACCGGAGATCATCCCTGATGACGCATCGGAGTTTGAGAATGGGCAGGATGTTATCGAGCAGTTGGCAAGCATTGGCTTAAAACCGGACGATATTGATACCGTCATTTCGACTCATTACGATGGCGACCATGCCGGAAGACACGCGGCATTCACGAAGGCGCACTATGTTGTTCAGCGTGCGCATCATCTGGATGCGGCGAGTAACCCACGTTTCGCTGCCATTCGACCCCAGTGGGATCAGCCACTGGAGCGCATTCGGCTGGTGGACGGGGACACGGAACTGCTGCCAGGGCTCGGGCTGATTGAGACGAGTGGGCATGTGCCGGGACATCAATCGGTGCTGGTGCGGCTGCCCAAAACGGGGGCGATTTTATTGACAATTGACGCTGTACCCTTCGGCGAGGGCTTTACCCGTGACGAGCAGGACGACGGTAGCAACCCGGACGCCGAAGTGATCCGCGCCAGTACGATCAAACTGCTTGATCTAGTCGAACGGGAGCATATCGGGCTGGTGATTTTCGGTCATGACAAGGAGCAGTGGGAAACACTCAAAATAGCGCCAGAGTTTTACGAGTAAAGCAGCGTTTAAAGTGAAAAGGTTAAAGAGAAAGCGGACACAAAAGTACTGTACGCCGCTGCCGCTGACTTGCCAGCCATGGAGGATAGGATATGAAGAAGCAAGTATTGTTTATCCAGGGCGCTGGAGAGGGCGCATACGCAGAAGATGAAAAATTAGCACTCTCTTTGCAAGCTGCGCTCGGGACTGAATACCAGGTGTTCTATCCACAGATGCCCAACGAGGAGGATCCAGAGGACGAGGCATGGATAACCCAGATTTCTAAAGAACTCGCCTCGGTAGATGGCAACGTGATCCTTGTTGGGCATTCAGCAGGCGGCGCAGTTCTGCTGAAATATCTTCTAAAAAAGCATGTCGCTCAACCAGTTGCTGGAGTCTTCCTAATTTCCATCCCATTCTGGGGTCCTGAAGATGAGGCAGATGACACATATACGTTGCGCGAAGGCTTTGCCTTACAACTTCCCAAAGGAGTGCCGATCTTCCTTTACCATAGCCGCGACGACGAATGGGTGCCGTTTGCACACCTGGCAAAGTATGCAGAAAGAATTCCACAAGCAACCGTTCGTGAATTCGACGGCCGTGGGCATCAATTCAATAACGATTTGTCTGAAATTGCGGGGGATATAAAAGGTCTATCAGCTTAGTAAAGGAAAACACTATGGCGACCAAATCAAAAAACGATCCAGCGAAGATAGATGCGTATCCGGCAACCCTGCCCAAGAAGGATTTTCTCGATATGACTTACACTTACATTCGCCACATCCCATCTCGACGATTGGACACCTACATTGATTATTTCTATTACATTGACGGCTCTATGCCCTATCCCCGTGAGAAGATTTTGCCCTTCCCCACCCTCGACCTGAAAATCAACTTGGGAGGCGCTTTCAGAGTTTACGAAGCGGATTCCATCAATCAATTTGAGACCTTTACCGATAGTTGGTGGGTAGGACTTTATGACACCCATCATTCCCTTGAATGGCCGCCGGATTTGAAGATCTTCGGCGTAGGCATCAAACCGGCTGGCGCGTACCCCCTCTTACAACTTCCCCTCTCAGAGCTGCATAATCGGGTTGTTCCTCTGGATGCAATCTGGGGTCACTTCGCCGACGAAATCCGAGAGCGGTTAGAGGCTGCATCAACGATACAGGCTGGATTTACGCTCTTAGAGCAGTTACTGCTTGCTCGTCTCCGTGAAGCGCCGCTTGGGTGGGATGTCGTTCAGTATGCTGTTGCTCAAATGATGCAGAGCCATGGTACGCTGTCGATTCATGCTCTGAGCGACCATATCGGAATCAGTCAGAATCACCTGGGCAACCAATTCAGACGGCTGGTCGGCGTTACACCAAAAGAGATGGCGCGCCTCATCAGATTTGAGCAGGTTCTCCACTCGATTAACCCGGTACAATCCGTGAACTGGGCGAGAATTGCACACCAATGCGGCTATTACGATCAATCCCACTTCAATAAGGATTTTGTAGCCTTTACCGGCTACAGCCCCACTGATTATCTACAACTTCGCAGCCGTGCTCATGTTGAGAACACGGCGACTTCCCAGGGTCTTCGTCGCCTCCCTATTGATTGAATTTTTACAAGACAACTATTTCACGTTTGTATAAACTCAAGCAAGGAGAAATGCCCGCTTGTGGTTCTATCCCGCTTGAAACTGTCAAAGAGATCGAACCAAAGGAGAGTAAATTATGAGAAAGGTTATCGTTCTATCTTTTGTTATACGCCACGTGAACGGCAAGTGCCGGGCGTTTCCAGTCAAAAATGGGAGGAGATGACATGACGGTTAAACGTATGGACAACGTCGGCATCGTGATAGAAGACATCGATGCCGCCATTGAGTTTTTCACCGAGCTTGGCCTGAAGCTCGAAGGACGAGGCATGGTCGAAGGAGAATGGGCTGGGCGCGTCACCGGACTGGGCTCCCAGCGCGTCGAGATCGCCATGATGGTCACCCCCGACGGCCACAGCCGACTCGAGATCTCGCGATTTCTCACCCCGCCTGTGGTCGCCGATCACCGGAAGGCTCCGGTGAACGCTCTCGGTTACCTACGTGTCATGTTCGCTGTGGAGGACATCGACGATACGCTCGTCCGGCTCGGCAAACGCGGCGCGGAGCTCGTTGGCGAAGTGGTCCAGTACGAAGACATGTATCGGCTCTGCTACATCCGTGGCCCCGAAGGAATTCTCATCGGGCTCGCCGAGCAGCTGGGGTAAAGCGTTCCCGCATGGGCGCAGGTAGAACGGCGCTTGACTGGCAGCAAGCGAGCTTCCGATTGGAGCACATACGTACGACGTTGAAACAGGATCATTTTAAGTAAATAACGAAAAGGAGTCGTTAAGATGACAAAGCAAGAACTGTTAGTGGATTTCATTACTTCATTGGACGGCTACGGTGCCGCAAAAGGCTGGCCCGGCTGGTGGGGGCTCGAAGGCCCCGAATATCTCGCCTGGCTGGGTGAGCAGCCCGTAAGCGACTATACGATCTTGATGGGAGCGAACACGTACCGTCTGATGTCCGGATTCGCCTCTCAATCTGGGGCAGCGGAATCGGATCTGAGAAGCGACGAAGAAGCCAGCGTGGATGATCTTACCAAAGCGTCCAAGGTGGTGTTCTCCTCAACGCTGCAAGCCCCGTTGTCGTGGGCCAATACCCGGCTGATCAGCGGAGATGCGGTCGAAGCCGTAAGAGCGATGAAGCGGGAAAGCAACGGCCCAATGAGCACTCTTGGCAGCCTCACCTTGTGCCGGTCGCTCCTCAAGGCGGGCCTCGTGGACCGTTTCCGGGTGGTCGTCTTCCCCGTGATCACCGGGAGCACCGGCTCCGACCGGATCTACGACGGTTATCCCGATGTCGCCCTTGACATGGTTGCCAGCCGGACGTTCGACGGCCGTATTCAGATGCTGGAGTACGTCCCCAGGGTGCTGGCCGGCCCGCCTGGCACACAGCCTGGTTCCTGACGATCTCGGGATATTCGCACGCCGGAGACGTAGAAACAGGATCAATTTAAGTGAATGAGGGTTGTATACCCGGCGGGTCTCAAATACCATGAATAAACCGATTTTAATAGCAATTGACAAAGATGAAACATCGCTGCTGTTTGTTGAGCAGGAACTACGTAAGCGTTATGGCGCGGATTATGAGGTCATCTGCGACCCATCTGCAGAGGCGGCACTATCGATGTTGCAGGTGCTCAAGGAAGAAGATCGGCAGGTCGCGCTGCTCTTCACCGATCAATCGTTGCCGGAGATGACCGGGATCGAATTTCTGAATCGAGCCCATAACCTCCATCCTAATGCTAAACGCATTTTGCTGGTCGGATTGTGGGCTTGGGAAAACCCTGAAACGATTTTACAGGCGATGACATTCGGGTGGATCGATAGCTATTTGTGGAAGCCAACCGGTCCGTTCGACGAACGATTTCACAGCCAGATCACCGAACTTCTGGAAGCATGGCGGCATCTGAACTGGCCGCGTCTCGCTTTCGTCAAGGTGATTGGCGAACGTTGGTCAGCACGTACTCACGAAATCAGGGCACTGCTGGATAGTTATGATGCCCCCTCCCAATTCTATGATGCCGATTCTGAGGAAGGGCGGGCGCTTTTGGAAGAGGCGCAGCAGGTCGAGGGTCCGTTCCCGGTAGTGATTGTGGACGACGGGGAGGCTCGTCACATCTTCGTCGACCCATCCAATGAAGGATTTGGACACGTGATGCAGTTCAGCGGCGATATACAGGGTGGGGACTACGATCTGGCAATCATCGGCGCTGGACCGGCAGGACTTTCCTCAGCGGTCTATGCTGCGTCCGAGGGCTTGCGAACGATTGTCGTCGAGCGTGGAGCAATAGGCGGACAGGCGGGCACGAGTACACTCATTCGCAACTATCTTGGGTTTCCGCTTGGCATCAGTGGTTTTGAACTGGCGCGGCGCGCTTGGGATCAAGCCTGGTTGTTTGGTGCGGAGTTCGCCAAATTCCGCGAGGTGACCGGACTGCGCGCCGATCAAGACAAGCGCATCCTCTCCCTGGCGAATGGTGAAGAAATCGTCACCCGTTCGGTGATTCTGGCGATGGGCGTGGCTTATCGCAGACTTGGCATTCCCGACCTCGAATCCCTGGTCGGCGCGGGCGTTTTCTATGGCGGGACTGTCACCGAAGCCCAGGCGATGCGCGGGCAGCAGGTGTTCGTTACAGGAGCTGGCAACTCCGCAGGACAGGCGGTGATCTATCTGGCAAAGTACGCTGACCATGTAACGCTGTTGGTACGCGGGTCTTCCCTCGCCACCAGTATGTCCGACTATCTCATCAAGCAGATCACCGCGACCAGCAATATAGAGGTGTCCCTGAATACACAAATCGTCAGTGGTTATGGAACACGGCAACTCGAACATCTCGTGTTACAGACCAGCCCTTCGGGAGAGACTCGAACGGTTCCGGCGGCAGCATTGTTTATCTTCATAGGCGTACAACCCCATACCAGTTGGCTTCCCCCTACGATTTTGCGCGAGAAACAAGGCTTTATCCTCACCGGTACAGACCTCGTAGAGGATGGACGATTGCCGGAAATGTGGCAGCTTGCTCGTGCTCCGCTTCCGCTGGAGACGAGTATGCCTGGCGTCTTCGCGGTGGGAGATGTTCGTCACCGTTCGGTCAAGCGAGTCGCCTCGGCGGTGGGCGCAGGCAGCATCGCCATCCAATACATCCATAAATATCTGGGGCAGGCGTGAATGCAATGGTTCAAAGAGCCTGGCCGCACTTTTGAAGAGATTGGAGATTCTGCCTGAAATCTCTAATCTCCAGATGAAATTACTAACGGAACTAAAGCAGTAAATCTATGTCTAAGCTTCGTGTGAACAATTTCTCAATATCCATTGATGGCTATGGCGCCGGACCAAACCAGAGTCTGGAGAACCCGCTTGGCGTCGGCGGCGAATCCCTCCACGATTGGATGGTTGCCACCCGAACGTTTCGAGAGACGTATGGCAACGAAGGCGGTACCACAGGCGTGGATGACGAGTTTACGGCTCGTGGCTTCGACAACATCGGCGCCTGGATTATGGGGCGCAACATGTTTGGCCCGATCCAACGAGGCCCCTGGCAGGATGACGGTTGGAAGGGCTGGTGGGGTGATACGCCACCTTATCATACGCCGGTTTTCGTGCTAACCAATCACCCCCGGGAGTCAATTCCTATGGACGGTGGCACCACCTTCCACTTCGTCACCGATGGCATTCACGCGGCGCTAGAGCGCGCCCGCCAGGCGGCCAACGGGCAGGATATTCGGCTTGGCGGCGGTGTGGCCATAATCCGCCAGTATCTCCAGGCCGGACTCATCGACGAATTGCACATTGCGATCAGCCCGATTCTCCTCGGTTCCGGCGAACACCTTTTCGCCAATATCGATATGCTCGCACTGGGCTACCACTGCACCGAGCACATGGCCACTGCCGGAGCGATGCACTGTGTTCTCACAAAGCGTTAATTGATTTTCTCAAAACCGAAATTAAAAAAGGAGAATGACCGTGGGAAAAGTTGTTTTTAATATGACAATGTCGCTGGATGGTTTTGTCGCCGGGCCGAACGATGGCCCTGAGAACGGTTTGGGGGATGGCGGTGATGCGCTCTTCAATTGGTACTTCAGTGGCGACACCGAAATTCCGATTTCGGATGGGCAGATGCTACTTAAGGTTTCAGCGCAGAGTGCTGAAATCCTCAACGCATCATTCGAAACATACGGGGCGGGGGTGTGGGGGCGGCGAACATTTGACATCGCCAGGGCCTGGGGTGGCCACCCTCCGGGGTCGCCTTGTTTTATTGTAACCCACACTGTCCCGCAGGAATGGGTCTATGAAGGATCGCCGTTCACCTTTGTTACCGATGGGGTTGAAAGTGCCATCCGTCAGGCCAGGCAAGCTGCAGGGGATAAGGATGTCGTCATATGTACCGCCAGTATCCTACAGCAATGTCTCAACGCGGGCCTAATGGACGAAATCCACGTTGATGTCGCACCCCTCCTGCTCGGAAAGGGTGTTCGGTTGTTCGATCATCTGAATATCGAGCCGCTTGAACTGGAAAGCATCCGAATGGTCCGGGCACCCGGTGTAACCCACCTTGGATTCCGCGTGGTCAAATAATTGCCAGTGGAGTACCGGTGAGCCGGCAATGCACGCTACGAAAGATTGATCTTTTTGTATAGAACGTATGAGAAATAACCAAAAGGAGAACAAAATGAAATCTGTATCAGTGCTTTACATGTCAATGTCACTGGACGGCTACATCGCGGGTCCGAACGACGAACCGGACAATCCCGGCGGCGACGGCTTCATGCGGCTGCACGAGTGGTACGGGTTCGAAGCACCACCCCCCAACACAAAGGGGACCGGCTGGGGGGCGCACTTCATGGACGAAGCCAATGCGACGGGCGCAGTGCTTGCCGGCCGGCGCACTGTGGAGCAGGTCGATCACTGGGGCGGAAATCATCACGGCGTCCCGATTTTCGTGCCCAGTCACCGGCCGCCTGGCCCCTCCGCCGCGAAATATCCCCTGGTGACGTACGTGAACGATGGGATCGAGAGCGCGATGGCCCAGGCAAAGGCCGCCGCCGGGGACGGCAACGTGCTGGTGCACGGCGCGTACACGGCGCAACGGGCGCTCGAAGCCGGGGTGCTGGATGAGTTGCAGATCCACCAGATCCCGGTATTGTTTGGTAACGGCCGTCGGCTGTTCGAGGTATTGCCGTCGCGCATTGAGTTGGAGATCGTCCGGGTAATCGACACGCCGGAGGCCACCCACATCCGTTACCGCGTCCGCCGTTGAGTGGGAAAAGTATTTTATGATGTCAGCATGTCCTTATCCAAAGGAAAAGTAACTATGAAACCACGAATTACAGTTATCACCATAGGTGTAGACAATTTGGGAAAATCGGTGGCATTTTATCGTGATGGGCTTGGCATACCGACGCAAGGGATCATTGGCGCAGAGTTCGAGCATGGCGCCGTCGCCTTTTTTGATCTGCAAGCAGGGGTAAGACTGGCAGTCTGGCCCCGAACATCTATTGCCCACGACACGGGTATGCCTCTGGGGCCGCCCAGCGCGACCGAGTTCACCCTTGGACACAACGTCACTTCCCAAGAAGAGGTTGACACCGTGATGGCGCAAGCCCAAAAGGCCGGTGCTCGTATTGTCAAGCCCGCGCAAGAGACGTTTTGGGGTGGCTACGCCGGCTATTTCCAAGACCCTGACGGTCATTTATGGGAGATTGTCTGGAATCCGCAATTGGAGGTAAATTAAAATGAGAAAACTCATCTATTCATCCATGGTTTCACTGGATGGTTTTGTGGCCCGGCCCAATGGTGATCTTGATTGGGTCCTGGTTGATGAAGAGCTTCATACGTTTATCAACAACCAGCAGCAAGAAATGGGCCTGTACTGTTACGGCCGTGGCATGTATGAAGTGCTGCGTTACTGGGAAACGGCCGATCAAGACCCGTCTCTCCCGGCGTTTGAACTGGAATTTGCCAAAATCTGGCAAAACACGCCCAAGGTTGTCTTTTCCAGCACCCTGGACGAAGTGCAGGGCAATACCCGCCTGGTGCGAGGAGAAAATTATGCTTGACATAAACTATTTAGCAGTGATCACCGCAGCAGTAGCGGCTTTTATCGTGAGTTCAGTCTGGTATGTCTTTTTTAGCCTGGCACCGGCTCAGCCCGGCAGCACAAGCCCAGACGCCACAAGCGAGATGAACATGCCCCCCTGGAAAATGCTGGCTGAGTTTGGCCGCAGCCTCATTGTGGCTTTTGTTTTGGCCCGCTTTATTGTCCTGTTGGACGTGAGCAGTTGGCTGGATGCCGTGCAGCTTGGCGCCTGGGTATGGCTTGGCTTCCCGACCATGATCTTGTTGGGCTCTGTTTTGTGGGAGAACGTGCCCTGGAAAACGGCCGTTACCCACATTGGTGACTGGTTGGTGAAGCTGTTGGTCATGGCCTTGATTCTAGGCCTGTGGCGTTAAAAACTGTAAGCAGAAAGGAGTTTGTTTAGCCATGTTTAAAGCAAAAAAGGCATTTAGCGGCTTTTCGGTGAATGATCTGGCCAGGACCAAAGCCTTCTACGTAGATGTTCTGAAATTGAAAGTAAAAGATGAAGGCGTCGGGTTGAGACTGTATTTGCCGGATGGTGGCACGGTATTTACCTATCCAAAAGACGATCATCAACCGGCTGCGTTTACGATTTTAAACTTTGTGGTGGAGAACATAGATGAAGCGGTCGATGCGCTGATGAATCGGGGCGTGCAGTTTGAGCTGTATGAAGGTACTCCGCAAGACACCAAAGGGATCATGCGCCCGCCGCGAGATGCTAACTATGGGCCGCCCATTGCCTGGTTCAAAGATCCGGCTGGCAATATCTTGTCTGTCATTGAAGAGATCAGTGAATGAAGAAGGTGTGCTGTGGTAAAAAATAAGGGAGACGAACCTAAATTGGAGAAGCGTGAGGAACGGCCGTACGTCTCCATCCGTGCCCAGGTAACATTAAAAGAGTGGAGCAAGGCCAACGCGCTGGTAAGCGAACTGTTTGCCTGGCTGGAAAAAAAGAAGATTGCCCCGGCTGGCGCACCTTTTTTCCGCTACTGGATACTTGGCGATGAGGACCAGCGGTTTCATCTGGAAGTGGGTTTACCGCTGGAACGCATGCATCGGGGAGACCGCCGTGTCCAGGCCGGCACCATGCCCAGCGGTACCTACGCCACTGTCATTCACCATGGCCATCCCGACCGGTTGGATGAGACGTATGCTGCACTTGATCAGTGGGGCAGCGAGCAAGGGATCCGTTGGAGCCAGGATCAGGCCAATAGAACCGTGGTGTGGAACGGCCGTTTTGAATCCTTTCTCACCAATCCCGACGAACAGCCGGACCCCAACCAGTGGACTACCGAAGTGGCGCTTTTGGTGGCCAGCGATGAACCGGAAACGGCCGAAAGCGACTTCCCTGAGATTGGCAAACCGGCCCTACGAGCCCTGGAGCACGCGGGCTACAACCGCCTGGAGCAGCTAACCCGCGTCAGCGAACAGGAACTTTTGGCGCTGCACGGCATGGGGCCGAAAGCGGTGCGGCTGCTGCGCGAAGCGCTGGCCGAAAAAGGCTGGTCGTTTGCTGAAGCACAAGGCTGAAATGCAAGAAGGACAATAAGAATTCAGCCACAGATTAACGCAGATACTTCGACTTCGCTCAGTACAAGTTTTCGCCGATTTTTTGTGGTTAATCTGTGCTAATCTGCGAAATCTGCGGACCAGTTTCTGATGCTTTTCAGGCGGTGGTCTGGTAAATCTGGATGAGGTTGCCGCAGGTGTCTTCAAAGACGGCCACGATCACTTCGCCCACATCGGTAGGGTCTGTGCTAAACAGTACGCCCAGGCTTTTCAGGCGCTCGTATTCGTCGTAAATGTTGTCTACGCCAAAGGCGGTCAGCGGAATGCCCTGCTCAAAGAGGGCTTGTTGGTAGGCTAGCGCCGCCGGGTTGCCATTCGGTTCCAGCACGAGCTGCGGGCCGCCTGGTGCTTCGGGTGACACAACGGTTAGCCAGCGAGCCTCCCCTACCGGGATGTCCTGCTTTTTGATGAAGCCGAGAACGGCCGTATAAAACTGCAGCGCCTTTTCCTGGTCATCAACAAATATGCTGGTCAATTCAATTCTCATTGGGGTTTACTCCTTGGCCGACTTATTTTTTGCTTGAGAGCGTAGAAGAAGCCGGGTAGCCGCCTGGCAGTTCAAGGCACGGAACGCACTGGGGCAAAGGCCAAACTGCTGCTTAAATGCTTTGCCAAAAGCGGCATGGCTTTCATATCCGGCGGCCAGGGCCACCTCGGTGATGTTAATTGCGCCCATGCGCAGCTTGCGGCCAGCTCGCTCCAACCGCAGGCGGCGCACATAGCTGCCCATACTCTCGCCCACACAGTCGCTGAAGAGGCGATGAAGGTGCGGCACCGAAAAATCGGCCACCGCAGCCAATGTCTCGCGATTGATCGGTTCATCGAGGTGCTGGCGGATGTATCGCTGCACTTCTTTAATGAGATCGTAATTCTGCTGCCGGGATCGAGTTTTTACGGCCATAGTGCGCATAGTATAGCAGAATGGCTCTTGGCTTCCAGGCAAGGCTTCACTCCTTGATCAGGGTCAACTGCCAGGACACGCCAAATTTATCGGCCGTCCAACCAAACTTTTTGCTGAAGGGATAGGCATCGAGAGGCATGAGCAGTTCACCGCCTTCAGACAGCCTGGCAAAAAGCGTATCAATTTCCGCTTCTGTCTCACAAGTAACGTAGAGCGACATGGACGGAGTGAAGGTGAATTGATGCGACACGTAGCTGTCAATGCACATAAACGTTTGCCCGTTTAGCGTGAAGGTGGCATGCATCACGCTCCCCTCAGTGCCCATTTCGTTGGGTCCATACCGGGTGATGCTGGTGATGGTTGAGTCGTTGAAGAGAGATGTGTAAAAGTTTATGGCTTCTTCAGCCCGCCCTTCGAACATTAAAAAGGTAGTAATTTTTTGCACGATTTTTGTTCTCCTTGTTATTTGAGTAAATGGTTGCAGAGGGCACTATAAAGTATCAGAACGCCTGTTCGCTAGTCAAAATGTATCATCTTGCCGGTGAAGGTGTACAGGAATATGATTGCGTTTAGCAGCAAGTGAGGAGGGGAAACGGCCGTCTCCCACTTCATTTTCCCACCTGTATTTGGTTGAAAACAAATCTGGACAGATTAGAAAATTTGTTCTATAATACTCGGCACCTTGCCCAAAAAAAACTCGCTGATTTTTCACACCTCCTCAACAACATCTGGGCAATCAAAACAATAAACTACAAAACCTTGCGAATTGGAGGCAGGAATGAAGGCTCAGACGGTAGAGCAATTTTTATCCTTGCTTGATCATCCACAAGTTGACCTGATCAACCAGGTCCGCGCTCTTATCATGCAGGCTGAGCCTGCCCTGGTGGAAGGCGTGAAGTGGAATGCACCCAGCTACACTTTGAACGGCAATGACATCATCACCTTCAACTTCCGCAATTACGGGCTGGTTTCCCTGATTTTTCATACCGGCCCCAAAGGCAAGGACACTAAAACGGGCCACCGCTTGTTTGAAGATACATCCGGTCTCATTGAATGGGTAGCTGATAAGCGCTTTGTGCTAAAGATAGGTGACGGCCGTTTCCTCGATACCCACGCCGCTGTGATTACCCAACTGGTGCAAACCTGGGCGGCGTACGGCCGTAAACAGTTCGAATTTACCAACCACGAATAAGGAATTGTTATGTCAAATCAAATCAGTAGTGAGCATTTTACCAAAGCACTGTACATAATGTTGGACGAGACGTTCGACAACGTGCAAGGCTTCTATCTGGACAAGGGCACCTCATTCTATGAGACGCTGGCCACGATTTCCGCCGAAGAAGCTTCGATTCCGGTGGGAGGCAAGTGCGCCACGCTGGCGGCCCAGGTAAAGCACACGGCGTTTTACCTGGATGTGCTGGAAAAAAGCGTGCGAACGGGGCAGTTTGAGAAGGTTGATTGGGATAAGATTTGGCGGGAGGTAACGGCCGTTTCCCCACCACAATGGCAAACAATCCAAAACGAACTGCGCGAAAGCTACAACCGCATCAAACAGCTCATCCACGACCAGCCAGAATGGCGCAACGAACACGAAATTGGCGGGGCCATTGCGATGATCGTGCACACCGCCTACCATCTCGGCGAAATTCGTCAGGCTCTGTGCGTATTGAAACAGTAGCCAGGCGTCAATGAACAGAATGCAAAAAGATGTCCTAATATGATGTTGGAATGAGGATATTGATTCTCAAGGAGAAACAGATGCAAGAGGATGCCCAATCGACTCTGGATGTAATCTATGAGAACTGGCAAGGCTATCATGAAAAGCTGCGCAACTGCATCGCACCGCTGACGAATGAACAACTCACGCTGCAACCTGCTGTGCGTATGTGGCCGGTGGGGCAGATTGTGCAGCACATCATTTCTGTCAGAGCAGGGTGGTTCAGCGGCACTCTACAGGATGACGACAAAGTGATGAACGAGTACATGTTGTGGGGCCAACGTGAATCACCAGCACGCAGCGCGGTGGAACTGGTACGTGGCCTCGATGAGACGCGGGCCTTCATCGAAGCCCGCTTGCAGCGCTGGACGCCTGCCGATTGCGCCAGGACCTTCCCGGATGAATGGGATGGTCAGACGTATGAGGTATCGCGCAGTTGGGTAATCTATCACGTGCTGGAACACGATCTGCATCATGGCGGCGAAGTCTCGCTGATCCTCGGCATGAACGGTCTGCAGGCTCTCGATCTTTGATTGATGTCCTATCGTGTAACAGGGAAGTAAGTAACTATGGCTAACAAACAACAGGTTCTGGAGAGAGCACGAACGGAATTTGATCACTGGGAACAGTTGCTGTCTGGGCTGAATGAATCACAAATCCTGGCCACGGAGCTTGATGGTGGCTGGTCGATAAAAGATGTGATGGCCCACCTGAAAGCCTGGCAGGAACTCTCCATGATGCGCCTGGAGGCGGGCCAGTATGGTGAGGAACCGGTGCGGCCCAACTGGCCGGAGAGGCTAGACCTGGTAACAGAATCGAATGTAGATGAGACAAACGCCTGGATTTACGCGATGCATCGTGACCTGCCGTGGTCAAGCGTTTATTCTGTGTGGCGTTATGGGTATCTTCGTTTTTTAGCGCTGGGAGAAGCAATTCCCGAAGATATGCTGCTCAAAAAGAAACGGTATGACTGGATAGAAGGCTATTCGTTAACCGACAGTCTGATTAACTCCGCGGAGCATCATAGAGAGCATCGCGAGATATTGCTGGATTGGCTGGCGAATAGATCGTAAAAAAAGGTGGAAGTATATGACGTTACAGGTCATCGGCGCGGGTTTACCGCGCACCGGCACGGCTTCGCTTGGCCTGGCACTTAACCAGCTGCTAGGTGGCGAAGTCCACCACATGAGTGTGATCCCCGGCCATCCCTTCGATCTGGGCGAAGGCTGGGACCAGGCACTGCAAGGTGAAACTCCAGATTGGGAAGCCCTGTTTGAAGGTTACGTCGCCGCTGTAGACTGGCCCGCTTCGCATTTCTGGCGCGAACTGAGTGAAATGTATCCTGATGCACTCATCTTGCTCTCCGTCCGCGACTCGGCAAAGACGTGGTGGGAAAGTGCAGACGCAACCTTTCTACCCTATGCCCGAATGGGGTTAGCGCCTGACTGGCCACACGGGAATGGGCTGCAAGACCTGCTGGCTCGTTTTGCCGGAACTGAAAATTGGAATGATCCAACGACGCTGCAAGCCGCCTATGAACGCCACAATGACGCGGTACGGCAAAACGCTGCCGCCCATCGGCTGCTGGAGTGGCAAGCCAGCGAAGGGTGGGGGCCCATTTGTCGAACGTTAGGGGTAGCGGTTCCGGAACGGCCGTTTCCCTGGATCAACCGCCGCAGCGACTGGGATAATTAGACAGAAGCCCAAAGGAGAAGTCATGTCCCTCACAGAAAATCAACTCGCCTTCCTGGAAAACAACCGTTCAGCTGCCATGATCACCATTGCCAAGGATGGCACACCGCGTGCCGTGCGGGTGGGCGTAGCCCTGGTGGCTGGCAAGCTGTGGAGCAGCGGCACGCAAGATCGCGTCCGCACCGCCCGGCTGCGCCGAGATCCGCGCTGCACCTTGTTTGTTTTTGACAAACAGTACGCCTTTCTCACGCTGGAAACAACCGTGACCATCCTCGACGGCCCCGATGCCCCGGAACTGAATTTACGCCTCATGCGGCTGATGCAAAACAAACCCACCGGCCCGCTCAATTGGTTTGGCCAGGAATTGGAATCCGACGCGTTCTTAGAAACAATGGTCAAGCAGCAGCGGCTGGTGTACGAGTTTGAAATTTCACGCGCTTATGGGATGGCCTAACACATGACAACAACCAATTACTTCAACACATTTATCGAAGTGGCCGAGGATTGCCCGGCTACTCACGGTGAAGTACCGCCGGTGAAGGGCAGCAAATCGGTGGCCAATTTGCAGTTTGAGATGCTGCAAGAGCATCCCTACGCATACACCTCCGACGACGTTTTATTTGCCGTCTTTGCCGAACGAAATCAGATCCCCGAAGAAGATTTGGCCGAACAGCGCGAAATTTTTTTCGTCAAAGGGCAGCCTTGCTTTCGTGCCTCGCCGCTTACCAAGCGATATGGCTGGGGCGTGCACAGCAATGACAAAGGCAAAATTGCCCTGTTCGGCATGGAAACTGAAGTGTACCAGGACATGGTGGCCAACAAAACCATCGTGAAGAAAAAAGCGATGCGCTCTTCGCGAGCCTGACAAAGAGGAAAATCATGGACAAGCCTACAACGATCGACGAGTACATTGCCGCCTTCCCGGCGGACATTCAGGAAATTTTGCAAAAGGTACGGGAGACGATTAAAACGGCCGCTCCCCAAAGCACCGAAGCCCTCAGTTACGGCATGCCCACCTTCCAGCAAGAGGGCAATGTCGTTCACTTTGGCGGCGCTAAAAATCACCTCGGCTTTTATCCGGCACCTTCCGGCATCAATGCCTTCCAGGACGAACTGCTCAGCTACAAGAGCAGCAAAGGAGCGGTGCAGTTCCCCTACGATCAACCCATTCCTCACGATCTGATCAGCAGGAGCGTCAAGTTTAGAGTCAACGAAAATCTAGAAAAAGCAGCAGCAAAAAAGAAAAAGAAGCAGCCCAAATAAGGAGATAAATCATGAGTGGTGTTCGAGTATTAGTTGGCACGCGCAAAGGCGCATTTATTTTGACCTCGGATGAAAAGCGGCAGAATTGGGACGTGAGTGGCCCGCATTTTGCCGGGTGGGAGATTTACCATCTGAAGGGCTCCCCCGCCAATCCCGACCGGATTTATGCCTCACAATCTACCGGCTGGTTTGGCCAGATCATCCAGCGGTCCGATGATGGTGGCAAAACCTGGGACCAGCCCGGCACTGAGCCAGGCGAGCCAACCATGTCGCCGGAAGGATTCCCCATGGGTGAAAGCAACAAGTTTGTTTATGACACTTCAGACGAAACCGGCACACCGCTTACCACCCATCAGTGGTACGATGGCACCCAGCATCCCTGGGAGTTCACGCGCGTCTGGTACCTTGAGCCTTCACTCACTGACCCAGATACCGTTTATGCCGGGGTTGAAGATGCCGCCCTGTTCCGCACCAGCGACGGGGGCAAAACGTGGCAGGAGCTGCCCGGTTTACGCAAGGCCAAAGGACACCTGTGGCAGCCGGGCGCCGGTGGCCTGTGCCTGCACACGATCTTGCAAGATCCTACCAACCCCAATCGCCTTTATATCGCCATCTCCGCCGCCGGCGCATTCCGCACCGACGACGGCGGCCAAACCTGGCAGCCAATCAACCAGGGCCTGAAATCTCCCTATGAACTGCCGGATGCACAAGCCGAAGTGGGCCACTGCGTGCACAACCTGGCCCTTCACCCTTCCCGACCGGGCGTTGTGTTCATGCAAAAGCATTGGGATATCATGCGCAGTGACAACGCTGGTGACCTGTGGCATGAAGTTAGCGGCAACCTTCCTTCCGACTTTGGCTTCCCCATCGCCGTGCACGCCCACGAGCCGGAAACGATTTACGTCGTCCCGATTAAGAGCGACTCCGAACACTACCCGCCCGAAGGCAAACTGCGTGTCTACCGCAGCCGGACAGGTGGCAATGAGTGGGAGGCGCTCACCAACGGACTACCGCAAAGCGACTGTTACGTCAATGTCTTGCGCAGCGCGATGGCGGTTGACACCCTCGATTCATGCGGCATCTACTTTGGCACCACCGGCGGGCAGGTTTACGCCTCGGCCGACTCTGGCGACAACTGGACAGCGATTGTGCGCGATTTGCCCGCCGTCCTTTCTGTCGAGGTGCAGACGCTGCCATGATTCGCGTGGTTCTGCCGTTTCATCTGCGCAATCTGGCCAAACAGAACAAAGAGGTAACGCTGCAAATTGAAGGGCCGATTACCCAGCGCACCGTTCTGGATGCGCTGGAAGCGGCCTACCCCATGCTGCGCGGCACCATTCGTGACCATACCACAAAAGAAAGGCGCGCCTTCATCCGCTTCTTTGCCGATGGCCAGGATCTGTCGCATACGTCGCCGGATGCGCTATTGCCAGAGTCTGTGGTTACAGGCGCTGAACCTTTCCGAATCATCGGCGCGATGGCAGGCGGATAAGTCGATGGATACGTTCATTGCCCTGCTGCGAGGTATCAATGTTGGCGGTCATCATAAACTGCCTATGCGTGAGTTGGTGAAGCTGCTTGAGACTCTGGGGCTGGAAAACGTGAAAACCTACATTCAAAGTGGCAATGTTATCTTCCAGAGTGAGCGTACAGATTGTTTGAACCTTTCAGCGGAGATCAGTGCGGCCATTGGCGAAAGTCACGGCTTCACGCCGCAAATCTTCATTCTTGATATTGAAGCGTTGCAAACGGCGATGGTCGCCAATCCTTTCCCTGAAGGTGAAGCTGAACCCAAATCGCTTCATCTCTTTTTTCTGGATGCCATCCCAAAAGATCCCGATCTAGCTGCGCTTGAAGAAATAAAGGCAGGCAATGAACGTTTCGCGCTAATTGATAAAGTGTTTTACCTTCATGCGCCAGATGGCATTGGACGATCTAAATTGGCTGAAAAGGTTGGTCGGGGCTGGGATGTCTCGATCACGGCGCGGAACTGGCGGACAGTGACTAAGATCAACGAGATGGCTGAAGCTGTTACGGCCGTAAGCTAACATTGTAAGCGCAAATAGGAAAAGCTAATGACTCATCCCCTGGTTTTACAACTGCTTTTTACCCGGAGCGAATTTATTCGGGCTGTCAGAGGTGTTCAGGAAGAAGATGCCAACAGGCGCTTTTTACCCATGAACTGCATCAGCTGGAATGTGGGGCACCTGGCCTGGCAAGAGCAAAGATACTTTCTACATTATGGCCAGGGCAAATTGCTGCTGCCAGAGATTCAAGAAACGTTTGCCTATGGCGCACCAGCCAGTACCCCTCCGCTTGAGGAGATGATCACTGCCTGGAAATCGATCACCGCCGAGGCCGATCCCTGGTTAGATACTTTGACCTCAGCCAAACTGCAGGAAAATGTCATCAGCAATGGTAAGCCGATTGCTTACAAATACGGCAATTTGCTGCAGCGGGTAATTTACCATTACTGGTATCATCTGGGCGAAAATATGGCTATCCGCCAGCTGCTCGGGCATGAACGTCTGCCGGTTTATGTCGGCAATATCGATGACAAAGCGCCTTACCAGCCTGAAGCTGAAGGAGTAACCACACCATGACAGAAGACAAACGCCTTGCAGCGGTTTACGATGGCTGGGAGGGTCACCAGACCAGCCTGGTTCATGCTATTGCTCCCCTTACCCGCGAACAACTCCTTTGGCGTCCGGGCGGCGAGCTCAATTCGATTGGCGAGCTGGCCCGGCACATTAGCCTGGGCCGCCTGAACTGGTTTGTGCGCATGGATGCACCCGGCAGCGCCGAGCTGGCCGAGCTGATCGACATCTGGGAAGAAGACACGGACGGCAACCAGCACATTGTAGAAAAGGCAGTTGCCATCACAGAAGAAGCGGAAGCACTCGTCCACTGGCTGGAGATTACCGGGCAGATGATCGAAACGACACTCAAAATGTGGCGTGTGGATGATCTGGCCAAACCATACCGGCACAAATGGAATGGTACCGTCTATGCAGTGTCGCGCCAGTGGACCATCTGGCGCATTTTGTCGCACGACATTCATCACGGTGGGCAAATTGCCCTGATGTTAGGTATGCAAGGGATTGAAGCATTTGAACTAAGCGGATTATTCGGCCACATAACGCTGCCACCCCTCGCTGATCCCTTGTGACAGGAAAAAAGAGTTAATTATGAAGAAATCTGAACTCCTGAATTGGTTGCAGGAAGAGTATGAACAGTGGGAAGCGTTTCTCGATCAAATTGGGCCGGAACGGATGGATCAGCCCGGCGTGGCTGGTCACTGGTCCATCAAAGATATCGTCGCTCACCTCAACGATTGGCAGCCCAAACTGATCGCCAACATACAGGCTGCCCAACGCGGTGAACCGGAACCACCCCCACCCTGGCCAGCGCACTTGCAGGCGGATGATGAAATCAACGCCTGGATCTATGAGTCCAATCGCGAGCGCTCGGTGCGTGAGGTCCTGGATGAATCGGGGCGACTGTTTCAGCAATTCCTGGCAGTCATTGAAGGCTTGCCCGAGGATGTCCGCATCGATCAAGTGCATCATGAGGGGAAAGTTTATTATCTTGTTTGTTTGGGCGATAAACGCTTCCCTGTAGGTGAATTCTTTGATCACTTCCACGATGACCATGAGCCAGACATACGCGCCTGGCTGGCGCAAGTGAAGAATCAATAGCCTCACCCAACTGCTAGGGAGTTCTGTTATATGACGAGTTTGAATCGTTCATCAGCTCAGAAAATTTACAGCGTATACGAAAGGATTCTTCTGGGAGTAATTTGATGAAGGAAACTTACACAACGGCCGTTTTGCAGGCTGAAGGAATGAACGCCACAGGTCTGGCCGTTCCGGCTGAAGTTGTAGCCGCATTTGGCAAAGGGAAACGTCCTAAAGTTAAAGTAAGCCTGAACAGCTACACCTATCGCAGCACGGTCGCGGCCTATGGCGATGTCTTCATGCTGCCCCTGAGCCAGGCGCATCGGGAAGCAGCCGGCGTGCAGGCAGGTGATGAGGTAGAAGTGACCCTGGAGCTGGACACGGACCCACGCACGGTTGAAGTGCCCGACGTTTTGGCAACGGCATTGGCAGAAAACAACGTCCGTCCTGCATTTGACGCCCTGTCTTACTCCATGCGCAAAGAATATGTGCGCCAGGTCACCTCTGCCAAAGCAGAAGAAACGCGCCAGCGACGCATTGCTAAAATTGTTGCCAGGCTAAATGAAGGGTAAACTCACCAAACGAACACCTTCGTCTTGAAGCAGCAGTAAACAAAAAGCAATGGAAGATAGTCAGAAATACTTCAACTTTGAGGTAAGGGCCTCGGATTCCCCCTTTGTAGAATCGGTCTGGCGCACCCAAAGCGAGCGTGAGGGAACTTTTATTTCTACGGCCGAAACCCATTGGGAGATGGTCGTTACCCGCTACCAGGGCGAGCTCAGCATTACCATGCGTGGCCCCGAAACCAAAGCCAAACACGCCCCCTTCCCCAAAGACGCCGACTTTTTTGGCATCGTTTTTAAGCACGGTACCTTCATGCCCCATCTGCCGGTAAGCAACCTGGTGAATGAGGATGTGAACTTACCACCCGCAGCCAACGGTGCTTTTTGGCTGCACAGCGCCGCCTGGGAGCTACCCAGCTTTGAGAATGCCGATGATTTCATAGCCCGGCTGGTGCGCGAAGAGATGCTGGTTTTTGATCCGGTGGTGGAGGCGGTGTTGGAAAATCGGCCGTTGGACATGTCGCTGCGCACTGTGCAACGGCGTCTTCTGCGGGCCACTGGCCTGACCCGAGGCATGTTCGAGCAAATAAAACGCGCCCAGCAAGCCGCAACTCTCCTACAAAAAGGCACCTCCATTGCCGATGCCATATTCCAGACGGGCTATGCCGACCAGCCTCACCTTACTCGTTCTCTCAAACGCTTTGTCGGGCACACGCCCAGACAAATCCTGCAGCCGGGCAACAGCGAGTGATTGTCGTTTTTGTTCAAGACATTGCTCTGCCAATCCACTACGATAGTTCTATCAATAAAGAACAACAAAAGGAGAACTATCGTGAGAAAAATTATTGTTTCAACCTATAGCACACTAAATGGTGTTATTGAAAACCCTCAAGACTGGTCTTTCGATTATTTTGATGAAGAAGCTGCCAAATTTGCCAGTGATCAGCTCTTTGCTGCCGATGCCCTGCTGCTGGGACGCGAAACCTACCAGGGCTTTGCCCAGGCGTGGCCGTCGCGCTCAGATGCGTTTGCCGACCGCATCAACAGCATGGACAAATATGTCGTCTCTACAACTCTGAAAGAGCCGCTGGAATGGGGACCGGCCACATTGATTAGCGAAAATGTGACTGAAGCGGTAGCAAAGTTGAAGCAGCAGCCTGGCCAGAACATCTTGATTTATGGTACGGGCCGGCTGGCGCACACGCTGCTGCAACACGGTCTGCTTGATGAGCACCGGCTTTGGATCATCCCCACCATTTGGGACAGCGGCAGGCGCATTTTTGAAGGAATGGATTCATTGAAGCTGGAACTGGTAGAGGCCAAAACCCTGCCTTCTGGCACTGTCATTCTAACGCACAGACCGGCACAGTAGTAAACGGCCGTTTCCTGCCCCTTTTACCAATAATTTGTAATGATCACGGGTTAATCGAAACGGGATTTGTCACGCAAAGGCGCAAAGTTTTCTCTTGGCGACTTTGCGCCTTTGCGTGAGATATAATCCTGATAACTCTTGATCATTACACTTTTACCAATAATTGCTACAAAACGCTGGTTTGTCGTTAGAGGGTTTCAGCTTCTAGACATTAAAGCAAAACCCAAAGGCAAAACAACTTCAAAATAAGGAACCATAACCATGAGAAAATTAAAACTTCAAGTACAGATGACTGTTGACGGCTACATTGCCGGACCCAATGGCGAAATGGACTGGATAACCTTCAATTGGGACGATGCGCTTAAAAGTTATGTCACAGCACTAACAGAACCGGTTGACTGCATCGTCCTTGGCCGAAAGCTGGCCCAGGGTTTTATCCCCCACTGGGCTGCCGTGGCGGCAGAGCCCGACCACGAAGAATATACAGCTGGCATAAAATTCACGGACACGCCCAAAGTTGTTTTCAGCAAAACGCTCGACGAGTCAGAATGGGACAATACCGTTTTGGCCAAAGGCGACCTGGTAGACGAAATTACGAAACTAAAAAATCAAGCAGGGCAAGACATTATTGCTTACGGCGGCGCGACTTTTGACTCGGACCTCATCAAACATGGTCTGATTGATGAGTTTCATTTGTTTGTTAATCCAGCAGCAATTGGCAACGGCATGGCCATTTTCAAAGAAGTTGACGACAAACAAAATCTAAGGCTGGTAAAATCTATCCCATTTGACTGCGGAATTGTGCTGCTTCATTATGAGCCGAAACGCGACTAATTGACTGTTATGGCTTCAGGTTTGCTGCGCACCAGCGATATTGCCCAAACGCTCGGGGTCCATGTCAACACCGTGAGGAATTACGAGAAGTGGGGTTACCTGCCGGAGATTCCTCGGGGTGAGAATGGGTACCGGGCGTTTACGGCCGTTCACCTGGAACAAGCCCGTCTCGCCTGCCTGGTTTTGCAATGGCCTTACCTGGGCGGGCGGGCGCCGCTGGTGCAGTTGGTGCAAAGTGCCTCCCGCCATGACTTCGACAAAGCGCTAGAGCTGGCCCGTGCCTATCTCGCCAGGATACACACGGCCCGCGCCAATGCAGAAGTTGCCGTAGAATTTGCTGAACGCTGGGCAGCCGGGCATTTGACAGATACATCACCGCAAAAAATGACCATCAGCCAGGCTGCCCAACATCTGAACGTCACCGTAGAAATGCTGCGTAACTGGGAACGCAACGGCTTGATTGAGATACCCCGTGATCCCGCAAACCGGTACCGCCAGTACAGTACGGCCGAATTGGCCCGCGCCCGGATTATTCACCAGTTGATCCAGTCCGGGTTCAGTCTCATGGCAATTTCGCGTATGTTGCAGCAAGTGGCTGCCGGCAACACCAACAATTTACGCGATGCGTTGGAACTTCCCCGAACGGAAAGCGCTAACGAAGCCATTGACATCATGGGCGACCATTGGTTTTCCAGCCTTCAGGAAATCGAACAGCGCGCCCAGGCCATCATTGAACACATCGCCCACCTGATCGAAATGGCCCATTCGAGCTGATCAACCTGTCTCTTCCCCAAACCCTCCAACATAACCCCATACCTTTACAATGCAAATAAAGGCAGCAATTCTTGTAATCTGCAAAAAGTTTTTGCAGAAAAACTGAAGCAATTTGGCCGATTACTTAAGCAAAAGCGGGCGAGTCAGGCTTTCTTGTTTTCAACGCTTTCCCGCTTTTACACAAAAGCTATGGAGGTTTTTACGCATGAAGCTAAATCATATCAATCTCACGGTCACCGACGTAACGGCCGCAGCCACCTTCCTGGAAAAATACTTTGGCATGAAGCACCAAGGCGGCAACAAAGGCATGGCCTTTCTTTTTGATGACGACGGCCTCATTCTGAGCCTGATGAAAGCCAAAGAGGTGAACTACCCTGGCACCTTTCACATTGGCTTTGGCCAACCCACTGAAGAAAAGGTGAATGAGATCAATCAACGCTTGCGCGAAGACGGTTATGATGCGCCTCTACCCGAACGACACCATGCCTGGACGTTTTACGTGGAGGCACCGGGCGGATTTACTATCGAAGTTCTCAGCTAAAGAAAAGCTCGTGAACAAAAACAGCAAAACGGAGATTTAAGAAATGGCAAACGAACGTACTTATCCCCTTCTACCATGTCGCGATCTTGATGAGGCCATCGCCTTCTACGAAGCGCTCGGTTTTACCCGAACATATCGCCAGCTGCGTCCGAATCCAGCCGCCGTTGTGCAACGCCAGGATTGGCACATTCACCTGTTTGGCATGCCAGATTTTGACCCGGCAGCATCTTACGGGAGTGTCATTGTTGTGGTGCCAGACCCCGATGCGCTTTATCGCGATTTTGCGGCAGGGCTGCGGGCCGCTTACAAAAAACTGCCGGTAGCTGGCATCCCCCGCATCCTGCGACCGCGAAAAAAGTTTGGCACCGTGTACGGCTTTAGCGTGGTCGATGTTGGCGGAAACTGGCTGCGAATCTCGAAATCTGGTGATACAGAGCCACAAGAAGAAGGCGACGAGGCAACCGGTTTGGCCGGATTTGTGAATGTGGCTGCACGGTTAGGAGATGCTCGTGGCGACGAGGCTTTAGCTCTGAAAACCATCGAGAACGGCTTGAAGAAATTTCCTGACGCCCCAGCGTTGGATCGTGCCAGGGCCTATCTCTATCGTGCCGAACTCGCCATACGCCTGAAAAACAAAGCGCTAGCCCACACGTCGTTGGCTGCTGCCGAAGCCCTGGAATTGTCTGAGCATGAACGAGAAAGTCTGGCTGAGGAATTAGCCCGGACAGCCGAACTTCTTTCGGAAACTGGCTAAAAGCCCGGCAGGCTATGTATTGTTTTTGCTGGCAATAAGATCAGCAATTCCGGCCAGAATACGGCCGATCCCAAAAGTAAACGCATATTCTGGATTGGACGCACCCTCGTATGCCTCTCCAGCGGCCGTTCCCACGCGGGTGGCCACCGGGAAAAGAGTCGGGTCAATGATTTTGTCCATCAGGGGGGCGTGAATCACCCACCACTCGGCATCGGTCATGCCGGTGTCTTGTAGGGTGCGCTCGCGAGCGGTCTGGGCGCGGGCGCACCCTTCCACATGGCTCAAGATGAGTGCCAGCGTGGCGTCCATCTCCACGTCACTTAACCCCAACTTGTCCAGCGGGCGAAGTTCGGCTTCATATTTAAGCGAGGCGTGCGGACCGAGCACCGGACGCCCGTCTGTAACTTGCAGCATCCAGGGATGCTCACGATAGATTTTCCAATTACGCTGGGCAATAAATTGCAGCGCATCGCGCCAACCCCCCGGCTGCTGGGCAGGTTCCTCGACACTTTCGTACAGCTCACCGTAAACGGCATCGATCATGAGATCGATCAGTTCGCCCTTGCCCGGTACGTAGGTATAAAGGGACATCGTGCCTACGCCCAATTCTTCAGCTACCCGCCGCATCGAAAGGGCGTCCAGACCACTGGCGTCCACAATGGTGATTGCGGCCGTTACGATGGCTTTCAGAGTAAGGCCCGAACGTCCCGCATTGGTTTGGGAACTCCAAAGCAGCATCAGGCTACGGGCCGGATCGGGGGAAGAACGTTTGTTTGAGGTCACAAAATACTCTCCAATTTGTTGACAGCAATTGTAAACAAATATATACTTATCGCAAACCGTACAATGTACGGTATTATGTACGGAGAGCAGAAATAATCATAATGCCTGATGCAAGGAGAGGATGAAAATGCAAAGAACCGAACTCGCAATTGTGGCCCGTGCGGTGCATAAACATTATGCCGGTGGAATAGACGGAGCCGGACTTAACGGATTTGATCTGGAGGTGCGGCCCGGCTCGGTTTGTGGGCTGCTTGGTCCCAATGGGGCGGGCAAAACGACGGCAATAAAAATCCTTTCTACCCTGCTTGATCTCGATGCAGGCCAGGCAAGCGTAGCCGGATTCGATGTCACCACGCAGGCCCGGCAGGTGCGCCAGCACATTGGGCTGGTGGGGCAATATGCAGCGATTGATGAGATTTTGACCGGGCGGCAAAACCTGGTGATGTTTGGCCAGCTCAACCACCTCTCCCGCCGCCAGGCGCAGCAGCGGGCCGACGAGCTGCTGGAACAGTTCTCCCTGACGGAAGCGGCCAGGATTCCGGTCAGTAAGTTTTCCGGCGGAATGCGCCGCCGCCTGGATTTAGCCGTAAGTCTGATTGTTTCACCGCCGGTTCTGTTTGTGGATGAACCCACCACCGGACTGGACCCGGCCGGGCGGCGGGAGGTGTGGGCCGCCATTCGCCAGCGGGCTGCCGATGGTACGACGGTGCTGCTGACAACCCAATATCTTGAAGAGGCCGACCAGCTGGCCGATCACATCGCCATGTTAAAAGCGGGGCGGGTCATTGCCGAGGGCACGCCGGATCAGCTTAAATCTACCCTGGGGGGAGATTGGCTGGACATCGTTTTAAGCCCTGGAACTGATCCCGGTATCGTCGCACAAATTGTGCAGCCGGTCGCCTCTGGCGACATCCACCTAGATGCGCAGGTTAACCGGATCAGTTTAGCCGTTACGGAGCGGACAAAAGCGCTGGTCACTGTAGCCGCAGCACTTTCAGAGGCGGGGATCGAGCCGCAAGACATTTCACTTCGCCGGCCTACTCTCGATGAGGTCTTCCTGCACCTCACTGGTCCGGCAAAAGTAGAACATTCCCTGGAGGTAACAGCATGAGCAGTACAATTCACTCCGCACCATCTACTACGGAATCGAACTCCCTCTTGTCACGTTTAGGTTGGGCTGTGGCCGATGCCTGGACCATCACCCGCAGGGATTTGCAGCACTGGCAGCGCCAACCGGGGGCTGTGATTCTGGGCTGGGTTTTCCCGGTTATGATCGTGCTCATGTTTGGGCTGCTTTTTGGCGGAGCCATCAGCGTACCGGCGGGCGGCGATTATTTTGAGTTTTTGATGCCCGGCATGTTTGCCATGACGATGCTTTTTGGCCTGGAGACCACGATGATTGCCGTCACCACCGACGCCTCCAGGGGGGTAACCGACCGGTTCCGGTCGCTGCCAATGAGCGCGTCGGCCGTTGTATTCGGCCGTTGCTTTGCTGATATGCTCAACTCAGCTGTGGGATTAGCCGTGATGATTGGTGCCGGACTGCTGTTAGGATGGCGCTGGCATGGTGGCTTGAGTGCTGCGCTGGCTGCGGTTGGGCTGCTTTTACTTTTGCGTTTTTCTCTGCTTTGGGTTGGTATTTTCCTGGGGCTAATGGCCAAAGGGCCGGAATCGGTGGTATCGGTGCAAATTCTGGTCTGGCCGTTTAGCTTTCTCTCGAACGTTTTTGTAGACCCCGCCACAATGCCATCCTGGTTGGGCGTGATTGCCCGGTGGAACCCGCTCTCAGCAACCGCCTCGGCCAGCCGGGAACTTTTCATGAATCCCGGCTGGCAGGGCAGTTCCTGGGCCTCTGAGAATGCCTGGCTGCTGGCGATCATCTGGCCGGTGCTTCTCACCGTCATTTTTTTCCCGCTTTCGGTGTGGAAATACGGCCGTCTCAACCACTAACAGTTTGTTGGTCGATTTTGCAAAATCGACCAACACGCCAACTCGTCAATGATGAATGATACTTAGGGTGCGTCTAAAATTAACTTTGGACTTTCGTTCGTAGTAACCGCTTTAGCGGTCTGGGCGGCTAAAGCCGCCACTACAAGCTTGTTTATGCGCGAACCCTTAGTTTTGTGGCGGCTCAAATAGCTCGACGCAGTTGCCTGCGGGATCGTCCAAAAGGATCTGCTTGCCGCCGTTGCCAATGACAATGTCGTTGCGAAACTGCGCCCCCGCCTGCCGCAGGGCCTCAACTTTCGCCGCGATGTCCTCAACTTCGATCTGGATGCGATTCCAGCCGCCGGGGGCCGGTGTACGCCCATCTGGCATAGATTGTCCGGCACCCCCGGCACCCGGCGCATTCAGCAGCAAACGCAGATTGCCACGCGACAGGCGGGCAAATCCCGGTGCGGGGTGAATGTCAAGCCGAAAGTCGAGGTGCCTGGTGTAAAACGCAATTGCTTCATCAACATCGTCAACTATATAACGCACACTCACTGTGTTCATTTGGTGTCTCCTTTGTCTTGATAAGGCTCTTCAGCGTTAATCCGTCGGCGGGATGTTCTGGTTAAGCCGGAAGAGATTGCTTGGATCATAACAACGTTTAATCGCCGCCAGCCGCTCCCAGGTCGGCCCTGGATAGGCCTCACGGACCCGCGCCGCGCCCTCGTCGCCGAGGAAACCAGCGTATGCCCCAGAACTACCCTGGTCTAACGCCGCCGCAAAGTCCGTGACCCAGGCTTCGTGCTGCACAGCCTCTTCGGGGTGTTCATAGAGCGCAGCCACATTGACCATGATTCGCCGCCGCCGGTGGGCAAACGCCGTGGCCTCGACGGGCACGCGGGCCATCGCCCCGCCCAGCACCCGCAGTTGTGTCACTCGCATTAATGCGGTCGAAGCCCGTAAGTAATCAATAATTGTCTCCGCCACCTGATGATCAATGGTGTCCACAAACAGGGTACGTCCGGCGGCCACAGGATGATAATCCTCCTCTGGTGGGTAGATCTCTGGATAGGGCAACGGCCGTATCATATCAACAATGGGCGTAGCAAGCGCCCGGAAAGGCGCGATGGCCTGCTCCCCAGCCTCAATCTCACCGGCGTAGACGGGCATAATCAGGAAAACAAGTTGGCCGTGATGCTCGGCAGGCAGAAACGGCAAAGGCGGTGCCGTCATGACATTGGCAATAATCGACAGCTCCTCCGGTGCAGCCTCTGCCTCGGCGATAAACGCGGTAATGACCTCGGGCGTGGCCGGAAGGATTAACATGCCACCAACAACCCTGTCAACCTCGTGCAGCCGGTACTGGAACCGGGTAACAACACCGAAGTTGCCACCGCCGCCGCGAATGGCCCAAAACAAATCCGGGTGCGTTTTGGCATCGACGTGGCGAAGCTGGCCATCTGCGGTCACAATCTCGGCAGCCAGTAGATCATCAATGGTAAGACCGTACTTGCGCACAAGGAATCCGACGCCGCCGCTGAGGGTAATGCCACCGATCCCGACCGAGCCAGCATCGCCAAACCCGGTCGCCAAACCATGAACGCCTGCTGCCGTGGTGTATTCACCTGCGGTCAATCCTGCCTGGGCCCAGGCGGTGCGCTGTTCCACATCAATATCCAGCGCCCGCATCTCTGAAAGATCGAGCACGATCCCGCCATCGGAAACGCTGTGACCGGCGAGAGAGTGGCCACCACTGCGGATAGCCAGCTCCAGCCCCATCTCACGCGCGTACATGACCACGCAGGCTACATCGGCCGCATCTGCTGCCCGGACAATGACTGATGGCCGGCGATCGATCCCCCCATAGAAGACGGTGCGTGCCCTGTCATATTCGGCGTCCCCTGGCTTAATCACCCGGCCATTCAAGGCGGCACGGAACTGAGAAATGGTGGCCGTATTGCTTTCTAACGGGTTTAAATGGTTCTTTTTTGTCATAATTTTCTCCTAACAATGTGGATACTCTCACGTGGATAAGTTTAGCCCGAAAGAAATGCTTCTCCATTAGACAATAAGACTGGTTTTAAACTGCTCAAGCGTTCAGGGACAAACTGTCCCTTTGAACAGTTGACGGATCAACGAATTTTGATCTCTGAAGATGCCAAGTTTCCCGGCCTCAAGACATCGGGCTTGTTCATCAGGTGATTTGCGTTTGGGTTAGTGTATGATGGTAACTGCTATCAAGATATTTTGAATTTAAGCACATTTGTTCTAAAATATCAAGGGGCCAAATTTGCAGCAGAATATAAGGAGTATGTAATGGACAAAACGACACAAACCCATTTGACCAACCTGCGCTCAAAAGATAGAAAGGAGAAGGAACGATGGCAATTCCTACAGTATTAGCTGAACTTACCGGTCGGTGGCAGGGCACCAACCACCTCTGGCTTGATCCCAATGAACCGGCTAGAGAATCGATGGCAACGGCCGTTTGCCAACCAGTCGCTCAGGGAAAGTTTTTTAACCTACACTACACCTGGGCCGAAGACGGTCAGCCGCAAGATGGCGTCCTGCTGCTAGGCCAAAGCCAGGAACAACTCAGCGCCGCCTGGGTCGATTCCTGGCACATGCACGACAAAATGATGCAATGCACCGGAACCGCCGCCGCAGATGCCGTTTCCGTACAGGGCAGCTACGCCGCCCCACCTGGCCCTGACTGGGGTTGGCGCATCACCCTCCAGCCACAATCCGCCGACCAATTCCGGCTCATCATGTACAACATTACCCCAGCTGGCGAGGATACGCTGGCCGTCGAGGCCGTTTTTTCGCGTGAGAGCTAGCGTTGGAGCCAGGCGGGCTGACCCAGATTGAGACTAACGCAATGCTATCCACCCAGGACGAAATCCCCAACGAGCTAGTACTATTCTCATTGTTTTTCTCTTTAACTTACGAACATATTCGGTTATACTGTGCCCAATTCTGACAAACAGAAAGATGACATAAAACTGGCTGATCTACCCACAAACCTTGCCAAAACAGCCCAAATCACTGATCCGTGAGCTTAAAGAAAAATAACGCTATGCTAGACTCGACTATTGAATCGCAGAAAATACTCGCCGTAGATGACAACACCTTTACCCTGCGCATTGTTCAACATACGCTAGAGCAGGCCGGCTACCAGGTAATGACGGCCGCTTCTGGACAAGATGCGCTCAAGCTCATCAATCGTCACGGTATGCCCCACCTGGCCATTGTAGATTTGCACATGCCCATCATGAGCGGCTTTGAATTTTGCCACGCCGTGCGCGAATTTAGCGATATGCCGATCATTATGCTAACGGCCGTAAACACCGAAGAAACCATCATCGAAGGGTTGGAACAGTACGCTGAGGATTACATCGTCAAACCATTTAATCCAGAAGAGCTTAAAGCACGAGTCGGTCGCGTACTGCGCCGTATGGGCGATTACAGCTATACCCTGGAATCAACCACACGCATCGATGAACGGCTTATGGTGAACTTCCCCAACCGGGAAGCGCTGGTAGAAGGTGTGTCCGTCTCCCTGACCCCCACAGAAACCAAGCTGCTCTATATTTTGGTGCGCAATGCCGGGCGCATTGTCACCACAGATTTCTTGCTCAATCGCATCTGGCCTATGGAAGAAGCGCAGGAAGACCGGCTTCATGTACACGTACACCGGCTGCGGCGCAAAATCGAAGTTAACCCTAACGAACCATCCTACATCGTCGCCGAACGGGGCACCGGGTATCGCTTCAACGCCACCATCGACTCTCCCACCTAACGCGCAACAAGACCTGAAACCTGAATCAAACCAGTAATTCTGCTGCCAATTCAGATGGCAGTGGCATGTTGTTGGCTTCCAGCAGCTCAAACAGATGCACCACGCGCTCAGCCAAAAATTGTTGCAGCAGCGCCTGGTTGGCCAATGAGCAGCCATCCAAAATGCTCCGTGCCTCACGCGCCAGCTGTAACAACTGGTAAACGCAGTAGCTAACGGCCCCGCTGTGCAACAAAATTTGCTGGGCCTCTTCCAGTGCTTTTGTATCAGCCACCTGAGGCAGCAGCGCCTCAAACCTGATCCGGTCTGGATACTCAGCCAAACGGGCATACAAAATGGCCAGATTTCCGGTGCCCTGCTGCCAGTCTGGGCAAGCTGGGGTCTGAAACACATCGGCCAAATCGTCGCTTACCTGAATAATTTTGCCAATGAACCCGCCAAACTGGCGCAGTTGGCTGGCTAATTCTGGCACAGTGCCGCCGGCCAGCGCCCCTAAATAAAAACCTGCCGCATAATAAGGCGTGCTTTTGGCTTCAACGGTATCCCAATAATGTTCTTCGCTGAGCACTTTTTGCACATCCAGATGCTGCCCCCGGGCGGTTTGCAGGTTAAGGGTGATAAGTTCGGCCAGAAGCTGCTGCGGAACGGCCGTTTCCCAACCCACCTCCCCCGCCATCTCCTGCACAATTCGGTAAGCCACCGCCTGAAACGCCAGCCCTAAATTGGCCGCCACCCCCGCACCCAGCCGCCGGTACAGCCCTTTGGGATCATCATCCAAAATATCGTCCACCAGCACAATGCTGATGTGGCAGCAGGCAACGGCCGTAATCACCGGCACCACCGCCCGCAAATCCCCTGCCACCGCCCGGCAAGCCAGCTCCGGCAGCAGCCAGGAACGCGGGTTTTTGGCATAATGTCGCCAAACCTCCAGCATGGTTGGCCACGCCGCCACTTCCGGCTGCCGTAAAAAATAGACCTCAATTTGAGAAAGCTCAATCATGCAATCCCCACACACCTTCAACCTGGTTTGCCCATGCCAAAACCAACGGCAGCACTTATCTGCTGTTGATTAACACGTCAGTTATGTAATTTCGCAACATCAAATTTGAGAATAAAGTGAGAAGACCGTGTGCAGCCGACCTCTACACACAGCCTGGAAGAGAAAGGGCAGCATAACGGCCGTAACCGTCATCTGCTCAAAACAACTACCAATCCCAGTACCAACCCCAAACATCTGTCTTGCGCAGTTCAGACAAATCTTTGTGATTGGTGACTTTGGTCAATTGAAGCAAGGTGGCCAGCAAGGAATCTTCAGACTTACCAGCTTTTAACAACTCGTTGAACTTGTGGATCGACATAGACTCTTTCATATCGGTCATATCTCCTGCAAACTACTGAGCTATCCCATCTACTGAAAGCCGGTCGGTGACCCCAGGTGCCTGAATCGTTGTTAAGCAGCTATTTTGGGCACATGATAGTAACAGCCTGGATAAAGTGGTTCCATTATAATAAAAAAACAGCTTGTTCGCATTGAAAATTTATTAAAAAACGCCAGAATTGCATAAAAGTTGCAGCTCTTTTGTAGCTAATTAAAGCTCGAAACCCACTTTTGCTGCCAAAACAGCATTGGACGGTTCAACCAAAATGGTCTCATCTGGGAACACAATTGTGGGCACAGCACGGTTCCCGTTGTTTACTTTCTTCACAAATGCCAGCGCTGCCTCATCCTCTTCAACATCAATAACAAGGTAAGGGATACCGTACTCATCCAATAAATATTTTGCCCGATGACAGTCGGAGCACCAGCGAGTGGTGTACATGACAATTTGGGCAGCATTGCTTTCGATTTCGGTCATCCTTGCTCTCCATAGTGATAGTTACCTAAAAATATCCGCATAATCATATCTAAAATCAGGCGGGCTACCAGCTTCGCGACAAAATTTCGGTATAATAGAGCGTGTGATTACCAAACGAACCAACGAACAATGGCTGACCGAGCTGCAGTCAGAACATCCCCAGTATGAAACGGCCGTTGCCGACCTCAGCAAACTGCTCACGAACGGTCTCCGGCGCGGTTTACTCTCCCAGGTCCAAACCTCGGCCCTTGAGTTTGATACCCAGGCAGAAGATTTTGCCCAGGAAGCCGTGATCAAAGTACTCGAAAAGCTGGACACCTTTGCCGGACGCAGCAAATTCACCACCTGGGCTCACAAAATAGCCATCTCTTTTGCCCTCACCGAACTGCGTCGCAAGCGATGGCAAGACAGTTCCCTCCACAGCCTCACAGAGTCAGAAAACGGTGACTACACGCCCAGCTTTGTCGCCGATGAAGCCCCCACTCCCGAAAAAAGAACAGCCCGAAAAGAACTGCTCACCTACGTCCAAAACTTAATCGAAAATGATTTGACCGATCGGCAGCGAACTGCCCTGCTGGATTCAATTGTTCAAGGTAAATCTACCGATCAGATTGCTAAAAAGCTGGATATGAAACCCAACGCCGTCTACAAACTGCTGCACGATGCCCGCGTGCGGCTCAAGAAAAGCCTGGCTCAGGATGGCTACACCCCAAGCGATATCTTGCAGGTATTCGATTAGCTTTGCAGCTTTCAGCTTACTAAAAATTATTATCAAAGTAAGAACTCCAACCACAGAATCATCAAACAGAGCGAATGTTATTTTTATCCTTGCCCTAAACCGTTATGATCCTCACTAAAACTCGGCTTTATCATCTCAAACAGAAAGCCTCTAATAGTGACTGTCGTCTGTTTGGTAAATCATAATCATCATGACTTTTTGGAATCAGATCAAAAATCTGCTTGGCAGATCAAAACAAACCATGGCCGTAATTGGCGATGAAACAGCGCATCAATCTGGGGGTGCTGCTATCAACCAGAACAATCTTGTTGATCTCATGCATCGTTTAGAACAAACGATGGACAATGCCTACTCTTGTGAAGAGGTATTTGCCCTGCTCGATGAGTATGTGGAACTGGTTGCCACCGATGAAGAGGCAAAGTGGCTCATGCCCCTGGTGAAAAATCATCTTGAAATGTGCCCAGACTGCCGCAATAAGTTCGAAATCTTGCTGCATGTTCTAAAAACGGCCGATTAATCAATTTATTTCCCCATTTAACATAGACGATCAGGAGAAGATGAAGATAATATGGCAAAAGCAATCTGGAATGGCGTTGTTCTAGCAGAAAGCAGCAAAACCGAAATAGTAGAAGGCAATCATTACTTCCCAGCCAACACAATCAACCAGGAATATTTCAAAGAAAGCAGCCACAAAACCATATGCCCCTGGAAAGGGGTTGCCAGCTACTACACCATTGAGGTGAACGGGCAGAAAAACGAAAATACTGCCTGGTATTACCCCGCTCCTAAAGACGCAGCCAGCAGTATTAAAGACCACGTAGCCTTTTGGCGCAGTGTAAAGATCGAATCTTAGCAAACATCCTAAAATCAGTTCAGGGGAGGCTTTAGCCGGTGCTGATTTTTCAATAAATCCTTAAAGGTAAACCGATGTTATTAGCTGGTGATATTGGTGGAACCAAGACGGTTCTGGCGCTTTTTGCCGCAGAAGCGACCGACGAAGCGCTGCAGCCGCTTCATTTACAAACGTTCCCTAGCGGCCATTTTTTCTCCTTGGAAGCGATCATCACCCAATTTATGGCGGACAAGGAGGTGGCGATTGAAGCTGCCAGCTTTGGCGTGGCGGGGCCGGTGGTCAACGGCCGTTCCCAAATCACCAACCTCCCTTGGGTCATCGACTCAGCCGTTATCGGCCAAACCTTTGACATTGAAAAGGTGGCTCTGCTCAACGACCTGGAATCAATCGCCAACGCCGTACCCCATCTGCAAGCCAACGATCTGGCCGTTATCAATGAAGGGCAGGCAGAGCCAGGCGGCGCAGTGGCCGTCATTGCCCCCGGCACTGGCCTGGGGGAAGCGTTCCTCATTTGGGATGGCCAGCGCTACCAGGCTCATCCATCTGAAGGGGGGCACGCCTCCTTCGCTCCCACCAACCCCGACCAATGCGCCATGCTCGCCTTTTTGGAGAAAAAGTACAGCCACGTCAGCTTTGAGCGTGTCTGTTCCGGCAGCGGCATTCCTAATTTGTACGCATTTTGGCAGCAGGACGGCCGTTTCCCAGAACCAAACTGGCTGCGTGAGCAAATCGAACAGGCTGAAGACCCTACCCCCCTCATCGTAGAAGCGGGTTTGGCCAAAACCGCCGATATTTGCACCGCCACCGTACAGATGTTTGTCGATATTCTGGCAGGCGAAGCCAGCAACATGGCCCTGAAAGTGTTGGCCACCGGCGGAGTCTACCTGGGTGGTGGCATTCCGCCCCGCCTGCTCAACCTGCTGCAAACCGACCGATTCATCGCCCAGTTTGCCGAAAAAGGGCGCTTTTCCCGGCTGCTGCTCAACATGCCGCTGCAAGTGATTTGCAATCCGCAAACCGCGCTGCTGGGGGCAGCCTGGGGCGGTCTGGATTTGCTTCATGCTTGAACCCGCTATTACCCTGCACAGCTTCGCCAACGTGGAAGCAGTGAACCAGGCAGCAGCCCGGTTGCTCACCAAACTGGCGCAGGAAGCGGTGGCCAAACACGGCCGTTTCAGCATCGCGCTTTCAGGGGGTGGCACGCCGTCTGGCGTGTATGATGTATGGGGCAAACGGCCGTTCCGCGACGAGATGCCCTGGCTGCAAACCCACCTCTTTTGGGGGGATGAGCGGCTGGTGCCGCCCGACGATCCAGGCAGCAACTACGGCCAGGTGGCCAACCTGCTGCTGAAAAATGTGCCTATCCTGCCCGAAAATATTCATCGAGCCAGGGGAGAGCTGGAGATGGCAGCAGCCGTTGCCGACTACATCAACCAGCTAAAAACCTACACCAACGACAATCAAATACCCATTTTGGACGTGGTTTTACTGGGCTTGGGCAGCGATGGCCACACGGCATCCCTCTTCCCCGGTTCGCCAATCAATCAGCCGGAATGGGTCATGGGGGTGACGGCGGATTATAACGGCCGTCCCGCACAGCGCCTCACCCTCACTCCGAAATTGATCAACTGCGCCCGACAGGTCATCTTCCTGGTAACCGGCAGCGGCAAGGCGGCCGCCCTGCACCAAACGCTCTACGGCCCGCGCCGGCCAGGGCAACTGCCCGCCCAGCGTATCCGGCCAACGAACGGCCAGCTCACCTGGCTCACCGACGAAGCCGCCGCCCGTGACATCAGCCAATTAACCCAATTCCAAAACAACCTGTAGCCGCGCTTTCCTGGCGCGAAAAGCACAGCCACCTTCCCAAAGGAGTTCCATTCCATGACCGTAACAGCCCGCAGCCTGCAAAACCTGCAAGTAGAAATCCAGGCCAGCAACCACCCCATTTTGGCCGATGAGCCGTTAAATGCCGGCGGTGAAGACAAAGGCCCCAGCCCATACGACCTGCTGCTCAGCTCCCTGGCTGCCTGCAAGGTGATGACCGTCCACATGTATGCCCGGCGCAAGCAGTGGCCGGTGGAAACCGTCACCCTCACCCTGAACCACCGCAAAATTTCCGCCGGTGAGTGTGAAGATTGCGAGACCAAAGGGTTAGCCAAAGTGGATATTATCGACTGCGAAATTAGTTTTGAGGGGGATTTAAACGCCGACCAAATTCAGCGGCTGGCGGAGATTGCCGACCGCTGTCCCATTCACCGCACCCTCACCAGCGAGACGAAGATACGAACGGCCGTTGTCCAGGGGTTTGTTAAACAATAAGCTGTGAGAGGTGGCGATTGAAAATTGCAGATTGGTAATCTCTAATCTCCAGTCTCCAATCTCCACGCCTCTAACAAAGTGGGTAAATCTTCGGGAAAAGGAACCAGATTACTGCTGCGAGCCGCCAGCCAAAGCTGGCGGTCAAACGTGGCAAAACAAACTTCCTGGTTTAGCTGCTCTTGCCAGAGCAGCGCTGAAGCCAGGTGCACCGCATCGAACCCGCGCAGCCCATGCGCCCAGGCAGCCTGATCCGCCCGAATGACAACCGATTCCGTCACCTGAACCCGGAACAAGTTAGGCCACTCCTGCCGAAAGCGGCTAATAGCCTGGTCGGCCCCTTCTTTGGTTAGTACGTTGAGGCGCTGGGCTTTGGCCAAGGCAGCTGCCGTTTCTGCTCGGGAAATGATCGAAGTGCCAACGGCTTCGGCCTGAGCAATCAACCGATGAGGGATTGCTCCAACCGTAAACTTTGCACCGTTTCGGCGCTGAGCCAGAACAAAATCGTCATTAAAATGGCCGAAGTGAGGCACCAGGGGCAGGTGACGCCAATGACAAATGGCTCCAAAAAGGTGAAGTAGAGCGAAAACAGCACCCCCAGCAGCGTCAGGGCCAGCAGCGCCCAGGGAACGATGTGCAGCAGGCGGGAGGAGCCAATCAGGCTGACGCTCCAGGTGACCAGAATGACCAGGTAGCCCACAGTACCCCACAAACCGACCGGCACACCAAATATGTTGCCGTAATTGCTTTGCTGAATAATCAAACAGTCTCCGCTGGGGTAGCAAATGAACGTTTCGGGAATAGAGGTGAGGTAGAGCATAATGCCCAGCCCGGCCACCGCCAGCAGCGGAATGGCCCACCAGCCGGAAACGGGGATGGTGGCCCGCTTGTTCAGCCGGTAAACGGCGAGAACCACCAGGCAAACCATGCTTACCAGGGCAATAATGGCCAGGGTATTGCCGATGGGGTCCATGGTGAGGCGCTCAAGAACGGCCGTTTCCCCCACCCCCGCCTGCCAAACCGACGCCTCAAATATTACCCACTCCCAGGCCAGCAGCAGCACAGCCAACAGCCCCGCGCCCCCAAAAATCCAGTAAAGCTCTTTGCGTTTCCAAAAATCAAGCATGCCCACTATTTTAGACCAGTTACGCCGCAATAAACCTTACAATTGGCACATTTTGAGCAATCTTTAACCGTTGTAGCCACAATCACCAACGGAAACGGCCGTTTCCCGTTACAATACCCACATCACAACCCGAAAAGGTGATCCACATGACCCAACATACCGCAACGCCAGACCACACCAAACAAAAATGGCGCACGCTGCTGCTGCTCGCCCTGGCCGAACTGCTCGGCATGGCCGTCTGGTTTTCCGCTTCGGCCGTGGTGCCCGCCCTCACCGACGCCTGGAACCTCAGCGAGGGGGGCCGCGCCTGGCTCACCATGTCGGTGCAGATTGGCTTTGTGGTGGGCGCACTCGGTTCCGCCATGCTCAATCTGGCCGACCGGCTGCCCGCCCGCTGGTTTTTTACCGGATCCGCGCTGCTGGCCGGGCTGGCCACGCTGCTCATTCCCCTGCTGGCCAACGGCCTGGGCGTGGCCCTGCTGCTGCGCTTCCTCACCGGCGTTTTGCTGGCAGGCGTTTACCCCGTCGGCATGAAAATCATGGCCACCTGGACCCAAAAAGATCGCGGCCTGGGCATTGGCCTGCTGGTGGGAGCCTTAACCATTGGCTCCGCTGCGCCCCATCTACTCAACGTCTTTGGCGGCGTGGGCGCGTGGCAGCCGGTGCTCTACCTGGCAGGCGGTTCGGCCCTGGCGGGTGGGCTAATTGGCGCTCTGTTTGTGGCTGAGGGGCCGTATCGCAGCCCGTCGCCGCCGTTTAACTGGCGGCAGGTGGGCCATATTTTGCGCACGCGGGAAGTGCTGTTGGCCAATTTGGGCTATCTGGGGCATATGTGGGAACTGTACGCCATGTGGGCCTGGGTGCCGCTCTTTTTGCTGGCCAGCTTTACGGCCGTAAGCGTCTCCGCCACCTGGGCCAGCCTGACGGCGTTTGGCGTGATTGCTGTGGGCGGCCTGGGCAGCTTGCTGGCGGGTCAATTGGCGGATCGCTACGGCCGTACCACCGTCACCATGGCTTCTTTGCTCATTTCCGGCACGTGTGCCGTGGGGGTGGGCTTTCTGTTTGGTGGCAATCCGCTGCTGCTGGCCGGGGTCTGCCTGGTGTGGGGCTTTGCCATCGTGGCCGATTCAGCCCAATTTTCCGCCGCCGTCAGCGAGCTGGCCCCCCGCGAATACGTGGGCACCGCCTTGACGCTGCAAACCAGCCTCGGTTTCCTGCTGACGCTGTTTACCATTCGCATGGTGCCGCCGTTGGTTACGGCCGTTACCTGGCACTACGCCTTCGCCTTTCTGGCCATCGGCCCCATCGTGGGCATTGGGGCGATGTATCGCCTGCGCCGCTCACCCGCCGCCGCCAAATTAGCAGGTGGCAAAGGCTAACCGCTCCCAAACCAACCAGCCGTAGGGGCGAGGCAGATGGCCACGATCCCCTGATCGCGGCAGAACACACCCTCCATCTGCCTCGCCCACGCGCAAAACAACCCCCAGCATCACCCAAACGAATCGTGGTCATTTGTTGGGGTTTGGCCGTGCTGTGCCGTCTTTTGGGCGAGGCGGCGCGGCCAGCGTTGGGCCGTTTTGGGCAGGCGACCCGCGCCGCCTCGCCCCTACGGTACCGTTCACCGATTACCGATTACCCAATCAAACCAGGTCGGAAGCAAACTGCTCCGCAAATGGCTCCGCTCATCAGTACCACGCTTCGCTGAGGGTGGGCACCGCCTGCGCCGCGCGGGTGGCGGTTGGCAGCCGCGCCGCCCATTCCGCCTGCTCCGCTTCCGGCAGCAGCGCCAGCACCGACTGCCAGATGCGGTTGAACAGCGTCTGGCGGGTTTCACCCGCGTTTTGGCTTGCCTTTACCAGCTTGAACACCGTTTCGTACAGGGCGTCCACCGCCGGGTCCGGGTGGCTCCAGGGATAGACCAGCGCGGTTTGGTCAAACGGAGCCACCAACTCCTGCACCTCATCCAGCTCCAGCAGCCGGGAGCCTGCCGGAATCAACAGCCGGATGGCGTATTGAATCGGGCTGATCGCCTCGACCAGATCCAGCTCCGCCATCAGCGCCAGGAAATCAGCATAGCCGCGCAGCGTGGTCCACGGCGTAAAAGTGACAAAAGTGGGGGTCAGCGGCAGGCCCACCTGGCGCATCCTCCGGGTCACCTGCACAAAATCGTCGCGCGTGTGCCCCTTGTCTAAAAAGGTGAGAATCTCCGCCGTTACCGCTTCCACCGCGCTCACCACAAAGAGGCAGCCGGTGTCGCGCAAAATGGGCAGCGCCGCATCATGCTTTTTCAGATGCTCAATCTTGATAGTGACGTCATAGGTGAGATCAGGAAATTCGGCGTGGAGCGCCTGCACCAGTGGCAGGGCGTGGCCGGGGCCGTTCAAAAAGTCGGGGTCGCCAAAGGTGATGTGCTGCGCCCCGGCGGCCGCCTGCTGGCGAATATCGGCCAGCACCACCTCTGGCTGCACGATGCGGAAACGGCCGTTATACACCGGCACAATCGGGCAGTGGCGGCACAAATGTTTGCAGCCCCGCGTCGCTTCCGTGTAGCCCACGGTGCGCCGCCCGGCGGGGGTATCCAGGTAGGCGTATTCGGTCAGCGGCGGGAGGGTGGCGCGAGACGGCCGTTTAAACTGCTGCCGCGCCAGTGAAACCGAGGGCAGGCTGGGCAGCGGCAGACCATCACGCAGCGCCGCCATCAAATCGACCAAACCTTGCTCAAATTCCCCACCCAAAATGGTTTGCACACCCAGCTGCCGCAAATACACCTCGTTAACCGGGGCGTACAGGCCATAGGCGCACAGGTGCGCGTCTGGATTAACCCGCTGTACCCGCTGGATCAGCCCTACCGCCAGCCGGGTGGCGGTGTGCATGGGCAGGTAAAAGGCAACGAGGCTGGCGTGCTGTACGGCTTGGGGTTGGAACGGCCGCAGCGACAGATCCACACAGGTCACTTCCGCCCCAGCCGCCTGCAGCCAGGCCGCTGGCGAGGCCAGGCCAAACGGCTGGTGGCCTAAATCGTAGGTGGAGATGAGGGTTATTTTGAACATGGGGGGATTTTATTGGGTAATTGGGTAATTGGGTAATTGAGTAATTGGATGGTTAATTACTTAACCTGGACAAGCCAGAACCAACAAAGATTTTTATCAACAGATTGCGCAGATTTAACGGATTTTTGTATCTGCGTAATCTGCGAAATCTTTGATTATTTTCTTGCTCACTGTACAAGAATTTCGTTGGCAACGGACTAATTACCCCATTACCTAATTACCCAACTACACCTCAACAAGCCAATTTTGCCGCAGCTGGGCTATCGTTTCGTCGGAAACGCCCGCCTGGTCACGCAGGTAGTTTTCCAGCGAGCCATAACATTGCTGAATATGGGCCAATGCTCCCCGCAGCGTTTTCACCTTCACCAGCAGCAAATCTTGCAAGTCATCGACAGAAATGCCCCAGGGGGCCACCTGCTTAATATCGGCGGCGATGCCTTTGTGGAAATGGTCGTAGAACAGGTTGCTCATGGTGTAGTCGGCCAGAACAGTTTCTTCCGGCACGCCGAGGGTTAGCAGCAGCATCGCCGCCACCAACCCGGTGCGGTCTTTGCCTGCGGTGCAGTGGATCAGCGCGGGCAGCTGGGCGGGGTCGGCCAGCCGCTGGAAAATTTCGCCAATCACGTGGGCGTTGCCATCAATCATCACCCGCCGGTAGCTGTCGAGCATATAATCGTCTAGCTGCCCTTTGCGGAAAAAGATGGTAAATGCACCGCGCAGCCGTTCCCAGCGATTGGTGCTTTCCATAGGTAACGGCCGTTCCACCAACCCAGGCAGATCGGGCAGACGGTCGGGCTGTTTGGCCCGTTCTTCCAGCGAGCGGAAATCGGAAACCAGGCGAATGCCCAGCCGCTGCAAATAGGCCAGGTCGTCCTGGCTCAGGCGGGCCAGGCTGCCGGAGCGGTACAGCCTGCCCCAACGCACCATCTGTCCATTTGCGGTATGAAAGCCGCCCACGTCCCGCACGTTGATCCCTTTTTGCAGGGGCAAAATACGTTCGGCAGCCAGCAGGGAACGGCCGTCCCACGCCCCACCCCGAAATTTCAGGCGGAAGTAGTGACGAACGGCCGTATTCAACCCCGCCACCATCGCCTCTCGCGCTTCACAAACCGACACCACCGCAGCCATCTGGTCCAAATTTTCAGGGCTTGTGCCCACATGAATCACCGTGCGTGCGGCAGGCTCCTGCCACTGCAAATGAAGAAAATTATCGTCAGAGCGAGCTACCGTAACCGGTTCAACCAGGGGAAGTATAAAAGCGCGTGGATCTTTAGCAGTAGATTTCGCACCAGCGTTAAAGAGATTCATTTTGAACATAGCCCCATTGTAAAGATTAACCGTGAATAATCAGCCTCTTCACCTGCCCACTAAGCAAACGCTCACAAGCGAAAACGCCTGGCAAAAGAAAACACCAGGCGTGGTTGCGCACTGGTGTCTTCACTCAAGCAAACATCTCAAACAGGAGAAATTTTACGATTTTGGTTCTGGTAAAAGCGCCATCTGGTTCAGCAAATCTGTCACGGTGATAATACCGACCAGCTCATCATTTTTAACCACAGGAAGTGCCCCAAATTTGTACACGCTCAGAAGTTCGGCTACGCTATGAATAGGCGTTTCTGGGGCAACGCTGCGTGGGTTTGGCGTCATACAATCCTTTGCCCGGTAGCCGTTCAATAATTCCAGCTTTTCCAATGGTTCTATGGTAGTTAATGGGGAATTAACGGCAAGACGCACATCCCGGTCAGTCACAATTCCTACCAACTTCAGGCCATCAACCACCAAAACCTGGCGAATATTGGCGCGGTTCATAATGGCCACCACTTCACGCAGTGGTGCATCCTGGGTAACGGTTTCGGGATCGATAGTCATTAAATCATTTGTGGTTAACATGGCGTCTCTCCTGAATTTGGCGCGGGAAATAGGGTTGTTAATGATAAGCTCTATGGGTACAGTTTAATAATTTTGGCGTTAAATTTCGTGTGGCAAATGTCATAGATATGGGGTGATATTCAGGTAAGGAAGGGGTGAGACGGAGAAACGGCCGTCTATCCCACCAAAAAAACAAAAACGCCAACCCGTTCAAGGTCAGCGTCCCAAAAAATCGGCAAAATAGTTGTCTAACTTCGGGCAGGCAGCCGTCCAAAGGCCTCTTCCTGCTCTGCAACTCCCTGACGCCGTTCCTGGTTTAGCTGCCACAGCACAAAACGCACCCGGGTAGACATCGCCGTAGACATATTCCACAAGAACCGCGCACCCAGCTCTGAATCATCTTCCACTAAGGCCAGCAGCCTCTGGCGACTCAACACCAGCAGCGTAGCTCCCTCGCCACCCGCAATCAGGTCGGCGCTGCGCCCGCCCCGGTCCAGCATCGCCAATTCGCCGGTAATTTGCCCGGCACGCAAATTGGCCACATGCTCAATCTTGTCATGGTTGTGGGTATCAGAACTGTTGTCTGGGTCTTTCCAAACTTCCACATACCCTTTTTGAATAATGAACAACTCATCGCTCGTCTCGGTTGCTTCTGCAATAACTTCGCCTGGATCAAAAACGCGCACCTGGCATTGGGCTGCCAGACGGGTACGCTGAGGTAAGGTCAAATCGTTGCCCACGTCTGAGTTAATCAAGAATTGGGCAATTTCATTAATTTGGGCCAGTTCGACTTCGTCAACGGGCTTAAAAAGGGCGCTGCTGTGCAGCGGCAGGCCTAGAAAAGAGGCCACCAGGCGGTGGGTCACATCTGGCGATTCAAACTGGGGCCAATGGCCAGCCTTGGGCAAGATGCGCAAATCGGCAGCAGCCCACTCATCGGCTACTACCCCGGCATCCCGCAGCGGCACGGTGTTGTCTTCCGCGCCCCAAATCACCAATGAGGGGGTTTCGATAGCAGCTAAACGGCCGCTTAAATCATTCTCCAGCATCGCCCGAAAACACTCGGCCCGCACCCGTCCCTGCCCAGGTCGCCGGGCATCCAGGCGCAGCCGCTCGTAATCCGCCTTCGTAATGCCGGTGCGCTCAGCAAAAGAGACCGGGCGCATCAGCCGGTCGGTGAGGCCGACAAAGGCGCGTTCAGTAGCCGTAACCACCAGGCTGCCCAGGCCAAACCGCTCTAGCATGGTGATGGGGCTGATGAACAGGTTGATGGCGGTGGATAAACGGCCGCTTATCGTGGGACTCAACAGCACCATCCGTTCTACCAAAATGGGGTGGGTCAAGGCCAGCGTCAGGCTGATCATACCGCCCATGGAGTGCCCTACCAGCACCACCGGGCCATCGCTCATTTTGCCAATGAGTTTGGCCAGCAGCTCAACATATTTAGGAATGGTGGTGGTTTCTTCTAAGGGGGGGGATTGCCCATAGCCGGGCAAATCGATAGCAATGCAGTGGAACCGCTGGGCCAGCTGGCCCAAAAGCGGCGAGGTGGCGTACCAGGAGCTGGACCAACCGTGAATCAATAAGGCGATTTGCCGCCCTTTTTTGCCAGCCTCTACATAATGAATCTGTTGTTCATCAATTGTTAAAACACCTTCTGTGTATGCTTCCATTCACGCCACCCTGCTAACGATACGGCCGTTACACTACTCGTTTCATCCTACTACTCAGTTCTAACGAAAATTCTGCTGCCTGTTATATTAATCAATCCAGCGCAATAGGTAGTTAAGGCGACGTGAAAAAATATGCGGTTGTTAAGAAGTTTACACTGTGGTCAGGGGTCGGTGATCGGTAATCGGTGATCGGCGAACGGTAAACCGATTACTGATTACCGACCACCGATTACTGGTTACGGAACAATGGTGAAGACCAGACCCGCAGAACGGCCGTTTACCTCCGGAAAGAATGTCTGGCGGGCAAAGGTGGGGCGCACCTGGTACTCGCCGGGAATCGAGGCTTGCAGATAGTAGCTGTACTGGTAGGTACCTGCGGGCAAGAAGTTGGCCATGAACACTACCTGCGCGTCCCGGTATTCGATCTGGTTAAAATACCACCAGCCCCAGTAGCCGGTGCGATATTCTTCCTCCACCCGCGTCACCTCACCGCCCTTCGTGGGCGAATTGATGGCCAGGCCTGGATCGATGGCTTCGGTTCCGGCCGGAATCGGATCTTCGACCCTGGCGTAGACCAGGTCGTTTTCGGCGATGATGGTGAGCACCACCCGCACCCGCTCACCCGCTTCAATCTCGATGATCGGCTGGCAGGTTTCGGTCTCTGGGTCGCACGCCGCATCGTAATAGACGCGCTCCACGGAGATGCCGCGATTGGCTGGCTGGACAAAGTTCATGTCGATGCTGCTTGCCAGGTGCATGGTGTAGTAGAAACGGCCGTCTCCCGCCCCACGCCCAAAGTTGAAGAAGTTGGCTTCTTCCCGCAGCAAATCGCCAACGGGCAGGGAAAAGTTGCGGCTGTTGGTGATTGTGCTGGTGGTGAAACGGCCGTCCGTCACCGGCTGCAAATTCACTTCCAGGCTGTAATCATAGTTGGCGTCCAGCTCGCCCGAAGCCACCATCCACTCCGTCAGCGAGAAGATCGTCCAGGCGGATTCGTGCGAGGTGGACCAGAGCGGCGCACCGTGTGCGCTTGCCGTGCGGGCGCTCATGAGCCAGCGTACCGCACCCGGCAGCAGCGGGTTTTGCGGGTCCAGCTCCGCCAGCGCGTGCAGCACGATGGCCGTGCCACGCACGTCGCTGTTCAGGTTGCGGAAGTCACGGCTGGCATCTTGCCAATGGCTGCCAGTGGCGCTCACCACGGCGCTGTCATTCAGATCGTTCAGCAGCGTTTCTACCCGACTGTCCGCTACGCCCAGGTCGGCGTAGGCCAAAGCCACCAGCGCCCGGGCATACGGGTCCAGCAGGGCGCGATTTTCCTCAATCAGCCGATCCAGATCGACCAGCACATCGGCGTCCAGTATGGCCAGCACGTGCAGGAAAAACGCCTGCCGGTTCACCGCGAACGCCGTGAGCTGAGGCGAAGGTGTCACCAGCCGCGTCACCAGATAATTGGCCGCATTTTCTAGGATGTTGGCCCGCACCGGGTAGCCCAGCTCCCGTGTCTGCGCCAGAGCATACAGGGCATACCCCGTCAGCCACGGATCGCTTTCGCCGCTGCCGCACCAGCCCCAGCCGCCGTCAGACAGCACCAGCTCTTCCAGTTGAGTGACGCTGGTAACGACAATCTGTTCCGATTCGGTCACTGCGTTGGCATTTAGATTGGCCGCAGGCAGCCGGTGCGCCAGCCCCAGCAGGGCGGCGTTGGGCAGCAGCCGGTCGGTGACGGCATAGGCGCACAGGGTGGAGTAATCCAACTCGTTGTTCAGCGCGATGCTGTCTACCAGCGCGGCGGCCAGGGACGGACTGAGCGTAATCGCCACCTCGCCCTGCGCCGGATCGATACCGAGAGGCAGCAAAATCGCCTCGACGCGATTGCCTGCTGCGTCCAGCTGGCCTGCGGTAGCCACCACGTCATCGGCCGTGTAGCGGTAGACAGGGATATCGCCGCCAGCGCCAAAGGTGGGTTTGGTAGCATCGCTGTAGTCACCACCCTCCACGCGGAAGGTGAGATCCACCCCCGCCACGTTGTCCACGCTAACGGGCCAGCGCACCAGCCGCTGCCCGTTGGCGGGCACGGTGACGGTTTGGGTCTCTGGGCCGCTGAGGGTGACGCCGGTGGCTTGCAGGGTAACGGCCGTTTCCAGCACCTCCCCCGTGTTGTTATTCACAATCGCCCCCAACTCCACCACGTCCCCCACGGTGAAGAAGCGGGGCGTAACCGGGCGCACCAGCAGCGGCAGCGTGGTGATGATGTCCACCGCGCTTTGGCCCACCAGCGTCTCTGGCGTGACTGCCTTGCTGCTCAACCGCCACGTCGTCAGGTTGCCCGGCAGCGGAATCTCCACGGTGGCCTGGCCATTGGCATCGGTGGACAGGCTGGCCTGCCAGAAGGCAGTATCGGGGAAATCCTGGCGCACGCCGTCTTCGTCGCCTGCGGCACGGGCCAGGGCTGTTTCGGCATCAAACCCGCCACCACCACCGCCCAATCCCAGCTGCTCCACGGGAATTTCTACCGGGTAGCCTTCACCAGAAAAGACCAGACCAGAGCCTAACCGGCTGCGGTATGGCTGTTCCGCGTAGAAGGCGTCCACGATGTTCGGCGCGTTGTCTTCTTTCAGCGTGAGTACGGCCAGGTCCACCAGCGCCAGCGAGAGGTCTGCCTGAACGGGATTGCCCTGGTAGTCGGTGACGGTGAGAGTGTAAACGGCCGTTTCCCCCGGTCCAAACGTATCCTGCTGCGGCGTCAGGGTGACGTTCAGCGTTTGCTGCTCAATAGAAACAGGCAGTTCGGCAATGCCCAGCCGCATCTCTGGGTATGGCGTACCGCCGCTGGTAACCCCTTTAATCGCCGTCACGGTAACAAAGGCGTTGGGAGCCATCCCAGCGGTGATGGGAATCTCCAGCAAGTCGCTGCTGCCGTCGATGGTGATGACCCGCTGCTCCAGCAGCTCTCCCCGTTCGATGGTGAGCCACGCCTGCACCGGTTCGGCAAACGGTGACTGAATCAGGATGCGGGCGGTATCGCCGGGCGCATAGCTGGCGGCGTCTGGGGTGAGCTCCATCGTTTTGTCACGCGGATCAATTTGCCAGCCAATCCGGCCGCTGTCGATCACCCAAATTGAGGTGCTGCTGAACTGCTGCCGCCCGCCACGGTCGGTGACGGTGGCCACGGCGATGTAGCTGCCCCCTGCGTCTGGGGTAAAGCTGGCAACAGCGCGGCCCTGGGCATTGGTGGTAACGCTGGTGCGAGCCACTTCGGTATCAACCGGCTCCCAGCGAGTGTAGTAAATGCCGTAATCCTGGGTGCGGCTGGGAATCCAATCGCGCCGGTAAAAGACAACATCTACAGGCTGATTGGATACGGAACGGCCGTTCCAATCAATCGTCTGCAAATTCACGGTCGATTCGGTGCCTGCCCGGCCAATAAAGTCATCGGGCTGGATGCCGACGTAGGTTTCGGCAGCGTGCAGCACCACACGAGCCCGGCTGGTCACGGCAAACTCAGACAAATCCAGCACGTTGGCCTCGATGGTGATGAGGCGGCTGCCTTCTTCGGCGTCTTGCAGCAGGTTGGCGGGCAGGGTGATGAGGAGACGGCCGTTTTCATCGGTACGGCCGCTGCCGCCAAGGAGGTAGCTGCCAAAGCCAGTGCCACCACCAAAGCCACCAAACAAGCCGGGGTCCCGGTACAAAAGGCCGCCCGCATCGCCAAAGCTGCCAAATGGTCCGCTCAACGGCGTGGGCTGATACGCCTGCTCGTATACCGTCCATTCCACCGGCAAATCGGTAGCGGGACCGCCGAAGAAGTAGTCGGCGCTCAACTCTACGGTGACGGTTTGGCCGCGCAGCTGTTCCGGCTGTTCAGGGAGCAGGTTAACCAGGAATTCTGGGGCGCGGTATTCGGCCACGGTAAATTGGCGGTACGCCTCCACGCTGCTGCTCTGCACAAAGAATTGGTAAGAACCGAGCGACACATCCTGCGGCAGCTGGTATTCGCCGTTAAAGCTGCCGTCTGGCCCTACTTCCACGGGCAAGGTGCGCTCAAACGTTTCACCGCCGAAGAAGTTGTTGCTGGCCAGGCGCAAATCGAGGTTGGTGAGGCTGGGTTGGGTGTAACGGCCGTAATTCGTATCCCGCACAATTCCTTTGAAGGAGACGATATCGCCGGGGCGGTAGATGGGCCGATCGGTGTAGATGTAGGCGATGGTTTCAATTTCAGCGCCGCCGGAGGCGGGAATGTCGAATTCCCACAGCATAATGCCCTCGTCCCAGATGCTGCTGCCGATGCCAAACCCTGCCTGGCCCGGCTGGCCACTCACCACGGTGACGCCTTCCAGGTAGTTGTTGGTGGGGTTGTAGGGGAATTGCGCAAAACCGCTGCTGTCGGAAACGGCCGTGCCCAACGACACCCCCTGCTCACTGTACAGGGTAAGATTTTGGCCAGGGGCGGGCTGCCCAGATTGCAAATTGGTTACCCAGACGTGAACCGCGCCAAACATCTCTTTCACCACAATGTTACTGTCGGCCACAACCAAAATGGTGCGCTGGTTTTGCCAATAGCGCACTTCTTCATTGGTTTGGGGCGAATCCACGGTAAGCAAATAGACGCCAGGCGCAAGGGCGCCACCCCCTTCCCCGGCCAGCGGCACAGTGAGGGTGTTTACCTCATCGCGAGGCGTGCTTTGCGGCAGCGACCAGGTACGCAGCGGGGCAGCAGCGGGGCGGTAATCAAAGACATCGTACGGCCGATTCAGCAAATTGAGTGGCAAACCCAGTTGGTACAGGGCCAAATCCAGCCGATTGACATTGACGTGAATCACAGCCACATTAGTGGAGAAGCTGGTGCTGAACTGGCTCAGGCGAGGCGGCAGCGCCAATGAAGCAATCGGCTCACGCCCCGGCGTGGTAAAGCGGAAGGTGTACGGTTCGCCCAGGGTGTTGCCGTACGGATCGGCCACGCTGCCGGGCACGATGATGGTATAAACGGTGTTTAGCTCCAGGTTAAAATCGAGTGAGATTTCGTTGCTAAACTCGTTAATGTAGGTGTTTATTCGCTCTGGTTCCGGATCAATGCGGATGCGATCTTCGACCGTCTCCCAGTTCATGGGCGAGGCAAATTGAATGGTGACGCCGCGCTGGAACCGTTCGGGGACGCTGCCAGCAGCGGGCGAGGTGCGCACGATGCCAGGGAAAGGCACGGTCTGGTAAGTGACGGTTTCGCTGCCGTCCAGGCTGGCTTCGCCGTTGGCGGCACGCGCCGAGTTGTTGATTTGCAGCTGGTAGGTGGTGTCCAGGGCCAGCGGCTCCTGCGGGTTTAGCTGCACCACGCGGTCATTTTCCAGCCAGTCGAAAGTGAAATTGGCTGGCGCATCGCCGCCGCTCAGGGAGATGGCGGTTTCGGTGGTGGTGCGGTCCATTGGCATGTTGAAGGTAACGGTGATGGGCGCAGTGGGCACCAGATCCGCATTGCTGTCTGGCTGAATCGTCACGATGTCCGGGCTGAGCGTACTGAATTGGGTGGTGAAGGCTGCTTCCATTGCCACCCCCACGACATCAGTCAACCCCTCCACAATGACTATGCGATATGTCGTCGCGCCCGCCAGCGGTTCATCCGGCACAAAGCGATAAATGCTGGTGGAGGTCCACTCCCCCCGCCCGCTAACAGCCGGTTCGATGCGCAGCGGCTGGGGCAGATCGGCCTGCTGGCCACTGCTCACCAACGGCACCACGGGGCGGTTGAACAGAACGGTGATTGCGCCGTCGGTTTGCACATCGGCGCTGCCGTCGCTGGGGATAATCTGGCTGACTTCCAGCGCGCCCACAGTTTGCAGCAGCAGTTCGATGGGGACGTCCAGGGTAAAGCCGTTGAGGGAAGCGGCCGTTTCGTCAATGGCGACGCGGTACAGCTGGCGGCGCTGGTAATCGGTTTGCGGCGTAAAGACAACGGTGTCCGGGCGTGGCCAGGAGAAGCTGCCATTGACGCGCTGGCCGCCCTCGGCAGGGGTGATGATGAAGGCGTTCTCGACGCTCCGCTGGTTCATCGGCTGGTCGAAGCGAATGGTGATGGCTCCGTTGAGCAGCACATTTTCGCCGGGGGCGGGGCTGCTGTAAAGCACCTGGGGTGGCCAGTCTATATCTTCGAAATTAATCTGGATGGGGGCCGGGGTGGCAACGGCCGCTTCCGTCCCGGAATCGGTGGCGATGGGGGTTTGGGTGGCTGTGGCGGTGGGCAGAGCGATAGGAGGAACGGCCGTAGGCAACGGTTCCTCTTCACGGCAGGCTACCACAATCAGCAGCAAAATGACAAAAATAGAAATTAGTCGGTTTTTACGCATAGCGTCTCTTTTTCTCCAATACATGGCAAAACATATCTTCTAGATGGCAAAATGGAAGAAAAGGTTCCCGCATTTCCCAAGGAGTCCAAGCTTTCTCACCCACTAATAATACCATAGGCCAAAAGCGACTGGGAACACAAATTCCCATTTTTTGCTCTCTGATTTCACTACGCAGTCTGCTGGTCTGTTTGGGTCTTCAATTTTTATACGAAGGCACGAAGAGACAGAGGCACAAAGGTTTTTCTTTGTTTCTTCCTCACTTTGTGCCTTTGTATCATATTTTCTCCCATCCCATCCGTTGGTTTGTTCGCTTGCGAGGAATGAGTTTGTTATAATTCTGGCGCTGTGAATGAATTGAACGTTATAAATCCAGATGAGGCTCAGCGGGCGCAAGATGAGCAGTGGATGCGGGTGGCGCTGGAACTGGCGGCGGAGGCCGCCTCCCTGGGAGAAGTGCCCGTGGGGGCGGTGGCGGTGCTGAACGGCCGTATCGTTGGCCAGGGATTTAATCGCAAAGAAAGCGACCAGGACCCAACCGCCCATGCCGAGATGATTGCGCTGAAGGAAACGGCCGTTGCTGTGCAAAACTGGCGGCTGTTGGGCGTAACCCTTTACTGCACGTTAGAGCCGTGCCCGATGTGCGCCGGGGCGATGATCCAGGCACGGCTGCCCCGGCTGGTGTACGGGGCGAAGGATGTGCGCTTTGGAGCGCACGGTTCCATCGTCAACGTGCTGGATGAAACTCGCTTCAACCACCGCGTCAGCATTACCAGCGGCGTGCTGGAAGCGGAAGCGGCGGATTTGTTGCAGCAGTTCTTTCAAATGCTAAGAACCGGTAAACGGTAAACCGTAATCGCTTATCCGTTAACGGTGACCATTAAACTGATTACCGAATACCGATTACTGATAACGGAAAACGGAGAGGTGCCAGAGTGGACGATTGGGGTGCTCTCGAAAAGCACTGTGGCCTTGCGGTCACCGTGGGTTCGAATCCCACCCTCTCCGCCTAACCCTAAAAAGGACATCCAACCTGGATGTCCTTTTTATTTTGGGTGGGCATTCTTACAGCTGCGAGAAAAAAGTATCCACTTTATTTTTGCTGATTTGTGGTCTTGACAATGGGGGTCACCTTATAGCACGGATTCCCCCCGAAAATGGGCCGCTGCTCAAGCAGCGGCCCATTTTCCTGCCTCGCCTGGCAAACGTAGGCGTTACGTAGGCCAACGGTGTGTAACAGATGGTCTTCAAACCGCGACATTACTCCTGATGCAAACGCACAGCAAACGGCGGCCAAACGGCTGGCCTGTTATCGTCTGCTGTAATTGGCAGAAATTTTTCAAAATAGCTGAGGCTAAATCTGCCAATTACTTGAGTAAACCGCACAAATGAAGGTTTTTTCATTCAAAAACTTTGTGCGGTTTACTACACAACTTGATAAAAGGAGTATTAAACAATGTCTCGTACACTATTCATCATTCTTTTGGGCGCACTCACCGCCTTCATCCTCAGCGCCCTAGGCGCTGTGCTCGTGTTTGGCATGCGCTACTTTCAGATCAGCGATACGGGGACGGTTACCCTTGTCCCCACGATCGAGGTCATCACTGTCACAACCACCATCGAGCCCACGGTGACCCTTTCGGCCACGGTAACTGGGGAAGCAACGGCCGTTCCCACCGCCATCGTTACGCCCCTGCCGACCAACACGGCTCAAGCGACGGCCATCCTGGTCTCCACCACCTCGGTGCAGTATGTGCAGGCGCTAACCGATGTCAACATACGCAGCGGCCCCGGCACTGGCTACAGCGTCATTGGCTGGGTGGCCAGCGGCCAGACGGCCAAAGTGACCGGCGTCAGCAGCGACAGCGGCTGGTGGCGCGTGGTCTGCCCCGATGATACCACCGGCAGCTGTTGGGTGACGGCCGGTTCGCAGTACACCAAGGCAACCAGCTCGCCCAGCGGTCAGCCGGTACCCACGGCCACCAGCACCGCATGCACCAACGCCGCCACCTTTGTGGCCGATGTGACCGTGCCGGACAACAGCCAGGTCGTGGCCGGCACCACTTTTGTCAAGACGTGGCGCATCAAAAACAACGGCACCTGCACCTGGGACGGCCGTTACCACCTGGTTCATGCCGGTGGTCCGGTCCTGGGTGCCTTCGTGGAAGCGCTGCAAATGCCCGCCACCGTGGCCCCGGGCCAGACGGTAGACCTGAGCCTGACGATGCTGGCCCCGGTCACCCCAGGCGCTTACCAGAGCGATTGGAAAGTGCAAACGCCGCAGGGCAGCACCTTCGGTGTGGGCAGCAGCAGCTCACCCCTCTGGGTGAAAATCCAGGTGATCAGCGGGCAAAGTACCATCATTTCCGGGCTGGTTTACCAGGACACCAACGGCAACGGCGTCTACAACAGCGGCGAACCGCTGATGGCCAGCCGCGAGATCTGGCTGGTGCCGGGCACCGCCTGCCACGTGAAGAACGACGCTGTCGCCATTACCACTTCGGGCAATGATGGCCGTTACACCCTTAGCGGTAACTTCAACGGCAGCTTCTGCCTGGGGCTGGCGGGCAACGGCGGCCTGGACGATGTGGTCGGCATTGCCGTGAGCGCCGGGCAAACGCTCAACGACATCAACCTGAAATCGGCCGTGCCTAACATGTCAATCAGCGGCTTTGTGTGGAACGACTTCTGCACCACCAACCATGATGGCACCGTGGTAGAAGGCAACTGCGTCACCAGCAGCAGCGGCGGCTACATCGCCGACGGCATGCTCCAGCCCACCGAAACATACATCGCGGGGGTGACCGTGCTGCTGCGGCTGGGCAGCTGCGCCAGCGACACTGCCGTCCCGGTGCATGCCGTGACCAATGCCAGCGGCAAGTACACCTTTGACAACCTGACGCCCGGCACCTACTGCGTCTACATCAACGCCACCGCGCCGGAGAACGTGGCCCCACTGCTGCCCGGCGGCTGGACCTTCCCGTTTAACGGCACCTGGTACCATGAAATCACCCTGATCACTGGTGCCAGCGCCTATCCGGTGAACTTTGGCTGGGATTACCAGTTTCAGTAGAGAATAGGTGCGACGCACTTTTGAAGTGCGTCGCACCTGCCAACAAACAAATTAAAGAAAGAGGTAAAAAACATGTCTTACAAACGAATCTTATCCCTGTTTATGCTTTTCATCCTGATGGCCCTGGCTGCCTGCAGCCCGTCTGGCGGTGCGGAACCCACGGCCGATCCGGCTGACGACCCAACCAGCGAACCCATCATTGAGCCAACAGCCATGCCCGCGGACGAAGAAGCCCTGTCTGAGGAGCTGACCGCCGCCGACTGCCCCGAAGCGACGGCCGGAACGCACCAGCTCATCGACGCGGCCAACGGCATCTGCTTCCTCTTCCCGGACCACTACGACGTGATCCAGTCGGAAACGGGTGAGCTGACGCTGTACGTGAAGTCGCCGCTGAACACCGAAGCGCCGCTGGCCAACATCCGCGTTGAAGCCATGGACGGCCGTTCCCTCCAGGAAATCATGCCCGACTACCCGTCCGATGCCGACCTGGCCGCCATGTCTTTTCTGACTGTTGACCTGGGTGGCGAGCAGGCCACCGTGCTGGACATCCTGCCCGGCCAGGACACCAACCGCCATGTTGTGGCCATTCACAACGGCCGTCTCGTTGACATCATGATTGCCCGCATTGGTGAAGATTACGGCGCGGTGGGCCAGCAGGCCGAAGCGCTGTTCCAGCTGATCACCGGGTCGTTCCGCTTCATCGCCGTGGAGCCAGACGCTGCACTGGTGGCCGGTCCCGAATGCCCCACCGCTGGCGAAGACCAGGTGCTCTACACCAACACCGAAGATGGCTTCTGCGTGCTGCTGCCGGCGAAGTACACGGTAGATGACACGCTGACGAGTGAAAATGGCAAGGAAACGGCCGTCTTCGTCGACTCGCTCATGAACACCGCCGAACCCAAGCTGTTCATTACGGTAGAACCGGCTAACGGCCGTACCCTGGAAGAAGTCACCACCGCCAGGCAAGAAGAGTTCGCCGACTTCGGGGTGATGTTCTCCTTCGGTTATATGCTGGATGGCATTCCGGCTAACCAGTTCGACCAGCTGCCCGGTCAGGACCTCAACCGGCAGGTAGTGCTGGTACACAACGACCGCTTCTACAGCCTCACCTTCGTCCCCGACGATCCCGAAATGGCTGAGGTGTATGCCGAAATGCAGGCGCTGTACGACCTGGTGATGGAATCCTTCAGCTTCTTGGACTAGTCGTAAGCTGTTTTATCTAATAACAATATCCGCAGATTGCACAGATTTCTGTTTGCGCGATCTGCGGATTTTGCGTGAGCAAGAGCGGAAAACGCCATCCACGCCCGGATGCCCCTTTATACATATCCCACATTTTGTGTTAGGATTTCTCACCACTTCTCATACCATGATGATGATGGAAGTACTAAAAACGACACGGCCTTTTGCATAAAAGTTCGTTAATGATCACAATGGAGTAGCAAAAAACGGCCGTTTTCAAAATAGTAGACATTATTGGAATTAACGTTATGTCAAAAACAATCCGCAGATTTCGCAGATTGACGCAGATTAAAGGCAAAAAATCTGCGAAATCTGCGTTAATCTGCGGACCAGTTCCTATTTCCGATATTGTCTAGTCTATACTTAGCCATTCTGATGAACGTTAGCAAAAAAGGCTCTCAACAATGAATTTCCAATGTCCGCTGCCTCCGCGTGAGAATTGGCTTTCTGTTCAGATTGAGGCAGGTGAGAAAGCGTTTCATACCAAAGCAAACGAAGGAATTGTTCATGGAGATTAAACGAATCGGCATCAATACCGGTGGTGGGGACGCGCCCGGCTTAAACGCGGTTATTCGGGCAATTGTGCTGGCCGCCACCCAGCGCGGCTGGGAATGTTTTGGCATTCGCGACGGTTATAACGGGCTGCTGATGCCCCAACAATATCCAGACGGTGGCCTGATGCTGCTAAACCCGGACGTGGTGCGCGGCATTACCCATCTGGGTGGCACCATTCTGGGCACTACCAACCGGGGCAATCCGCTAAGCTACCCCGTTTTGGGTGAAGATGGGGAATATTACGAGGTAGATCGTTCTGATGAACTGCTGGATGCGTTTGCCGAGCAGAAGCTGGACGCCCTGATCGCTATTGGCGGTGATGGCTCATTGGCCATTGCCGGGGTGCTGGCGGAGAAAGGGCTGCGCGTGGTGGGCGTGCCCAAAACCATTGATAACGATCTGGAGCATACCGTGACGACGTTTGGCTTTAATACGGCCGTCTACTTCGCCACCGAATGTATAGACCGCCTACACACAACGGCCGCTTCACACCAGCGCATCATGGTAGTGGAGGTGATGGGTCGGTACGCCGGCTGGATTGCCCTCAATTCAGGCGTGGCCAGCACCGCCGATGTCATTCTGCTGCCAGAAATCCCCTACGACATCAACAAAGTGGCCGCCAAAATTCAGGAGCGTGAGGCGCGAGGCCGTCACTTTTCTATCGTGGTGGTAGCCGAGGGGGCGCATCCGGTTGGCGGCGAGCTGTCCGTCATCGGTAAGTCGGTGGGGCAGGCGGAACGATTGGGCGGCATTGGCCACAAAGTTGGGGCCGCCCTGGAGGCGCTAACGGGCAAGGAGACCCGCGTGGTGGTGCTGGGGCATCTGCTGCGCGGCGGCAAGCCCACCGCCTACGACCGGCTGCTTTCCTTGCGCTTTGGCGCAGCATCCGTGCGGGCCCTGGCGGAAGGCGTATCTGGCATCATGGTGGCGCTGGATCCGCCCACGGTCAAATATGTACCGCTGGTCGATATTTCTGGCCATATGAAACGGGTGCCGCTAGACTGCGACACCATCCTCACCGGGCGCGATTTAGGCGTGTCTTTCGGAGATTAAGATCTATACAGGTGCGACGCACTTACTAGGGCAAGTGCGTCGCACCTCTGAGAAGAGATTGAGATTCGTATGTCTTTGACCCAACAACGACGGGCCATCTATCACTTGCTGGATGAGACCAATCCGGCTGATGGGATGGCCGCTTACTTTGCCTTTTATCACCCAGATAATCGCACCATTTTACGGCCGTTTCCCTACACCGCCATTCGTGCTAAAGGGTACGTTGCCTTGTCGCGCACGGGCATGGACCTGTTTCGGCCGTTTGTGACGCTGCGGCTGCCCATTCGCAACATGCAAACCAGCACGGACGTGATTTACGAGGCGATTGATGTCGGAATGGCCGTTATCCTCAACAGCCCGGCCCGCTACGCCCCCCTGCTGCACGCCCTGTTCGAGATTCAGTCTGAAGAGCAGTTGAGCTTGTTTGTGTTACGGCCGTCCAACTTCCAACCGGTGATCAACGTGCTGGTAACGCAAGATAAAGCGCCGAACGGGATGCCCCGCTTCTCGATTCGCGATCGGGAGAACGATGTCATTGGCGCATCGGCCACGCTCAACTGGCAGTCGCCGAGCCTTGCCGAAATTGGCGTCACCACCCATCCAGGCTACCGGCGGCGGGGTTGGGGGCGCAGCGTGGTGTCGTCGATGGTGAACTATTTGTTGGAAAACGGCCGTACCCCACTCTACGTCGTGGCCCAAAATAACGAAGCCTCCACCCAGCTGGCGGAGCGCGTCGGTTTTACCGACAGCGGCGTGCGCGAGATTATGATTCAAGCCGTACTTAACCCCCGCCCCTGACCTCTCAACGCCCCCCAATTTCGCGAGGTTTCACGCGAAATTCATAGACATACCCCAGCTTCAATGTTAATTTTTGTATCAACACGAGCGGTACAGGAATTAAAGAAAGCGATGTATTGGTATTTTTTGTTTTAGCAAAGCGCCTTAAGCCCTAACCGCTGGGGCTCAGGCGCTTTTTGCGTATTGTACTCAACGCGGAGGTAACGAAATGGGTAAGCAAACTGGTTTGGTAAAATGGTTTAGTCGATTGAAGGGGTATGGGTTCATTAACCCAGATGATGGCGGGCAGGAAGTGTTTGTTCACTATTCTGCCATTGAAGGGGATGGTTACCGCAACCTGTATGAAGGCGACAAAGTTGATTTTGAGCTGGTAGACAAGGGACGTGGGCCTCAAGCTCAAAGCGTCATTGCCAAACGCAGCTTCGGCCCCTCAGAGTAAACGGGCAATCACCCATTAAACACGGTTCCCCCTGATGGTATAACCTCGGGGGGATTTTTTTATTGAGTGATAGTAACTACTAAGCCAGAAGTTCAACTTTTCTCTGGATGATCGGACAATTGGATAGCCAAAAGTTGAACTTCTTCTGGTGAGCCTTAGTAGTCACTGATCGATAATCACAACGCCACGCCCATGATCGTCCTCATTATTATCTTTGATAAGCAAACTGATAATGCTGCTGACAATGCTGATAACCAGAGCACCCAGGAAGGTAGCCCAGAATCCAGTGGAGGTGAGTCCCAAATCCCAGACGCTGGAAAGTCTAACGGTCAGAGAGAGCATAATAGTGTTGACAACCAGGACAAACAAACCCAGGGTTAACAAAATGAAGGGGCAGGTGAGCAAGAGCAGCAACGGCCGTACCAACGCATTCACCAGCCCAAAAATAAGCGCCACAATCAGCAGCGACACCGTACTCCCTTCATGGTTAAGTCCCGGCACCAGATTTACTGCCGCCCAAATGGCCACAGCATTAATCACCAGTCGAATCAACAAGCGTATCATAATGAACCTCCTTGCTAAATTATTTTCACACAATGGCCCTTACCGACTATTTACCTGTCGTCCTGACTATTCTACAATGCAATCATGATAACAAACCCGCAGAGCCAAGAGCCCAAAATTCTGGTTGTTGATGATGAGCAATCGCTGGTAAGCCTGTGCCTGCTTATTTTGGAACAGGCGGGTTATAAGGTGCGGGGTGCGTTAAGCGGCAAGCAAGCGTTGCAAATGGTTGGGGATGAGATGCCAGACCTCATATTGCTGGATGTGATGATGCCGGGAATGGATGGCATTGAGGTATGTCGTCGGATTCGTGAGTTGATGCCAGAGAAACGGCCGTACATCCTCATGTACACTGCCGACGACCGCCAAAACACCAAAATCCAAAGCCTCGACGCCGGAGCCACCGATTTAATCTCTAAAGAAACCCCAATCTTCGATCTGCCCGGAAAAATCCAAACCTATCTAAACTGCTAACAGCCCACTCTCCACTCTATTTCACACCATTCCAGGCACTCACCTAAAACCCACGCTACAACTTCGTCAAAAACGTCTGCGCCAACGAGCTGTTTTCCTTCATCCGCTTCACCAAAAAATCGACCAGAATCGGAAAATGCATGAAGGTCCGCTGCATCCAGTAAGAATTCCGCATACTTTTCCACATACTCTCATGACAAAGCTGCTCGTACCCACCCATCTGGCTGCGCGAAAAATCGTCGGCTTTGAAAGCCTCGTCTGCCACCTGTGCCGCCAGCTCGGCCGAAATGAGCCCGTTATGAATACCACCACCGGTTAGCGGATTGATAAACCCGGCCGCATCCCCCACCAAAATTGCCCCATCAAAAACATGCTGCAGGTTATTTTGCGAACCAAAATTGAGCTGCCAGGTGGCCACATCCCGCAGCTGCCCACCGTGCAGCAGCCGTTTTTTAATGGCTGGCATCTCCAAAAAATCTTTTAACATCTTTTCCAGGTTATATTTTTTCTGGCGAAAATGATCCAACCGCATCCCCAGGCCAATATTGGCTTTGTTTTCACCAATCGGGAAAATCCAAGCGTACCCTGGCAAAATATCTTTGTACAGATAAAACTCAACTTCTTGGGGAAACTCCTGAATATCGTCAATGTAAGCCCGCAGCGCTACGGCACGATGGCTATCCATATGTTGACGCTCTTTGGGGCGCAAGTGGCGCGTTATCACTGAGGTTACGCCATCAGCCCCAATTACCAATTTGGCACGCAACTCTTTTACACGGCCGTTCATCTGGGCACGCACACCGACGATCTTTCCGTCTGCCACCAGAGGCTCCTTAACTTGAGCCTGGCAAAATTCAGCGCCGGAATCAATGGCATGTTCCTGAATGAGCGCATCAAAATGAAGGCGCGGTGCTACGTAAGAGTCAGCGCCATGTTGGCTGTGATCGAATTTGGCGTGCAGCTCGTGCCCCCGTGGCGAAACAAGCAGCATACCTTGCAGCGGATACAGTTCGCCCCGTTCGACTGCTTTTTCCAACTTTTCGCGCATGCCCAAGCGCCAAAGCAGCGCTATTGCGTTTGCAGGAACAGCGTCGCCACAGGTTTTGTCGCGGGGGAATTGGTGACGGTCCAACAGAAGTACATCATACCCTTTTTGGGCCAGGGCGGCTGCGGCCGTTGCCCCGGCAGGGCCTGCCCCTACCACAATAACATCACGCTCACTCACGGTGGTCATTTTGCTCTTTCCTCCTTAATGAAACAGTTTATCGCAAAGATGCAGAGGCGCAGAGAAGCGCAAAGGGAAATCTGCTAAATCTGCTAAAGCGTTGACTTATATTCTTGGCTGATGTGGTTCACGCAAGCTATTTTTATGTTGGTTATAACCCTTCACGCTGGCGAATGGTTTCTAGCAATCCCTGGCAGCCGTCGGTAACGAGCTGGTAGACGGTTTCAAAGTTTTGGGTGTAGTAGGGGTCGGGGACGTCGGTTACGGCCGTTTCTGTGGCAAATTCCAGCAAACGATATTGGTTAGCGTGGCTGCCAAACATGCGACGCAAATCGCTGCTGTTGCTTTGGTCCATAGTAATGATGTACGTGTGAGGGTCGGCCATATCTTGAGCGGTAATTTGGCGGGAACGGCCGTTATACCCTATGCCATGTTCCGCCAAAATAGCCCGCGTGCCGGAATGCGCTTTTTCGCCTACGTGCCAATCGCCCGTACCGGCTGAATCAATCTGGAACTTGTCTGTCAGCCCCGCCTCATCCACCAGCTGCTGAAATACAGCTTCGGCCATCGGCGAACGGCAAATATTGCCCAGGCAAACAAAAAGAACGTTGATGGTCATGGGGCCTCCTTCTTCCGTGGTCGGTAGTCAGTAACCAGTAACCAAACTGATTACTGGCCACTGATTACTGGCCACTGATTACCAAATGCCAAGTGCGCCTATAAGCCGCATTCTGTCTTGTTGGCAAAGCCAACGCAGTGATCATCTATCTGGGAGTGTTATTGCTAACACCCTCGTGCGACCTACCCGGACGTCAGACGGGACGAGCAGCCCCTTCGCCCTGCTTGGTCTTGCTCCCGGTGAGGTTTGCCTGGCCAGCGACATTACGGCCGCTGCCGGTGGTCTCTTACACCACCGTTTCACCCTCGCCCCAACCTTGGGCTGAAGCCCAAGGCTACAATGGCGGACCATTGTTGGGGCAATATACCTCTCTGTTGCACTATTCTGTCGGGTTACCCCGCCCGGCCGTTAGCCGGCACCGTGCTCTGTGGAGTGCGGACTTTCCTCAGCCAGATGTCATAGACACCTAACCGCGATCACTCAGCCCACTTGGCACCTGGATCGTAACATTTGCCGGTGAGAGGTGCAAATTTATGCAAACTGCTCTAAGCAAACCGAACCGACTCGTGGTAAGTAGGCGGCTGGCGCAGTTGCGTCGCCTGCTCGAACGCATACGCCAGCCGCAGCAGCGTCGGCTCCTGCCACGCCCGACCAATGAAAGAGATACCCACCGGCAGCCCAAACACGTAGCCAGCCGGAACGGTAATGTTTGGATAACCCGCCACCGCCGCTGGAGATGAACTGGCCCCGCCATAATGATCCCCGTTCACCCAATCCGTGGGCCAGGCTGGACCACCCGTAGGGGCCACAATGGCGCCCAGCTTGTGCTCCTTCAAGGTAGCGTCAATCCCTTCATCCCGCGCCAGGCGATGATTGTTGGCCAATGCTGCCAAATAGGCCTCATCCGTAAGTGACCCTTTAGCTTGAGCCGCTGCAAACAGTTCCTGGCCAAAGTAGGGCATCACGCGCTCTTTGTTCGCTTCGTTGAAGGCGATCAAATCGGCAAGGGTGCGGCTGATGACGGTTTCCGGGGTAGATGCCAGATAGGCGTCCAGATCGTGCTTGAATTCGTACAGCAGCACCTCGAATTCGGAGTCGTGAAACGCTCTTTTGCCTTCGATGTTGGCCGGATCGATGATGATCGCGCCTTGCTGGCGCATCGCTTCAATGGCCTGGCCAATCAGCGCATCGACGAAAGGGTTGTGGCCAAAAAAGTTGCGCGAAACGCCGATTCTAGCCCCTTGCAGGCCATTTTTATCCAGAAACTGGGTGTAATCTTTGTGAAAATGGCCTGCGCTGGCTTGTGTGGCCAGGTCGCGGGGATCAACCCCGGTGAGCGCCCCCAGGAGGATGGCGGCGTCGCGGACGGTGCGCGTCATTGGCCCGGCGGTATCCTGGCTGTGGGAAATGGGCACAATGCCAGAGCGCCCAATCAGACCCACCGTTGGTTTCAACCCGACAATGCCATTGGTGTGTGAAGGGCAAACTATTGAGCCATCCGTCTCTGTGCCGATGGCGGCGGCGCACAGGTTGGCCGCAACGGCCACGCCAGAGCCGGCGCTGCTGCCACACGGATTGCGGTCCAGGGCGTATGGATTGCGTACCTGCCCCCCGGCGCTGCTCCAGCCGCTGCTGGAGCGCGAGGAGCGGAAATTGGCCCATTCGCTGAGGTTGGCTTTGCCCAGGATGATGGCCCCAGCGGCGCGGAGCTGTTCAGCCACAAAGCTGTCCTGCACAGCGAAGTTTTGCGCCAGGGCCAGCGATCCAGCGGTGGTGGGCAGGGGATCGCTGGTTTCGATGTTGTCTTTGAGCAGGAGGGGAATGCCATGCAGCGGTCCACGCGGCCCGCTGGTTTGCCGTTCGGCATCGAGCTGTTCGGCAATGGCCAGCGCCTCCGGGTTGATGGCCAACACGCTGTTGAGGCCGGGGCCGTTTTGGTCAATTTTCTCAATGCGATCCAGGTAAAACTGGACAAGCGCTTTGGCGGTCATAGCGCCGCTGCACATCATTTCTTGTAGCTGGCTAATACGCCACTCTTCCATCATTTTTCCTTTTTTTGGCCACAGAGGGCACAGAGAGAATAGAGTTTTACACTATTCAGAAGTTCAACTTTTTCCAAAAGTTGAACTTCTCTAGCAATTCTCTGTGGCCTCTGTGGCTAATTTAAACTGTTCGTATTCGTTTTCGCTGGGCAGACCCCAGACGGCCCAGAAGGTGCCAGTTTTGGGCTGCATGATGGCGGCCCCGCAGGATTCGACGTGCAGGGGCGGCCTGGCGCGGACGCAGACGGCCTCCGGGTCACGGGTGAGGTCGATGAGGTCCTGGATGGTTAACGGCCGTTTCCCCAAAAGCAGCTCTGCCCTGGATAACCTTGCTTCTGAACTGGCCTGCGCATCCGGCGGGCGGGCCTGGGAATGCTGCAAGGTTTCCGGCAGCAAGCAGTGGTTGGTGTGGATGAGCGGTTCGCCAGCCAGCGGCGTAATGACGTGGTGGGTAGACATCGCCTCGACGTTATAGCCGTGCCCGGTTTTGTCGAACAGCAGGTAGTTGTGCGCCCCTGCCAATTTTGCTTCGGTGATGCAGGCCAGGGCGTCGGTGAGGTTGTCTTGCTGGAGCACCTTGCGCACCACAAAGGGCCAGGTCACGCCAATCTGGCCATCGGCCCCCAACAGATTGTTGATGCCAACGCAGATGCCGTGGGCATTCATGCCTATCTGCCCCAGGCAGCCGGTGGTGGTAAAGACGAGGCTGCGCGGCGCGTCGTCGGGCTGTACGTCCAGCAGAATGACAAACTCAGTGGCGGTGTCGTGCATGTCCCAGGTCTGGCCGAAGAAGCCTGCGCCGCTGGCGGCACTGTCGGGGATGATGAAGGCAGTACAGTCGTCGATGGGCAAACGGGCGGGATGCTCGTTTTTGGGGCGGGTACTGTTGTAGACGGCGTCTACAAAGTCGGTGAAGCCGCCGACGATGATCAGTTCGGCCAGCGAGAGGTCGGTGGCGGCAGCCAGCCCTTGCAGCTCCTGATAGAGTGCTGGGGCGTACGTCTGGTGGTCGGGCAGGCACGCCTCGGCGATGGCCAGGACGTCGGCGCGGGACAGGGGTCCGCCGCTCCATTGGCCGTCACAGACCAACTGGACGCGCTCGGCGGTGTAGCGGCGGATGTCCTCGCGGTATGCCTGGCCATGTTCATAACCAACTTCATACGGCGTGCCGCTGGCTTTCAGGACGCGAATTTTTCTAGTCATGTTACTTCCTTTTGGCTCGTTCCCACGCTCGGCGTGGGGATGCCGGTAGTGGCGCTCTGCGCCGCAAGGGAACGCGGAGCGTCCGGGACTTCATTCCACGCGGAGCGTGGAACGAGGGTTGGGCTACGGTTTTGCCACATAGTGCGGATTTTGCCAAACGATGAGCGTGGCCCAGTTGTCGGAGTTGCTATCATCGATGTAGTTTTTGAGCAAGCCCCGCACCTCGAAGCCGTTGCGCAGCTGCATGGTTAGCGTGGGATCGAACAGTTCACCTGCGACGACTTTATCGACGTATTCCGGGATGGTGAGCTGGCCGCGAAAGCGCGGGTAGCCAGGCAGCACGCCCCCGGCCACGATTCCTTTGCGGTTGGTGCGAATGACCAGCTCTTTGCGGGCGTCATATAGCAGACGGCCGATACCTTGCCCGCGAAACTCTGGATGTACGCTGATGTCAGCACCGTAGTAGTATTCCCCGTCGGGATCGTGGTTGGTGTAGTAACCGCCAGCAATGATTTCGCGAAAGGTGTGGCGGGGATCGTCGAAGTCGAAGCTGTAGAAGAAGCCGGAACCTAGGGCCACGACACGGCCGTTTACCAGCACCACAAACTCGCCTTCCGGAAAAATCTCGCAATGCTTCAGGAAATGTTGTTCTTTCATCAGCTCCTGTTCACCCAGGGTGGGGAAGCAGGCGCGCTGCAATTCTGCCAGGGCGGGGGCAAATTCTGGGCGCATGGTGACAATTTTGATTGTTTCATTCATCAGGTTCTCTCGTTCTAAGAAATTTTGACGCAAAGAACGCAAAGAATTTAAGGAAGCAAAGGAAATCCTTCTTTGCCTCTTTGCGCCTTTGCGTCAAAAACGGTAATCATTACGATTCTTTGTAATCCAGGTTGGGCCAATAGATGAGGGCCGACCAGTTGCTGGAGCGCGGAAAGACAAAAAAATCATGGATCGGGCGAATGACCTGAAAGCCGTTGCGCAGCTGCATGGATAGGGTGGGGTCGTACAGCTCGCCAGCGATCACTTTGGCCAGGTAGGCATGAATGTCCAGGGTGGCTTCGTGTTGGGCGTAACCGGGCAAAACGGCCGCTGCCACAAATCCTTGCTTGTTGTACTTTCGGATGACCGCCTTGCGCCGCTCGTAGATGGCCCGGCCAATGCGCCGCCCACGATAATCGGGGTGGACGGCCATGTCGCTGCCGAAGTAGTAACGGCCGTTCCAATCATGCAAATTACGGCCGTCCAGCGTGTACAAAATGTCATCCTCGGTTGGCGGCAGGTTGTCCAGGTCTAAATCGGTAAAAATGCCGGTGCCCATGCCCACCACCGTGTCGCCGTCCAGAGCAATGATGGTGCCTTCGGGAAAAATCCGGGCCAGTTCCCGCAGCTCTTTGGCGGTGTACTGATCGCCAGGGGGCATGAGAGGAAAGCAGATTCTGAGTAATTGGGCAACTTCTCGTGCCTGTTTTTCTTCAATTGGTTTGTAGGTGATTTGGTTCACTTTTAATAAGTGAAAAGTGATAAGTGATAAGTAAAAAGCGAGATGACCACTTTTTACTTTTCACTTTTTACTTTTTACTTCCTCCTATGGGTTGCTGCTGGGTGATGCAATGAATATTGCCGCCCCCCAACAAAATTTCGCGGGCATAAACGCCCACTATTTTGCGATCAGGAAATAGAGATTGGATTGTTTCGAGAGCGGCCGTATCGTGACGGTTGTTGAATTGGGGCACGATAACGCCACCGTTGGCAACGTAGTAATTGATATAAGAACCTGCCAACCGCTGCTGGGGCGGGCGGGGGTGGCTGCTGGGCATAGGCCGGATGCCAGCCGCTTCTTCGGGCGTGATATGCATGGGGGTGGGCTGGTGAATTTTGACGATTTGCAACGGCCGTTCCCACGCATCCCGTTCACGGCTTAACTGCTCAAATGCGGCCAGCGAGATAGGGTATTGCGGGTCGTCCTGGTCATCGGTCCAGGTGAGGGCAACCACGCCGGGCCGAACAAAGCAGCACAGATTGTCTACGTGGCCGTTGGTCTCGTCTTCATGCACGCCATCTTGCAGCCAGATCACCTTTTGCACGTTGAGATAAGCCCGCAAGATCGCCTCGACCTCGTCCCGGCTGCGGCCGGGGTTGCGGCGCGGATCCAGCAGCGACTGCTCGGTGACGATGAGCGTGCCCTGACCATCCACGTCAATCGCGCCCCCTTCCATGACGAGATGGGCTTTGTAACGGCCGTATCCCCGCACCCCCAGCACCTGGCTGGCCAACTGGTCATCGGCCTTCCAATCCTCGTAGAGGCCGCCCCAGGCGTTGAAATCCCAGTCGATGCCGCGCACTTCGCCTGCATCGTTGACCACAAACGTCGGGCCGTTGTCGCGCATCCAGGCGTCGTTGTAATCGAGTTCGATGAGCGTGACAGATTTGGGCAGCCGGGCACGCGCTGTGGCGTAAGAAGCGGCAGAAACGCCCAGCCAGACCGGCTCAAATTGGGCAATGGCGCTGGCAACCTCAACAAAGGCGGTTTGGGCGGGACGGCCGTTGTCGCGCCAGACATCCGGCCGTTCCGGCCACAACATCCAGCAGCCCGCGTGCGGCTCAAATTCACCCGGCATGCGGAAGCCGTTCTGAGTGGGGGTAGATTCCAGTAGGGGGGTCATGGTGAGAGGGTAGTGAAAAGTGATAAGTGAAAAGTAAAAAGTGGCTTACTTTATCACTTTTCACTTTTTACTTTTCACTTCTTATCTACCCACTTGCCTCATCCACCGCCGCACGCAAAATCCCCATCCCCTCCTCAATCTCATCGTCCGTCACCGTGAGCGGGGGCAGCAGGCGGATGCAGTTGCTGTACAGCCCGGCGCGAATAGTGATGAGGCCGCGTGCCAGCGTGCCCGCCGTGATTTTGGCCGTGGTGTCCATGTCCGGCACCTTGCTGGCCGCGTCCTGCACAATCTCCATCGCCAGCATTGGCCCCAGCCCGCGCACGTCGCCGATGATGTTGGGGTGCGCCGCCTGGATTTGCAGCAGATGGCCGCGCAGCCGCTGGCCGACTTCGGTGGCGCGGGCCAAAAAGGCCGGGTCGCTGATGAGCTTGATGGCTTCGATGGCCGCCACGCAGGCCAGCGGATTGCCGCTGTAGGTGCCACCCAGCCCGCCTGGATGGGGCGCATCGACAATTTCCGCCCGGCCGGTGACAGCGGCAATCGGCATACCTGCGCCGAGCGATTTGCCCGTGGTGATGAGATCGGGCACGATGCCATAATGCTCGCAGGCAAACAGCTTGCCCGTGCGCCCAAAGCCGCACTGAATCTCATCGGCAATCATGACGATGCCGTGCTGGGTGCATAGCTGGCGAATCCGCTCCAGGAAGCGGGGCGGCGTGGGCAGGAAGCCGCCTTCCCCCTGCACCGGCTCAATGACGATGGCGGCCACGGCGCTGGGATCAACCTGGGCGATCAGGGCGTTTTCCAGCTGCCAGCAGGACCACTCGACAAAGCTCTCCTCGCTCATCTCCTCCGGGCGGCGGTAGACGTTGGGGAAGGGGATGCGGTAAATCTCCGGGGCAAACGGGCCGAACCCTTTTTTGAACAGCCCGTATTTGGAGGTCATCGCCATCGTCAGGTTGGTACGGCCGTGATACGCCCCTTCAAAAACGATGATCGCTTGCCGTCCAGTGTAAACACGCGCCATCTTAACGGCCGCTTCCACCGCCTCGGCCCCACTGTTGGCAAGCAGGCTCTTTTTGGCGTGGTCGCCCGGCGTGTGCTGGTTGAGCAGTTCGGCCACCTCGACCATTGGCTCGTAGCTGGCGACGATGGAGCACATATGGACCAGATTCTCCGCCTGGCGCTGCATGGCAGAGACAACCGTCGGCGGGCAGTGCCCCACGGCCAGCATGCCGATGCCGCCCGCGAAATCCAGCAAGGTGTTGCCGTCTACGTCGTGAACGGCCGTTCCCGCCGCCTTAGCTACCGCAATCTGGGTCAACTTCGCCCCACCACGACTCAGCGCCGCCTCCCGCCGCGCCACAATGGCCTGACTTTTTGGACCTGGTATTTGTGTTACAAGATTGATTGTTCCCATGTTTTTTGTGTGGGATTCTTTAGTGAAAAGTGATAAGTGATAAGTAAAAAGTAAGAGCACTTTTCACTTATCACTTTTCACTTTTTACTTTTCACTCTCCCATCTCTCCTTAAAGTGATTAAACCGATTCCTGAACGTGTGCAAAAGCCAAATCCAGCTTCTCCAATGCTTCCTCAACGTGCTCTTGCGCGGCGATGAGCGGCGGGGCAATGCGCAGCGAATTGCCCAACATGCCGCCCTTGCCGATGAGCAGCCCGGCCTGGCGCGACGCCTCCATGACGGCGTTGGCGTGCTGAGGCGCGGGTTCTTTACTGCGCCGGTCGGCCACCAGTTCCACGCCCTGCATCAGGCCGCGCCCGCGCACCTCGCCGATGAGCGGATATTTTTGAGCCAGTTTGTGCAGCCCGTCTGCCAACATCTGGCCGATGGCGGCGCTGCGGGCGGGAGTGTAGTTCGCCATCATCTCCTCCAGCGTGCCGATTGCTGCGGCGCAGGCCACCGGATTGCCGCCAAAAGTGCTGATCGTCAGACCCGCGCCGACCGCGCTTTGGGCAATCTCTGGCGTGGTGGCCACGGCCGAAAGCGGCATCCCGTTGGCGATCCCCTTGGCCATCGTCATGATGTCTGGTTTAACGGCGCTGTGCTGGTGGCCCCACCAGTGGGTTCCGGTACGGCCGAATCCCGTCTGCACCTCGTCGATAATCACCAAACCACCGTGGGCGCGAGCAATGTCGGCCGCGCCTTCCATGTATTCGGGCGGCAGGGTGATGAAGCCACCCACGCCCTGAATCGGCTCCATGATGAGGGCGGCAATCTTGCCAGAGGTCATCGTTTTGATGACGTCTTGCAGATCGTCGAGGCAGGCCTGCACGAAGCTTTTTTCGTCCAGGCCGCCGAGGGCACGGTAGGTGTAGGGGGTCATGGCGTGGCGCACGTAGCCGATGTGCACCGGCCCCATGCGCCAGGCTGCCTGCCCGGTGAGGGTCATCGCCAGCTGGGATTTGCCGCTGTAACCGTGGCGCAGGGCGATGATCTCGGTGTTGCCGGTGTGGACCTGAGCCATGAGCACGGCCGTTTCATCCGCATCCGTCCCGCTGGCCCCAAAATAAAAGGTGTCCAATCCGTCTGGCGTGATTTGGGCCAGCATTTCAGCGTATTCGATGTGGGCCTGGTTGGGGTAGAGGGTGGAGCTGTGGATGAGTTTGTCTAGCTGCTCGATGATGCGCTGGCGGACACGGCCGTTGTTGTGACCCACGCTGGTGGTCAGAATTCCGGCGAAAAAGTCCAGGTATTTGTTGCCGTCCACATCCCAGACGTACATGCCGTCGCCGCGATCCAGCGGCAGCGGCTCGGCGTAGTAGAAAATCTGGTTGGGCCAGAGGTGTTTGCGTTGTTTGGCGATGAGTTCGGTTGATCTTTTCATGTAGTCTCCGTTTTTTTGAGTGAAAAGTGATAAGTGATAAGTGAAAAGTTTTATTCCTCGAAGGTGAAGTATTCGGGGGAGGATTCGCGTAGTTGGTTGGGTGGGGTTTGGCAGAAGCGGTTGGCTTTATCGATCATGCTGTTGAGCATACGGCCGATTTCGGCGCATTGGTTCATGAAGGGCTGAATTTGCGCTGGTGTGAGGTAGTCACAATCTTGAGCGCTGAGAAGCCAATGTTCGGTTTCGTACTGTTCGCTGACGGCATCGGTGAGTTTGCTGACAAAATGTTTTTCATAGCGGCGTTTGCCCCAGGACTCAGCAATCTGTGCCCCAATCGAACGTGACGAGCGGCGAATCTGATCAGTCAGCGCATACATTTCCTCTTTAGGAAACTGCTTCGACAAGTGAAAAACATCCCGCGCCAACTGCCGCGCCTTTTGGTACACAATCAATTCCCGATAACTCCCCACATGTGGCAAACTCGACATCACATCCTCCTAATATTCCTTAATAATCCGCAGGCAAGTGGGCGAGGCAGGTGGAGACAGGTTGTTTTGTTTAGCGAAGATTTTACCCACCTGCCTCGCCCCTACTTATCACTTTTTACTTTTCACTTATCACTTTTCTTCACTAACTCTCCGTATACATCCGGGCGGCGCTGCCGCAGCAATGGAAACAAATGCCGCCATTGGTCGAATACGGCCGTTTCCAACACCGCCACAATCACCTCCGTCTGGTCGCGGCTGGCCTGGGCCAGGATGCGGCCCATGGGGTCGCAGATGAAGCTGCTGCCGTAGAAGGTGACGTCTTCCTGCCCCACGCGGTTGGCGGCGGCGATAAACACCCCATTGGCAATCGCCTGCCCGCGCATGACGGTTTGCCACGATACGGCCGTATCGATCTCCGGCGCGTCTGGCTCTGAGCCGATGGCGGTGGGATAGAAGATGAATTCTGCGCCGTTGAGGGCATAAATGCGGGAGAGTTCGGGGAACCATTGATCGTAGCAGGTGGGAACGGCCGTTTTCACCCCAGCCACCTCATACACCGGAAATTGATCAGAGCCGCCGTAATAATAATCCTCGTAGTAGCCCGCGCCCTGGGGAATATGCACCTTGCGCGTAAAGCCTGCCAGTTCCCCGGCCGGATTATGCACCGTGGCCGTGTCCCAGTACGTTCTGTCCTCAGCGCCGCCGTCATCCGCCCGTTCAAACAGACTGCCCAGTAGAAATACCCTATTTTGCCGTGCCAGCTCGCCAAACACGGCATCACTCTCGCCGCCGCGCACTGGTTCGGCCCAGGCGGTGTTGGCATCATCCTTCACACTGGCAAAGTAGGGCGACAGGGAAAACTCTTGCAGGCAAACAATTTCAGCCCCGCGAACGGCCGCTTCTACCACCAATTCCCGGTACGTCTTGATTATCTCTGCCCGGCTGCCCGGCCAGCTTGTTTGAATGAGGGCGATTGTTGTGTTTTTCATGTCTGTATTTCAGTAAAAAGTGATAAGTGAATAGTAAAAAGTTTTTGAGGATATGTTACTGTTTCTGACAGATATAAATCCTTGATGGCTTCTTGTCGGTTTCCAAGGCACCTTCATAATCTGCATACCTGGCAACAATTTTGAAGCCATTGTAATGCAGCAAGGTTTCCATCTCCTGAGGCGTTGTGTACCGCAGCGTTAATTCCCAAGGTGGGCGAACGAATTCACCGTCAGGTTTGTCCCAGCGTTCATAAGAGGTTTGTGTCCAGTGTTGTTGTGCGTAATCAAATTTGTCTGTTCCCGATACGTAAATCTGACGGCCATTCGGGTGCGTGAGCGTAAACCATTCAACTTCTTCCAGAGCGTTGACCATCCTTGTGGGAGGAAGATTTTCGGTATCAAACATAAACTGGCCGTCGTTGGTCAAATTTTCATTTACGCGATTTAACATAGCTTCCTGGTCAAGGCGCGTAAGCATGAAGTTGAAGACACTACCTCTGGCAAAGATGAGATCATACTGCATGCCGGTATTGAAGTTGCGTACATCTGCTTCGATCCAACGAATGGGTAAATCCTTCGCTTTTTGCCGGGCATAAGCCAGTGAGGGAGCCGACAATTCCAGCCCCGTTAGGCCGGTGATGCCTCTTTGGGCTAGGGGAATTGTGATACGGCCGTAGCCACACCCCAGCTCCAAAATCGCCCCTTGTGTCTGGCGAACAACATCAAAAAAGACGGTATTGTCGATTTGGGGCTGCCCACTCACCAATTCATCCAAAATTGGATCCGCATATGCCGCAAGATTAATAGGCTCAAACATTTACGTTCCTTTTGTCAGCCTGGTGGTGTCCTTCTTCAGCCGAAGTGAGAGCTAATTGTAACTGGTGCTTGTCATCTTCCGTGCTGACAATTCTAAACCCTAGACGCTGGTAGAATTCTGTAGCCCGTACATTGGTCGCCACTGAACCAACATCAACACGTTTAACTTCTTCGCTAAGAGCATCGCGATAACTTTGCCATAGTTGATATCCAACCCGTTGACCCCAATAGTCGGGATGAATATATAGACGATAAAGTCTCACCTCTCCTTCCTCAAGCGGATTCTGATAGCGACCACTCAAATAGCCGATAACATTTTCCCCGTCCATAGCGACGATGGCATGATTGGAGGGGATCGACATGGACATAGTCAGCATCTCAACTGACCAAGAATCAGCTAACACTTCCTCATTCTGTGCGGCCGTTATAAGTCCAGTTTCTACAAACGCAGCTTCACGGGATGCTCGACCCATTCTCTGAATAGCAGGAATATCTTCAATGGTTGCAAATCTAATACTGATTTTTACCATAGCGAAATAATCTCCTGAAGCATCTGAATACTTTGCAGATCTTTTGGACGTAACGGCCGTCCTGTTCCAGCTTCATAACCCACTTTTTCTTCCAGGAGCTGCTCTGGTGAAATGACGTTACAAAACAAACCATCCAGTTCTTGAGGTGGCAGCGACAAAGCGCCGGGCAGCCAAACCCATTCGGGGATGCCATGCACAAACACCTCATCTCCTCCATTTTGCGAAATGAAAACAACGCTAATTTCCTGTCCGTGCTTAGAAAAGTCGTATTGAACGCCAGTGTCGCGTTCAAACAAAAAGCCAGCTTGCTCAAGCAAGCGGCGCAACTGCGCCGCATCTTGTCGCCAGGCAACAACATCAATATCGCTGTGAGGGCGAGTAATGTGGCCCAAGAGAAAATCAATGGCCCAGCCACCACGCAGCCAAATCGAAACGCCAGCCGGACGTAGCAGGTCACTAATTTGAGAAATGAGATCAAACTGGATCGCTGTGTTTTTCATAACTTGTTTCAGTAAAAAGTGAAAAGTGGTAATTACGCAAGTTACAGTAGAATGATTTTCAATAGCACCAGCTTCGTTTAGCTTTCTTCTTATCAAAGGTATGAAACTCAACCTTACCCAGTTCATCTTTGAAGATGCATAACACATCTTCGATTTCATGTGGTTCAAGTTTCTGCAATGCCTTGGGAAATTTTGAAACGGGAATAGTGGGTTCCTTACCTTGAAAACCTAAACGTTTTGCCCCAGTTCTTGTGCCTGCATGTAGATAGACTTTTGTTGGCAACAAGGCGAGATTTGCGCCAATGCGCAATGCAGTATCATAGATATACAATTCACCAATTCCTTTAATTGGTTGAACTAATTCCTTCACTAATAAGAAAAGTTCGTCAAAGTTTGCGCATGACTTCAGCGCATCTAAATTTGCCAATAGCCTCTCTTTGGATTCTTCAAGATTCGCTTTTTTTAACCTCGCTGGTGTGAATATCTTTTTTCTTTGTGGTTAATTGCCAAAGCAGCTTTTTCAACTGCAACGGCAGCTTCTAGTTTTTCAAACCGTGCAAGTTCGTACTCAGCTTTTGGCCGGATGTTCACTTTATATGTTCGGACAATCAATTCGAGACTCATGAAATCCCCGATCTGTAATGTGCTACTCAAGAGAAACGAAGTTTCCCACTTTTCACTTTTTACTTTTCACTTGCAAACTTGCCTCACTTCTTCAAATCCCCCAAAATCTGCGTGGCCGCCAGCTTGCCCGGCGCGCCCATGACGCAGCCGCCAGGATGCGTGCCGGAGCCGCACTGGTAGTACCCCTTGATGGGCGTGCGGTACTGATTCCAGCCGGGGGCGGGGCGGAAAAAGTACATCTGCGGCCCCATGAACTCCCCGGCGAAGATGTTGCCCTCGCTCAGCCCCACGGTGCGCTCGATGTCCAGCGGCGTGACCACCTCGCGATGCAGCACCAGATCGCTAAAGTTGGGGAACACTTCGGTGAGCGTTTGCTGCACCACGTCGCCCAGATTTTCGCGCTCCGTGTCCCAATCCCCACCTTTGAGCTTGTAGGGCGTGTACTGCACAAAGCAGGACATGATATGTTTTCCCGGCGGGGACATGTCCGGATCAATGGTGGATTGGATGGCGCAGTCGATGTACGGCCGTTTACTAAACCAGCCATATTTCGCATCATCAAACGCCCGTTCAATGTAATCCACCGTGGGGCCGATGTTCATGAAGCCCCGGAAAATATCGGTGCGGCCGGGCAGCGTCGGGTATTCTGGCAGGCCGTCCAGGGCAAAATTCACCTTGGACGACACCCCCTGGAACTTGAACTTCTCAATCGTCTCCACCAGGTCGGTGGGCAAATCGCGCGGCTCGACGAGCTGCAAGAAGGTGCGGCGCGGGTCCAGGGCGCTGACGATGGTATCACCGTACAGCTCGTCGCCGTTTTGCAGCGCCACGCCAATCGCCGCGCCGTTTTTGGTGATGACTTCGCTCACGTCCGCGTCCAGCCGGATTTCGCAGCCAAACGCCTGCGCGGCGCGGGCCACTGCCTGGGTAAAGCCGCCGTTGCCGCCCTTGTGGAAGCCCCAATCGCCAATGCTGCCGTCAAAATCGCCCAGCTTGTGGAACAGCAGCACCAGCCCCGACCCTTGCGAGCGCGGCCCCACTTTGGTGCCAATCAGCCCACTGGAGCAGAAGGCCGCTTTGAGGACATCGGTCTCAAAATAGTCGTCCAGCAGGTCGGCGGCGCTGCCGGTGAGCAGCCGGGTGAGCATGTGCAGCACCTTGGGGTTTTGCCGCCCCAGATGCGATCCCACGGCCGCTAATCGGGCCAGTTCTTCCGGCGCGCTGCTGGTGATGTCTGGCGGGATGCTGTCTACCAGCGGTTTCACCGCCTGCACCACCTGCTTAATGATGTGCCAGTAATCGTGGTACGCCTCGGCATCTTTGGCCGAGTGGCGGGCGATTTCGTGGTAATTTTGGTAGCTGTCTGGCCCCATGAACAAATAGTCGCCGTTTTCGGCAGGGGTGAAGGTGTTGGGCATGGGCAGGACCATCAGGCCGTGTTTGACCAGCTCCAGCTCCTGAATAATGTCGGGGCGCACCAGGCTAAGCGCGTAGGAGAACGTGGTAAAGTGGAAGCCGGGCTTCAGCTCCTCGGTGATGGCCGCCCCGCCGACCAGGTGGCGCTTCTCCAGCACCACCGTTTTCAGGCCAGCCCTGGCCAGGTACGCGCCGTTCACCAGCCCGTTGTGGCCGCCCCCGATTACAATTGCGTCGTATTTTTCTGTCATGTGTTTCCTTTCTTAGTAAAAAGTGATAAGTGATAAGTGAAAAGTGATGAGCCTACTTTTTACTTTTCACTTTTTACTTTTCACTGCATTTATGCTTTCTTATGCAGCGGATCATAAAACGGCATTCGCACCACGTTGGCCAGGACGTATTGGGGTCGATGCACAATCATCAGCTCAAGATATGCTTCGCTGCCAGGCGTACTCAGGTGCGGCGGCAGCTTGCCGATAGCGATGTGCCGCTTGAGCAGCGAGGAGTACATCAGGCTGGTGGCGTAGCCCAAATAGTTCCGCTCCGCATCGTAGAGCGAATGGGCTTCTTCGATGGGCGTCGTGTCCTTGGGCGGGATGAGGCCGAGGTCGCTGTAGGTCTGGTCATAGTGCTGCCAATCGAGCATAAGACCCACCGTTTTCCAGCGGGAGGTTTTGTTGGCGATTTCGTTTTCGATGGCTTGACGGCCGATAAACGGCCGTTCATCCCCATCCAACTTCCTAAACAGCCAGTCAAACCCCAGCTCCAGCGGCGTCTCCCGCTGGCCGTCCACCCAGGCGTACCGCGCCGACGAAAAATCAACGTCCAGCAGCAGCAGCCCGGCCTCGATGCGGGCCATTTTCAGCGCCAAAAGACCCATTGGGGTGATGTTGTAGCCCGCGCCAGCCGCCATCAGCGCATCCCACACGTCCAGCGCGTCGTCTGCCTTGATCCACAGCTCAAAGCCCAAATCACCCGTGTAGCCCGTGCGGGACAAAATAACCGGCTTTTTGGCAATTTTGGTTTGGGTGACGTGGAAGTAGGGCAGGTCGGCAGCGGCTTTGGTAAGCTGGGCCAACACGGTGCGGGAGTGCGGTCCCTGCACTGCCAGAATGCCGTACTCCTTCGAGATGTCGCTAATTTCCACGCGGCGACGGCCGATTAAGTTGGCAAAATAGAGAAGATTTGGCTCGGCGGATGTAAGCAGGAACTCGTCGTCGCTTAACCGCAGCACCACGCCATCCTCCAGCATGTAGCCGTCGCTGTCGCACCAGATGGTGTACTGCGCCTGCCCCGGCTGGCAGCTGCGGATGTCCCGCGCCAGCACGCCAGCCAGGAAGCTTTCGGCGTCTGGCCCCTTGATGCGATATTTAAACAGCGGCGAGGTGTCGAACACGGCCACACCGCTGCGAATGGCGAAATATTCAGACAGGGTGGAAAATTGATAAGTTTGCGCCGCCGTGTAGCCAGCCCAATGCTTCCACAGCATGGTTTCGCTCAGCGGGGCCAGACGGGGGTAGAAGGGGGTTGTTTTGACCATTCTTTTTTCCTGATTTCTGGATGGGGAGAGAGTGAAAAGTGATAAGTAAAAAGTGAAAAGTGAGACCTACTTTTTACTTTTCACTTTTTACTTTTCACTCACCTCTTCTAGTGCTTCTGTAAAAATATCTACGGCCGTATCTATCTCACCACTCGTCACCACCAGCGGTGGAATCCAGCGGATGACGTTACCGAAGCTGCCGCTGGTGAGCAGGAGCAGGTTGCGGGCTTGGCAGGCGTTGGCAACGGCCGTTGCTGTCTCCGCATCTGGTTCGCCGTTAGGCTGGGTGAACTCCACGCCCACCATCAGCCCCAGGCCGCGCACGTCGCCGATGACGGAGTGCTGGGTTTGCAGGCGGCGCAAACTTTGCATGAGCTGCTGGCCGCGGGCGGCGGCATTTTCCACCAGCTGCTCGTCGCGAATCACGTCGATGGTGGTTTTGGCGGCGACCAGCGACAGGGTATTGCCACCGCCGTAGGTACCGCCGTGGGTGCCTGGTTTCCACTGCCGCATCAGCGCCTCACTGGCCCCGATGGCCGAGATCGGCATGCCGCTGCCCAGCCCCTTGGCCATGACGATGACATCGGGCACAATGCCCGCGTGCTCAAAGCTGAAAAACTTGCCGGTACGGCCGAAGCCGCTCTGCACCTCGTCCACAATCAGCAAAATGCCGTGCTGCGTACACAGCTGGCGCAGCTCCTGCAAAAAGGCGGGCGGGGCGGGCACGTAGCCGCCTTCGCCCAAAACGGGCTCGATGACGATTGCGGCCGTTTCGTCCGGCGCGGTCTGGCTTTTCAGCAGCAAATGGAGCTGCTTCAGGCACCATTCCGTCGTCTCCTCCTCATCCCAGCCGAAGTAGTAGCTGTACGGGAACGGCGCGGTGACGATGCCGCCGGGCAGCGGCTGGTAGTTGTAGCGGTAGATAGTTTTTGATGTCGTCATCGCCATTGTTTGGGCGGTACGGCCGTGGAAACTGCCCTGGAACACCACAATGTTGCGCCGCCCCGTCGTTTGCCGGGCCAGCTTCACCGCGCCCTCCACCGCTTCTGCGCCGCTGTTGGCAAAGAAAAAGCTGTCAATGGCCGCTGGCGTCACTTCGTTGAGCGCCTGGGCCAATTCAACCGCCGCCGGGGTCACCACGATGTTCATCTGGCCAAAGATGAGCTGCGCCGTCTGGGCCTGAATCGCTTTCACAATGCGCGGGTGGCTGTGCCCGGTGTTCATCACGCCAATGCCGGAGGTGAAATCGATGTACTGGTTGCCCTCGGCGTCGTAAAAAAAGATGCGCTCCGCCCGCACCGGCTGCATTTCGGTCAGGTGCGTCCAGACGGGGGAGAGGTGGGTTGTGGACATGGTTGTTTCCTTTTTTGGAGTGAAAAGTGATAAGTGAAAAGTGGCCCACTTATCACTTTTCACTTTTTACTTTTCACTGATTACTCGCGCGACTTCGCGCGCCGCGCGCACCCCCGTCTCGTACGCCCCATGTACGGTGGCGTAAAAGTGGGGATGGGTGGCCTCGCCGGCAAAAAATAGCTGCTGGTTAATGGGCCGGGCCAGGGTGTCGCGGTCGGTGGGCAGCTGGCCGACCTGATCAAATGAGTAGCTGCCGCTGCTGAACGGATCGCTTTGCCAATGGGTGCGCAGATAATCCTGCGACGCGGGAATGGGGCCAAATTCATCGCCAAACAACCGCTGCATGACGGCCAACGCCCCTTCCAGCAGCTCGCCATCGGACCATTGGTTGATGTGGCGCGCCCGCCGCCCGGCGTGGGATACCGAAATGATGGGCGTGCCGGTGTAATGCCCGATGTTGAGCCAGGCGTTAAACAACGCGGTCTCTTCTTCGCCCACATAGCTAAAAAGCTGCTTTTCCTGAGGCCAATAGAATTGGTCGAAGCGCAGGGCCAGCTTTTCGTAGTTGCCAAAGCCGATGCGTTGGATGGCCTGCTGCTTTTCGGCAGGCAGGGGGGGATCAAACTGGATTTTGCCAGATTTGAGCACGCCCAGCGGCAGGGTGAGGATGACCCGGTCGGCGCTGAATTCGCCGCGATTGGTCTGGATGTGGACCTGGCCTGGCGCGGTGGTAAGGTGGGTTACGGCCGTTTCCACCCTCACATCCAACCCCTCAGACAAATAATCGATCAGCGCCTTGAAGCCGCCGCCGTGCAGCAGCAAATCGCCGCCGGGCAGCTTGACGTAGCGGCCGCTCAGTTCCCAGTCGATCAAATCCCAGTCGGCGTTGTCATTGTACTCAGCGCGGATGATCGCCCAGTAGCGGAAGCCTGCCGCCTCGTCGGGCGTCATGCTCTCTGGCTGGGGCAGGCCGTGCTGCACCCAATCCTTCAGGCTGCGCGCCTCGGCGAGGGGTGGCTGGTACAGAATAGAAGCCGCGGCTTTAACAAAGGCAGCATCGGCCAGACGCTGGCCCCAGGTGAATTCCGCCATGTGGAGGGGTGTGCCGTTGGGGGTGTAGGCTTGAATGGCCGTTCCCGACCGGTTCAAAAAGTCTGTATTCCCCAACCCTGCGCCCAACTGCTCCGCCAGCGGCGTCAGCGGATTGCCGTCCGGTCCATGAATCCAGGCTGCCCCCAAATCAACCGAACTGCCCAGGCTGTGGTCCGTATGGGTGCGCCCGCCCAGACGATCCCGTGCCTCTAAAACGGTAACATCATGACCTGCGTCGTGTAAGGTTCGCGCAGCCATCAACCCAGCCATGCCTGCGCCGATTACGAGAATCTTCTCACTCATTTTTTCAGAGTGAAAAGTAAAAAGTGAAAAGTAAAAAGTAGCTGCCCACTTATCACTTCTCACTTATCACTTTTCACTTCCCCTCCTTCCCGTACGGAAACCAGTAATCCTTAATCTTCCCTGCCACGTCCCAATGAACGTGTTTTATTTCGTAAAATTCGTCGATCCCTTCCTGGCCCAATTCGCGCCCACCGCCGGTCATCTTCATGCCGCCAAACGGCCCGGCAAAATTGTCGGTGAGCGGGTCGTTGATCCAGATGGTGCCTGCTTTCACCTCTTCAAAGAACTGTTTCACCAGTTTGGCGTCGTGGCTAAGCAGAGTCGCCCCCAGCCCCATGCTGGTGTCGTTAGCCAGGGCGATGGCTTCGTCGAAATCGCGATAGGGCATGAGGGGCAGCGTGGGGCCGAACGTTTCGTCACGCATGAGGCTCATGTTGTGGTTCACATTGATGATGACGGCCGGTTCCAAAAAGAAACCGCGATTGAGGTGCGACGGCCGTTTACCCCCCACCAACACCTTCGCCCCAGCCTGCACTGCCGAGGCAATTTGCCCCTCTACCTTTTCCCGAAAATGGTTACGCAGCATCGGCCCGATGTCGGTGTTTGGCTCCAGACCATTGCCCAGCTTGAGATTGCCTACAAAATCGGCCAACTCTTCAGAGAAACGGCCGATCATCAACTCATGGACATAAATCCGTTCCGAACTGGTACACACCTGCCCGGCGTTGATCAGCCCGGCGTAGGCGGTGGCCTTGACTGCCAGCTCCATCGCCACATCTGGCCCGACCACCAGCGGATCTTTGCCGCCCAGCTCCAGGTGCAGCTTTTTCATCATTGGCGCGGCGATGCTGGCAATACGCTGCCCGGTGGCCACGGAGCCGGTAAAGGCAATCAGCGGCACGTCGGGATGGCGCACCAGCGCTTCGCCCGTTTCTCCCGCGCCGGTGACCACGTTGACCACGCCCGGCGGGAAGTGGTCGAAGGCCAGCTCAATCAGTTTCAGCGTGGCGAGGGGGGTGTATTCAGATGGTTTGATAACGGCCGTATTGCCCGCCGCCAATGCTGGAGCCAGCTTCCAGGCCAGCAGCAGCAAAGGAAAATTCCAGGGAATAATGCAGCCGACTACGCCATATGGCTCTTTGATGACAAAGTTGAGCTGATCGGGGTCGCCCGGCGGCAAAAAACGGCCGCGTTCGTGCCGTCCCAGCTCGGCGTAATAGTTGAAGGTGTCGTAGGTCCAGAACACCTCTTCTTCGTTTTCCACAAATGGTTTGCCTTCTTCAATCGTCAGCAGGTGGGTCAGTTCCTCGGCATGGTTTTGCATTTTGCGGGCCGCTTCATGCAGCAGCCCGGCCCGTTCCCAGGCGGGGATGCGCTTCCAGGTGGGGAAGGCGGTTTTGGCGGCAGATACGGCCGTGTAAATGTCAACGGCCGTACCCACCGGCACGGTGTCAATCATCTCTTCTGTCGCTGGATTGATAACCGAAATAAGTTCTGTGGCGCTGCCAGACGTAAAAACCCCATTTATGTACATCTGCATCGGGACGGTCCTTTAAATGTGGGAGAGAGTGATAAGTGAAAAGTAAAAAGTGAGAAGCGGTAAACTTTTCACTTTTTACTTTTTACTTAAAGTTTACTGTGACGCTTTAACGGTCGTCCACAGCTCATCATACAAAAACACCGCCTCACCCACTTCTACCAGCCAGATCAGCTTTTCCTGAACTTCCTGGGCTGGGAAAATACCCTCGTCTTCCAGAATTTCTTCCAGAATATATTCCTGAGCGGCTAAATTGGGGCTGGCATAGTAGGTATAGTTGGTGATGGCCCCTCCGACTTCCGCATCCAACAGGTAATTCATGAAGTGCAGCGCTGTTTGATACCGGGTGGAAGAAGCCGTGATGCAGATATTGTCTAGCCATTTGACGGCACCTTCTTGGGGAATTACGTAATACCAGTCGCCATCTTCCGTCTCATCATCATAAGTGCCCCAATAGGCGGATGCCACACCACCACTCCAGGCTAGAGTGAGGGTTACTTCACCGGGGATGAGCAAAGTATTGGCGTAATCTTCACTGTTGAACGTTTTCCAGTATGGTTTGGCGCGTAATATTAAATCGCGGGCTTCATCTAATTCTGCCGGATTGCTGGTATTGGGATCGTAGCCCAGGTAGATGAGCGCCGCGCCAATCACTTCGCGCGGATCATTTAAGACGTTGATGCCGTCTCTGGCGTACTGTTCTAGCAATTCTGGCTCAAAAACGTAGGCCCAGCTGTCCGGCGGATTTTCCTGGAAAAACTCGTTGTCTGCCTGATAGCCTATGCCGGTGGTGCCCCATTGGTAAGGCACACAATGCTGATTGCCTGGATCAAACGGAGCATCCAGAAACTGAGGGTCCAGGTTGGCGAAATTGGGCAAATCGGCCGTATCAATTTCCGCCAACAAGCCCAGATCAATCATGATGGACACCATGTAGTCAGACGGGAAGATGACATCATACCCTTCAGCGCCAGCTTGAAGTTTGGCCAGCAAATCTTCATTGGAAGCAAAGGTGTCATAAATGATGTCTACCCCGTAGGTATCTTCATACTCGGTAATCTTCTCTTCGTCGATGTATTCAGACCAGTTGTAGACGCTTAGCTCAGAAGCCAGCTGCACTTCTCCGGATGAGGTGCTTTCGGCACCGCTGTCTTCTGCGTCTGAGGCCGGGCCACCACCTGGCCCACCGCCACAGGCGGCTAAAAGCAAAACAAACAGTAAACTCAAGATCCATTTCTTCATTCTGTTCCTCCTCGGAAAACTAATGTGAAAAGCTGTATAAGCTTTGGTCCAACAATCGCTTTTCACAATCCGACAGTTTAGGGTTTGCCCATTTTCAACTTTGGATTTTGATGAACGGGCAAACCTTGCGGATGCGTTTTTTTTACTCAAAAGTTATTTACAAACGCATCCTTATCGTCGCTGGAGCACCAGTGAGATGACAACCAGCAGCGTTGAACCCAAAAACATAAGTGTAGAAACCGCATTCACCTCTGGCGTCAGACCAAAGCGAATCATGGAGTAGACGCGCACTGGCAGGGTGGTGGAACCCGGCCCTGCCACAAAAAAAGTGATGACAAAATCATCCAGTGACAGGGTGAATGCCAACAGTGCGCCGGACAGGATGCCCGGCGTGAGCAGCGGCAGCGTCACCCGCCGAAAGGTTTGCCATTCGTTGGCCCCTAGATCGGCGGCGGCTTCTTCCAGCGTGCTGCTCATATCGGCCAACCTGGCCCGCACCACAATGGCAACGAATGAAATGTTGAAGGCGACATGGGCAATTAGAATGGTGTATTTGCTAAGGGCGACGCCCAAAACCACAAAAAAGAGCAGGGTAGAGAGCGCCATCACAATGTCCGGGATAATGATGGGTAGATAAAGGATGGCGTCGTAGGTAACTTTGCCCCAAAAGCGGTGCCGTTCCAGAGCCAGGGCGGTTAAGGTTCCCAGAAAGGTGCTGATAATGGTAGACCAGAAGGCAACCCATAAGCTTAGCTTCAGCGCGTCGAGAACCGATTGATTGCGGAGCAGTGCGCTATACCAGCGAAGAGTGAAGCCGTTCCAGATGCCAATCTGGCGGCTGTCGTTAAAGGAGTAGATGATGAGGATGATGATGGGGATGTAAAGAAACAGGAAGAGACCTACCGCCAGCCACAGCAGGGCGCGTTTGTTGAAAGCGGCTTTTAGCCGGTTTTGGACGGATGGTTTTCTGGGCATTGGTCGGGCTGAGAGGGTGGTTGCGCTCATGGTTATTGCTCCCGTCCGCCAACGCGGAAGTAGATGGCGATGGCCAACAACATGAGGGTCATCATAATAAAGCCGATGGCGGAGCCAAAGGGCCAGTCGCGGGCGGTCATGAACTGCTGCTGGAGCAGGTTGCCCAGCAGCGCAACTTTGCCACCTCCGAGCAAGTCTGGGGTGACGTAAGCGCCGAGTGAGGGAATGAAAACGATGATGGCGGCGGCGACGATGCCGGGCATGGTGAGCGGCAGCAGGATGCGGGTAACGCGGTTCCAGGTGTTGGCCCCCAGGTCCGAGGCAGCTTCCAGCAGCGACCAATCGAGCTTTTCCAGGTTGCTGTAGAGCGGCAGCACGACGAAGGGAAAGAAACCGTAGAAAAGTCCCAGGAAAACGGCCGATTGGTTAAAAAGCAGCGGCAGTTTGTTCTGGGTAATGGTGGCGAGCCCGGCAAAAAATTGGCTGCTGCCAGAGAGGCTGACGGCCAGATCATGCAGGGTAATGGTCCAGAAGTTGTTGATGAGGCCAGAGTCGCGCAGGATAAGCATCCAGGCGTAGGTGCGCACCAGAAAGTTGGTCCAGAAGGGAATCATTACCAGGAAGATTAGGATGTTGCGGTATTTTTGAGGCTGGCGGGCAATCCAGTAAGCAAAGGGGTAGCCTAATAGCAGGCAGATGACGGTGTTGAGGAAAGCAAGCCAGACGGAGCGCCACAGGATGCGCAGGTAGAGGTATTGGCCATTGATAGTGGAGAAGAAACGGCCGTAATTATCAAAGTAGCTGCCAATATTGCGAAAGCTAAATTCTGGGTAGATTACCGTGCCGCTCAGCGACCGGCTGCCCAGGCTAACCACCAGCACAATCAGGTTGGGCAGCACAAAAAAGATAATAAGCCAAAAGGCGGCGGGATAGTTGAGAACCCAGCCAGTTTGCTGCCAGATAAGCAAAACGAGCATGCCGCTGGCTGCCAGCAAAAAACAGGCAGTGTAAAAATCACCTATGGTAAAGTAGTAAGCCAGGGCCGTAGTGACGCCCACCAGGCCGCGCACCAGCCCCAGCTGATCACCGAGCCGCTTTTCCTGAAAGAGCAGCCAGGCTACTGAAAAATCCAGAACAGCCAGCCCGCCATACAAAATGTAGGCGACAATAGGTGCCATATCGGCCAGGGTTAACTCCAGCTTGAGGGGGGTCCAGCCAAAGCTGCCAAAAGTGATCCAGCGGATTAGGAGGATGAGCCAAACGGCCGTTCCCATCCAACCCAAATAAGCCGCCAGCCGCTTCATCAGATTTGGGCCTGCTTCCATGGGTGTCATTGCTATCGTGCCCATGCGCTTACTCCGTTAAAATCCGGGCATTTTCGGCGGGCCAGTGCAGCAGCACCTCGTCCCCAACCGAAAACGTTGTGTCGTACCGGTCGCCAAAATTCTGGGAACGTACAATAAGCTGCTGATCCCCTAATATTTTTACCCGGTAGCGCGTATCCGTTCCAATATAAATCGATTCAGCGATCTGGCCATTGATGGTAATGCTTTCATGCTCTTGCTTTAAGACCTGACGAATGTCGAAGGGGCCAGATGGAATATGCCCGCCAAACGCCTCGGCAATTTGCTCGGCGTCTAGCTCAATGTCCCGTACTGTAACCTTGCCCGCCGGGTAGAGGTTAATTTTTTCAGGACGGATGGCCAGATACGCTTTTTGGCCTACATTCAAGGGTAGGTCGGTGCAACCAATCAGGTGAGAGCTACCAATGGACAGCTTAACCACGCCATTTATTTCTTGCACTTTGCCTTCTAGAAAGTTGGTTTCGCCTATAAAATCGGCCACAAAGCGGTTCTGGGGATGCTCATAAATCTCGCGTGGCGAGCCAATTTGCTGCACCAGGCCGTGGCTCATGACGGCGATACGGTCAGACATTGTCATCGCTTCTTCCTGATCGTGGGTGACGTAGATGAAGGTGATGCCCACCTCGCTCTGGATTTGTTTCAGCTCCAGCTGCATCGCTTTGCGCAGCTTCAGGTCCAGCGCGCCCAGCGGCTCGTCTAGCAGCAGCACCTTGGGCCGATTGACCAAAGCGCGAGCCAGGGCGACACGCTGCTGCTGCCCACCCGAAAGCTGGCGTGGCTTTCGTTCACTCATTGGGCTCATCTGCACCAATTCCAGGGAGGCGGCCACGCGCTTTTGAATTTCTGTTTGGGGCACTTTGGCCATTTCCAGCCCAAAGGCGACGTTTTGGGCCACCGTCATGTGGGGAAAGAGGGCGTAGTTTTGAAAGACGGTGTTGACGGGGCGGCGGTACGCGGGAATTCCGGCTACGGGCTGCCCCATGATGTACAGTTCGCCGCTGGTGGGCTGTTCGAAACCGGCAATCATGCGCAGGGTGGTGGTTTTGCCGCAGCCGCTGGGGCCGAGCATGGAAAAAAATTCGCCGTCGGCAATTTCCAGCTCTATGTCGTGAACGGCCGTAAAATCGCCAAACTGTTTTGTAACGTGATCGAGCTTTACACTAATAGACAATGTTTATCTCCAAAAGCGTGAATTGAGTTGTTTGATCAAGATGTTGAAGCTGTCTCTTCTTCCAGAAAATCCAGCACGCTGGGTTCAGCCAGCTTGTAGGTGTGCAAAACCAGCGAGGAGATGGTCCGCTGAACGCCTGCTACTTTTTGCAAACGATCCCGAATAAACGAAGCTAGATGTTCCCGATTGCGGCAGCGCACTTCTACAATGAGATCAAATTCGCCGGACACCATTAATAAATAGCTGACTTCTGGGAATTGTGCAATGGCTTGTGCCGCCTCTTCCAATTGGGGTGGGATAACGGAAACTTGAATGATGGCAGGGGCGTGAAATCCAACCAGGTGCGGGTCTACCAGCCCAATGATGCGGATAATACCGTCGTCCACCAGTCGCGTCACGCGCTTGCGAACAGTCCCCTCGCTGACACCAACCTCTTTACCTATCTCTGTAAATGATCGCCGCCCATCCTGTTGTAGGATAGATAGAATTTCGTAATCTAATCGATCCATTTTACGTTCCTCGTAGTTGAAGCGCGATTTTAATACGAATTTCGTGATTGTCAATTGGTTTATGGCCTCAATTAGGGAGATTGCATACTCGCATCTGATTCACGTTTCACGCATCACGCCTCGCTTGGTATAATGTTTGGCATGAAAGAAGGCAGTAAATATTTTCCTTTGCACGCCTATTTGCAGCAGCAAGCGAATCAGCCCGTTACGCTGACGCTGGCCGAGATTGAACGGTTATTGGGCAATACTTTGCCCGGCAGCGCCCGGACGCGGGTGGGCTGGTGGAGCAATCGCAGCAGCGGTGCGGTGCAGGCGGTGGCCTGGATGGCGGCGGGATACCATGTGGTTGCGATTGATCTGACTGTTGGAACGGTTCATTTTGCCAGGCCCAGCTTCACCTATACGGTAGAAAAATCAGGGGATACGGTACTGTGGAACAGCGGCATGATTAAGGCGCTGCGCCAGCATATGGGCGTATCTCAGGGGGAGCTGGCGGAAGAGTTGGGGGTGCGCCAGCAAACAGTGAGCGAGTGGGAAACGGGGGCGTATGCGCCCAGCCGGGCTACGTCTAAACATTTGGGATTGGTGGCCGAGCGAGCTGGTTTTGCTTATGAGGTGGGGGAAGATCGGCCGTAATCGTCCTCCGCGCGCTTGTATGTTTAAAAATCTGAGATTTGTCAATCAACCAGCCCAAACAAGGCAAAATTGGTTATTGACAAAAGATTCGCTACCGTGTAAAATGTCGGCATTGGTGCGGTAACGGCCGTTCCACAACAGCCATAAATTCCAACAAAACAGTTTTAACCAAAAAGCTAAACGTTGGCGGTGCAACTTGCCGGATGGTTTTGGCTGCCTGTGGTCTGTCTATTGGGCTTTGGGAAGAGGACAATAGTCTGAGCCATGCTGGCGGTGGGGTTTGCTCACCTCGACGCTGCTGGTGGGAAACGGCCGTTACCCACCATGTTTTTATCTTCAATTTTTACGCATGGAGGAAGTGCCAGATGGGAAATTACACGCTGGAAGAAGTGATCAAACGATGGACGCGAGGCGACATGACCACCGAGCAGGTGATGGGCCAAACCTTACTCATTGTCCAGGATATTGCCCGACGGGTGGGAACGCTGGAAAAGCTGCGGGAAGAAGATCGCAATGGGGGTAAGGTAGAGAAGAAGGGGACGGCAGAGTGAAAAAGTGGCGAGGCAACAGTTTGTTTCCTCGCCACGTCA
>JBGTCV010000014.1:0-112292 GCA_041748655.1 Promineifilaceae bacterium (SeqCode) | reverse complement strand
TCACCAGCGGTTTTGTTGAAGGAATGAACAACAAGATTCGGCTAATCAAGCGCCTTGCTTTTGGCTTGCCATCTTTTGCTCATTTCAGAGCGAGAATTCTGTGGGTCTGCGGTTGACCACAGAATTCCTCAGAGAACCATATTAATTTGGGTAATAAACTTGTCATGCTGAGGTCCTCCGAAGCATCCCGCTCGCTTAATAACCAGGGAAACTTTGGTTCTGCCAAAGTGCCTGCCATGTGCTCCTTGCGGGATTCTTCGCTTCGCTCAGAATGACAAAATAACTACTTGATTATTTTCTTAAATTCCAATAGGGCGAGGCGGCCGGGTAATGGTGTTGAAAAACAAAACACCTTTGCTCCGGTCGCCTCGCCCCTACGGCATATTTCCCCGAAAAATGAAACCGTTGATGTGTAATTTAGCCAATTGGGCCGTCTGTTTGGTACAATCGCGAGGCAATGTGGTCATCGGGTAGATCGATTCGGTTCATTTTCAGAATCTATGGCCGATGACGCGATTGCCGGAGGCTTGGATATGCGTCACCTGACACTTTTGTTTCTATTTTTGTCGTTGTGCCTGGGCATGGTGGCTGTTTTGCGCAGCACTGCGCCGGTTGAGGCTGCACCCACTGCGCCGCAGCCAGGGCTGGAGGGGCTGCGCTTTGAGACGATGCGCTTGCAGCCGCTGCCGGAAGCGCCGCTCATTGCCAACGCCGCCGCCGACAGCTGCTCCAACGCCACCACCATTAACCTGACGGATTCCGGGGTGGGCGAGAAAACCGTAGTCAACAACATGACTGAATCTGCCGATGACCCGATTTTGACCTGTGCCTGGGGTAGTCCCAGCCGCCCGCAAGGCTACCGCACCGTCTGGTATAAATTTACGCCGGAGAGCAACGGCCGTGTTACCATCGACACCTCTAACAACTTCAACCCCAACAGCTACGATACCATTCTGGCTGTGTATACCGGCGCCTGTGGCGTTGACTCCAATAATAACAGCCTGCTGAACCCGGTCGCCTGCAACGATGATTACAACGGGTTTGCCTCACGCGTCACCTTCAACGTTTCCCGCAATGTGACCTATTATGTGGAAGTGGCCGACTGGAATGCGGGCCAGCCCGGGCTGCTGGAGCTGGACATCTTTTTTGTCCTTGACCCGATTGCGTCTAAGTGGGAGGTACGGCCCGCTTCTGCGCCGGCCCGGACGCACCACACCACGGTGAAGGCCGCCGGGCAGATTTATCTGCTGGGTGGGCAGCAAGATGTGGCTGCCTTTCCAACCTTGAGCAGCGGACTGTATCGCTACAGCCCTGGCAGCGACAGCTGGACAACCCTGGCACCTATGCCTGGTGCGGCGTTGACGGATGTAACGGCCGTTCATCTTAACGGCAATATCTTCGTCCCCGGCGGCTACAACGGCAACAACATGGTCGGTACGCACAAGGTGTACAACATTGCCAGCGGTCTGTGGGAACCAGACAGAGCGTCCCCCCCCGTGGCGGTTGGCTGGGCGCAGGCGGTGGCCTTGCCAGACCAGAGCGGCTATTACCTGGTGGGCGGCATCAGCAACACCGACTTTTTTGAAGATACGGCCGCAGCCCGCAATGACGTCTCGCTCTACAATCGGGCCTCAAACAGCTGGAATTCGTCTATCCCCAATATGAACGTGGGCCGGTATGGGCATATGGCCGTATGGCTCAACAATGGCGTCTGCGCCGTGGGCGGCATCGACGGCAACAACAACCTGCTGCCCGGTGGCGAATGTTACCAGCCCGGCATCACCGACCAATGGCTAACGACCATTCCACCGATGAACATCGCCCGGTTTGGCGCAGGCAGCGCGGTGGCCCCGGATGGCAAATGGTATGTTTTTGGCGGGCAAGATTTTAACTTCGACGCCGTATCTGAAGTGGAGCGGTATGATCCGCAAAACCCCGGCGCTGGCTGGCAGCTTCTAGACCTCACCTACGATTTAGGCGGCACTGCCAACATCCGCGCCCGTGCCTTCCCGCATGGGCAGTTCATCGGCAATTATTTGTATGCCATCGGCGGCCACGATACCGAAGATTCGTTTGTCACGCCGCTGGTGCAGCGGCTGCTGGCCCTGGGCCAAACGGTGAACCTGCCCATTATTCTCAAGGGTGGACTCAATCCGTTCAACGACAATTTTAGCGTGGCCCAGCGGCTTAACGTCAACGTGGCCCAAATCCATCAATTCAACGATTCGTTTGATTTCTTCGATGCTTTTTACTTTGACCAGCCCAACACCAGCACAATTACCGTGCGGTTGAGCCAGATTCCGTCGGGCAGCGATTACAACATCACGGTGTACGATGCCAACAAGAGCGTGCGCGGCAGCAGTACTCTGGCGGGCAACCAGAATGAAGCCGTGACGCTTCTTCTGCCCGCTGGCCGCTACTACATCATGGTCGAGCGCATTTTTGGCCCTGCCGATGGCTCCAATTACCGCATCATTGTGGAAAAATAAAGAGTGGTGCAAGGCACTGGCCGCAGGAGTTTCAATTGGTTGGAACCGTTTGGCCAGTGCCTTGCACCACTAAAAATTCTCCCAGGGAAACAATGGCTACAGCTAAACCCATCCGTTTGCTTCATTTTGCCGACGCCCATATTGATATTGCCAATTACGGCCGTCACGATCCCCAATCTGGCCTGCCCATGCGTGTGATGGACTTTTTGCGCGCCCTGGACCAGATTGTCGATGCCTCCATCGACGAAAAGGTCGATCTCGTCATCTTTGCCGGGGACGCTTACAAAGACCGCAACCCGCAGCCAACCTTCCAGCGCGCCTGGGGCGAGCGGATGATGCGCCTCTCCCAGGCGGGCATTCCCACCCTGCTGCTGGTGGGCAATCACGACGTTTCCCCCGCCGCCGGACGCGCCCATACCCTGCATGAATTCAGCACTCTCAGCGTGCCCAATATTTACGTGGCGGATCGCCTGGCCCTGTGGACGCCAGACCAGCTGGGGCTGCCCGTGCAAATCATCGCCGTGCCCTGGCTGTCGCGCAGCCTGCTCATGGGGCGTGAAGAGACGGCGGGCAAGACGGTGGAGGAGATTTACCAGCGTATCGAAGAGCTGGTGAGCCAGCGCGTCACCGATATGATTGAAAGAGCCGATCCGGACATTCCGCTCATCCTTACCGCCCACGCTAGCGTGCAGGGGGCCAAGTTTGGCAGCGAACGGGCCGTCATGCTGGGGCACGAGCTGGTGCTCAGCGGCGGGCTGGTCAACCACAGCAAGCTGGATTACGTGGCGCTGGGCCACATCCACAAGCCGCAGGTGCTTTCTGGCCAGGACAGCCACCCACCCATCATCTACCCCGGCTCCATCGAGCGGATCGATTTTGGCGAAAAAGAGGATAAGCGCTTTGTGCTGGCTGAAGTGGCCAAGGGGGAAACCCATTGGGAATTCCGCAAGCTGCAAACCCGCCGCTTCATTGATCCAGACCCCATCACGCCGCGCACGGAGCATTTTATGGAAGATGTGCTGAGCCAGCTGCCCGCCGCTGAGGACGTGGCCGATGCGGTGTGCCGGGTGCGCCTCAGCTTTCCCCGCGACGATGAGCCGCTGCTGGATGAACAGGCGATTTTGGCCCATTTCCAGCACGCTTTCGATATAAAACTCCAGAAGCATTACCAGACCAGCAAGCGATCCCGGCTGGGGGATGCGGCGGGGGTGGAGGCGATGACGCCGCTGGAGCTGCTGGAAACGTATTGGCTCAGCGAAGGGCTGCCAGCCGACGAACTGGAGAGTATGCAGGCGCTGGCCAAAGAAGTGCTGGCGGTAGAATAAGGCAAGTATGATTCCATTAAAACTAGAAATTTCCAACTTTTTGTCTTACCGGGAAACGGCCGTTCTCCAATTCGACGGCATCCATTTAGCCTGTATTTCCGGGGCCAACGGCGCGGGCAAATCCTCCATTTTAGACAGCATGACCTGGGCGCTGTTTGGCCAGAGCCGCAGCCGCAGCGACGACGATCTGGTCAACCGCCTCTCCGCCATCGACGACAAAACGGCCGAAGTTCGGCTGGAATTTGAGCTGGAAGGCACCGTCTACCGGGTGACGCGCAGCAAGCGGCGCAACAAAACGGGCCAGCTGGAGCTGCAAATTGGCGCGGGCGAAAACCAGTGGAAAACCCTCACCGAAGGCAAGCTGCGCGATACCCAGGCGGCCATCGAAAACCTGCTGCGGATGAATTACGACACCTTCATCAACGCCAGCTTTTTGCTGCAAGGCAAGGCGGATGAGTTCACCACCAAAACGCCCAACCGGCGCAAGGAGATTTTGGCCGATTTGCTGGGGGTGAGCATCTGGGAGCAGTATCGCGAGCTGGCGGTGGCTCAACGCAAGGTGGAAGAAACGAAGCGGGACGTGCTGGACGCCCAAATCGGCGAGATTGAAGAAGAGCTGGCGCAGGAAGCGGCGCGGCAAACGGCCGTTGCCGAAGCCCAAACTGCCCTGGAAGCCATCGCCGAGCGGCTGGCCGATAAAGAAGCCCTGTTGCAGCAGCTGCGCCGGGCCGAAACGGCCGTGCAGCAGCATAAACAGCTCGTCGATTCCCTGGCCACCAATCTCAACCGGGGCAAGACGCAGCTAGACAGCCTCCAGCGCAGCCAGGCCCAGCGGCAGCAGGAGCGGGATGGCTACACGGCCGTTCTGCAAACCGCCGCCCAAATCAATGCCAGCTACGCGCAGTGGCAGGCGGCCGACGCCACCTTCCAAAGCTGGCAAGACCGGGCCGACCAGTTTAACAGGCTGGAGCAGGGGAAACGGCCGTATGAAGTCGCCATTGCCCAGGAAAAATCCCGCCTGACCCAGCAGCAGGCGGAGCTGGAAGCCCAGGCCCAACGCGCCGACGCGGCCACCGTCGAGCAGGAAACGGTGCAGGGCGCGCTGGTTACGGCCAAAGCAGCCCTGACGGAACTGGAGACAAAATTGGCGGCGCTCACGGCGCAGGAAACAGAGTGGCACCAGCTGCGCACCGCGCTGCAGAAGCAGGAAAGCGAGCGGGAAGCGCAAAACCGCGAGCTGAACCGGCTGCAAAATCTGGCCCGTCGGATGGCTGGGCTGAGTGAAGAGGAAACGGCCGTTTCCCAAAACCTGCAAGCCGCCCAGCAGCAAATCAGCGATCTTACTGCCCAGCTGGCCGTGTTGAGCCAGCAAGAGCAGGCGGTCAGCGCTGCCCAGGCGGAAAAAGTGGGGCTGGAAAGCAGCCAGCCTGCCCTGAAAGAGCAGATGAACCGGCTGAAGGCCCGCATGGGGCAGCTGGAGGCAGAAACGGGCGGCAGCTGTCCGCTGTGCGGCCAGGAGCTCACTATCGACCACCGGGCGCAGGTGCTGGCCGAGCTGCAAGCGGAAGGCGGCGACATGGGCGAACGGTTCCGCAATAACAGGCAAACCATCGAAACGCTCACGGCGCAGCTGGCGGAGCTGAGCCGCGTGGTGGCCCAGCGGCCCCAGCTGGAAAAATCGCACCAGACCCAGCAGCAGCGGCAGGCGCAGGCCCAGGCCCGCCTCGACGAAATCAGCCAATCCCTGGCAGAGTGGGAAGCGGGCGAAGCGGCCCGACTGGCTGAACTGGAAGTGGCGCTAGCCGAAGACAATCTGGCCGAGCTGCGGGCGCAGGTGGTGGTGTTGGGAACGGCCGTTCAAGCCAAACCCAGCATGGAAACCGAACGTCGCCAGCAGGAGCAGTGCGTGGCCAACGATGAAGCGCGGCTGGCCGAACTGAACCGCTTGATGGCTGACTGGGTCGCTGCCGGGCAGGATCAGCTGGCGGCGGTGCGGCAGCAGCTGACCAGCGGCGATTTTGCTGCTGAAGCCCAGGCGGCTCTGGCAGGTCTGAACGCCGAACTGGCCGAACTAGGCTACGATGCCGAGGCTCACGCCGCTGCCCGGCAGGCGCGGGCGGAACTGGCCGATGCGCCGGAACAGTTCCAGCAGCTGCGGCAGGCGGAAGCGGCCGTCAAGCCGCTGGAAGATGCCCTGGCCGAAGGCCGCCAGCGCATCGAAGAGCAGACCGAGTCGCTGGCGGAATTGACCCAGCAGCACGAAACGGCCGCTGCCGAGCTGGCCCAAATGATGGCCGACGGTGGCGATTTGCGCGGTGTGGAGCGCGAGGTGTTTGATTTGCGCGAGGCGCAGATTGCGGCGAATCAAAAGGTGGCGGTGGCTCAAAACAGGCTGGAGGTGCTGGCCGACCAGCGGCAGCGGCAAAAACAGCTGGCGGAACACCGGAGGGCCGTTCGGCAGCAGATTCAGCGGTTGAAGCTGCTGGAAAAGGCGTGCGGCAAAAGTGGTGTCCAGGCGCTGCTGATTGAGCAGGCGCTGCCGGAAATCGAAGAGCGGGCCAACGAGCTGCTGGATCGCCTGACGGGTGGCGAGATGCGGGTCTCGTTTGAGACGCAGCGCCAGCTTAAAAGCCGGGACGGGCTGGCAGAGACGTTGGATATTCATATTCAGGACAGTGCGGGGGAACGGCCGTATGACAATTACAGCGGCGGCGAGCAGTTTCGGGTCAACTTTGCCATCCGGCTGGCGCTGTCTCAGCTGTTGGCCAAGCGGGCGGGGGCGCGGCTGCAAACTCTGGTGATTGATGAAGGGTTTGGCAGTCAGGACCCAAACGGCCGTCAGCGCCTGGTTGAAGCGATCAACACCATTCAGGGCGATTTTCGGCGTATCCTCGTCATCACCCATATCGACGAGCTGCGCGACGTCTTTCCCAACCGCATCGAAGTGCGCAAAACGGCCATGGGTTCCCAAATTTCGCTGGCCTGAAATTGCTCCAGACATCCAATTTGACTGAGTCGTATGTGCCAATTAGACATTATTGGAATTAACGTTATGTCAAAAACAATCCGCAGATTTCACAGATTAACGCAGATTAAAGGCAATAAATCTGCGAAATCTGCGAAATCTGCGTTAATCTGCGGACTAATTCTTATTTCCGATAGTGTCTATTGAATTGGCCATTCGATACGTGATTGGCTACATCGCGCTACAGATTTTCATCAGCAATTCCAATTATGGTGTAGGGGCGGGACGGCGCGGGATGGTCTTGGGAAAAACAAATGGCCTCACTGCCGCGCCGTCTCGCCCCATGCTGGGTCTGGGCGAGACGGGCGGGATGAAAGGTCGCCAGTTTAGCCCACATCTTGGCCCGCCCGTCCCGCCCCTACTGTACAAATTCAATAATTGAAATTACTGATTTTCATCGTTGGTGTGCCACGTTCAGGAAATCTCCTGTATAATGGGAAAGTAACTCAAAAAATTCGTAGCCACAATGGAAATCGCCCCAACAACCGCCCAAGCTGTATAGATGAGTTGTTATTTTTATTTTTAGATTGGCAAAGCGGCTAATTTTTAGCCGTAAATGTTTTTGCACAAGGCGGGCAAATCATGGGATATTCTGTACTGGTAGTTGATGATGATCCGATGAAGCGACAGCTATTACGCTTGATTTTGGAGCGGGCTGGGTTTGACGTGGCCGAGGCGATAGATGGTATTGAGGCATTGCTCTCGCTCAACACTACGATGCCCGATTTAATGACTCTGGATGTGATGATGCCGCATATGGATGGTTTTACCGTTTGTGAAAGGGTGCGCCAAAACCCTGAAACGGCCGAACTTCCCATCATTATCGTGAGCGCCCGCGCTGACGGGGGCAGCATTCGGGAAGGGCTGGCCGCCGGAGCCGACCGTTATTTACCCCAGCCGGTGATGCCAGACAAGTTGATCAAGACGGTAAATGAGCTTTTACCACCCCTCGATCATTGACGAACAGATGGTTCAACGTCGCTCCCAACTTCGCCACAAACGAACTTTTCTCACATTGTTTAGCAATCATATGGATGCCTGGCAGGTGGCGTTGATCATTGCCACGCTGCCTTTGCTGATTCATGGGGAGATACGGCGGGAAACGGCCGTACTTGCCCTGGCCATTGGTGTTGGTTACTGGTTTGCCTTTGCCCTCAATGATTATTTTGATGCCCCGTTTGATGCACTGGATGCTCTTAAGGCGCGGCGCAACTACTTTGTCCAGGTGCCTGTTCCTGGTTGGGTTGTTACCATTTTTTCACTCATTCTGCTGGCCGGATTGGCCGTGGTCTATGCCCAATTTGGCTGGCCAGGCTGGCTGTTGTGGGCGGTAAGCGGCTTTATTGCCTGGGCCTACTCTGCCCCGCCGCTCCGCCTGAAAATGCGCCCCGGCCTTGATCTGCTCACCCACGCTTTGTTTGTGCAAACGTTCCCTTATTTCGTTTGCCTGGTACTGATTCGGGCCAATTGGGGCCTACTCGACTGGGTATTGTTGGCCATCCTCTTTCTGGCATCGCTGACGGCGCAGTTGGAGCAGCAGGCGCGTGATTTTGCGGTAGATGTGCAGGCGGGTGGCACTTTTACCACCAGAGTGGGACTGGTGTGGGTTTTGCGGGGGCTGCGGGGGATAACGGCCGTTTGCCTGCTCCTTGCCCTGGTGTTTGTCTTGAATGGCACCATCCCCTGGTTTTTGCTCCCGTATGGCCTCATTGGTCTGCCCGCCCTGCTGCACCGCTTCTGGCGGCAGCCAGAAACCCCGCGCTCTGAACGATTGGTTCTGTTCTCCACCACGGCTGGCTTCCTGTATGCTGGCCTTATTTTCTGCTACTTTTTACTCACCTAAAAACGAGTACAATTCCTCTCGTGAAAATTGCTATTTTGTCCGACATTCACGGTAACTTGCCCGCATTGGAAGCCGTGGCGGAACATTTAACCGCCTGGCAGCCAGATCATGTGGTGGTGAATGGCGATACGGTCAATCGGGGACCTTCTTCTTTGGCCGCGTGGCAGTTGGTACGGGCGCAGCCCAACTGGCAGACGCTCAAAGGCAATCATGAAGAGTACGTGATTGCGCATGGCAATGGGAATGGCGAGACGCGCAACGGCCGTCTCTTTGCCATCAACTACCTATCATATTGGACCTATTTGCAACATGGTGGTCAGGTAAACGAGCTGGCCCAACTAGCCGATGAGTTCAGCCTGTTTGCCCCGGCTGGCAGTGAACTGCGCCTGCGCCACGCTTCCATGAAAAACAATCGAGACGGTATCTGGACAGATTCAGCAGATGAGGCGGTGCGTACCCAAATTGAACCACTACCTGCTGTGTTTGCCACGGCCCATACCCATTGGACATTTGTGCGCTCGATTGAGCACACAGTGGTTGTTAACTCTGGCTCTGTAGGCACACCGGCCGATGGCGACATCCGCGCCAGCTATGCCCAAATCAAGTGGCAGCGCGGCAAATGGACTGCCCAGATTGTTCGTTTGCCGTATGATCGGGAACGCAGCCAGCGGGATTATATAGAGTCTGGCTTTTTGGCAGAGGCGGGACCGGTGAGCTGGCTAATCTTTCATGAATGGTGGGGAGCTTCAGATCTGGTTCCGGACTGGATGCGGCGCTATTCTCAGGCGGTGTCGGCGGGGGAGATTGAATTGGAAACGGCCGTTGCTCGTTACCTGTCTGAACTGGGTTTGTGGGTGCCGCAGTCGTAGTGACCAGGAGGGTTTATGAAGTACACAACACTTCCTTACCAAAAGTGGCACGATTTGCAGGCGATTGCCGAACTGGCATACATCGCCTCTCCGTATTTTTTGCACGTCATTGATTTGCCCTATCGACTGGCTTCCTGGGCATTGGACAAGCCACAAAACTTTCGTTTTTGGCATGATGCGGCCGGGAAGCTGGCGGCTGTGGCCATTATGCAAGAGGCATTCCTGGCATTGGAATACCTAATCCATCCGGCGGTTGAGCCAGCGGCCTTGGAGCAGGAAATTGTGCGGTGGGGCTTGCAGCGAGGTCAGGCAGTGGCAAATGAACAAAGGACGACCTTTCCTATCAATGTGTGGCTGCGCGACGATCAGCTGCAACCAGCGCGTGCCGCCCTCTTGGAGGGAAGTGGACTGGCCCTTAGCAGTGAGCAGTTTGTGGTGATGCAATGCGATTTGAATGAGATCGATTTACCGTCTGCCACACTTCAGCTTCCTGAGGGGTTCCAGATACGGCCGTTACGCGGTCAGGCAGAGGTGGCGGCTTATGTAGAGCTGCATCAGGCGGCGTTTGGCTCAACCGTTATGCGAGAAAGTTGGCGGACGCGAACCTTGCACATGCCTCAATACCGGCCAGAGTTGGATTTGGTGGCGGTGACGGGTGACGGCCGTTTGGCGGCGTTTTGTATTGGTTGGCTGCATCCACAACAGCCGTTGGCTCGAATTGAACCAATGGGTGTGCATCCTGATTTTCATCGCTTGGGCTTGGGCAAGGCCATTTTGACTACCTTGCTGCAGCGGCTGCAAAGCCGCAATGTTCAGTTTGTTTCGCTACATACAACGCCAGACAATACGGCGGCGCTCAAATTGTATGCCTCTTTAGGCTTCCATGAGCAGTACACGATGCTGAGTTATCGGCATCTGTTTCGACCCGCAAGTCTGGCTGGTTGAAAACGGCCGTTTACACACAAAAAAAAGGGAATTATCTACATGCCAAAATATTTCATCACCATTGCCGGCAACATTGGCGTCGGCAAATCCACATTGGTGAAGCTGCTGGCGGAGCGCACCGGCTGGGAACCCGTCTACGAAGCCGTGGCCGAAAACCCGTATCTGGCTGATTTTTACCAGGATATGGCGCGTTGGAGCTTTAACTCGCAGGTTTTCTTTTTGTCGCGGCGGCTTCAGCAGCACCATTATTTGCTTCAGCGGCAAAATGCCATTATTCAGGACCGCAGTGTCTACGAAGATGCCGAGATTTTTGCCCGCAATCTGTTTGTGCAGGGCAACATGAGCGAGCGCGACTGGACCTGCTACTTTGATCTGTACCAAACGTTGTCCACCGTGTTGACGCCGCCCCACCTGGTCATCTATCTCAAAGCATCTGTGCCCACTTTGCGCCAGCGCATTGCCCTGCGCGGCCGAGATTACGAGCAAAATATTGCCGATGCTTATCTGGTGCAGCTCAACCAGCTGTACGATGAATGGGCCGAAAACTTTACCCGCAGCGCCGTGCTAACTATCGACACCAACAGCCTGAATTACGTCCAGTACGAGGCACATTTGGACCAAATCTGGCAAAAAATAGATGAGCGGCTGCAGGGACGGGATTATTTAGCGCTGTAGCGGCTTTTCCGGGCGCAATTCCCGGCGTGTAAGCGTTCAGTTGGCATCCCGCACGAGGGCGCTTCGCGCCCCGTGCGGGGATATTTTTGAGGGGTTTTTCACTTTTTGGGGGTGGAACACCCCCAAAAAGTGAAAAACCCCCTCCCATCTAACGTCGCCATGCGCGAAGCGCCGAGGCGACGACGCAGCCGACCTGGCGGGTTGGGCTTTCATGCAATTGCCCTGCGCCTATTGTCAGGAATCGTTGCCCCGCAACTCTTTTCTGCTAGAATTTCGTACCCTGGCAACCATTTGCAATAATTTGGGGCCAGGGTCACCCGTTTAACTGCTAAAAGCTGGCAGGTTTTAGTGACATCTTTAAAGGTAAACAAGCAGTTTTTCACGCCTTACCATCTGTTGTTGAAAATGTATGTAAATCGGCTCTTATCTTTGCCCTTGTTATCTGCATGTGTTATAACAGAGACCGTAAATGGGATATATTTCACAAACAGCTTGTGATCATTAAAAGATAACTTTTACAAAAACCCACAGACGGTGTTGCAGCATAAGCGTAACGCCAATTCTGTTGGTTTTTTATTGTCGGCTGTAGCCCAAAGCCATTAACAATGTTGAAAACGGCCGTTACCAATCGTGCAGCGCTACCAAAATCTTGCCTCTGTTGAGGGAACCGCTGTACCACACGCCATTGATTTAATCTTTTTCGCCCTGTGATACAGAATTGCGAAATAATCTGTCGCCCAAAACAAAATGGTGCAGGAGGCAGATCATCCCATCTTATGCGGCCATTCTTAAACCATGTAATCCTTCTGGCATGACAAAACTCATTTGCCACATCATTACATTTTGAGAAGGGGCGCTTATCGAGTGGAGGAAGAACACCCGTGCAAAGTGAGTGGCAATTCATTGTAATATTTGTGCTGCTGGCCCCAATTTTTCCGGCCGCACCCATCATCATTAATCGTCTGCTTGGTCCACAAAAACCAAACCCAATTAAGCAACAAACCTACGAATGTGGTATTGAAACAGTAGGGGATGCCTGGGTTCAGTTTAAGGTTCAATACTACATTTACGCCCTTGTTTTTGTCATTTTTGATATTGAAGCAGTTTTTCTGTTTCCCATTGCTGCGGCCTATGACCAATTAGGCCTTTTTGCCATTGGAGCTGCCATCCTGTTCATCTTCCTTCTGGCCGATGGCCTGCTTTACGCCTGGGGCCGGGGCGTTCTCGAATGGATTTAAGGGGAAGTAAACAATGAGTTTTAACATTGTTGAGTTTTTATCGAGCATCTTTGATTTAACCACTGGGGATTACCTGGCCAGCGTTTGGGGAGATGCACCCTGGGCCAGCGTCGTGCTGGATATTATGGGTGTTCTGCTTATAGCCACCATTCCGCTGCTGCTGGTTTTTGTGGTTGGCTGGGTAGAGCGCAAGGTGTTGGCACGCATGCAAGACCGTATCGGTCCCAATCGGGTGGGTGGTAAGTATGGCTTGCTGCAAATGTTTGCCGATGTGGTGAAAATGCTCACCAAAGAGATGATTGTTCCAGCAGGTGCAGACAAATTTGCCTACTTTTTGGCACCGGGTCTGGCTTTAATTACGTCTGCCATGTTATTTGCTGTCATGCCTTTTGCTCCCGGTGTCATTGGCGTAGATCTGAACGTCGGTGTGTTTTACATTCTCGCGATTAGTTCTGTCTCTGTGGTGGCACTTTTGCTGGCTGGTTGGGGTTCCAATAATAAGTATGCACTTTTAGGCGCTTTTCGGGCTGTTGCCCAGCTGGTAAGTTACGAAGTGCCCATGATTTTGTCACTGTTGGTTCCCATCATCCTGGCGCGGTCTATGTCTACCGTTGCATTGGTAGAAGCACAGAACATTCCTTTCCTGGTTTTTGCCCCCATCTCCGCTCTGATTTTCTTTGTTTCGTCTCTGGCAGAAACAGGGCGCTCTCCTTTCGATTTGTTGGAAGCTGAATCGGAAATTGTGGCTGGTTTTCATACGGAATATACGGGTATGGTTTTCGGCCTGTTTATGGCGGCCGAATACATAGCAATCATGTTTATGTGCGGCCTGTTTGTGACGGCTTATGCTGGCGGTTACCGTTTCTTTGGTTTAGAAGAAATTGTGTTAGCCAACGGTTTTGCTCTGGGGCGCGGCCTAGGCATGCTCATTTTCATTATTAAATCTTCGCTGGTGTTCTTTGTGTTTATGTGGCTTCGCGGGACGCTGCCGCGCTTCCGTATTGACCAATTACTTAACTTTAACTGGAAGTTTATGGTGCCGCTGACGCTGGTAATTCTGTTCACGGTGGCGCTGCTGGATCGGTTGATTCTAGACTTTATTCCAGGTGTGGGTGAGGCTGGCCGAGCGGCAATTCATTTTGGTAGTAATGTGGTGATTGGTTTGGTCACGTTAGAGATGCTGCGTCGGGCGGCACGTCGTCAGCGGCAGCTGCATAATGGAAACGGCGGTGTTTTGGCGATTGCGGAAAACGAAGGTGCGCCGATCATGGTGGCTCCGGTGGCTGAACCGGCCCATGATCATCATGATCCGGTTCCCGCTCATTAATGCTTTTGGTAACTGCTCAGGTGCAAGGTACTGGCCGCAGAAGTTTCAATTGGTTGGAACCGTTTGGCTAGTGCCTCGCACCACCCGTAGTCGTTAATGCTTTTGAATAATTTGTTGTTGATGGAGTAGGCTTGTGACGCTTGAGCAAGTAGCTTTTATTTTAGTCAGTTTGTTGACGCTGGGCACGGGGCTTGTGGTGGTAACAAACCGCAACCTGTTCCATGCAGCGCTGGCCATGATGGCCTCGTTTTTAGGGGTGGCTGGTCTGTATATTATGTTGGATGCAGGCTTTTTGGCTGCGGCACAGCTGCTGGTTTACATTGGGGCAATTTCAATTTTGATCATTTTTGCCATCATGTTGACCCGACGGATGATGCAGGCGCGAGAAGCGCCGCTGAATTCGCAGAGTGGGTTGGGGCTGGTAACGGCCGTTGGTACCTTTGCTCTGATTGCGGCTGTGATTACCCGATGGTGGGGTGTTGAAAGCTTAAGCGGCCGTCCCGATGTGCCAGACAGCGTGTTGCAAGGCACGGTTGTCTTATTGGGTGAGGCATTTGTACGCGCCGATGGCTACGTTATCCCCTTCATCATGGCCTCTGTCTTACTGCTGGCTGCGCTGATTGGCGCGATATATGTGGCCTGGCCCGCCGAGTACGTGGAGGAAGAAGCGTGATTCCATTATCCTGGTACCTCCTTGTTGCCGCCCTTCTGTTTTGCATTGGCCTCTACGGCGTGATGGCCCGGCGAAATGCTGTCGCCATTTTGATGTCTGTTGAACTGATGCTCAACGCCGTTAACATCAACCTGGTTGCTTTTTGGCGCTACGGTTCGGTTCTGAATCCGAATGTACCGCCTATCGGCTGGGCCTGGGCTATTTTTGTGCTTACCGTGGCTGCGGCCGAAGCGGCCGTTGGTCTGGCTTTGATTATCTCTGTTTATCGCCGCCGAGATTCAGTTATCGCGGAAGAGCTGGATTTGTTGAAGAACTAAGGAAAGTGATCAGTATTCAGTAGAACAGTATTCAGTGAAGGTGACTGATTACTAAAAACTGGCTCACTGATTACTGAAAAAACGGGAAGAGTTTCGCCATATGTCACAAGAAACGTTACAAACTTTAACCTGGCTAATTCCGGCTGGTCCCCTGTTGGTGTTTTTTCTGATTATGCTGTTTACCAAGCATAACCGCACCCTGAGTTGGGTTTTGGCCTGGGCTGGTGTCATTGGGGCGCTGGTCTTGAGCTGGACGATTGCCTTTCATATGGTTGGCATCTATCTCAATGATGATGTTACCCATCCGCATAAGCTGCTAGAGCACCCCGTACAAATTTCCAGCACCATTGATTGGCTGCCAATTGGCGATTATGCCAACGGCACCTGGCTGGAAATGGGCGTGTCGGTGGATCCGTTAACGGCCGTTATGCTGTTCATGGTCTCGTTGGCCGTCTTCATGATTTTTATCTACAGCGTGGGCTACCACAACTACGGCAAACCACCTGGTACTGAACGAGGCGTCCCCAATCACGGTAAAGAAGAGCCGATGTTCTCCCGCTTTTTTGCCCTGATGAGCCTGTTTGCCGGGGCGATGCTCCTGCTGGTGGTGTCAGATAACCTGTTAATGCTGTTCATTGGCTGGGAGATCATGGGCTTCTGCTCCTACTCCCTCATTGGCTTCTGGTACGCCCGCGACTACCATTTAAAACCGGGTGATATTCCCCATATCTCCCCCCGTAAAGCTGCTATCAAAGCGTTTATGACCACGCGCGTGGCAGATGTCGTCATGATGTTGGGGATTGTTTACTTCTACCGCACCTTTGGCACCCTCAACTTCAGCGAAGCCCTCAGCGCAGGTAGTTTGGAACATGCCGTCATGGAAATTGGTGTGGGGATGGTAGGCGTGATGGCGCTGCTCATCTTCACTGGTACAGTTGGCAAATCGGCCCAGTGGCCGCTGCACACCTGGCTGCCAGACGCGATGGAAGGCCCCACACCGGTTAGTGCCACCATCCATGCGGCAGCCATGGTTTCTGCTGGCGTTTACCTGATTGTGCGCATCTTCCCGTTGATTGCTGTGGCTATTGAAGGCACCAGCGCGGGCTGGGTGATTGCGGGCATTGGTGCTTTCACGGCGCTCATGGCGGCCACGATTGCGGTTGCCCAAAATGACGTGAAAGGGGTGCTGGCTTATTCCACGATTTCACAACTGGGCTTTATGGTGGCAGCCATTGGTCTTGGCGCTTATATTGCCGCAGCGTTTCATCTAATTACCCACGCTTTCTTTAAGGCGCTGCTCTTCCTCGCTTCCGGCTCTGTTATTCACGGCATGGAGCACGGCGCTGAGCATGTACACGACCACCACACCGACCCCCAGGATATGCGCTACATGGGTGGCTTGCGCCACAAAATGCCCATCACCTTCTGGACCTTCCTCATCGGCGGTATGTCTCTTTCGGGTTTGCCGCTGATTACGGCCGGTTTTTGGTCAAAAGACGAAATTTTTGCTGACGCCTGGTTTGTTTGGAGCAATGATGCCAATGTGCTGGGTCTGATTGTTTTTGTGATGCTGGCGCTGGCTGCGTTCCTGACCGCTTTTTACACGACGCGCCAGATCAGCATGACTTTCCTGGGCAAACCGCGCACGCCGCTGGCCGAACATGCCCACGAAAGCAACGGCTACATGACGTTCCCGCTGGTTATTCTTTCGATTTTTGCCGTGGCCGCTGGTTGGGTAGGTATTCCCGATAACTTCCTGGGTACTGAAAATGGTTCTGTTTTTGTGAACTATTACCATCACTTTATAGGGGCGACGATTGAGGAGCCAATTGCTGAGCTGTACGAGCTGCATCTGGTGGCTCATAAAATTGCCACGCTCCCCTGGACCTGGACGCCGCTGATCACCTCGGTGGTGGTGGCGTTGGGTGGTATTTTGGTGGGGTATTTGGTATACGGCCGTAAACCGCTCACCAAAGGGCAAGAAGACCCACTCATTCGTCCCCTTGGCCCGCTGCATGGCTTCCTGCAAAACAAATGGTATTGGGATGAGCTGTATCAGGTGGTTTTCATTCGCCCGGTTGTTTATTTTTCCGAAGTGATTGTGTTTGAGGTCATGGATAAAGGCATCATCGACGGCATTTTGCATCTGGTAGCCAACACCGTCTATGCTGTGGGGCGCCTGGCGAAAGGCACCGAAGAAGCTGTTTTTGGCCGGGGTGTGGATTGGGTGAAAGACCAGTTCCTGGGCATGACCCGTGAAGTGCGTCAGCTGCAAACTGGCAAGGTGCAGGAATACGTGTTGGTTTCTGGCCTGATTGCCTCTGCCCTGGCCTTTATGATCATTTTCCTGATCAATTTTGGCTGGTCAGAGCAAATTATTAACTGGCTCCAACAAACCTTCTAATTTTAGGTATTTCACATGGATTTTATTCAAGATAATCTGCTGAATTTAACCATCTTCTTTCCCACGCTGGCGGCGCTGGTTATATTCTTGCTGCCAGAAGATGAAAAGAACCTCATTCGTCGCCTCGCCTTTGTGTTGAGCCTGGTGCCCATTGTGCTGGTGTTGATCATGTGGTTCAACTACGACCGTTCAACCGCAAATATTCAGTTTGAGGTGTTTGCCGAATGGTTCCCGGCCATTGGCGCCAACTACCACATGGGTATCGACGGTATCAGCCTGCCGCTCTTTTTGCTGACAGTAATTCTCACCCCGCTGGCGATTCTGGCTTCCTTTAGCATCGAAGAGAAGGTGCGGATGTACATGGTGCTTTTCCTCATCATGGAAAGCGCTATGCTGGGCCTGTTTGCCTCGCTGGACCTGATGATCTTCTTTGTATTTTGGGAGTTTGGTCTGGTGCCGATGTATTTCCTCATCAAGCTGTGGGGTGGCAAGGACCGGGATTACGCCTCGTTCAAGTTCTTTATTTACACAATGGCGGGCAGTTTGGGGCTGCTGCTCTCTATCCAGGTGATTGGCCTCTCGATGGGTACATTTGATATTCCCACGCTGATGGACATCTGGGTGAACACCACCAGCGGCACGCTGGCAGGCACCGGGCTGGACGTGCAGCTGGTAAAGTCGATTGCCTACTGGGCGTTTTTCATCGCCTTTGCCATTAAGGTGCCGATCTGGCCGTTCCACACCTGGCTGCCGGATGCGCACACCCAGGCTCCCACGGCTGGCTCGATGATTTTGGCGGGCGTGCTGCTGAAGTTGGGCGCATATGGCTTCATCCGGTTGGTGATTCCGCTGTTTCCGCAGCAGGCGAACCAAACGGCCGTTATCCTGGCGTGGCTCGGTGCAGCAAGCATCGTGCTGGGTGGCTTCGCGGCCTTTGGTCAGTGGGATTTCAAACGGTTGGTGGCGTACTCTTCCATTAACCACATGGGGTTTGTGGTGCTGGGCATTGCGGTGATGGCGTTTGCCTACGGCCGTTCCTTCTCTGACCCCGCCGCCACTACCGATGCCATTATGGCCACCAGCGGCGCTGTCTTCCAAATGGTAAACCACGGTTTGTCCGCAGCGGGCATGTTCTTCCTGGTTGGTGTTATTTACGACCGGGCACACACCCGTGATTTGAAGCAGTATGGCGGTATTTGGACCATCATGCCCGTCTTTGGCACGATTTTGATCTTTATCAGCATGGCTTCACTTGGTTTACCCGGTCTGAACGGCTTCGTCAGCGAATTTATGATTGTGCGGGGCAGCTGGAACTTCTTCACCGTGCAGCTGGCCATCTCTATGGTCGGCTTGCTGATGACTGGCGCTTACATCTTGAAGGGGATTGGCGAAACGCTGCACGGCCCTGTCAAGCAAGAATGGGCCAAACTGCCGGATATGACCCTGCGCGAACATCTGGTTATCTGGCCGCTGATGGCCCTCATGCTCAGCCTGGGCATTTGGCCGCAGTGGATTTTGGTTTTCATCAACGACACAATTACGAAACTTTTTTAGTAATTATGTAATTAAGTAATTGGGCAATTACTTAATTACTCAATTACCCAATTACACTCTTTTACGCGGGAAGAGAATTTATGGAATTTCCCTTTTTATCAATCATTACGCTGTCTCCGATAGCGGCGGCCATCATTATCCTCATGCTCCCCAAAGAGCGGGGGGAGAATGCGCGCATGTTGGCGCTGGCGGCCATGATTATCGGCCTGATCTTATCGGCTTATGTCTACTTCTCATACAATGCCAACTTGCCCGTGGCGGGAACCCAGTGGGCAAATACGCTGCAATTCCAGGAGTTCCTCCCCTGGATTCCCAGCATCGGCATTAACTACGCTTTAGGTGTCGATGGGCTGAGCGCTACGCTGGTTTTCCTCACGGCGATTGTAGGGGTAGGTGGTACGCTCATCTCCTGGAGCATTGAGGATCGGCCGCGTGAGTTTTTTGCCTTCTTCATGCTGCTGGTGGCGGGTGTACATGGCGTTTTTGTGGCGGTCGATGCCTTCTTGCTCTTCTTCTTCTACGAGCTGGCCGTGCTGCCCATGTATGTCATGATTGTCATCTGGGGCTGGAAGGAACGGCGCGAATATGCGGCGATGAAGCTGACGCTCTACCTGCTCATCGGGAGCTTTGTCTCCTTTATCGCTTTCCTGGTGCTCTACTTCCAGCTGCCGGAGCCCACATTTGACCTGCGCGTCTGGGCTGAAGCCGATTTTGCCACCAGCTTGCAGATAGTCTGGTTCTTACCGCTCTTCCTCGGTTTTGCGGTGCTGGCGGGTACCTTCCCGTTTCACAACTGGTCGCCGGATGGGCATGTGGCTGCGCCAACGGCCGTTTCCATGATTCACGCCGGGGTCTTGATGAAGCTGGGCGCCTACGCCTCCATGCGCGTGGGTATCCAGATTTTACCCGAAGGCACCGTGTACTGGATGCCCTTCATCATTCTGCTAACCCTGGTCAATGTCCTCTACGGGGCCTTCATCGCCATGCGCCAGCGGGATATGAAATATTTGATTGGTTATTCCAGCGTGAGCCATATGGGCCTGGTAGCGATGGGTTTTGCCGCCATGAACATGAACGGCTTCATTGGTGCAGGTGTCCAGATGGTGAGCCACGGCGTCATGACGGCTCTCTTCTTTTCTGTGGTTGGTATGATGTACGATCGCGCCCACACCCGTAACATGGATGAGCTAAGTGGGATGAGCAAAGTGCTGCCCTGGGGTGCCGTCGCCTTTATTATCGGTGGTTTGGTTTCTATGGGTATGCCGGGGCTTTCTGGCTTTGTGGCGGAATTCCCCATCTTCCTCGGCGTTTGGGAAGGCAATGGCCTCAGCCTCACCGGCACCGCGTTTGGGCTTAACCCCGCTTCATTTTATAAATGGGTTGCCATTCTTTCCGCACCCGCCATTGTGATAACGGCCGCTTACATTCTACGCGCCGTTAATAAGGTGTTCTTTGGCGAATACGACGAACACAAATGGCACGACATGCGGCCAATTCTGGCCATCGACAAGGTTGTCCTCGTCGGTTTTGTCCTGGTTCTGATTATCATCGGGGTTTTCCCGCAAAGCATTGTGCCGATGGTTGAATCCGGGGTGCAGCCAGTTGTGGCGCGGCTGCAAGAAGCCCAGCAGGCATTCACTATTTTAGACACAGTTCAGGTTGGCGCACACAACCTGCTCCAATGGTTGGGAGGTGCATAAGTGAGCATAGAACCCACACTTTCCTGGTATCTGGCACTTGCGCCAGAAATAGCCCTGGCCATTTTGCTCATCGCTGTTCAAATTTACAGCCGTATCCTGCCTGCTGCCGAACAGCGAAAAGTGGGCCTGATGACGGCTTGGGGCGCTTTGGTTATTTTGCTTGTGACGCTGGGCTTGTGGTTTTTTGCCGGTGAGCCCAGTGCCTTAACTGACCTGAGTCAGTCGCTCATTTGGGGCGGCATGATTCGTCATGATCTCATCACGCTGGTCTTTCGGGTTATCTTTCTGGGGGCCCTGATCACAACCAGCCTTATCTCGCTGGACGTGAAGCGGTTGCAAACGATTGAGTATTATGCCCTGCTCATCATCGCTACGATGGGCTTCAGCCTGATGGGGGCTGCAGCTGATTTAATTATGCTGTACATTGCTCTGGAAATGGCCAGTATCTCATCTTACGTGTTGGCTGGTTTTAACAAGGAAGATGATCGTTCTTCTGAAGCGGGCATGAAATATTTTGTCTATGGCGCGTTTGCCACGGGCTTGATGCTTTATGGGATGAGCCTGCTTTACGGGCTGACGGGGCAAACCAACCTGTATGTGATTGGCAGTATGGTGATGCAGGTACCGTCTGCAGCTGCTGTTGTAGGCGATCCCATCATGTTGGCTGAGATTCAAAATTTGAACGGTGTGCTGCTGATTGCGGCAGCCATGATCATTGTGGGATTTGGCTTCAAGATTTCGGCCGTACCGTTCCACTTCTGGACGCCGGATGTCTATGAGGGCAGCCCGACACCGTTCACCGCCTTTGTGTCTACTGCGTCTAAAGCGGCTGGTTTCGCTATTTTTATGCGCGTTTTCACCTCTGGTATGTTGGGCTTTACGGCGGGCAGCCTTGGACAACCGGGGCAGGGGAGCGCCTGGTGGCCTATGCTGGTTTCCATGTGCATCATCACCATGACGATTGGTAATTTTGCTGCTATCTATCAGAACAACATCAAGCGTATGCTGGCATATTCCAGCATTGCCCAGGCAGGCTATGCCATGATTGGTTTGGTAACGCTAACACCAGATGGGTCTGGCGCGACGATGTTTTACTTACTGATGTATGTCTTTACCAATGCGGCGGCTTTTGGCGTGATTATTGTCATTAGCAATGTGTCCAAGTCTGACCAGATGGAGGATATTTATGGCCTGAACAAGCGGTCACCTTATCTGGCACTGGTGATGCTGTTTGCACTCCTGTCGCTGGGAGGTATTCCGCCTACGGCTGGCTTTTTTGGTAAGTTCTTTATCTTTAAAGCGGCCGTTGATGTTGGTTATTGGTGGTTGGCGCTAATTGGCATCTTGAATGCGTTTGTGGCGTTGTACTACTATCTGAACGTCATCAAATATATGTACCTGTATGATTCCGACCAGCAGGATGTGGCGATTCCGGTTTCACGAGGTGCCTGGGTAGGACTTGGATTTTCAGCAATTGCCATTATCTATCTCGGTGTTTTTGCTGGCCCTGCCTTTGAATGGACCCGAGAAGCGGCTGTGGCCTTTTTCTCTCTGGTGGGCGGTTAAATTCGCGGGTGGAAAAGGTCAAATCCTCCGTTGCCCCAACAGTTGATTGTGATATAATGCGCAAGCTCACGCATTAAAAAGTAAATTGTGTCTGATAACTCGCAGTTAAACCAAACGGCCGTCATGGTCAATATGGCCAGTCAGATTGGCTGCATGATGTCTGCCTCGGCAGTCATTGTGATTGGTTTGGCTTTTGGCGCTGGGTACCTTCTGGATCGCATCTTTGACACCAAAAATATCTTCACCATGGTGTTTTTGGTGGGCAGCTTCCCCGTAACCTTGTTTGCTATGATTCAAATTGGTTTACGTATGCAGATGCGTATGCAACGGCAGCTTGACGCGATGAAAAAACAGGCACAAAAAGAAAAACAACTCGCACAAGAGGAAGAAAAACAAACATGAAAAAACGGTATATTATTATCTTGTTTGTTATTGGTTTGCTTGCCCTTTCATTCGTACCTTTTATTTCGCCGGTACGGCCGTTTATTCAGCTCCCCGGTGAAGTTTGGCCAGGATCGCAGAATTGGCCTTTCATTGGGACGGTTTTGGGCGGCATGACCAATACATTTGCTTCAACCCTGGCAGCCTGGTTCGTTGTTGCCATTCTGGCTTTCTCCCTGCGAGCCGGATCCCGGACAGCCGATGAAGTACCAACCGGCTTCTACAATTTCTTTGAACTGGTAATTGAAGGCGCTTACAATTTTGCCGAGAATATCGCCGGGTCAAAAGTCAAAGATTTCTTCCCCTGGTTTATGTCCTTCATTTTGGTGATTCTCATTACCAACTGGATGGGTCTCTTACCTGGCTGGGACAGCATTGGTTTTTGGGAACACAAGCCTCATTTCTATGCTGAAAAAGAGATCAAAGTCATCGAAGAGGGCTTGACCACCGCCGAAGCGAATGGGGCAGAGGCTGTAGCTGCTTATCTGGCAGGCCTGGAATCCCGGTTTGGTGTAGAAGTCTCCCTGGAAAACGGTCACCTGAGCCATGAAACAGAAGATGAAATCTTGCACATTTTGGAGCATGATTTTGACGAACAAAATCTGGGTGATTTACGTGTAGGCAGTCTGCTTCTGCGCTCATCAGCCAATGCGACCGACACCGCGCCACAGGAAGACGCGAAAGGGCGTCTGGTTGGGTATAGCAATGAAGCGAGCGACTGGACAATTGTGCCGATTTTCCGCCCTGGCGCCACGGATTTGAACTACACCCTGGCTTTTGCCTTGATTGCCATGGTGATGGTGCAATATTATGGCTTTAAATATTTGGGCGCGCGTAGTTATCTCTCTAAATTCTTCCCTTTCATCGCCAAAGGTTTTGGGGCAGAAGTGGCCAAGAATCCCATCAAGGCAATCGACCCGGTGGTTGGTTTTCTAGAGCTAATCAGTGAAATTTCCAAGATTATCTCGTTTGCCTTCCGTCTTTTGGGGAACTTGTTTGCGGGGATGGTGCTTCTGTTTGTTATGGCGTTCCTGCTGCCGGTAGCCAATATGGCGTTCTTTGGCCTGGAATTTTTTGTGGGGTTGATTCAAGCGGCCGTATTTGGCCTGCTTATGCTGATCTTTATGGTTAGCGCCACAGAAAGCCATCATGGGGATGAAGAGCATCATTAATTAAGCTGAACTTGCCGCTGGCGCACCTGTACCAACAGCAGTGCCGACGGTTATTTTAATAAACTGTATAAATATTGAAGATTTTGGAATTATCCATATCTTTAAATTTTTAAGAGAAAAGAAAAAGAATTCCTGGAGGATACAAAACAATATGGATCAAGCAGCTGCTTTAGAATTAGTAACCGGCCTCAAAGCCATTGGCGCAGGCTTAGCTATGTTTGGTGCGATTGGCGCCGGTGCTGGTATTGGTATTCTGGTAAGCGGTGCCGTACAAGGTATCGCTCGTAACCCCGACGCAACTGGTAATATTCAAACGAACATGATTTTGGGTATTGCTTTCGCGGAAGCGGTTGCCATTTACGCGCTTGTTGTGGCCTTGATTATTCTGTTCGTACTCTAGTAACGAATAGTGTGGCATATAGAGTCGAAGGAAGGATAAACAAATGGAAGCATTAGGTATTAATTTAGGCTACCTGTTGATGCAAATCTTTGGTATCGGCATCTTGATCCTGTTGTTAACAGGATTGGTTTACAAGCCGATGCTAAAAGTGTTGCATGAAAGACAAGCCAAAATTGCCAAAGGGTTGGAAGATGCCCGTCAGGCAGCGATTGCTCGCGATAGTGCCGACGCTGATGTTAAGAAAATTCTTGATGAAGCGCGTGCCGAAGCTGCAAAAGTTCGCCAGGACGCAACGGTGCAGGCCGAAAACCAGGCAAATGGTATTCTGGCCCAGGCAAATCAGGAAGCGAAAGCAATCGTGGCTGCTGCTCGTGAAGAGTCAGAAGAGGAGCGTGACCAGATTTTGGCCAATCTCCGTGGTCAGGTAGCTTCTATTGCAATTGCAGCTGCCAACAAGTTGGTTGGTGAATCTCTTGATGAGAGCCGCCAACGGTCTATTATTGCGGATTTCTTTGCCAAAGTTCCGGCCGATGCTGCCAAGCTCGTCGGTACTGTTGGCGAAGTGACCAGCGCCTTGCCCTTGACAGATGCTGAACAAGCTGAAATCAAGAAAACGTTGAATCTGGATAATTTGTCCTTTAAGGTGAACCCTGCAATCCTGGGTGGCTTGATTGTGCGTGTGGGTGACAAAGTTGTGGATAGCAGCGTTGCCTCTCGCATGACCGCCATGCGTGATTCTTTAGCATAAAGACCCTCGTTAAGGTGTGAGAAGCTTTCAATTTGATAAATTGATTAGCTCTGTAAGTGAAAGTTAAAAAGCCGAAAGAAAAAGCCAGGGGATCCCCTGGCTTTTTTTCTTGATATACCTGCAACATGGGAGTCTCCGGATTTTATTGTTGTGTCACAATAAAGTCTGGAGGGTAAGTGTTCAGTCTGAACGGTTACCTGGAGGTTTGCCTTGGTTGAAAAAATAGTGATCAGCTAGATTTTGTTGGCATATATTGCATCAATTTGGAGGCCAGATTGGCCAGGGGTAGGCTTTGCAGCCAGATGCGTCCGGGACCGGTGAGTGTCGCCAGGAACAATCCCTCACCACCAAACAAAATGTTCTTTACGCCTTTAACACGCTGGATATCATAGTTAACGGACGGCTCGTACATGGCGATGTGGCCAGGATCGACCTGCATGGTTTCTCCTGCTTGCAGGGCGTATTCGCGAACTTCACCGGCAATTTCTACCCAGGCGATGCCAGGGCCGGTTAATTTTTGCAGGATAAACCCTTCGCCGCCAAACAGCCCGGTGCCCAGCTTGCGACGGAAGTGGATATCTAGCGAGACGGAGTCCTGGGCAACCATGAAGGCATCTTTTTGACAGATGCGGCTTTCATGACTGGCCAGCGGCACTGGAATAATGGAGCCAGGTGCCTCCGGGGTAAAGGTGATCATGCTTTGGCCTGCTTTGCAGGTGTAGGTGGTGAGAAAGAGGGATTCGCCGGAGAGGCTGCGGGCCAATCCTTTTAGTAAACCGCCTCTTGTATTGGTGGACATATCTATGTTTCCTTTCATCCAGGCCATGCCGCCAGATTCGGTAAAGATCGATTCGCCTGCGTCCAGGAAAATGTCCAGGGTTTGTAAGGTGGTGCCGTTTATTTCGTAATGCATCTGAAATCTCCTTGAAGGGAATATTATTTGTTGCAGTGCGTGCAAAATAAGTTTGATCTTTAAATTATAACAAATGTAAAGAGTGAGAAGTGTATAGATGATGAAAGTTGATGTGAATCAGTTGAATATAGCGTTGCCTGAGGCGTTTGTTTTGCCAAATTATAGGGACGGCTCGATTGCCAATGTACCGGCTACGGTGGCGGCGCTGTTGGGCGTGCCGTTTGCCGGGCTGCCAGCACTGCCGGGGGCGCTGTGGCGGCCGTTGGGCAGCGAGATTAAGCGGGTGGTGCTGCTGACGCTGGATGGCTTTGGCTGGAATTTGTTTCAGGCGCGGCAGGAGTTGGTTACGGCCGTTTCCCAAAAAGCCACCATCACCAGCCAACTCACCTCTATTTTCCCTTCCACCACCGTGGCGGCGCTCAGCAGCCTGTGGACCGGTTCGGCCCCGGCGCAGCACGGGCTGGTGGGGCTGCGCATCTTCTTCCCCGAATATGCCGTTTCTGCCGGAATGCTCGATTTTTCGCCCCTGTTTTACAAGGCGCAAGATGCTCTGGTAGATGCTGGGCTGGATCCCAAGACCTTTTTGCGGCGCCCTGGCGTCGGTGAGCAGCTGGCGGCATCTGGCATTCCGACTTTTGCCTTCAAAGGGTATGAAATTGTTGATTCGGTTTTGAGCCAGATGCACGGGCGGGGTGTGGCAGAGTCGTTTGGGGTGATTAGCTTGGCCGAGATGCTGGTGGGAATTCGGGAACTGCTGGACAAGCGGGCGGGCGAGCGTCTGTTTATCAATGCCTACTGGCCGACGATTGATTCGTTGAGCCATTATCATACCTGGCAGGGAACGGCCGTTGCCGCCGAAGTCCGCGCCATTTTTAACCAGCTCCAGACAGAATTTTTTGATGCGTTAACCGATGCTGCCCGGCAAGACACCGCGTTCTTCATTGTGGCCGACCATGGCCAGGAACTGACCCCCTTGTCGCAGCAAATTTTCCTTTCGGACCACCCAGAACTGGAACAGATGCTGTTTATGCGCCCCACGGGTGAACCGCGTGTGGTGTATCTGTACACCAAACATGGCTGCCAGCAGGCGGTGATCGATTATGTTAACACAAAGCTGGGTGGGGCGATGACGGCCGTTTCCACCCAGGACGCCCTGCAAGCCGGGTTATTTGGCCCAGATAACTTTGCCCCCAACGTGGCCGACAGATTAGGGGACGTGGTGCTGATTATGCGGGAAGGGTACAGCCTGTTTAGCGAAGCCGAACGGCCCAAAGCCCACAAAATGATCGGGCGGCACGGCGGCATGAGCCATGCCGAAATGCAGGTGCCCTGGCTTGGCTTTCGCCTGGACGGTGGGTAGGCCCCCCCTTTGCTTGACAGCGCTCTGTTGTTTAGATAGCATCCACAACTATTAGCGTCAAATGTTCTAGAAGTTCGGTAAGAAGTTCTTGTGGATTAAAAATTTATTCGGGTAATAAAGTGTCATGCTGAGGTCCTCCGAAGCATCCCGTTCACCTGGAAGGACCAAAGCCATAGAATGACAAAATAACTACCTGTTTATTTTCTTAAACTGCAACAACTTCTTGTGAGAAGTTGAACTTCTAGACTTCTGGAACACATATCTCTGATGTCCAGATTTATTTGGACAATGCGAGCATTTATGGATACCAATCCCAAGACGATTTCACCTGTAAAAGAGCCCAAAACCTTAACCGATTACCTGCGGGCCAAAGCGCAATTTTTCATCGACCCCATCGTAACTTACCTGGCACGTTACCGTTTTTCGCCAGATGCGCTCACCGTAACTGGCATGTTTTCCCATTTTTTGTTTGCCTGGCTTATTGCCAATGGGCATATGACCTGGGCAGGGGTAGCGATGTTCTTCATTGCCCCACTAGACGCTTTTGATGGGGCGCTGGCCCGCAAATTGGGCCGCAAGCAGGGGGGCTTTGGCGCATTTCTGGACTCCACGCTGGACCGTCTGGCAGAGATCATTCTGTTTGGCGGCTTCATTTTGTATTACATGAACCAGGAAGACGCAGTGATGCTGGGGGTTGCTTATCTGGCCATTACCGGGTCGATTATGGTGAGCTACGCTCGGGCACGAGCTGAGGCGCTAGGCTATAACTCCAAGGTAGGCATTGCCAGCCGGGTAGAGCGGTATGTGGTGCTGATTGGCCTGCTCTTTTTGAATTTGCCCCAGATCGCCCTGATTATTTTGGCTGCTACCACCTACATTACGCTGGGTCAGCGTATGTATCATGTCTGGTATCAGGCGTATCGCTCTGGAGAAGAGGCATGGAGCGAGGAATGAGCGTCCCATCTGGCATAGAGCTGAAGCTGCTGCGGCGGCCCAAAATTGAGCTGTACCCGGTTGTGATGGCGATTTGGGCTGTCGCGCTGGCTGGTTTGTTTGTCACCCATTTGTGGACGGGCAGTATGCCTCAGCCTGAAGCATTTGATATTTTTGGCCTGCCGATCTATTGGTATGGCATTCTTATTGTGGGCGGGATTGCGCTGGGGGCGTATATCGTCTCCCGGCTGGCCTGGGAGCGATGGCGCGGCGCTTTTTTGGCCGCTGTGCCGAATGGGGTGATGGGGCTTCCGGTAACGGCCGTTTCCCTCCCCAAACCCCTGCAAACCAAACTCAGCCAGCAAAATTTGCCCACCGTGGGCGACCTGCTGCTGCTCTGGGGCACCGACCCGCGCCTGCTGCGCCTGTCCGACGACGAGCGCAGCCAGCTGCAAACCGCCCTGGCCGATCTGCCAGACGTTGACCCCGCCTGGCTGGAAGACGCCCCGTGGCGCATCTGGAACCCGGATTTTGTCTGGAATGGCATCATCATCTGCCTGATTTTGGGGCTGATTGGGGCGCGGCTGTACCACGTGCTGACGCCATCCCCCAGCATGGCGGCGCTGGGCATCGAATCGGCCCGCGATTATTTTCAGAATCCGCAGCTGCTGTTCAACTTGCGCAACGGCGGCCTGGGCATTTACGGCGGTCTGCTGGGCGGAGCGCTGGGGCTGCTGATCTTTACCTGGCGCAACCGGCTGCCGCTGCTGCCCTGGGCCGATATGGCAGTGGTGGGTGTCGCTGTGGGGCAGACGTTTGGCCGTTGGGGTAATTTTATGAATCAGGAGCTGTACGGCCGTCCCACCAACCTCCCCTGGGCCATCACCATCGATCCGGTTCACAGGCTGCCCGCCTTTGCCGATTCCATCACCTTTCACCCCGCCTTTTTGTACGAATCGCTGTGGAACCTGCTTACCTTTGGCCTGCTCATCTGGCTGTGGCGGCGGCGGGAGAAGCTGTTGATGGGGGAGATGACGGCCGTTTACCTCATCATGTACGCCATCGGCCGGACGCTGCTGGAAACCGTCCGCCTGGACAGCCGTGTCGTCTCTCTGGGCGGTGTAGACCTGCCCCTGGCCTGGGCCACGCTCGTTTCCATTTGGGTGGCATTGAGCATGGTTGTGGCCATTGTGCTGCGGCGGCGTAGCGTTAGAGCAAGCTGAAAAACCAAAAGGGTTTCATGATTTAGCTAAAGATCGCTTATACTTTTGGAAAAATAATTGCGGTAGGTGAGTTATGAATAAACAAGCTTTACTGGAACGAATTACGGTCAGCCCAAACGTGATGGTTGGTAAGCCTACAGTACGCGGCATGCGGATCACAGTGGAACAGCTTTTGAAGGCAATGGCTGCAGGTGTGACAGTGCCTCAATTGTTTGAAGATCATCCTGAACTCGTGCTAGAAGATATACAGGCGGTACTGCTTTATGCTGCTGAACTCGTAGAAGAGACACCTGTTTTTTCCGTTTCTGATTGAGGGCCATTTTGAAATTCTTGGTGGACATGGGCGTTGGCAAAATTGCGGAAACGCAATTACTTCGTGATGGCTATGATGTCGCGTCGGTACGTGACCTTGATCCACGGATGAAGGATAGCGATATTTTGCAGTTGGCTGTAAATGAGCAACGCATTGTCATCACGATGGATAAAGACTTTGGCGAGCTTGTTTACCGAGAAGGGTTGTCTCATGTAGGGATTCTCCTGTTTCGCATGGAAGATGCGACGGGGCATGAAAAAGCGGCCGTTTTGCACACGCTTTTGGCCCAATATGCCGACAAAATCCAGGGTCACTTTTGCGTCTATCAAAACGGTAGGCTGCGCATACGCTAGCTAGGCTGTTGAACATGTAAAGCGGCAACCCCGAGGCGTTAGCATCCTCAGGTTTGTACCGAGTCTAGTCGAGGTATGCGAGAACAGGCATCTGCAATCCCTCGTGCCGCAGCGGACACCTGCGGTCCCTTTCTTTCCCCTGCCAAATCACGGTAAATCATTTATACTTCCACACGAAAACCTGGGGATAAATCCCCAGGCTATGAACGAAAACGTGCTAAAGCACGTTAAAAACGGACCTGTGAACCTGCTTTAGTTTTTGCAGCAATTCCAATTATGGTGTACGGGCGGGACGGCGCGGGATAGCCTTGGGAAAAACAAATGGCCTTACTGCCGCGCCGTCTCGCCCCAGACCCGGTATGCCCCAAACGCAGAAATTTCATAATTGGCGTTACGGCCGTTTCTGCTTTCCCCCTGCAAAACAACAGCAAATCATTTATACTTCCTCCAACCAGCCAAACAGGAGAGAAATATGACCCCGTCCCCCCCAGAAAACCAGGACTTCCTCAGCAAAACCATTGAAAACGTTAAAGATATGCCGCCCCCGCTGCGCTTTGGCATTGTCTTTTTTGCCTTGTTCCTTTTTGCTGTCTTGGGCAACGCCGTTGTCCCCGATAATTTTGTTCTCCTCGTCTACCTCCTCTCCATTGGCGTTCTGGTTGTTTACATCTTTTGGGAATACCAGCAGCGCAAAGATCAACGCCTCAGCAAAAAAGATGAGTTTGAATACGACCTGGAAAAGGCTAAACTGCAACTTCAATTTAAAGACGAGCAAGATAAGCGAAAACACGAACGTGAATTAAAAAAACTGGATCAGCAGCCAGCGCCAGCAGTCACGCCAATCCCCCCTTCACCCCCCGCCGAGGAGCTGCGCCCAGATTATTTGAACTGGGTACGTACCCAGGTGAGTGAACTCTCCTTGCTAGGGGTAGACCCGGAGGCCACGCGGGACGAGCAGGAAGGTCGCCTGCATCTGGACCGCGTTTACACCGCCCTGCTCACCGCCGACGCCGAGGCAGCAGGCAAGCCAGAACAGCCTGAACTGTTTGGCCGGGGTGAAAAACGTCTCTCCGCCGTGGCCCAGCTGAACCAGCAGTCCCGGCTGGTGCTGCTGGGCGACCCTGGCGGCGGTAAAAGTACCTTTGTCAACTATTTTAGCCATGTGCCTCGCTTTTGAAGGGCTGGGCGATACTGAAAGAGGCGTTCAGCTGCTCACCGCGCCGCTGCCAGACGAAAAAGGGGCGGATGAGAAAGAACGCCAGCCGTGGCAGCATGGGGCGCTGCTGCCGCTGCGCATTATTTTGCGTGATTTTGCCGCCCGCGGCCTGCCCCCACCAGAAAAGCAGGCCACCGTCAATGATTTGTGGCGCTTTGTAGAGACAGAACTGGCAGCCGCCAACCTGGGAGTGTGTGTCCCTTATTTACAAGAGCAGTTTAAGGCAGGCAAGGCCATTTTGCTGCTAGATGGCCTGGATGAGGTGCCGGAAGCCGACAAGCGGCGGGCGCAAATCAAGCAGGTGGTGGATGCCTTTGCCTACAAATACCGCAACAGCCGCATGGTGGTCACCAGCCGCACCTACGCCTACCAAAAGCAGGCCTGGGAGCTGGACGGCTTTAAGGATGCGCTGCTGCTGCCCTTTAGCGCCGGGCAGATTCACCGCTTTGTGGACAGCTGGTATGCCTACACGGCCTGGCGTCGGGAGATGGCCCCGGGTCTGGCGGAGTCCCGTGCTGAATCGCTGAAAAACGCCGTGTTTAACCAGCCCCGCCTGTATGAACTGGCCGAAAGGCCGCTGCTGCTAACCCTGATGGCCAGCCTGCACGCCTGGCGCATGGGGGAACTGCCCGAAGACCGGCAAAAGCTGTATGAAGAAACGGTCGATCTGCTGCTGAACCGGTGGGAGCGGCGGCAGCGGGTGTGGGACGGCAAAAAAGAGCGCGACATGCAGCCCAGCCTGGTGGAGTGGCTGAAAACCGACCGGAGCAAGGTGCGGGAACTTCTGAACCAACTGGCGTATGAGGCGCACAAGGAGCAGACAGACCAAACACGTACCGCTGACGTGCCCAAACAAAAATTGATGGATGGGCTGCTGGCGCTCAACCAGAACCCGGACGCCCGCTTTATTCAGCTGGAAAACTATTTACGCGACCGGGCCGGGCTGCTGGCCGAGCGGGGCGAAGGCGTTTACACTTTCCCGCATCGCACCTTTCAGGAATATTTGGCGGCGTGCTACTTTGTGCAGCAAGACCCGGCCTACCCGGAATCGCTGGCGGAGCTGGCGCGAAATGAGCCAAATAAATGGCGCGAGGTGCTGCTGCTGGCCGGGGCGCAGGCCGGGCGCAACCAGGTCTGGTTTTTGGTGGAGGAGCTGTGCCGCCGTGCCCCTGAAGACGGCAGGCTGGCCGAAGCCGATTTGTGGGGGGCGCACCTGGCGGCGCAGGCGCTGGTGGAGACGATTGAGCCAGAGGCCGCCCTGAAAGAGCGCAACCAGGAAACGCTGCGGCAAATTGTGGCCGGGTTGGTGGTGTGCCTGACGGACCCGCGCCTGCCGCCCACGGAACGGGCCATTGCCGGAACGGCGCTGGCGGCCCTGGGAGAAACGCGGCCAGATGTGGCCTGCGACGTGCCGGAACTGGTGGACGTACCTGCCGGGCCGTTTTTGCTGGGCAGCGACAAAAGCAAGGACAAGGACGCAAGTGACAGTGAGACGCCACAGCATGAGGTGACGCTGCCCGCGTACCGCATGGGCAAGTACCCGGTGACCAATGCCCAGTTTGCGCTGTTTGTGCAGGCGGGTGGCTATGAAAATGAGGCGTATTGGACCAAAGCGGGCTGGGCTGAACGAAAAAAGCAGAGGTGGGTAGAGCCACGCTTCAGTGATAACCCACGTTACAACCAGGCGAATCAACCGGTGGTGAGGGTAAGCTGGTATGAGGCGGTGGCCTACTGCAACTGGCTAAAAACAACCACGGGGCGTGAGTTTAGGCTGCCGGATGAGGCGATGTGGGAAAAAGCGGCGCGGGGCACGCAGGGGCAAATTTACCCGTGGGGGGATGAATGGGACCCGGAAAAATTGAACACCTCTGAGACGAACATTAACCGCCCCTCGGCTGTAGGGATATTTCCGGCTGGCAAGTCGCCGTATGAAGCGTTTGATATGTGCGGCAATGTTTTGGAATGGTGCAGCACGGCATATGGCAAAAACTATCCTTTTCAGGTCGTGGGGTATGAAGAAGAGGTTGAGGGAAGCGAGCGAAGACGCTTGCGCGGGGGCGCGTTCATCATCAATCAGAGGTACATCCGCGCCGCGTACCGGAACTACAGCCTCCCTGACAATAGGTACTACTACATCGGGTACCGGGTTGCCGAACATCTCTCCATTTCTGGCTCCTGATTTCTGGCTTCTGTTTTCTGTTCTTTTCTGAAATCTGTGCCATAAATCAAGTTGGCGGGTAACATAGGGGCAATCATTTTTCGCTGCGCCCCTAGGCGCAGCGATCGCTAAAAATTTTCTACCAAGATTGGGCCAATTTGAAAAATTGGCCCAATCTTTCGCAGGTGTAGTACGTGAAAACATTTAAAAATCTGTATCCCCAAATCATTACTTTTACCAATCTGGACGACACCTGGCACAAAGCCCGCAAAGGCAAGCGGCACAAGCCCGACGTAGCTGCTTTTTCACCCTCTCCCCAACCGGTTCCCTCCCCGGTTGTGGATTAAAAATTAATTCGGGTAATAAAGTTGTCATCCTGAGAGCCTGTGCTGAGGCTGCCGAAGTATCCTCCGAAGCATCCCGCCCGCTTGATAATCAGTGAAACTTTGGTTCTGCCAAAGCACCTGCCATGTGCTCCTTGCGGGATTCTTCGCTCCGAAGACTCCGCTCAGAATGACACGTCTCTTACCGGATTATTTTCTTAAACACTAACCCCTTGACCCTACTTGATAAGGCATCTGACCAATGAATCGAGACGCATTAACCCAAATTGAAGCCAATATACGGGCGGTGGGCCGCCAGGAGCGGTTGGTGATTGTCCGACCCCACTTTGAGCTGTTCATCTCGCCGGAGCGGTTGGACCACCTGACCTTTGCCACGCCGCTTTCCCCGGAGCCTGCGGATTGGTCGGTGGCAGTGGCCGACATGGTGGCGGTTTTTGCCCAACACGGCAAACGGCCGCGTCTGGAATTCATGGCCGATCTGCACCCCAACCTGGCCGCCGCGCTGGAACAGGCAGGGCTGGCGTGCGAAAGCCGCGCCCCGGTGATGGTGCTGCCAATGGCCGAACTGGCAGCGCCGCCGCTGCAGCCGCCAGAGGCTCACTACCTGCCGCTGACGGCCGAAAACGAACCACTCCTCAAAGCGTATCTCATCCAGCAAAGCATCGCCTATGGCGGCTCTGGCGAAGACGAAGATGCTCTGGGCTGGCTGCCCAACTTGCAGCGCGGCCTGGCCGACGGCGGGGTCATCGGGGCGGCGTTGCAGCAGGGGGAAACGCTTCTCTCTGGCGCGGTAATTCAGATGGGGGGCGGCATTGGCGAACTGGCGGGCGTGTGGACCGATCCGCAGTGGCGGCAGCAGGGGCTGGCCTTTGCCTTGTGCCAGCGGCTTTTGGTGGCGTATACGGCCGTTGCCTATCCTCACTGCTGGCTCTCTGCCGCCGAAGGTGCCCAGCGGCTGTATGAAAAGCTGGGTTTTATCACGATCGGCACCCAATTAAACTACGGCGCAAAATGAGCTCCCTACACACAACCGAACAGGTGCGCGAGCGACTGGACATCATTTACCGCACGGAGTCGCGCCGTATCTTTGCGACGTTGATCCGCCTGCTGGGCGATTTTGATCTCGCCGAAGATGCCCTGCACGAAGCCTTTCGCGTGGCCATGGAGCAGTGGCCGCGTGACGGTGTCCCCGCCAACCCGCGACCCTGGCTTGTTTCCACCGGCCGTTTCAAAGCCATAGACACCTTACGCCGCCGCGCCCGCTTTGATGATTCCCTGACTGTGCTTGCCGAACAACTTGAACACAGCGCGGAAGATGCCATAGACCAAAGCGATGAGAATATCCCCGATGATCGCCTGCGCCTGATCTTCACCTGCTGCCATCCCGCCCTGTCGCCCGATGCCCGCGTAGCCCTCACCCTGCGTGAAATTTGTGGGCTGACCACAGAGGCCATTGCCAGCGCCTTCCTCACCAAGCCCTCTGCGCTGGCCCAGCGCATTGTCCGGGCCAAAACCAAAATCCGTGACGCCCACATTCCCTATGAGGTGCCTGCGCCGGAAGAGCTGCCCAAACGATTGGATACCGTACTCCAGGTCATTTACCTGGTGTTTAATGAAGGTTACATGGCTTCCTCGGGCGAATCGCTAACCCGCCCCGATCTGTCTGGCGAGGCTATTCGCCTGGGGCGGCTGCTGGTTGAACTGCTGCCAGCAGCAGAAGCAATGGGCCTGCTCGCCCTCATGCTGCTGCACGAATCGCGCCGCACCACGCGCACCTCGCCAGATGGCGACCTGGTTTTAATTGAAGATCAAGATCGCTCGCTTTGGCACCAGGGGCAGATAGCAGAAGGGGTCGCATTGGTAGAGCAGGCTCTGTCATCGGAATGGTTTGGCCCATATACGGTGCAGGCAGCCATCGCTGCCATTCACGCTACAGCCCCCAGCTTTGCCGCCACGGATTGGGTGCAGATCGTGACTCTATACGACATGCTGTTAGAGGCTACTTCATCCCCCATCGTTGAGATAAACCGGGCTGTGGCCATAGCCATGCGCGATGGTCCGGTCGCCGGTTTGGCGCTGGTAGATACCATTCTGGCACGCGGCGATCTGGCCAACTACCATCTGGCCCACGCCGCCAGAGCGGATCTCTGCCGACGATTGGGGAAATCCACAGAAGCGCGTACCTCCTACCAACGGGCCATCGCGCTGACACAGCAAGAACCGGAACGGCGCTTTCTAGAGCGCCAACTGGACAGGCTGCCGGAATAAAGCAGCCAGTAAAAACGAATTTTCAAATTCATCGGCCAAAATGTCGATTATGGCCTTCCCCGAACGATTACTTAATATAATAACCAAGCTATAGAGCCAGTTTACAGCCATTTGGCAGCCTGGCTCCCAGTTATAAGGAGAAACAACAATGCAATTTATGGTTTACGATCCCAACTTTGATCCCCAGGACGAGAATATCAACATACCAACCCCGGAAATGATGGCCGAAATGGGGCAGTTCATCGGTGAGGCGATCCAGGCAGGGGCGCTGGTAGCTACCGGCGCGCTGCAAGAAAAAGGGACACGCCTTAAGCGGGTTAATGGAAAATTCACCGTAACGGATGGCCCATTCATTGAGCTAAAGGAGCTGACGGCCGGTTTTGCTATCATTGATGTGGCCTCGCTGGAAGAAGCCGTTGAATGGTCCAAGCGCTTCCGTGACATCGTCGGAGACGGCGAGTCTGAGATTGTTCCCTTGTTTGGCCCAAATGACTTCGACCACGAACAATAATATTGAAGAGCTTCGGCTCTTTGGGAATTCATGGGGTTGACAAGCCGTGATGCGTGAAACGTGGAACGTGACCAGAGGCATCACGCTTCACGCCAAACCCCACGAAATCCTGAAGACCCATCTGTGTCCCATTAAAAGAAAACAGGCTTTTCCGACAAGTTTCTAGAAGCGATCTAAGATAGTGAGCCAGAGGTTATGAACAATCAGACCTCTGGCTCACTGGTTTTTCCCACAAGTTGGAGGGATAGTTGAGGTATCTATTTTTAGCCTACAGCGATAAGCAGTGGGAATCCTTGCCTGCGCCGGAAAAGGAAATGTTTGCTGAGGCTTGCCGGATCAACATTGAATTACTCCAGGAGAGCGGCTATTTGTTGGCCACGATGGATTTGCAAAGCGATACGGCCGTTACCATACAAATACAACACGGCACAGTTCTACTCAACGATGGGCCTCCCGCAGCGGCAGAGGTGCCTGTCAGGCTTTTTGTCATTGATGCGCGAGACCTCAATGAAGCCATCCAGCTGGCAGCAAGAATGCCGCAGACAAAACGAGGCCCCATTGCTATTTGGTCGTCCTCGGCGTAGCTTTGCGGTGAAATTTTGTGGTTCTTCGGGAATTCAGGGCCTGCCCTGAGCGGCTCAACGAAGTTGAGCTTGCCCAAACGGAATTGACAAGTTCATGATGAATGAAACGGGAGCGCAGCCCACGGACTAATAAAAAGATGATAACAGGTACCTTTTCCCAGTGAAAAAGCTGGATTTTCATTTACAATGTCACAATTCTTTTTAGCCTGGTGTTAGGTAGCTAGAGGGGCAAGGATATAAACCATGATTGAAGCGAACAATTTAGGCAAGGTTTTTGAGGAATTTACGGCCGTTTACAATCTCAGCTTAAACGTACCGGCGGGGCAGCTGCTGGCGCTGCTGGGGCCAAACGGCGCGGGCAAAACGACCACGGTGCGCATGTTGGGCGCTATTTTGCGCCCCACCATGGGCGAGGCGCGCATCAACGGCTACGACGTGGTGCGCGAAGCGGACAAGGTTCGCCACGATATCGGTATGCTTACCGAGCAGCCGGGGCTGTATTTGCGCATGAGTGGGCTGGAATATTTACTGTTTTACGGCCGTCTCTACGGCCTGCGTGACGACGAGATCAAACAACGCGGCCTGGAAATGTTCGACCGGTTCGACATGGCCGGGCAGGCTGACCGGCGGCTGGGGCAATATTCCAAAGGAATGCGCCAAAAAGTGGGGCTGATTCGAGCCATGCTGCACAATCCATCGGTGCTGCTGCTAGACGAACCGACCTCGGCGATGGATCCGCACAGCGCCAAGCTGGTGCGCGACGCCATCATGGCGCTGCGCGACGACAAGCGCACGGTGATTTTGTGTACCCACAATCTGGCCGAAGCGGAACAGCTGGCCGACAGTATCGCCATTATCAAAAAAGGGACGATTGTGGCGGAGGGGAGTACGGCCGTTCTCAAACAAAAGCTGCTGGGTAAACCACAATTAGAAGTGCGGCTGGATCGCCCCCTCAACGGCGAAATTAGCGAAATTGAGCAGCTGGTGACGGTAGAAGCGGTGCAGGGCAACGTGCTGCGCTACCGCACCGATAATCCAGACGTGGTGAACCCGCAGCTGGTACGCTGCCTGAGCGGACTGGGGTTGGGCGTTATCGCCCTCCAGCCGATTACGCAAAGTTTGGAGCAAGTTTATCTGCGCGTCGTTGCCGCAGAACAGGAGCAGTCTCAATGATGACGGCAGTCACTTTCCCCACGCACCCCAATACACAAGATTTTCGCATGGCGATGGTTGTCGCCCGCCGCGAGATTCGGGATTCATTCCGCGACTGGCGCATCATCATTCCCATCTTTTTGCTCACCCTCATCTTCCCGGCGCTGATGAACTTTACCGCGTCCCGCCTGCTGAACTTTGTCTCCGATTTTGGCGCTGAGGTGATTGCTACCCAGCTGGTCCCCTTTTTGCTGCTGGTCGTTGGGTTTTTCCCCATGTCGTTTTCGCTCATTATTGCCCTGGAGACGTTTGTGGGTGAAAAAGAGCGCAAGAGCATGGAGCCGCTGCTCTCTACGCCGTTGAGCAACGGGCAGCTGTACGCGGGCAAGATGTTGGCCGCGCTGGTGCCGCCGTTGTCGGCCAGCTATTTGGGCATGACGGTCTACATGATTGGCCTCTATTTCAGCATCGATTGGCGGCCTGAATGGCAGCTGGTGGCCCAAACCGTTTTGCTGACGACGGTGCAGGGGATCATCATGGTGGCGGGCGCGGTGGTGGTATCCAGCCAGGCGACCAGCGTGCGGGCGGCCAACTTGCTGGCCAGCTTCATCATCGTGCCGATGGCGATATTGATTCAGGCAGAGGCGGCGGCGCTGTTTTGGGGCAACCATGATGGCTTGTGGTGGCTGCTGCTGGCGCTGTTGATTACGGCCGTTGTTCTGGTGCGCATGGGTCTTTCTCTCTTTAACCGGGAGGAGCTGCTGGGGCGGGACATCGACCAGATTCGGCTGGGTTGGATGGTGCGCCAGTTTTGGGGTTATTTTTCGGGCAAAATTTTGGTGGAAAACGGCCAATCCGACAAGCTCATCGCAGGCCGTTACCCCAATCCCCTCACCTGGTACAGACAAACGTTGGCCATCGTTCCGGGCCTGCTGCAACCGATGGGCGCGCTGCTGCTGTCCCTGGTGGGCGCGGCCATCATCGGTATTGTCATGGCCCGTCAGTTCCCCTTCCCCGATGATTTGAAGTCCCAGCTTAATGGCCAAAACATGCTCACCAATCTGGCCGGGCTGGAAGTGTATCTCGCTGCGCTTCCCCTATTTATTGTGAGCCAAAACGTGCGGGCGCTGCTGCTGCAAACGCTTTTGGGAATCTTCACGCTGGGGGTCCTCGGCGTCCTGCTGTTTATGCTGCCCTGGGGCATTATCAGCTTCATTGCCATGCAGTTTTACATGGCGGGGGAAAGCCCATTCCAGTTCCTCCTGGGCACAATTATTCCTCATGCCACGCTAGAGCTGCCAGTGCTGCTGCTGATTGGCGGGGCGGCGCTGCGCTGGCAAACAGTCACTTTTGCCCCGCCGCCCAACCGCTCCCTGAGCGAAATTTTCATCATTCGCGGCGCGGAATTTTGGCGCATTTTCCTCGGCCTGGGAATTCCCCTGCTGCTGCTGGCGGCGTTGGCGGAAGCTTATATCACCCCGCAGGTGCTGCGGTTGGTGTATAGTGGATAGATTAACCGAACCTCCATAACACAGGTTGCGCCCCCAATAGTCCACTTTTGTCAAAGCTCCATGTCAAAAATTGACAACAATTCCCCCTGCGCTTTTGGTTATCTTGCCTATATAATGCACCCATTCGGAAGAGAAAAGACCCAAAGACCAAGGTAAATGATTATTTTTGAGCCAATGATTTCGCTGACGACACGCCAACGGGATTTGCTTCAATATCTGCTAACAACGGAAACGGCCGTTGTCACAGCAGATGCAGGTCGCCGGGTGGGGTTAACGCCACGCCAGGTTTCCTACAGCTTGAAGCCAATTAAACTGTGGCTGGTGGAGCATGATGCCGATCTGGATATGACTCCCGGCGTTGGCGTGCAGGTCTTGTGCCCGCCCGATTACCGCCAGGATTTGCTGACAGAGCTGGCGGCACAGGCCAACATTCGGCTCCAGCTGACGCCAGGGCAGCGTCAGCAGCTGTTGGCGCTGAACCTGCTGACGGTAGATGAACCGCTGATTTTGTACCAGCTTCAGCAAGAGAGTGAAGTATCGCGCACGACGCTGCTAAAAGATTTGGATCTAATTGAAGAGTGGATCCAACTATTTGGCCTGACTCTGGAACGACGCCCCAACTTTGGCTTTATGCTGGCAGGGTCAGAACATCAGCAGCGGCAGGCAGTAACGGCCGTTCTCTGGGGCGAAACACCGTTCAACGATCCCCTGATGCGCATGTCGCACCGGTTTGGCCTGGTCTATGAATTGGCTAACGATGCGGATCTGATGCCCCTGGCAAGCCATGTAAACCAGCTGGTAGCGCAGTGGCAAACCAAACAGACCATGAGTTTGGTGAGTTTTGCGGAGATGGCGTTAAACGGCCGTTTCACCGACAACGCCGTTCTCTACCTGGCCCTTGTTATCGCTGTACAGCGGCAGCGCATTCAGAACGGCCAAATTGTCAAAACCAGCCATCCTGCCTTCGACAAAGAGGCCTATCAACCAGTTTGGCGAGTTGCGGCCAGTCTACTTGAACAGTTTTCTATTCCTTTGTCAGATTCTCAAAGGGAAGCAGAGACGGATTACCTCACCATGCAGCTGCTTTCCGGCTCGCGCAACAGCATCTGGCCCATTGATCTGGAAATGGATGAACCATTTCAAGCTTTACTAGACAGCCTGATGCGCGGCATTGCCCAGGCGTACCGTGTCCCCACCATGCAGGCAGACAGCGCCCTGCGCGATGGCCTGGTTGCCCATCTCATTCCCGCCTGTATGCGCCAGCGGTTCAATCTCTGGTCGCCGCCCATTAGCTACACCCGAAATTTGCCGGACAAATATACCTTTGAAACCAATATTGCTGCCCAACTGGCAGAAGAAATTAGTGCCGAAACCGGCATCATCTTGCCAGAGGATGAAGTCCATAATTTAATCTTGTTACTGCGAGCCGCCTTTATTCGCGAACGGCCGAATCGGCTCAATCGGGTCATTGTAGTCTGCCCCAGCGGCATGGCCACCGCTCAACTGCTGCTAGCCCGGCTCAGAGCACGGTTTCCCCGGCTGGGGCAGATTGAAGTGTTGTCCTTGCGCGAGCTGAATTCGCAAGAAATGGAATCGGCACAATTGATCATTACCACCGTGCCGCTGCCATTTGATTATTCAGACCATCTAGCCGTTATACAGGTTCACCCGCTGCTGTCGCCAGAAGATATCGCCGTCATTACGCGGTGGTTGGCCTAACCGGCAGTAAAAAAGGTCCAATACCAAAATTTGTCTAGAGATAACCGTTCTGGTTATTTTTAGCCGGAATCCAGCCCGGAGACCGGTTTGTTCACGCTGCCTGCCGCACAAGCATTGGCCGCAAAATGTTACTCATTATTTTATTCAAGGAGAGGTAAAATGAGAGAAAGAATTCAGCAGTTTGGTGGTTTTTTGGCTGGGATGATTATTCCCAACATGGGCGCATTTATCGCCTGGGGACTGATTACCGCCCTCTTTATCCCCACAGGGTGGATACCCAACGAAAAGTTTAGCGAAATGGTTGGTCCCATGATTCTCTATTTGCTGCCGGTACTCATTGGGTACACCGGTGGCAAGATGGTTCATGGCGTTCGCGGTGGTGTGGTTGGTGCAACGGCTACCATGGGTGTTGTTGTTGGCGCAAGCATCCCCATGTTTTTGGGTGGCATGATCATGGGGCCGCTTGGCGGCTGGGTCATGAAAAAGATCGATGATTCGTTGGAAGATCGCATCCCCATCGGTTTTGAAATGTTGGTCAATAATTTTTCAGCCGGTATTTTGGGCGTTGTGCTGGCCCTGTTTGGCAATGTGTTGATCGGCCCAGTGGTTAGCGCCATTAGCGACGCTGCCGGTGCTTTGGTAGATGTCATGGTGTCGGCTCGTTTGCTGCCGTTGGCGGCTATCATCATTGAGCCAGCCAAAGTTTTATTCCTCAATAACGCGCTAAACCACGGCGTGTTGGCTCCATTGGGCGTCGCTGCGGCCGAGGAAACGGGTCGCGCTATCCATTTCTTGCTGGAAACGAATCCCGGGCCTGGTTTGGGTTTGCTGATTGCTTATTATGTGGCAGGCAAAGGGCTGCTCAAAGAGTCGGCTCCTGGGGCAATGATCATCCATTTCCTGGGTGGCATTCATGAAATCTACTTCCCCTACGTTTTGGCTCATCCAGTCATGATCCTGTCAGTTATTGCTGGCGGTCTATCTGCTGACCTGTGGTTCACCATCACTGGGGCTGGTCTGGTGGCCACGCCTTCACCGGGTTCCATCTTTGCTTACCTGGCCGTGATTCCGCGTGGACAACATTTCGCTGTCCTGACCGGCGTTTTGATTGGTGCGGTGGTAGCTGCGGCCGTAGGTATGGTACTGCTGCGGGTTCGCCCGGTGCAGGAGTCGGAAGAAACGGAAGCGATGGAAGCGGACGCGGCTGGCGTACCTGGACTGGCTTAATGTATTGCTAAATAAACCATAGACCCTGAACGCTTCAAGTGTTCAGGGTCTTCTCACTGAACAAAAAGGGGTAGATGATGGCAGATTCTATAAATGCTGCGGATGTAAAAACGATTATTTTGGCGTGTGAAGCGGGCATGGGTTCCAGCTTGATGAGCGTGAATTCACTTAAGAAGAAGCTGAAGAAGGCAAATGTGAATGGGGTAACGGTGGTGCATAAACCAGCCCGCGCTATTCCGGCCGATGCTCAGGTGGTGGTGGTGCATAAGGGATTGGCCAAAGTGGTGCGCAGTCGTGTGCCAGAAGCGGTGGTGGTGACGTTTAATCATTTCTTGAATGATCCCGCTTTCGATAAATTGGTGAATGCGTTTGTCGAGAATGGCAGTATTGAAGATACCGTAGGGGGATGAGATGGCTATTTTGGAGAAAAATAGGATTAAGTTGCAGGCAACGGCCGTTAATAAACAAGACGCCATCCGCCAGGCCGGGGCGCTGCTGGTAGAAAGCGGCTGCGTGGCCGCACCGTATGTAGACGGCATGTTGGCCCGCGAGGCAACCATGTCTACCTATTTGGGCAATGGCGTCTCTATTCCGCATGGCCAGTTTGAGGACCGTGAGCATATCAAGCAGACTGGTATTTCGGTGTTGCAGATTCCGGCTGGGGTGGTCTGGGAAGAGGACGACAACGAGCTGGCCTATCTGATCATCGGCATTGCCGCCAACTCAGATGAGCATATGACGGTTTTGTCTAATCTGGCTGAAGCGATTGAAGACCCCGATATGGCGGAACAGCTGGCCCAGACAACGGATGTGGATTTGATTTTGAACTGCCTGAACGGGGTGCCGGACAGCGCGTAAATTTTGGGCCGTCAGTTAGATACGGCCGTTACTCCCAAACAACCAACAAAGGAAGCGATGTTGTGAGACAGCTAAACTTTGTAATCGAAAATGCCACGGGCCTGCATGCCCGGCCTGCCAAGGTGTTTGTACAAACTGCCAAGCAGTTTAAATCTGATATTCGCGTGCTGCACGGCACAAAAAAGGTCAACGCCAAAAGCTTGATAGCGCTGCTGGCCCTGGGCGTCACCCACGGCAGCGCCATTCAGGTAGAGCTGGATGGCGTGGATGAAGATTTGGCCGCAGAGGCGTTGGAAACGGCCGTCTTAGGCGGCCTGGGCGAAGGTGAAATACCCCATCCACCACCAGCCCAGCCAAAACCAGCCGCCCCGGCCAAAAGCCAAACCGCTGCTGAACTGCCCAACGGCTTACGCGGCATTGCCGCCGCGCCCGGTCTGGCTATTGGCCCCGTGTTTCAACTCCGCCCCGCAGCCGTCTCCATCTCTGAACGGTTTGATGGCGTGGAGGTTGAACAAGCCCGGCTCGATGCCGCCCTGGCCCAGGGGCAGGTCCAACTGACAGCGCTGCGGGAACAGCTGGAAAGACAGGCTCCGGAAGAAGCCGCCATTTTCGACGTGCATCGTGAACTGCTAACAGATGACGATTTGCTGGAAACGATGCGGCACAACATTCAGGCGCAGCAAAATGCCGCCCAGGCGTGGCAGGCAACCATCCAGGAACGAGCCGGCATTATGGCCCGGCTAGAGGATCCGCTGCTGGCGGCCCGCGCTGCTGATATTCGGGATGTTGGCTACCGCATTCTAAAACTGTTGGTAGATGACGACGCCGTGAGCGATATTGAGTGGCCGCCCCACCCAGTGGTGGTGATTGCTCAGGATTTGACCCCGTCTGACACCGCTGCCCTAAATCCTGAAAAAGTGCTGGGGTTTGCCACCGTTGTGGGTGGCCCCACGGCTCATTCCGCCATCATTGCCCGGGCGCTGGGTTTACCGGCGGTGGTGAGTGCGGGTGATGGGCTGCTAGAGATTGAGGATGGAACGGCCGTTATCCTCAACGGCAGCAACGGCATCATCCAGATCAATCCTGATGAAGCGGCGCAGAAAGTGGCCAAAAGCAACCAGGCAGCTGCCCAAAAAAGGCAGCAGGCCGCCAACGAACAAGCCGCTGAGCCAGCCATCACCCAGGACAACCACCGCATTGAACTTGCGGCCAACATCGGCGGCGTGGCCGATGCCCAAAAAGCCCACCAATCTGGGGCCGAGGGCGTAGGGCTGCTGCGTACCGAATTCCTCTTTTTAGACCGGGCAACACCCCCTTCTGAGTCAGAGCAGTTTGAGGTGTACCGCGATGTCGCTCTGGCGATGGCGGGCAAGCCAATCATCGTGCGTACGTTGGACATTGGCGGCGACAAGCCGCTGCCTTACGTGCAGGTTCCCCACGAAGAGAATCCCTTTTTAGGCGAGCGGGGTCTGCGCCTTTGCCTGGCCCGGCCCGAACTGCTGCGCGAACAGCTGCGAGCCATCCTGCGTGCCGCCAGCTTTGGCCCGCTGCGCATCATGTTCCCCATGGTGGCCGACATGTCTGAATGGCGCACCGCCAAAGCAATGGTGGACGAAATTCGCGCTGAACTCTCTGCGCCTGCGGTAGAAGTGGGCATCATGATCGAAATTCCGGCGGCGGCGCTCATGGCCGATCGCTTTGCTGAAGAAGTTGATTTCTTCTCGATTGGCACCAACGACCTGACCCAGTACACCCTGGCGATGGATCGGATGCATCCCACCCTGGCGGCTAAGTCAGACGGCTTGCATCCGGCCGTGCTGCGCCTGATCGACGCCACCGTGCGCGGCGCACACGCGGCGGGCAAATGGGCGGGCGTTTGCGGCGAGCTGGGGGCCGATCCACAGGCGGTGCCTGTTTTGCTGGGGCTGGGGGTGGATGAATTGAGCGTTAGCGTGCCCTCAATTGCCCTGGTCAAGGCCCAAATTCGCACGCTGAACTACGCCGATGCCCAAAAATTGGCCGCCCAGGCGCTGCGCTGCGCCACGGCGGGCGAGGTGCGGGAGTTGGTGAGTAATTGGGTAATTGAGTAATTGCATTCAAAAGCAGAGTAAAAAATGACGAATAAATATGAACTGTACCGCGCCGGGCAGGCCGATTTACCAGCCAAAACCTGGGCGTGGAATATGTATGGTGCGGGGATTGAAAACATTGGCCGCGATGGCCAGCCAGAGCAGTTTCCCATCCCGGAACCAGGTGACGACCAGCTGCTGGTTCGCGTAGACAGCGTGGGCATGTGCTTTTCCGACGTGAAGCTGATCCGGCAGGGTGGGGCACATCCCAAACTGTACAATCGCAATCTGGCCGAAGAGCCAACCCGCCTGGGGCATGAAGCGGCTTTGACGATCATCAAGGTGGGCCAGGATTTGCAGGGAACCTACCATGCCGGGCAGCGGCTGGCGATTCAACCGGACATTTACCAGGACGGCCGTTCCACAGCGTACGGCTATACCATTCCCGGCGGACTCACCCAATACCACCTCATCGGCCCGGAAGTGCTGGACGCCGACGATGGCGCCTACGTGCTGCCCCTGACGGATGATTTGGGCTACGCCGAAACGGCCCTGACGGAGCCGTGGGCCTGCGTGGAGGCGTCTTACACCCAGCGTCGCCGCTTGCAGCCCAAAGCGGGCGGGCGGCTTTGGGTGATTGGTCAGCCGGATGACGCCACCCCGTACACTTTCTCGGCTGATTTGCCTGCCCCGTCGCTGCTGGTGTTTACCGATGTGCCGGATTCGGTGCAGGCGCTTATCAAGCAAAAGGTGGGGGATGTGACCACGGTGGTTCGGGATGGGATACGGCCGTCTGACCTGCCCGCGCTCAAAACCGAACTCACCCACGACGAAGGGTTCGACGATATCATCATGCTGGCCCCGCACAGCGCCGAATGGGTCAGCGAAGCGGCCAGACTGACCGCCTTTCGTGGTACGTTCAACCTGGTGGGGTCCACCCCGCTGGACGGCAAGGCCGACATTGACGTGGGGCGGATTCATTACCATTACACCGCCTACGTGGGCAATGCCGGCCCGGACATTGCCGTCTCCTACGGCGAAGCCCGCAACCGGTGTGATTTGCTGCCAGGCGGAGCAGCCGTTTTTGTGGGCGCCGGTGGGCCAATGGGGCAGATGCACGTGCAGCGAGCCATCGAGCTCAAAAATGGCCCCAGCCTGATCATCGCCACGGAGGTGAATGAGATGCGGCTGGGTGCTTTGGAAACGCTGTTTGGCTCATTGGCAGAGGCCAACGGCAAGCAGCTGCTTACCTTTAATCCGGCTATGGAAGAAGAATCCCTGCGCGATTTTGTGCTGAACGCCACCGACCAGATCGGCGCAGATGACGTGGTGGTCTGCGTGCCGGTCGCCCCGCTGATGGCCGAGGCGGGCACCTACCTGGCTCCAGATGGGATGCTGGTGCTGTTTGCCGGGGTGGCCAATGGCACGATGGCGGCGCTGGACATGAGCGCGGTTTATTTACATAACGCTCAATTCACCGGCACCTCCGGCTCCGCTTTGTCTGATCAGGCGATGGTGATTGCCAAAACGGTGGCGGGCGAACTGTCGCCCAATCGTTCCGTGGCGGCGGTGGGCGGCATAGAAGCGGCTCGCGACGGCGTGGAGGCGATGATGGAAGGGCGCTATCCTGGCAAAGTCGTGATTTTCCCCCAGATTAGCGGCCTGCCGCTGATGAGCCTGGCCGAGCTGAAAGAAAAGTTCCCCACCGTGGCCGACAAGCTGGCCGATGGTGGCGTCTGGACCGCTGCGGCGGAAGCGGCGCTGGTGGAAGCGTTCTGGCAGCCAGAGTAGCGATTATGTCGAAGCCAAAAGTGAACGGCAAGGCGAAATACAATCGGGTGCAGCAATATATGCTGGCGGGTGCGGGGCTGGGGCTATATTTTGGCCTCTTTTTCCGACCCGTGCGGGAGCCGAACTTTGCCGTGGCTGTGGCCCTGGCTTTATTGGCGGCGACCGTCATCACAATTCTTGGACTGTTCAAAAAGCCGAGGCTGCCGTTGATTGAATTGGGGAAAACGGCCGTTTCCACCTTCATCAAATTTGCCCTTTTTATGGCCCTGATGGAGGGTCGCCATTACGCCTATGATTTGGGCGGTAAATGGCTGGTGACGCTGTTTGCCACCTTGCTGGGCGGCTTTACTGGCTGGTGGCTGGCACATCGTGAAACGCGATAAGTGAAGCGTGAAACGTGAGAAAATTGTCACGTTTCACGTTTCACGCCTCATCAAATGAAACCTATGATCTACACCGTAACACTCAACCCGGCTGTTGACCGGGAATTAACTATCAATGAATTTGCCTTTGACACCGTGCTGCGAGCCAGCGAGGCTCGCGTCGATTGCGGCGGCAAGGGGTTTAATGTTTCGCGCATGTTGGCGGCTTTGGGGGCACCCAGCGTGGCCCTGGGTTTTGCTGGGGGCAAGAGCGGCGAGCTGCTGGCCGAAACGCTGGCCAGGCTGGGCATCGAGACCGCCTTCACCTGGATTCCCGGCGAAACGCGCACCAACGTTAGCGTTGTGACGGCGCAGCATGACCGCTACCTGAAGGTGAATGAAGCTGGCCCCACCGTGTCTGAAGCAGATCAGGCGGCGCTGCTGACTCAAGTTGAGGGCCTCATCCAGCCGGGGGATTGGTGGGTGCTGGCGGGCAGCCTGCCACCAGGTGTGCCGGACACGATCTATGCCGAGATGGTCGCTTTGATCCAGTCGGGCGGTGGGCAGGCGATTCTGGACACGAGCGGCGCGGCGCTGCTGAAGGGGTGTGGGGAACGGCCGTTTCTCATCAAGCCCAACGACAGCGAAGCCAGCAGCCTGAGTGAACTACCCATTCACAATCCGGAAACGGCCGTTGTCGCTGCCCGTAAACTCCAGGCGCTTGGGCCGCAAAACGTGGTCATCTCCCTGGGCAAGGCGGGGGCGATCTTTAGCGATGGGGAGGCGGCCTGGCTGGCTGCTTCCCCCGCCATTGTAGAGCGCAACCCCATCGGCGCGGGGGATTCGATGGTGGGTGGCCTGGTGTACGGTCTGAGCCAGGGCAGGCCAGTGGCCGAGGCGCTGGCCTGGGGGATTGCTTGTGGGGCTGCAACGGCGAGTTTGGCAGGAACGGCCGTTGGCTCCGCTGAACTGGTCCAAACCCTAATGGCTCAGGTAAAAATCACAAAAATGGAGACGCAAGATGCCATTCACCATTCATGATGAAAAACAGTATTCCGTGAATTCAGCGATGACTTTTCAGGCTGCTTTAGGCGCGATTGCCGGGCTGGAAGGCAAAATTCTCAGCCAAAACCCGGCGGAAGGCACTGTTGAGGTCCAATTCGACAAGAAGATTTTGGGCAAGGTGCTGGGGGATCGCACCCAGATGAAAGTGACCATCAGCGCCCCAGACGACGCCCGCTGCGGTGTGGCTGTGGAGATTTATCCGCTGAACGCCGTGGGGCAAAAGCTGATGTTTGGGGCGCGCAAGGGGGTGTCGCGCACGGTGGCCAACTGGTTCTTTGCCCATCTGGAGCACCGCCTGCCCAAGTAGCTCAACTCATTCCCCCCCTCCCCCTCGTTCCACGCTCTGCGTGGAATGAAGATCGGGACGCTCCTGCGTCCCCTACGCAGCGCAGAGCGCTGCCGCTGCATTCCCACGCGGTTGGAATTTAAGAAAATAATCAGGCAGTTATTTTGTCATTACTTCGGCAAGCTCAGCACAAGCCTGAGCGAAGCGAAGAATCCCGCAAGGAGCAGATGGCAGGTGCTTTGGCGGAACCAAAGTTTCCCTGGTTATCAAGCGGGCGGGATGCTTCGGAGGACCTCAGCATGACAACTTTAGTACCCGAATTAATTTTTAATCCTCAAGAGCGTGGGAACGAAAATCGGGGCGCTCCTGCGTCCCCTACGCAGCGCAGAGTGCTGCCGCTGCATTCCCACGCGGAGCGTGGGAACGAGAATCGGGGCGCAATTGAAGATTAGTTGCGTGTTTGAGGCAATTCCCTGAAAATAGTTGCTGATACAGTTAGAACGTTTTCAGCCTACCCACGGAGAACTGCCCCATGTCTGAGCAAGAAACGTACAGCCAGATTTTTTTAGAGCTGCTGGCCCAGCAATACCCCTCCATCCAGGCCGCTTCGATGGCCATCATCAATTTAAGCGCCAATTTGAACCTGCCCAAAGGGACAGAAAATTTCATTTCAGACGTGCATGGCGAGTATGAGGCGTTTGTACATGTTCTGAAGAATGGCTCTGGCTCGATCCGGCGCAAGATTGAGGAGATTTTTGCCAATTCGCTGCTGGAAAAAGAGAAGCGCAACTTTGCGACGCTGATCTATTATCCCGAACAAAAGCTGCCGCTAATTTTGAAAAATGTGGAGGATAAAGAGGAGTGGTACCGCATCACCTTGTTTCGGCTGATTAAACTGTGCCGGGTGATTGCTTCCAAGTATACCCGTACGGCCGTTCGCGAAGCCCTGCCCGATGATTTTGCCTTTATCATCGAAGAGCTGCTGCACGAGCAGGAGGGGCTGGAAAACAAGCAGGAATATTACCAGAGCATCATCGACACCATTATTTCCACCAACCGAGCCAACGCCTTCATTGTGGCGATGGCCGAGCTGATTCAGCGGTTGGCCATCGCCCGGCTGCACGTCATTGGCGACGTGTATGACCGGGGGCCAGGGGCGCACATCATCATGGACAAGCTGCTGGATTACCATGCGGTAGACGTGCAGTGGGGCAACCACGATATTTTGTGGATGGGGGCCGCAGCGGGCAGCGAGGCGTGTCTGGCCAACGTTATTCGCATCTGCCTGCGCTACGGCAACATGGAAACGCTGGAAAATGGCTACGCCGTCAGCCTGCTGCCGCTGGCTTCCTTTGCGATGGAGCTGTATGCTGACGACCCGTGCGACCGCTTTGTGCCCAAAGAAACGGCCGAAGAGTTCACCACCAACGAACTACAAATGATGTCTAAAATGCACAAGGCGATTGCCATTATTCAGCTGAAGCTGGAGTCGCAAATTATTCAGCGCCGTTCCCATTATGGCATGGCCGACCGGCTGCTGCTCGACAAGATCAACTATGACAAGGGCACCATTTGCTTGAATGGCGAGGAGCATCCGCTGCTGGATACCCATTTGCCAACCATTGATCCGCAAGCCCCGTACGCCCTCACGGAGAAAGAGCAGGTGGTGCTGGAAAAGCTGCGCCTCTCGTTTGCCAACAGCGAACGGTTGCAGCGGCACGTCCGCTTTTTGTACTCCAAGGGGAGCCTCTATCTTATCTATAACGGTAATTTGCTGTATCACGGCTGCATTGCCATGAATCCGGACGGTTCATTTGCTTCGGTGCGGGTGAATGGGGAATCTTACCAGGCGAAGGAGTTTATGGACCGGTTGGATCGCCTGGCGCGGCAGGGTTATTTTGCCAGCGATCCGGAGCAGAAGCAGTACGGCATGGATGTGATGTGGTATTTGTGGAGCGGTTCCCATTCGCCGCTGTTTGGCAAGGAGAAGATGGCGACATTTGAGCGGTATTTTGTGGCCGATCCGGCAACCCATGCGGAGGGGAAAAATGCGTATTATGCGCTGCGGGACAAGCCGGAAACGGCCGTAAAAATCCTGCGCGAGTTTGGTCTGGACCCCAAAACGGCCCGCATTGTCAACGGCCACGTGCCGGTGGAGGTGAAGAAGGGGGAGAGTCCGGTGAAGGCAAACGGCCGTCTTCTTGTCATCGACGGTGGTTTTTCCAAAGCGTACCAGGATAAAACCGGGATTGCGGGCTACACTCTCATTCATAACTCTTACGGCTTTTTGCTGGCGTCCCACGCTCCGTTTCAATCGACCCAAAAAGCGATTGAGCAAGAGCTGGACATCCATTCCAAAACCGAGATTCTGGAAGCCAACTACGCCCGCATTCGGGTGCGCGACACTGATGAGGGAAGGCAGATTCAGGCCAAAATTCAGCAGCTGGAGGCGCTGCTGGCGGCGTACCGGACGGGGTTGATTAAGGAGCAGTGATGCGGTAGATTGGTCCAATCTTTAAGATTGGACCAATCTGTAGCTAACTGCGGGCCTGGTGGTAAACGGCCGTAATCGCTCCCACAATTTTCTCTGTTACCTCTTCTTCCTTGTCACGCTTGTTGATAAAAATCGGCTCGCCGAAGACCAGGTGCAGCCGGGCGAAGGGAAAAGGCACTAGATAATGGTCCCAGCGGCGCAGGGCAAAGCTGGCATTGGTGAAACCGCCTACGGGAATAACGGCCGCTTCTGCCTTACGCGCCAAAAAAGAAGCCCCCGCCTTGGGCGTAAACGCCGGGCCATCTGGCCCATCCGGGGCGAGGAACGACTGTTTGCCCCCCTTCATCGCTTCAATGATGCGCAGCACCGAACGGCCAGCCGCCATTGGGTTGCCGTGCATATCTACCCCGTGTGGCGTCGCGCCCAGCGTGGCGGCAAACGTGCTTAAAATATCACCACGCGGATCGCCGCCCAGGGTGACGATGGTGAAATTCTTGCCGCCCAAATAGCGCACGATGTAGGTCACAAAAACAGAGAGTTGCTCATGCCAAAACAGCCACAAAATCGGCCGTTCGCTGGCCTTGGCTTTGGTGATGTTCGCTTGCCCTTCAATCTGCCAGCGCACGGTGCGGGCCAGCAGGCGATGGTAGATAGCGAGGGCGTTGCCTTCAAACTGCAATTTTTGGTCGATAAATGTGGGGGTCATGTCAATCTTTAGAATGGTTTTTCGTAATAATTGGCGGCGGCTTGTAGGGTGACATGGTGCAGTTGGTGGGTGAGGTGGGTGGAAACGGCCGTTAAATCCGCATCTTCCCCCACCACAATTGGCTCCCCGATTTGCACCGCAATTTTGCTAAACGGATACGGCAGCACGTACCGGTCCCAGCGGGGCACCCGGTAGCCGTGCCGGGCATACGCCCCCAGCGGCAAAATGGTGGCATCCGCTTTTTGGGCAATGTAGGTGATGCCCGGCTTAATGACCTGAGAAGGGCCATCCGGGCCATCTGGGGTGATGTAGGCATCCAGCCCTACCTTCACCTGGCGCACCAGTTTGGCCAGCTGCCGTGCCGCTGCCATGCTGGCATCCCCCTTTAGATTCATGGGAAATGTGGTCACGCGCAGCCGTTTGGCAAACTCCACCAGCGCTCCGCCGCGCCAATCGTCGGGCACAATCAGCCCCAGGCGGCTCAAATCATACTCATTGTTGAAGAAGCTCACCAGCATCATGGTCATGCCGTGCCAGGCGGAAAAAATAATCGGCCGTTGGCGATCTTGTGCGGCCTGCCAATGGGCCAAACCTTCTACCTGAAAGCGGCTGCGGCGGCTGATCAGGCGGGAAAGGCGGAACAAAGCCGCACCGTTGACTCTGTCTTGCCACTTACTCATTGATTTGCAAATATCCGGCGCGAGCCAGCCCCCAACCAAGATAAACAGTGTTCCAGAAATGCCACGCCTTGCCAAATGTAGCCCAGCCAATGGTCACGGCAAACAGCACCAGTAAAATGCTAATCCGCCTGCGCCCCTTAAAAACGCCCCGGAACGAGGGGAACGGAATTCGGCTGACCATCAACAGGCTGCAAATGAGCATGATGAACATGAGCCAGCCAGATGGCAGCGCCAGCGTCAGGATGGTCATATCGGAGACGACAGCCAGGGCCAGGGTGGCTCCGGCCGAGGAGATGGTGAGGCCAGCAGAGTCGGTGCTGCCGCTGGCTTTGGGCGGCAGCAAGTTGAACCGGGCCAGCCGGTAAGCGCCTGCCAGCACAAAAAGGACGGCAAGCACGGCAATGAGCGTTGTTGAGGCAGCATTGGCCAGATAGAGGTACATGAAGGCGAGAACGGTCGGCGCGGTGCCCAGGCTAACCATATCGACCAGAGAGTCGAGCTGGAGGCCAAACTCTGACCCGGCGTTGAGGTAGCGGGCTGACGCGCCATCGAACAAATCTAGAATAAAGCTGGCCAGGATGAGGACGCCAGCCGTCACAAGTTCCCCTGTGGCGGCTAGCAAAATGGCGACGAGGCCGCAGGTGAGGGAAATAAACGTAATGCCGTTGGGGATGAGATACCGATATTGACTATTCATGTTTTTTCTTGAGTTGGGCAATGGGCGTGATGCCGCCGGTCACTTTGTCGCCTACTTTGACCAGCATTTGGGCGGTGGGGGGCAGAAACAGGTCTACGCGGGAGCTAAAGCGAATCAGGCCAAAGCGCTGTCCGGTTTGGACAACATCGCCCGGTTTCAGGTAGTTGAGACAGCGGCGGGCCAGAATGCCTGCGATCTGTTTGGTGAGGATACGGCCGTATCCCTCCGAATCAATCACCAGCGCAATGAACTCATTCACCTCAGACGCCTCTGGCCGGAACGCCTGCAAAAATTTGCCCGGCTGATGCTGCACCCGCGTCACCGTGCCCGCCAGCGGCACCCGCTGTACGTGTACGTCGGTGATGTCCAGAAACATGCTCAGGCGAATGACGTTTGCCTGTAAAAAGCGGCTCTCGGTTTCGGTGATGATTTCGACCACTTCGCCATCGCCGGGGCCAAGCACCAGGCCCGGTTTGGCGTCGATTTCCCGGTTCGGATCGCGGAAAAAGTAGAGAATGAGCAGCCAGAGAAAGGTGGCCAGCAGCAAAAAAAGGCCAGCGGCCCAATTTGTAAACTGAAACCAGAGGAAAACGGCCGTTGCCCATAGAATCGTAAAAAAAATAATCGTTCCGCCGCCGCCCTCAGCAAAAGGCCAGGCCCGATCTTTACCGTATTGTGTCATAGTGGCGGCATTGTAACATTGCCACCAGACAGGGGCAAGGTAGGGAAATCATGGGTGAAGCATCGTTCGCCCCCTGTGTACCCCTTTGGTAAACTTGCGCCATGATCAAACAGAAAGCAACATTCATTTGGGTGGGGTTTGTGGCGCTGGTTGTGGTAGGTACGGCCGTTTTTCTGGGCAACCGCTTGCTGAATGGCGACAACAGCCTGCTGCGCAACGTGCAGGTGGATAAAACCGAAATCAGCCCCAACGCCGATGGCGATACCGACGCCACCAACATCTCCTACGATATTTCGCGTAACGCCACCGTTTCCATCTATTTTGAGAATGAGGCGGGCGAACGCTTCTTCTTCCGCGAGGAGAAGGCGCGGGGGGCGGGCCAATACAGCGTGACGTTTAGCGGCGTGGTGGACCCGTATACCTTGCCGGATGACCAGGTACATGGCGAAATTTTGGCGCGGCTGCTGCAAGACGGCCGTTACACCTGGACCATCAGCGCCACCGACGAAAATAACGTTACCGAAACGGCGCAGGGGGAACTGCGCATTGTGGATGCCGATACCGTGCTGCCCGATATTCGTGATTTTAGCCTGGACAAAACAATCTTCACCCCCAACCGGGACGGTATTGATGACCGGGTGCAGCCCCAATTTTACCTGGCCAAGGATGTGGAACATGTCCGCGTCTTTTTGCAGCTGCCAGACGGCACAGAGGAGCCTATTAGCGAATTTGAGCAGGTGGTGATGCCCAATGCCGAAGGGTGGCATTATTACGATTATGAGGGTGGCGTAGACAATGGTGCTACCCCACCGCCAGATGGCACTTATCCCATTGTGGTCATTGCCCAGGATTTGGAAGGGCAGCGAGTGCGGGTGCAAAAAGAGCTGACAATTCAATTTGGTGGCGTGCCCCGCGCCCGCATCATTTCGCCGCCTGCCGGTAATACGGTGAGCTGGAGCGCAACGGCCGTTGCGTTGTGCGACGTCATCACCTTTACCCTCACCGTGGAGAATTACGGCTCTACCCCCATCCGCACCAGTGGGCCACCCCCAGGCACGCTGTATGATTCAGAGTGGAACTACAACACGCTGGGCTGGTTTACTCAATCCGGTGCATTCCGGCTGGGCATTGGCTTTGAAAACGAGCTGACTAACTATCCATACCGCTGGGCGCTGGGCAGCCCTGAAGAGTTAGAGTTGATCGACGGCTTTACCTACCTGATGCCGGGCAAGCGGGCCACCGTTACCGGCAGCATTCGTATGGTCAATGATTTTGGCGACCGCAACCCGCAAATCGTTTGGGCCGGGCTGATCCATGAAGACGTACAGGTGGTGACTTTTAACGAGCGGGTCAATCCGCAGGCGATTACGGTGGATATGCCGGACGAAGCCAATCGCCCGGAATGCGCCCCGCGTGAGGTGCCAGCGTGGCCGGTGGACGAATAAACCTCCCGCAAATCTTGTAGACATTATGTTGTGGGTTTGGTTAGCCGTCGCTGAGCCTGGGCCCAATTTGATTGGCGGGTTGTTGGCGACACGGTACACTAGAATCAGTTAACAGGAGGTTGCCCAACTGTGGCAGCCTTTTTTATTTGGACAGGTGCGATGAAACGTTTGTGGGGTTCAGGGCTTCTGCTGATCTGGTTTTCGGTCGCTTGTGCGCCACCGCCCACGGTGGTGGAGGTGACGCGGTTGGCACCGGGCAATACGGCCGTTCCTACCCCCACATTTGTCGAAGTTGAAGTTGAAGTGACACGCCTTGTCACCGGAACGGTGACGATCGCAGCAACAGCGCTGCCGGATCGACCATCCCCCGGTTCCGCCGAACGGCCGTTTCAGCTCCTCTTTGCGCCGGTGGTGGATACGGCCGTCATCAGCAGCCGTGCCGAGATTTTGGCCGATTGGCTCACAGAGCAAACCGGGCAGCAGTTCCAGGTGGGCATTCTGGACAACGAGCAGTGGGTGATTGACCTGCTGTGCGCCGCCCCGGCTGAAACGGTTGGCTTTCTCACGGCGGTGGGCGTGGCGCTGGCCAATCAGCAGTGTGGGGCGCAGGTGGTGAGTACGGCCGTTCAAGACGATGGCCTCAGCTGGCAGGCGGGCATGATTGTGGTGCGCCAGGACAGCGGCATTGAAACCGTAGCCGATTTAGACGGCAAGCGCTGGGCCATTCCCAGCGAAACGAGCGTGCCCAACACCTGGTATTTCCACGCTTTGCTGGCGGCGGAAGGGGTTGAGCCAGCCGAAATCGTCTCCTTACCGGGGGACAACACGGCGATGCTGGCGGTGCTAGACGGCGAGGTCGATTTTGCCACCGCCACCTACCTGCCGCCCATTTTGCCCTTTGAAGCCCGCGAATGGGTTTTTGGCGAGGATGATCCGGAGCTGTGGCGGGAAACGGGCGTCTCGCCCAGCCGCAGCGGTATTGGCTTTGTGGTGGTGCGGACCCGCCCGGAAAACGGCGGCTACCGGGTGCGGGATGCGCGCTCGGGGGTCTTCGACACCGCGCGCAACATTTTTAACGAGACGCGCATCCTGGCGCTGAGCGCCCCCATCCCGGCCGATTCGGTGGCGGTGGGCGGGCAATTTCCCTTTGGCCCGGCGCAGCAGCTGGGGCCGCTGCTCAGCCAGTTCGCTGCTTCAGATCTTTGTGCCGACTCGCTCTGTTCTGGAGATTTTTATGGCTGGTCGGGGTTGGAAACGGCCGTTCCCGCCAGTTACGATCCGCTCCATGTCATCATCGACACCCTGGGCTGGACGGATGAAGCATTGTTGTTAACGGAATGAGTCTTGGTCGGAACGTAATTGAGTAATTGCGTAATTACTCAGTTACTCAATTACCCAATAACTGAATCTTATGATTGATGTAGCCATTATTATCGTCAGTTGGAATGTGCGGGATTACCTGGTGCAGTGCCTGCGCTCGGTGTTTGCCGATTTGCAGCGTTCCCGGCTGCGCGGCGAGGTGTGGGTGATAGACAACGCCTCCACAGACGGCACGGCCGATTTGGTGCGCTCCCTCTTCCCCAATGTCCACCTTATCGTAAACGAGAACAATCCTGGCTTTGGCGCGGCTAACAACCAGGGGATGGCGGCGGCCATGCCACACGCGCCGCGTTACTACTTTTTGCTCAACCCGGACACCAAGTTGCAGCCTGGGGCGCTGTTTGAGCTGATCAACACGCTGGAAGCGCATCCCGATGGCGGCATGGCGGGGGCGCGGCTGGTGTATGGCGACGGCCGTTTCCAGCACAGCGCCTTCCACTTTCCCGGGCTGCGCCAGCTGGCGTTTGAGTTGTTCCCGCTGCCCGCCCGTTTTTATGAGAGCCGGTGGAACGGCCGTTACCCCCAAACGTGGCTGGATCGGGGTAATGAACCGTTTGCCATCGACCATCCGCTGGGGGCGACGATGATGGTACGGGCCGACGTAGCCGAAGCGACCAAAGGGTTTGACGAGTCGTTTCACATATACTGCGAGGAGATTGACTGGAGCTGGCGCATTCAGGCGGCGGGCTGGCGCATTTACGCCGTGCCCTCGGCCGAAATTGTGCATTACGGCGGCGAAAGTACCCGGCAGGTGCCCGCCCAATCGGTGATCAATTTGTGGCAAAGCCGGGCGCAGCTGTATGCAGAGATGTACGGCCGTTTCCGTCTGGCCATCGCCCGCAAAATGGTGCAAATCGGTATGCGCCGCCGCGCCAAAAAAGCAACCGATCCCCAAATGAAGCAGGCGTACGAAGCCATCATCCAAATCTGGCGGCGAATTTAATTGGCCACAGAGGGCACAGAGGATGAAGAGGGTAGAGGATCAATCTGTTCAATCTGCACAATCTTTGATAAAACTCCCCCATGAGTATAAATCACCAAGAATTAACGGCCGTTATCCTCACCCTCAACGAAGCCAGCCACATTCAGGCATGTATTGAGTCGCTCAGCTGGGCCGACCGGGTGCTGGTATTTGATTCGTATAGTGAGGATGATACGGCCGTACTTGCCCAAAATGCCGGTGCCGAGCTGCTCCAGTGCAAATTTGAAAATTACGCCCAGCAGCGCAACGCCGCGCTGGACAGCCTGCAAACCGACTGGGTATTTTTTGTGGATGCCGACGAGCGGGGAACGCCGGAGCTGGGGGCAGAAATTCGCCAGGTAATGGCGGAACGGCCGGAGCGAGGCTGGTACGTGCCGCGCCACAACGTCATCTTTGGCCAGCTTACCCGTGGCGCGGGCTGGTTCCCCGACCATCAGCTGCGCCTGTTTAAGCATGGCTGCGTCCGTTACGAACGGCCGGTGCATGAACTGGCCGTGGTCGATGGCGATATTGGCTATTTGCAGCAGCCGCTCACCCATCATAACTACCGGGACGTTGCTCACTTCCGGGCCAAGCAGCGATCTTACACCAGCTACGATGCCCGCATCCTCTACGACAAAGGTATCAAGCCCAAGCCGCACAACTTCATTTTGCAGCCGCTGCGCCACTTTTACTGGCGCTACATCACGCTAAACGGTTACCGGGATGGCCTGCACGGCCTGCGCCTGAGCCTGTACATGGCGTACTATGAATGGGTGAAGTATCGCAAGTTGGGCTGGTTTTGGCGGAAGAATCGGTGAGAAGTAAGAAGTAATTGAGTAATTACCCAATTACCCAATTACAAAGGATTTTGCTAATGAAGCCAATTGGTGTGGCGTGTCGTTTTGCGGAGGATGGGGTGGTACAGGTGGAGCGCGTGCTGCGATACGGCCGTTGGCAGCGGGTTAGCCAGGGGCGGCAGTGGCTGGATGAAAACGGCCGTCACGTGCTGATTATGCTGCCGGGCGAGGTCGTACAGGAGCTGCTGCTGCAAGCCAGCTCGCTGCGCTGGTGGCTGGTTGAGCGGGATGGGGGAGAGGGAACGGCCGTTTAGGATTTGAACAAGGTGCGGCGATAAATTTTGGTCAAGAAGCAGTTTTTTGCCGCTCGTCGCGCCGCTGCCCAACGCAAACGGCCGGTGTTCTGGCTCGCTGTAAAAGTCGCTCACTGGTTTAGTAAATCCCTCAGCGCGGCCTCTGCTTCTGGATAGTTGAACTGGAACCCTTCGTTTTGCAGCTTTTGGGGGATGGCGCGACGGCCGTGTAGCACAATGGCGGCAATTTCGCCCAGCGCCAGCTTCAGGGCAAAGGCGGGGGTGGGGAAAAAAGCGGGACAGTTTATGACGCGGCCGATCGCTTTGGCAAAATCCTTGTTTTGCAGCGGGTTAGGGGTGCAAAGGTTGTAGGGGCCAACGGCCGTTTCCGATTCCAGTAAAAAGCGAATCGCCCGCACCTTGTCTTCCAGATGAATCCAGGACCACCACTGCTGGCCACTGCCCAGCGGCCCGCCCGCAAAAAATTTGAACGGCAGCACGGTGATGGGCAGCGCCCCGCTTGCCATACTCAGCACAATGCCGGTGCGCATGATGACGCGCCGCACCCCCATCTGTTCCACTTCAGCGGTCGCGTTTTCCCAATCGGCGGTGACCTCGGCCAGGAAGCCGCTGCCGTTGAGGGCGTTTTCGGTGATGATCTTGTCGCCCGGCACGTTGCCGTAGTAATCGACACCGGAGGATTGGATGACCAGTTTGGGCTTGTTTGTGGCGGCGGCGATGGCCTGGGTAACGGCCGTTCCCGCATCAATCCGGCTTTGGCGAATGCGCCGCTTACGCTCGCTGGTCCAGCGGCTGGGCAGCAGGCCGCTGCCCGCAATCGGTTCTCCCGCCAGGTTGACAATGGCGTCGGCCCCGTCAGCCAGATGACCCCAGCCAACGGCCGTTTGGCTGTCCCACTTCTCCCCGCGAACGCCTGCCGGAAAGGTGGATTTGGCCGGATTGCGGCTGAGCACAATCACCTCATGCCCATCTGCTGCCAGATTACTGGCCAGGGCAGAGCCAATCAAACCCGTTCCTCCAGTTATAATGATGCGCATAGTTTACTCCTCGTAAATAGGACTCAATAATGTTTATTCTAAACCAGAATAGCCACTTTCTCCATATTTTGAGCAGGTATTTAGACAAAATACAGTATGCTTCGGAAAAAACAAAGCGTCTGACGAATTCCGTCGGACGCTTTGTTTTGTTTTTTCAGAACTACTTATGAATTAGGAGGCGCGTCGCACCTGATAAATACTGAATTAGTTAACGAGCGGTAATCCCTACAGATCCGGCCGGAATCGAAACATCGCCCAGATTGGTCAGGCTGCCATCGGCGGCAATACGGAAAGCGGTTACTGTGTCGGTCCCGCCGTTCAACACGTACAGCGTTTGGCCGTCGCTGCTAATGATGGCGTCGATGGGTCTGCTGCCAGGACCGGTTTCACCAGTACGGCCGTCTGCATCCAACAGTTCAAGGCTACCGTTTGGGCTTACCTGAAAACCCGAAACAGAGCTGCTGCCGGTGTTGGTGGTGTAAGCATATTGGCCGTCCTGGGTGATGACGACCCAGCAGGCGGCCGTTTGGTTGGTCGGCACTGAACTGCTGACCACTTCCAGCTGACCATGACTAAAGCTGTAAGAGGAGGCGGTGCTGGCATCAACTGCGCCACCAAACGCTTCGCTGACGATCAGATGGCCGCGCGGTGTGAAGTCAAAGCCAAAGGGCGTCAGCCCTTCCGAGGTAGTCACAACTGCTTCTGCGGCCTGGCCTGAGCGGCGCACAGCGTAGGTGAGAATCTGGTTGCTGGCTTTTTCGGTAACTACCAGCTGACGGCCGTTTGGCGTAAACGAAACCTGTGCCGGGCCAGGAGCATCACCCACACCGTTATTGCTGAGGTGTTGGGTGGAGTGAGGAATGGGAGTTAAACGGCCGTTCCCACCAATGAAAAAGCCGGTTATGTTGCCACTTCCACCAGCGTTGAGCACATACAGCAGGCGGCCCTGAACCGTCAGGCTAATGGGCTGCTCGCCACCAGATGCCACGGTATTTACCAAACGTAGATTGCTGCCAGTCGTTGCAAAGACAGAGACCTCATTGCTGCCCGCGTTTACGGCAAACAGCCAACGGCCGTTCTGGCTTAAAACCAATGCCCCTTGAGAGCCAAGTCCACCACCAGTGCCTGATCCGCCGGTCAAAAACGCTCCGCTTTCGGTTAGGGAGCCATCGGTGGCGCGGTCAAACACCAGGACGGCGTTAGCGGTGGCATCGTTGTTCATAACGTAAACTGCCCCGGCGTCATCCCCGCGGGCAAAGACCTGCCCGCTGCTGCCTAGAACAAGCAGGACCAGGAGTAAAAAGAAGGCTAAGAAGCGTGATTTGATGTGTTGAACAGAAGTTTTGTGAAATAAAAACTGAGAAAGCTGCATGAATTGTATCTCCTTTTATTTGTGGGCTTATTTATTGTTGCCCCTGAGTTCTGAACCAACGGCACGCATAATAAAGGAGAGACATTATCTATGAATTTCAGTTGTGTTACGTTTTTCTTAATATTGTCTTACGAAAGGCTTAATGGCGGAAGCGATAGCATTTGTACCGCCGCGATCTGGGTTGGCATACGGCCGTCGCACGGTTCCATCACGTTTGGCCAGTGGCGGGCAAAGCAGATCCAATTGGCTCTGTTTAGCGTATCATGTTTACAGGTGGGTGGATTGAAAGAAGCGGGCATCTGGAATAAACCCACCGCAATTCCCTATTTTTCCCGTACATCATCGAGCTATCTCCCCAGCCACAAGAGTAAGGAGAACCCAGATGAAGAAAAAACTTTTAATTGTCCTTTTGCTATTTGCCCTGCTGACGCTTGGTGTCAGCACCGTCGCTGCCAGGGGGTTCAGCCAGAACTTCCGCACGCGCCTGACTGGCCAGGCAGAAGTGCCGCCCGTGGCCAGCCAGGCCGAGGGCCAGGCCCTCTTCCAGCTTAGCCACGATGGTGAAACATTGCGCTACCGATTGTTGGTACGGAACATTGTGGACGTGACCCAGGCCCACATTCACTGCGGCCCGCTTGGTGAAAATGGCCCTGTTGTTGTCTTCCTCTATCCCGATGCCCCGCCGCCCCAGCTGATCCCCGGCCCATTTAGCGGCCTGCTGGCCTCAGGTACCCGCACCGATGCCAACATCGTGCCCCAGCCCGACTCGCCTGTGTGCCCCGGCGGTGTCGCCAACCTGGATGACTTGCTGGCCCAGATGCGCAGCGGGAATACCTATGTCAATGTGCACACGCTGGCCAATCCTGCCGGAGAAATCCGAGGACAAATACGATAAATTGAAAATGGTTAATGGTAAATGGTTAATGGTCAATTATTAACCATTTACCATTCCTACAATTTATTCAACACGCTCTTCAAATCATTAATCAAATCCTGGGCGTTTTCGATGCCCACAGAGACGCGCACCAGACCTGGATCTACCGCCAGCGGTGAATCGGCCACGGAGGCGTGGGTCATGGGCGCGGGCAGCTCGATGAGCGACTCCACGCCGCCCAGCGACTCGGCCAGGGTAAAGAGCTGGGTGTCGCGGGCCACCAGCCGGGCGGCTACTTCGCCGCCGTGCAGAATGAAGGAGATCATGCCGCCGGGGCCGCGCATCTGCCGCTGGGTCAGTTCATACTGCGGATGGCTTTCCAGGCCAGGGTAGATCACTTCGGCTACGGCGGAGTGGTCGGCCAGAAATTGGGCCACCTGGATGGCATTGCGGCAGTGCTGGGCCATGCGGATGGCCAGGGTTTTGATGCCGCGCAGGGTGAGGAAGCAGTCCATTGGCCCTGGCACCGCGCCGATGGCGTTTTGCAGAAATTTGAGCTGTTCGTAAACGGCCGTATCGTTCAAAACAATTGCCCCACCCACCACGTCTGAATGGCCGCCGATATATTTGGTGGTGCTGTGCAGCACAAAATCGGCCCCCAGCGCCAGCGGCTGCTGCAAGATGGGGGAAGCGAAGGTGTTGTCTACCCCCAGCCAGGCTCCTGCGGCGTGGGCAATCTTGGCCACGGTGGTGATGTCGCTCAGGCGCAGCATCGGGTTGGTGGGGGTTTCTAACCAGACGAGTTTGGTATTGGGCTGGATGGCGTGGGAAACGGCCGTTTCATCCGTCGTATCGGCAAAGGTAAACTCAATGCCGTAACCAGACAGCACCTTGTCGAACAATCTAAAAGTGCCGCCGTATACGTCATTGCCAGACAGTACATGTTCCCCCGGTTTAATTAATCGCAAAATTGTGTCAATCGCCGCCATGCCAGAGGCAAAGGCCAGCGCATATTGTCCTCCCTCCAGCCCCGCCAGCGCCCCGTGCAGCGCCGTGCGCGTTGGGTTGTCGGTGCGGGAATATTCGTAACCCCTGTGCTGAGCCACGTCTGGCTGGGCGTAAGTGGAGGTCTGGTAGATGGGGGTCATCACTGCTCCGGTTTGTGGATCTGGCTCTACGCCCGCGTGGACGGCCAGGGTTTCCAGGTGGAAATTGGTGGATTGGGTCATGGTGTGCTCCTTGTTTGGTAGTCGGTAATCGGTGATCAGTAATCAGTGATCGGACAATAGGTTGCCCGATTGTATCAACTTTTGTGGTGTTTGCGGGCGCGGGGCAAATTTTTACAAAGGGACCATTATTACAAAGGTACAAAGGAAGGAAGGAACAAAGCAAATTATTTTATCTCTTTGTTTCTTCGTATTAAAAATTATTACCGGACTGGTTCATGACGGGGTACAATAAGCGACCTATGCGACCAGATGTTCTCCCCCCTACTTCGGCTTACGCCGCCCGTTTATCTTTTTTCTCGGCTCACTTCACCTTCTTCTTTCTCACCTTTGTGGGTTGGCTGGCCGCCAGCCGGATTGTGTACGAGGCGATCTTCCCCCGCTGGCTGTGGCTGGGACGGCCGTTTCTCACCCTCACCTTTACCGCTGCACTCACCCTTCTTACCTGGCTGCTCTGGGCGCGATGGGGGCAAAAGAAATTTTCGCCACTCTATCTTAGTCCGCTGCTGCTCAACTTCATCTACCTGGCCGATCCGCTGGTTGATTTGGGGCGCAGCCGCCTGATCTTTGGCGCGGCGCTTTGGCTGGCGCTGCTCTTTTGGTCCGGTCGGCAGTTACCGCGCCGCCCGCGCTGGCTGGGGCCGCTGCTGGTGGCCGCTGCCCTGCTGCCCGTTTACCTGACCACGATGTCGCGCACGGTGGGGCAGGCGGATACGTTTGAGTTCCAGGTGGTGGCCCCGCAGCTGGGGATTGCCCACCCGACGGGCTACCCGCTTTACCTGCTGCTGGGCAAGCTGTTTAGCCTGCTGCCGTTTGGCTCGGTGGCCTGGCGGATCAATGTGGGAACGGCCGTCCTGGCCACCCTCGCCCTCATCTTCTTTTTTCGATTTTTGTGGGAGCTGTGGGGGAGTTGGGAAACGGCCGTACTTGGTGCCGTGGTCATGGGGTTAACCACAACCTTCTGGAGCCAGGCCATCGTTGCCGAGGTGTATGCCCTGCACGCACTGGTGGTCTGTGTGGCGCTGTGGCTGATGGGGCGGGTAGTCACCCCCACCCTGGCCCTTCCCCTGGAAGGGGAAGGGGAAAAGCCCCCTCTCCCTCCCAGGGAGAGGGTTGGGGTAAGGGTCTCTTCTCTGCGGTTAAATCTTCTCCTTCTGGCATTTGTCATTGGCCTGGGGTTGACCAACCATCTGACGACACTTTTTTTGCTGCCTCCGGCGGGCATTGCTGTTTTGTTACTTTTGTCGAGGGAGAAAAGCGGAACACAGAGAGGCACAGAGGAGACACAGAGGTCCACAGAGACCGATCACCGATCACTGATCACTGATTACCGATCACTGATCACCGATTACCGCTTTTTACTCAAACTACTTGCCGTATTTGTAACCCCGCTGCTGCTCTACCTCTACCTGCCCCTGCGCTGGCAGGCGGTGGTTGGCGAGCCGATGGGGCTGGGCCGCTTTGTGGATTGGGTGGTGGGCGGCCGTTTTCAGGATGCGCTGCAATGGGGGGCGTGGCTCAACGATTCGGCCCGTTACGCCATTGTGGGGCGGCTGTTTGTGGATAATTGGGGTGAGTTTAATCTGGCGCTGGCGCTGCTGGGGCTGGGTTACCTGGCATGGCGGCAGTGGCGGCTGGCGGCGGTGCTGGGCATCACCTGGCTGGGCTTCACTTTTTACTGCCTCAACTATTACGTACCCGATCTGGACGTTTTCCTGATTCCGGCGCAGCTGGTGATTGGGCTGTTTTGGGCCAGTGGGGTTACGGCCGTTCTCCACGCCATTACCCACCGCCTGAACCACGATAGCAAGCCGCTGCTGCCGATGGTGCAAACGGCCGTCTTGCTGCTGCTCCTACTGCCCACCTTGCCGCTGGCTGTCAACAACCGTGCCCGGCTGGACAACTCAGCCAACGACGGCCGTACCGCCTGGGGCTTGGGTGTTTTGCAGCAGCCATTGGCCGCCAACGCCGCCATCCTGGCCGACAGTGATAAATTCCCGCCGCTCTACTACTTGCAGCAGGCGGAAGGGATGCGCCCCGATTTGGAGATTATGGTGCTGCCGGATGAAGCCGCCTACCGGGCCGAGCTGGACGCCCGTCTGGCGGCGGGGCAGACGGTTTATCTGGCCCGCTTTTTGCCGGGCTTGGCGGGCATCTACCATTTGCGGGCGGCTGGGCCGCTGACGGAAGTGAGTACCGAGCCGCTGCTGGAACGGCCGTCTACCACCACAGCCGTCGATTTTGCCTTTGGCCCAATGCAGCTGACTGGCGTGGCCATCGCCCCGGAAGACCCCAGCGATCCGCTGGCAGCGGCCGTAACCCTGGTGTGGCAAACCGACGCGCCCATCACGGAAACGCGGCATATTTTTGTGCGTTGGGTCGGGCCCGATTTTGTTGGCGAGCCAGACGTGGCCACCGGGCAGCACGCCGTCCATAATAATTATCCCACCGTGGCCTGGCGTCCGGGCGAATGGGTGATAGACGTTCACAGCTGGCCGCGCCCCATCCTGGCCCAGGCGCAGACGCTGGCGCTTCAGGTAGCCGTTGCCCCGCCATTTACCCCAGCAGCCGACCTGGTGTGGCAAGATGTGGCCGCGCATCAATTTCCGGCGGCTCCGGCCCGCGAGCTGGCCCAGCCGCTGCGGGTTCAGGTGGGCAGCGCCCTGCTGCATGATATTGAGTTCCCGGCGCAAATTCGCCCGGAAACGGCGCTGCCGCTTCTTTTTGCCGGGGTTGGCGCGCCGGACGGATTGGGCTTTATTTTGCGGCAGAACGTGCTGCCGCTGCCGCAGCCGGGTTTGGCTCCTGATACGGCCGTTACTGCCAACCACACCTTTACCCGTCAGGAAACCGTCTCCACGCCGCTGGCAAACGGCCGTTACCAGCTTCTGGCTGAATCTGCCGATGGTCAGTCGCAGTGTGGCTGGATGCGCCCTGTGACTAACTTTTGCGTGGTGGGGCAGGTGGTGGTGAGCGGCGTGCCGCTGCCGGAAGGGGCGACCAACTTTGAGGACAAAATCGGCCTGTTAAACGTAACTCTGCCCACTATGACCCTCCAGCCGGGCGGCCTGCTGGACCTGACACTGACCTGGCAGGCGCTGGCCCCGCTGGCGGAAGATTACACCGTCTTTGTCCAGGTGCTGGATGCCGAGGATCAGATTGTGGGGCAGGTGGACAGCTGGCCCGTTCAAGGAACGTATCCTACCAGCCAATGGCCGCCGGGGACGCCGGTGGGTGACAGTTATCGGGTGCAGCTGGCGGGAGAACTGCCGCCGGGAGCGTACCGGGTGCAGGTGGGGTTTTACCTGCTGCGCACGCTGCGCCGACTTTCCGTTTTGGATGAGGCAGGAACGGCCGTTGATGATAAACTGCTAATATCTGGCTTAACGGTGGCGGAATAAGAACTCACCGCGGAGGGCGCGGAGAACACAGAGTTTTTTAGTTTTTCTCTGCGCCCACCGCGCTCTCTGCGGTAAAAAAAAGCAAAATGCGAACAAATAAACAGAGGCGAAATCAGAAAAAGAACGGCCGTTTGCGCCGCCTGCGGGCCATTTGGCGGGATACGCTGCTGCTGGTGCGGGAATTTATACGGCCGTTAACCTACTTTACCCTGGCCGTCATTGGTGGTGGCGAGATTTACCATCTGTTGGCCCGGCAGTTTGGTGAAGATGTAGGCAGCCGCAGCCTGGTAGAAGCAATTTACCAGGTGCTGGGGCTTACCTTTTTGCAGCCGCTGGGGGACAATCTGCCCAACAATTTTATCCTACAGCTTTTTTACTTCATCATGCCCCTCATCGGCATCTCCATTTTGGCGCAGGGGCTGGCCGATTTTGGCCTTCTCTTTTTTAACCGGCGGGAACGCAGCAAGGAGTGGGAAATGGCCGTCGCCTCTACCTTTCAGGACCATATTGTGATTGTGGGTTTGGGTCATTTGGGTTACCGGGTTGCCCGAAATTTGTTTGAGCTGGACCGCGACGTGGCGGCGATTGAGCTGAACCCGGAGGATGATTTGATTACCGAAACGCAGGCGATGGGCATTCCGGTTTTGCAGGACGATGCCCGGCGGGAGGTAGCTCTGGTGGCGGCGGGGGTGCCCAAGGCGCGGTCTATCATTCTGTGTACCCAAAACGACAGCATGAATTTGCAAATAGCGTTCAAGGCTCGCCGTCTGAACCCGCAAATTCGGGTGGTGCTGCGCATTTTTGACGACGATTTCAGCCAATCGCTGCAAGAACAGTTTGGCTTTCGGGCGATGAGCGCTACCGGCATGGCAGCCCCCACCTTTGCCGCCGCCGCCGCCGATGTGGATGTGACTCGCCCCATCACCGTAGAGGGAGAGGCGCTCAGCCTGGCCCGGCTAAAGGTGGAAAAAGGGTCTGGTTTGCTTGCCTGCACGGTGTCTGAGATTGAGCAAAATTATGAGGTGAGCGTGGTGCTGCTGCGGGAAAACGGCCGTTCCGATTTCCATCCTGCCGGGGAGCGCCAGCTTCAATTGGGTCATGTTGTCGCCATCTTTGGCGGCCCGGAGCAGATCAACCGGGTGGTGGATGCAAATATTCGTGGGAAATGAAAAGTTATAAATAAAAAGTGGGTGAAAGGGGCCATTCTGCAAACCTACACGACCTGTAAAAATAGTCTACATATTGCCTACATATTTCCTTGCTACGCTTCTATCCAATAACAAGATTATTTTGGAGGTAGAGACATGCGAGCAAGAATAAAGCGATGGCTAAAGCGGCTTTTGAAGACGGGCGGGCTGTTTGTTTTGGTTGGGATTGGGGTACTCATTGGCCTGATTATTGGGATGAATACGGCCGTTCCCCGACAAACCATCATCATTCATGGCGAGACCCCTTTCCAGTTTGAGAAACAGCTGGAGATTGCGCCCATTCCCACCATACCAGCCATCCCCCCCATACCGCCCATTCCTACTGTTCCGCCCATACCGCCGATTCCCGAAATCCCAGGCATCCCGGCGATGCCTACCCACATTCACATTGATCACGGCCCCTCATTTTTTGAGGTGGTGAACGGCATTGGTACGGTGCTGGCCTCATTGGGGCTGATTGGCCTGGGCGTGGTGATGATCGTGCGCGGACGACGGCAGCCGAAAGAGAAATCCCCAGAATCGTTGAATAAATAAAGATAAAGGTAACTATCAGGTGCAAGGCACTGGCCTCAGCGTTTCAATGGGTTGGAACCGTTTGGCCAGTGCCTCGCACCACTCAGGCTTAATGATAAAATCTGCCAACCAATGAGCGATAAAATTTTGATTGTAGAAGATGAGGTGCGGATTGTGCGGACCCTGCGTCTTTATTTAGAGCAGGCGGGGTTTGTGGTGACGGCCGTTCATGATGGCGCTCAGGCAGTACCCGCTTTTCGGCAGGAACGGCCGTCTCTAGTGCTGCTCGATCTTAACTTGCCGGGGCAGGATGGCTTGGACATTTGTCGCAGCCTGCGCCGCCTGGGGGATGTGCCCATCATCATGCTCACTGCCCGCACCGAGGAGATGGACCGGCTCATCGGCCTGGAATTGGGGGCCGATGATTACATCAGCAAGCCATTTTCGCCACGTGAAGTGGTGGCTCGGGTGCGGGCCGTGCTGCGCCGCACCCAGGGCAGCCTTGCCAGCGCCAATTTATTGCAGGCCGGGGTGCTTCAGCTCGATCTGGCCGCTTACCAGGTGTGGCTTGCCGGGCAGCTGCTGGATTTAACCCAGACCGAATTTGAGCTGCTGGCCACGCTGATGCGCCACAAAGGGCACGTTCTCAGCCGGGGGCAGCTTTTGGAAGCCACCCAGGGTGTGGCCTACGAAGAGTTTGAACGAGCTATCGACCAGCACATCAAAAACGTGCGGCGCAAGCTGAAAGAGGTGGTGGGCGAGGTGGCCATCATTCACACGATTTACGGCGTGGGCTACCGGCTGGATGAAGTAGAGCTGCCCCATGCGTGAACGACTGAATCGGTTACGGCCGTCTTACTGGCTGCGTCGCTTATGGGCGCGGCGGCGCGGACGGCGCATTTCTCCCAGGCAGCTGCGCTTTGGCGACGAATTGATCCTGCTCAAAGAAGAGAAGACGCGCCTGGGTTGGTTGAAACGGCCGTTTCGCTTCCTCTGGCGTGGGCTGAGCAGATTGTTCCGGCTGCTGAGGCGCGCCTGGATCGCCTTCCGCTGGATGACGCGCAGCCTTTGGTTCCGGCTGATGGGTGCGTTTGCCGTTGTGATCTTCCTGATGCTGTTTATCGTCACGGGTGTGGTGGGGGACATTACCTCCCGCGCCTTCAATCAATACATTGCCCAGCGCAACGAATATGTGCGCACCGTTTTACCCACGCTGGTGGACCCGTTAACGTTGGAAAATGCCGAAATCTCCATCATCAATGACCAGATTATCATTCGGTCCACGCTGCCTACACCCGCATCACCCGCCATTACTGTGCGCCCAAGACTTCCTGAATCCTTCAGCGGACCAGAGATTGATCTGGAACAGCCAGGGATTGTGATTGAGCCTGGTCGGGAAACGGCCGTTGCTGAAGAAATCATTGTCCTTCCACTGCTAGACGTGCTGGCTCCCACCTCACCGGAGGCGTTGGGACTTTCCTTTTTGTCTGATGTGCAGCAGGCGGCGCAAACGGCCGTTATTGCTGCCGGAGCTGTCTCTCTGGTGTTGGGCACGCTGCTCTTTTGGCAAATCACCCGGCCCATGTCCCAGATGCGACGCGCCTCGCAGGCGTTGGCCGCAGGTGAAGCCAACGTGCGCGTGCCGGTACACTCGCAGGATGAACTGGGCAAGGTGGCCGAAGCGTTCAACCAGATGGCCAGCAAGCTGACCGAGCAGGAGCAGCTGCGGCGGCAAATGGTGGCCGATGTGGCTCACGAACTGCGTACCCCGCTCACCGTCATGCAGGCCAATCTGGAAGCGATGCTGGATGGCTTGCTGGAACCCACGCCCGCCGAGCTGCAAGAGCTGAACGACGAAGTGCATCGCCTCTCGCGCCTCATCGACGATTTGCGCCTGCTTTCCCTGGCGGATTCTGGTCAGCTGTCATTGGCCTTGCAAAAGGTGGATGTGCGGCAGGTGACGGCCACGGTGGTGGCCCGCCTCTCGCCACTAGCCGAGGCAAACGGGGTGAAGCTGGTGGATGATGCTCCGGCGCAGCCACTCTTCCTGACGGTGGATGCGGATCGGGTGCAGCAGGCGTTGACAAATCTGGTGGCAAACGGGATACGGCATACGCCGAAAGGGGGGAGGGTGCGGGTAACGGCCGTTCAGGAAAAACAAACCATCCACCTCTCTGTCATCGACAGCGGCCCGGGCATTCCACCGGCCGATCTGCCCTACGTTTTCGACCGCTTCTGGCGGGGCGACAAGTCGCGCAGCCGACACAGCGGTGGTTCTGGATTGGGGTTGGCCATCGTCAAACAAATTGCCGAGCTGCATCAGGGGCGGGTGACGGCGCTTTCACCCAGCAACAGCGGGGCAATTTTCACCATCTCGCTGCCTGCCAAGTTGTAATGTGTCGTCGGCTGGCACCCTTGATGTCCACTCAATTAAGCCAGAGCCAGACATACCTGCCGATTCCATCATTTCGCTATCGTCATCGGCGGGGCATCTTTTGGACGGCTGCGCGGTTAGCCGGTGCTGATGCGCGAAAAGTACGGTAAATGCTTGCTAATTCGGCTGTTTCTCAGCCATCCTGAGGCACAATACGGCCGACTTCCTGCACATCCACCGGCACTCCATCAATTTGCCCCGGAATGATGTCTGTCGGGTTCAACTGGGCGCGGGGCAGCTTCTTTTCCACCATCACCACCAGCACTACGTCGTCTGTGCGGGTCTGCTGCTGCTGGCGGAAACCAATGCCCACACCGACCACGTTGGCCTTGGCCATCAGCTCTGCTTCATGTTTCACTTTCACTGCCTGAATACGCTGGATTGTTTTTTGGTGATCGCTCATTGTTTAAAACTCCACGTTCAAGCAGTCCAAAACTGCCTGGATAGGGCTGAAGATGGTGGATTGGGTAGAGCCAGCGAACAGCAGCCCAACCGCCGCCTGTGAATCGGCTGCCACAACCAGCGAGCCAGAATCACCCCCCGCCGACATCGGCCCAGCCACCAGCTGATTCTCGAAGGTGGCTACCTTACCCGATCCATAATTCACGTTGACGGTCGCTTCAATCGTGGTGATGATACCCGTCGTGTAGCCTGTGGTTCGTCCCGATTTGCGCACCGACATTCCCAGAACACCTTCCGTTATGCCAGAAATCTCGCCAATATTCAAAATTTCATCCAGCACATCTTCGTCGTTGATGGGGCGGGCCACGGCGGCATCTGCCAGATTTACCGCCTGAGGCTGGGCCTGAAGTATGCTGACGCGATGCCGGGAGCCAAGCAGGCTGGCAATGGCATTGCCAAATCCGGCATAGGCGGAGGCAAAACCACAGTCGGAGCCTGGGGTTGTGCCAAAATCAATGACGCAGAATCGTTCCAGCCGGGCGATGAGGTCGTTGGCCACCGTGCCACCATCTGCCCCGCCGGGCTGGATGATGGGGTCGCCCACCTGGGCGTCGTTGCTGTTGGCCAGAACGTGGTTGTTAGAGAGGATGAGCCGGTCGCCCGTGGTGCGATCACGCACGATGCAGCCAAGGGTCCCGGCCGAAATCTGGTAATGCCCAATGCTGACGCCACCCGGCGCAGGCCGAAATTTACCCGTGGGCACCTGGTTAACTCGGATCGTACCAGTGTGCACCACATCGGTGGGGACGTTGCCGAACTGCTTTGGCACCAGCGCTTCTGGCGGCAGCCCTTCGATGGCGATTTTGTCGGATACCAGCACAGAGAGGCACAGCTCGTTGGTCTGTACATCACCTAAGATGCGCCACCCGATGCCCACGCCCACAACGTTGGGACGATCCATGAGTACGGCCGTATGCCGCGTTTTTGCTGCTCGAATTTCGTTGAGGTCTGCCATTGTTCCCTCCATAATTGCAAACTATTGGGGGAATGATGTGGGGTTCTTTGAGGATTTTTGCCAGTATAAGGCAGGATGGTGGGGAATACAACAGGGAGATTAAAGACCATTGGGGAACTTTTCGTGGAATTCGTGGCTAAAAAAATACGACAACGAATTGGAGAAATCAACGAATGGGGAACTGTTCGCGTCAATTCGCGCAATTCGTGGCAAAAAAAGACGACAACGAATTTAGAAATTAACGAATGGGGAACTTTCCGCGTAAATTCGTGTAATTCGTTGCAAAAAAATGGGGGACGGCCGTTACTCCTCCCAATCAAAGGCACGCTGAATGCGCCGATATAGGCGCAGCTTGATGCGGTAGACATCTTGAACGGCCGGAAAATGCTCCGGGTGCTGCGCTACAATCTGACGTGGCTTTAGTTCTTCTTCGTAGGTAAGCTGATACACTAACTTTTCGGCTTCATCGTGGCAATGCTCTTCCAGCCAGTAGCGCAGGTTTTCACAGCGGGCAGCATAAACTTTTTGCGACCAATGCTGTTCTAGTGGTCTTTGAGCTGGCAAGGCAAACATGCTTAAGGTAAGCTGCTTTTGGATGCGATCCTGACGGTTTTCGCCACGCTGGCATTCCCAGCAAGCCGTTTTCATACATTGCTTCATGTATTTAAGCAGTGCGCCAACGTGGGGGAAACGTTCAGCCAGGGGAAGGGGTGAAGATGAAAGGGCATACCAAAAACGTTCCAAACCGATTTGAAGCAAATCTTCGATCAAAAAGCGGTCCGTTTCTCTGGTGACCGATTCCATTATCCAGCACACAAGCAAAGGACGAACCTGTTGCAGAACGGCAGACCAGGCCAGATCATCACCAAGCTCAACTGCACGGCGGAACAACTCAAAACAGTAGCCAGGTGTAGACATGAATTGGTTTTGTTCCTGACGGCAGCCAGTAATTAATTCAGTTAAACTGAGATTCACGAGAGTTTGATAATTGCTCATTGTAAACTATGTTGATGGTGTGATGTGACTCACAAGTTTGGGAAATGTTACCAAAAAATACGGCTGGCAAGCTGCGAAAGAACTGCAAAAGAACTGCAAAAAAAAGCTCTTTAGGGATTTAAGAGGTAGCCGCCCATGATGGGTAAAAGGTGATTTGTGATAACTGGCACCTTGCTCGCCGGACGGGATATATGCGAGAAGATATTGTATTTGAGAGTGCTTTCAGAATTGTTGTCAGAAAAAACGGCCGAATGACATTTAGTATCTATACTCGCGACGGGCACTTTCTAACCGCGTCACCTCTGGTAAAAATGTAAGTTTATGCCCTTTGCGAGTATAGATTGCGTTTTATCTGTTTTCCAAACAAGCATTTGAATCTCAGGAGGGTCAATATGCATCGTTTTTCTCGTCTTTGTGCCCGTTCATTTACCTTTTTGTTGTTAGCATTCTTTCTTCTTCAGCTAATTGCTGCTTCGCCGACTTCTGCCTTAAGTATTCCAACCACCATAGAGAGTCAGCCTGGATCTCACATGCAACTGCAAGCTGAACCCACTCTAACGCTAACTGCGGTATCCGTGGCTGACCCAGTAACAATTGGCGAAAACAACGAGATTCTCCTGATCATTAACAATGAATCAGCTTCAACTTTATCCAATGTTCAACTACATGTTCCATATCATCCAAACGTGAAATTTATGGATAGCAACGGCATAGACTTAGAAAGCCATATTATGGGACTAGATGAAATTTCAGGTAATAGTGAACGTTCCATGCCCTTTATGGTCCAGGTTTTTGGAGATGCACCCAAATTTATTGACCTTGAATTTATGGTGCGTGCAGTCGAGGTTGATAGCGTCAAAACAACTTTGACCCTGTTAGTAGATACTTCAACCAAATTAGCCACAGACCTGACGGCAGCACCATCCCCTGAGTCCGTAACTGTGGACCCTGCTTCTGCCTGGACATTGTCATACACACCACCAGGAGCGTCGGAATATACAGGGGCTGCACAATTTAGCTATCCGATCACTGTTGTGCCTGGGGTTGGCGGTTTAACACCGGATCTAACTCTTCATTACAATAGCGGCGGTTTGGATAATATTCGGCCTTTAGTGATGAGCAATGGCTTCGGAGAAGGTTGGTCACTGCCTCAGGCGCAAATTATTAATGGTAACGCGCCAAGATTGTACAATGCCAACGGGTATAGTGGATGTTGTCACAACTTCGCAACAACACGATTTACCTTAGAACTTAATGGTGTATCTTACCATTTACAACCTCTTACTTCAGGAAGGCATGGCCGTTATACCGCACTTGGTGATCCTTCGTTATACATTGAGTTTATTAATGGTGTTGCAAATAGTACCCTTGCTAATGTAACAGGTGAATATTGGCTTATACGCACCGCAGATGGTACAAGTTATCGTTTCGGTTTCAATGAAGATGCTGAGCAAGTTGTAGCCCCGATATCAACTAATACTAACTACAATGAATCCCAGCCACGCAATGATTTGTATATGGCTTACAGCTGGAAATTAGATACAGTAACAAGCATAGATGGAAACAAAATTCTGTATACATATACTACGACTTGTGGAACACAATTCGGAAGCACTTCTCAATGCCGTCCCGTAGCTAACGGCGTTGACGATACAGAAGTTGATGTAGCTTTAGATACTATCCAGTATAATTTTCATCATATCTTTGGATACAGAACAACTATAGATTTTAGCTATAACTTACGGAACAACTCTGCCTTGGGGCAGTCGTCTTATATAGTTGCTGGTCGCTACCAGCCAGCAACTATAGAAATAATCCACGAAGGACAGACTATCAAGAGTTATGAATTCAACTATGAACTACATAGCCATGTGTGGGATGGGAGCGCTTATCTTAATACCGATTTTTGGATGCTTACTAGTATTACAGAGAGAGGTAGTAACGGAATAAATACATTGCCGCCTACTACTTTCACTTATGAACAAAAAGCAAACAAGAGTTGTGACAACGATATTAACAATCAAATACATTGCATTGGCTTGTTGACCAAAATTGATAATGGGTATGGTGCAGTAACGAAATTGTTCTACGGGGAATTTGGAGATAGATATTATCGAGTGACCGATATATATACATGGGATGGTGTCGAACATGTTTATAATAACAGCGTCAACGGAAATGCTGCCACCCACATTGAGTATGATAGAACAGGTGCTAGCATATGCTATGATAAGGATGGTAATGGTTGCCGCTCTCCATTTACCGATGCTGCTAGTGGCGCTCTCGTAGGTTTTGATAAAGTAACAATTAGAGTCTTTGATACAGCAGCACCGAACAACGCTTTAAGTGAGGTTCGAAAAACGTTCAACACGACCAACTACTGGTTAAATGGCAAGACAGTAACTTCCTCAATCTATGATCCTGCGAGTCAACGACTGTTGAGTCAAGAAACGAACACGTGGAGCATTGAATCTACCTCAACTTATCAATTCTCGCGTCTAGATGAAACATCCTCGTTAGCTTACAAAGTAAATGGAGATTTTTCAGGTACTCGAAGAGTATTTAAATATGATATTGCCCAACAAGGTAATTTGCAATGGGGACGTGTCACAAAAGAAGAGCTTTTTCTGGTTCACAATGGCACCAGTGGCCAACCTGTCTATACACTTGATAAATATTCTATTACCAGGTACGTAACGAATACCAGTGCATGGTTAATTGTGCCTTGGGTTATAAGAACACACGATTCTAGCGGTGTGATGCAAGCGAGGTCTTTTTTCCTGTATGACAATGCAATGGACCCTGATAACCAGGTTTTGACTGCCGGGAAGCTCACGTTGACCAGAGCACAACACAACTTTGCAGATGTAGATCCCGGGCCAACCACAGTGTATGAGACGGTTGACACAACCTATAGCTATGATGCCTTTGGAAATGTTCAGACCGTCACTACGTATGCTGATTATGGTCAACTTGGGTCCACCACAAACAGTGGATGGACATATTGGACCACACCAGGTAACGGCAGTCCGTCTAAAATATCATCAGTAATTTATGATAATTCTGGCATCTTCCCAATTAGAACAACAAATGCATTAAATCACACTACTTTCATTGAATATGATTCAGTATTTCCCTGGCTCCCTGCAAGAATCACGGATCCCAACGGATTGGTGACAGAATATAGGTTTGATGTGTTTGGGAGGCTCACCACAGTTATTGGTCCTGGCCAAACGGCCGCAAACCCCACCCTGTCCTATAGCTATTCAATTGTCGATCCACCTGGAGCTGCAATCAGTAAAATACTACAAATAGATGAGATTTCATTTCCAAATGATCCATCACTGAGATCTACAACGAGACGATTTTATGATGGTTTAGGAAGAGTTGTTCAAGAAAGAAAATTTGACGTAGCCATCGATGGCAGCACCAATACCGTAATCTGGCAAGAAACCCATTACAATGCTTTAGGGCAACCAACCTGCCAAATTCATCCCAGTGGAACAAGTACGACCCAATTTTATTTACACGACTGTACAAGCTATGCCAATACCAGGATGAGCTATGATGCTTTGGGACGGCCGTCTCTCGTCACAGCGCCAGACGGCTCAAAAACAGCCAATATTTATGGTTTACTCAGTACCTACAGTTACAATGCGGAAAACCAATTGCAAGCAGCTTTCACCGATAATTTGGGTCGCCTAACAAAAGTCGATGAAACAATAGAGACTTTCAGTGATGAGTTTAACAACGCCAGTCTCCCAGGGTGGTCTAAATCTGGTGATGTAACGGTAAACAACAGCGAGTTGCGGATTAAAGGGTATGGAAATTGGAGCAATAGTGCAACACGTACCTTAAGCACAACAGGGGATGGTGGAACAGCCTTTTCATTTTTTGTTGATAATGCCAATGCCAAGGTCAATATCCATCTATCGACTGGCAGCCAAGATCAATCAGGCTATCGACGGTGGGGAATTGACATTGCCGGTGGCCAGATCAGGTTAATTCAGTATGAAGATGCAACCTACACTTCTGAGGCAATGCTCCCCCTAAAAGCGAATACCTGGTATCGAGCTGTCTTGCGAGGGAGCCAATCATCTGCTTATTTTACTTTCTTGGTTTGGGAAGAGGGAAATCCAGCTAATTCTGCTGAAATAAGAATCAATAAAGAAGACAGTAGTTGGAAAAACCCAGGCTGGAAATTTCAAGCCTTTGTTTATACAAACAATGCTACCCTGCGTTTAGACGATTACCAAGAGTTGGAATTCAACCGCACCAGTTATCAGTATGATACATTGAACAATTTGATTGGGGTTACCGATGCAGCGGGCAATCAGACTTCAATTGAATATGATGCGCTAGGGCGGAAAACAGGGATGACCGACCCGGATATGGGTACCTGGGGTTATGAATATAATCCAGCAGGCAACCTGGTTGAGCAAGCTGATGCTAATGGGAACTCTCTCTGTTTTACCTACGATAAACTTAACAGAATCCTGACCAAAGAAATTGGTAATTTCCCCTGTTCTGGTTCGCAGATTTTGGCTCACTACAGCTATTATGAAACCAACGCAAACCAAGGTAGTGTAGGGCAACTTTACATGGTTACCTGGGGATTAAAACGACCCCAAAACCACGATACATTCTTCTACGATTCCCTGGGTCGGCTGGACAAACAAGAGCGAATCATCAACGGCCGTCCCTTCACTATGCAAACCCTCAGCTATGATTCGCTAAATCGGCCGTTGCAGGTGCAGTACCCTAATGGCGAATTCATCACCATGACCTACGACCGTGAAGGCGCAAATACCCTCGCTGCTGGGAATGATACATTGGTGACTGATGTACGTTACAATGCGATGGGACAGCTAACGTATATCGACCGAAATCACACTTCTAACCAGGATACACTATTCAGGTATGCTGGTGCGGCAAATAATTTCCGGCTTGAGAAAATTGTGAACGGTTCTGAGACGGCTGCTCCTGGAGCAGGAGACAATCGACCAGATTTTGCCTACCAGTATGATGCCATTGGTAATATTACTCGGATTACCATGACGACTTATGCCGACGGGACAGATATCCAGAATTTCACTTATGACAGCCTAAACCGATTGGTAACTGCGAATGCCTCTGGCGGTGTGGCCAATTACGACCATACCTATGCGTATGATGCCCTCGGCAACATTGATAATAATGCCGGAGTCAGTTACAAATACGAGGATCCCGCCCACATCCATGCTGTAACGCATCTCAATAACGTACAGAAGTTCTGGTACGATGCCAATGGCAACATGGTTGGCCGTATTGATGAGGATGGACAGTTTACACAGGTCTTCGATCAAGAAAATCGGCTGGTTTACGTTATAGACCGTGAGGATAACACGTTTACGGATTCTTTTGATACGAAAGATACGAACAACTGGTTATTTAACTCATATCAAGTGGTGCCTTTCAACTTGTCTGGAGCAGGAAATGTTGTCCGAAGCAATGGAACAGGAAGTGATTACGCTGGCAATTTTAGAAGAACCAATTTTAGCTTAACAAATGGGGACAGTGTCCGTCTAGAGTTCCAGGTGACTGGTACAAATACAAGCGCCCATTTTGGCCTTGAAACGGACGGTGGTTGGGGTATTGAAGGCAGCCGTTTTGCATTGCTGGCGCGTAATAATGGTTTTGATATACAGGAACGCGTGGGCAGCGATGCCCCTGTATACACTACTTTGCCGCTCAATGTACAACCCGGTACCTGGTATGTGCTTACCCTTGTGGTTGACGATACAAACGGGCTTGTCCTTCATCTTTATCCCAAGAATGCACCAGATACCTCTGCTGCTTACTATCAAACAACTATTTTCCCGAAAGGTGAGAGCTGGCGCTTCCATCACTGGATTTATCGTGACATTGCCTATATCGATAACTACAGTGAGCAGCCATTTACCGGGTTTAGCTATGATGCATCCGGGCTGCGCCTGACGCAGACGCGCGGTGACAGCGTGACATACACGCCATTCCCCGGCTACGAAGAAGAAGTGCGACCCCCTGTTTCGGCTGGAACCGTGGCGGCTGCACCTTTGAGCACAACATCAACTACATTTGCTGGACCTGTTGTACAGGTTGAACAACAGAACAAACCCACAACATCCACCCTTACTGACTTTCTGTTGTATGCTATTCCGCTGGTTTTGTTGGCCGGGCTTTCTGTACTATGTCTGGCAGAGTTGGGACGCTGGTACTGGCAAAACAAAGGCGGTAAACGAACCCTTTCGCAAGGAACGTTGGTTAGTTTGTTCCTGCTGCTGCTTCTGGCTGGCTTGGCTGGCTGGGGACAGCGCGTGAAAGCGCTGGACGATGTCGTGCTAGATATTGAAGAAAACTCGGCCAGCGAACAGCAAACAGGGTTGTTTGGCCCCGTCGGTTCACCATGGGTAAGCAGCGATGTGGGCGCGGTTGGGGTTACAGGTTCAGCTGATGAAACCAACGGTACGTTTACGCTTAATGGTGGCGGGGCTAACATCGGTGGCACCGTCGATGCCTTCCACTTTGTTTACCAAAGCCTGAGCGGAGATGGCAGCATTACGGCCAACGCCGTTTCTTTGAGCGGTGGTGGTTCCACGCCAAGAATGGGCTTGATGATGCGGGACAGCTTGGCAGATGATGCGTCCCATGTGGCGGCGGTAATCCAGGGGAACCGCATTCGGGTGCTGGACCGGGCCAGCAGCGGCGGCAATACAACCGATGTAGCCGGCTATACGATGGGTGCGCCGGAGTGGCTGCGGATAGAGCGCAGCGGCAATACGTTTACGCTGTCCCGTTCTAATGATGGCGTGACCTGGGCTGTGATGCAGACGCGCACAATCACGATGGGGACAACGGTTTACGCAGGAATGGCAGTGACGGGGAACAGCACAACCACCCTGGCAACCGGCGTTTTTGACAACGTGACCGTCAGCGGCGGCAGCCCGCCGTCATGTAGCTTTGGGCCTTATGACCTGAGCCAAAACAACCGCATCGAGGCGGAAAATTTCCGCTGTGGTGGCGAGGGCGTGGCCTTTCATGAAGACCTGACGGCCGATGCAGGCCCTGGCAGTGGTGATTACCGGATGGATGTAAGCACAGCTGGACCAGATTTACAAACCACAACTGATGTTGGAGGTGGCTATAATCTGGGCTGGACGCGGCCGGGCGAGTGGCTGGAATATGAAATTGTTGCGCCTCAGGCAGGAGATTATGATTTTACAATTCGTTATGCCTCAGCTACCGGAAACACGCCAGCATTTCGCTTAACGGTCAATCAGGCAGAAACTCCAGTTTCTAATTCGGGTGTCATTAATCTGGCAGCAACTGGGGGGGTGCAAGATTGGGCTAATCATGTCGTTACGCTCAGCCTGGCTCAAGGGACAAACATCTTGCGGTTAACGATTGAGGATGGGCATGGTAACTACAACTATATTGATATCCAACAAGCAACCACGCCGACCCCAACCAGTACAGTAGTGGCCACCAATACGCCCACGCCAACAAACACACCGCAGGCCACAGCTACAGCAACACCTACGAATACCCCGACAGTTACGCCTACCCCAGCGGGAGATATTGGTGGATGGGTTTCATATTTTGGAAGTGGATATACCTCTTGGGCAAATGTGGGTGTAATGTTGTGGGATGAGAACGCCACAACATTGTTCTCAACAACTACTACCGATCAACTAGGTTATTATACTTTCGCTCAACTCCCAGCAGGAAGTTACAAAGTTATCGTGTGTGGTTATGTTGGAAGTCTTTCTTATGCAGGCGAAAGGCTTACAACAACAGTGCCAAATCCCTATGTTGATGTCTTTGCCAATCCGGGAACCTGCCCTGTGGAAGCACCGCCACCGACAACACCGCAGACGGTTACGATTTATGCGGCGGGGACGGAAGCAAATGGTGTGTACCCCACGATGGAACTGCGGCTTAATGAGGAGGTTGTCGCGACGTTTACTAATGTCCAGGGCAATCCGGGCCAGCGAGATTTCCAGGCGTTTACCTATACCAATAATTATTGGCCCGTTGATGTGACGACGGTGAAGGTGGCTTTTGTGAATGACAGCGGTCCGCGCAATTTGTATGTGGACAAAATTGTGGTGGGCGGCGTGATTTATGAAACGGAAGCGGCCACGACTTACTCGACGGGAACTTACAGTGGCGGAAACTGCCAGGCGGACTACAAACAGTCTGAGATACTGAATTGTAACGGGTATTTCCAGTACAGTGTACGGGTGCAGCGGACGAATTACAGTCTGGCGGGGCAGGCGATTGGGCTGCGCATTGTGGGCAGCCCGGATGGAGACAACGGCCTATATTACATGCATACCGACCACCTGGGCAGCACCAGCACGTTGAGCTACGTGGACCCGGTGGCCGGCACTGCTTACCGGGTAGCCGATTCCCGGGCGCTGTATGAGCCATTTGGGGCTTACCGGCTGGAGCCGACGGGTGCGTACACGGACCGGGGCTACACGGGCCACCTGGGAAACAACAGCGGCAGCAACGACATTGGACTGATATACATGAACGCCCGCTACTACGTGCCCGGCATAGCCCGCTTTGCCAGCGCCGATACGATTATACCAGACCCAGCCAGCCCGCAGCAGTACAATCGTTACAGCTACGTTCTCGGAAATCCTATCCGGTACTCCGACCCAACGGGCCATTGTGCCCAAGATGATGATGCATGTTGGGAGTTGGCAGACCAACTGTACCAGCAATATGGCTGGTATATAGATGGCGTATGGACCTTGGATGACCTGTCGATTTTCTTAGAGGCAGGAGAAGCTATCGTTGCCTGGTTTGCTCAAAATGGTGGCGGCGATGCCATCGGTCGCTTCCGAGCAAACTTTGGCGGTACCGGCTTTGCACACGCTGATTTTATTGGTCGAAATGTTTTGAATGCACACCATGTAAGGGGGAGTACAATATTTCTGTTAGACAACTTTGACCTCGGTATTGTTGTTCACGAGCTGGGGCATGTGCTTGATAACCGGCTCGGCTTTGGCTGGCCCATCGGTTCCGCCTTGTTTGGCGGCGGTCCTGCCGACGATATGGCCCGCACTCTAGGCGCTGACCCGACCGGTTGTGGCTGGAATCGCTCGCGCTGCTCAGGCTATAGGACACCGAATGAACCCATTATGGATAATGATACATTGATGGCATATGCTCGCAACGGTCCTTCTGAGGATTTCGCCCAGTCATTCATGGTCTCTGTGCTGCAAGGATCAACCTTGCAAAGCAGTTACCCTTTGCGGGGTACTTTCCTGGCTGATTTAGCCGTGTCGTTAACGACAACTCAGTCGGAATATGCGCTCGCTCCTAGCCCCTATCTCATGCGGCGAATTGTGCCAGTGCCAGCGCCCCTGCCACCTGGGACGCCATAAAGGAATGGAAAATGAAGAGTCGCAAGAATTGTCTTTTCGTTTCGCTAGCGCTGGCCTTGATCATTTCAGGGGGGATAATAATTCTAATACAGCAACGGCGGCAAGCAGCCCAGGTACATGCAGCCTATTATGCTTCAGTTCTCGCGCAGGCTCCTTGCATTGAAAATGTATGCCCCGGCTTTGACGAAGGGCGCATCCTGGCACTTGAATCTCTCGCCCATAGTGAACTTGTGCAGGGCAAAGAACAAGGCACTCATCTAATTGGCCTACTTTTCATTTACAGCGAAGAAATTGTAGGTAGCGGCGGTATTGATTTCACCGTTGATGACCAAGGCACCCCTACAAAAGTAGAAAATATTGCGTTTAGCTTAAATAACTTGAGTCTTGACTCTGTTTTCAACGTAATCGGAGAGCCAGATCAATTCCTGTTTGTCTCTGGCTGCGGCATGGGTCTCCGTGTTTACGCTGAGCTATATTACCTTGAGCATGGCATCAAGGTAGTGATAGACGATACGACGCGACGACCGGATGCCCAAGTGTTGACAAGAAACACGCCTGTTGATGCTGTTGTCTACCTTCAACCTGACGATTTTCAAAGTCAGATTATCGAGTCGATACAGGGTCTTATTGGGCCTTACAACGTGGCCTATGATTTTCATCCATCGGTAACGGCCGATGATATTCTGGCGCAGATACGGCCGTGGCCGGGAAAAGAAGCAAAGACTACGCCTTCTGCGAACTTTTGTCCTCGCTGATGACCAGCCACGATATTGAGGACATTAGCTTTACCGGCCACTTGCACAATAACCTGGGCAGCGGGGCAGACAACATTGGGCCCCTGCTGCGGGCGGGTTTTCCCCTCGCGCTGTGGCAGGCGTCACGCCTCGCCACTTTTCTCGCCTGTTGTGTGTTGATGGGGCAAACAGCGGAGATGACAACGAATTTGAGCAAAGTAAGAGCGGAACTTTGTCATTGTGAATTGTTGATGTGTGAAACGGCCGTACCCCCTCAACACCAGTCAGGTACGGCCGTTTCCCTTCTCACACCTTCACCTTGTCATTGCAAACGGCCGCTTCCTTCGCGTCAATTCGTGCAATCCGTGGCTAAAAAAAGACGACAACGAATTTGAGTAATCAACGAATGGGAGCCAATCCGCGAAAATCCGTGCAATCCGTGGCTAAAAATTGATACGGCCGTTTGCCTGTATGTGTGTGCTATAATGCAGCCAGCAGCGTTGTGGAGGCTTGATCATGGAACTGATTCTGGACAAACATATTGAAAAGACAGCAGGGGTGCGTGGAGGAAAGGCGCGCATTACCGGAACGCGTATTACCGTGTCGGACGTGGTGATCGGCCATTTCCGCCTGGGGGAGTCGTTGGATGAGATTGCGGTAACTTATGATCTACCGTTAGCGGCCGTTTATGCGGCCATCGCTTACTATCTGGATCATAAAGATGAAATTGATAGTGAAATTGAAAACGGCCGACTTTTTTACGAACAACAAAAAGCTCAATCACCCTCTTTAGTGCAACAAAAACTTTCTAGCCGCACACATGAGTGACAGCATTCGCTTCCATTTGGATGAAAATGTCAATCCGGTCGTTGCGCTTGCCCTCCGTCGCTATGGCATCGATGTGACGACAACGGTTGAAGCCAATTTGCGCACCAGCAGTGATGAAGCCCAACTTGCTTACGCCTTACAAGAGAACCGGGTCATTGTGACGCACGACGACGACTTTTTGCGCATGACGGCGGCAGCGGCAAACCATCCCGGCATCGCCTACACAAGGAAGCTCGCACCATTGGCCAGATCATCAGCGCCTTACGTCTGATCTATGAGGTGCTGACACCGGATGAAATTCACGGCCGTGTAGAATATTTGTAACGCTAAATAACTACGGCCGTACTCCCTGTCACCCCTTATTAACCTTTTCTCCCCTTGCCAGCGCAAAACGGCCGTTACTCCCCCCACCCAAAACTCCGCTGAACGCGCCGGTACAGCCCCAGCTTGATGCGGTAAACGTCCAATCCGCGTAAATCCAGGCAATCCGTGGCAAAAAAAGACGACAGCGAATTTGAGTAATCAACGAATGGGAGCCAATCCGCGTAATTCCGTGCAATCCGTGGCTAAAAATGGATACGGCCGTTGCTGCTGAGGTTGTGCCTTATCTTAACCAATCAAGTTTTAATACGCTGCGCTATTTTTTGACTTATCAACTCGATCTGCCTGGTGAGTGTTTGGCGCGTTTTGGGGTCCAGCGTTTTTTCCTGGGCCTGGCGCAGCGTGTCCAGGCTGCGTTCCGGGAAGCCCAGCCGGGCGTAGCCATCGGCCAGGCGGCGCAAGATGGCCACGTTGCCCGGTGACCGCCCCACGGCTCGCTGCCAATAGAGAACGGCCGTTGCCCACATCCCCCGCTGAGCAAACAACTTTCCTGCTTTGTCCAGCACCAGCGGGTCTTTAACCCGCTGGTCGGCCACGGCAATGCGCCACCGCTTTTCCTGCCTAAAATCACCCCCGGCCATAACCACCATGTACGCGTACAAAACCTGCAAAATAATAAACGGCGCAATACAAATAAAGCCCAAAAGGGAAGATCCCCCGCTTACATTTGTCGTGGGAACTGGAATCGACAAGAATGCCAGCGCAACGATGGCTAAAACCATTAATATCAAACCGGCTATGGACAGCCAGTACGCCCACAGCTGTCGCAGAAATAGGGCAATGGTGAAGCCAATAGAGAGGAGCTGTCCCAAAACCACGCCAACCAAATAATAACGTTCCCCTGGTGTCAACTCCGGTAAAATGGCAAAAAGAGAGGTGCCAAGTAACAACAGGCCAAGTAGAGCAAAAAGGTGATTAATGCTGCGCAGCGCCACCCAAATAATCAAATATTTGCTGCGGTTGGGAAAAACAGGCTCTTTTCCCACCATTTTTCGGTTGCATTTCGGGCAGCGTCTGTCGCTGCGCTGCACGGGCTGGGCGCAGTAAGCACACAAGTCGGCCGAGCTGCTCCAGGCGTCCTGGAACTTGGGTTTGTGCGGATCGTTGGCTTCGGGCAGAACTACATCGTAAACCGGCTGGTCCCATTGCTCTGGTTTTTCCGCAACTGGGGGTGGGGCAGGTGGGGGGGTAACCCCCAGCTTTCTTAGCCCTTTTTTGGCAATTTCATTATGGGGATTGATCGCCAGCACGTTTTCCAGGCAAATTTGGCGATCTTCTTTGGTTTTTACCGTGCCGCTCAGCCACAGCCAGGCCGTTTCGTTGCCCTCGTCCTGTTCTACGATCTTCATGAGGAGCTGGTGGGCTTTTCCCCGTTCACCGGCCTTGGCCGCCTGGATGGCAATCTTGAGAAACTGATCTCTCTCTGTCATGGTTCAATTGTTTTGTGTGGCACGCACTGAAACTGGAGCAAATGCTTTAGCTCCCTGATTGACGGACAAACCTTAGATTTCTACCGCAGAGGGCGCGGAGATTTCTCCTTCATTTTTCTCTGCGCTCTCTGCGTTCTCTCTGCGGTTAAATAAGTTTTGTTAGTCAACCAGGCGTCGCACCTGGTTTTTAGATTAGACAATATCGGAAATAAGAACTGATCCGCAGATTAACGGAGATTTCGCAGATTTTTTGCCTTTAATCTGCGTCAATCTGCGAAATCTGCGGATTATTTTTTGACATAACGTTAATTCCAATAATGTCTATTAAACTTCGCCAGAGGTCAGAGCCACTTTGACTTCGGCAATGGCTCTGGTGACTTCAATGTCACGTGGGCAGGCGCTGGTGCAGTTGAAGATCGTGCGGCAGCGCCAGACGCCCATTGTGTCGCCTACCACTTCCAGCCGTTCGTTGTGGGCCGTGTCGCGGGAGTCGAAGATGAAGCGGTGGGCCTGCACAATGGCCGCCGGACCGATGTATTTTTCATTGGCCCAGAAGCTGGGGCAGGCGCTGGTGCAGGCGGCACACAAAATACATTTGGTGGTGTCATCGAACCGGGCACGGTCTTCCTGGGTTTGCAGCCGCTCACGGCCGTTTTCCGGCACGGGTGAATCATTCACAAAATAGGGCATTACCGAGCGATAATGCTCAAAAAACGGGTCCATGTCTACAATTAAATCTTTCAGGACGCGCATTCCCAGAATCGGTTCTACCTGGATTTTGGCTTCGCTGCTGCCTGTTTTGGCCAGTCGGGAAACCAACGTTTTACAGGCCAGTGCATTGGCCCCGTTGATGCGCATGGCATCGGAGCCACACACACCGTGGGCGCAGGAACGACGCAGGGAAAGGGTGCCATCTTGCTCCCACTTCACGCGGTGCAGCACATCCAGCACCGAATCATTGGGCCGCACATCCTTAATTGTGTAGTCACCCCACCACGGAACGCTATTTTGTTCTGGATTGAAGCGACGAATGCGTAATTGAACTTGCATAGGAATCTCCTCGTTTTCAGTAAGCGGTGATCAGTAGGTCAGTCGTCAGTAGGTCAGTAATCAGTAAAATTGTTTGCTGCTCACTGAATACTGGCTCACTGATTACTGATCACTGAATACTGTTTTAGTAGACGCGCTCCTTAGGCACGTAGCGGCCCAGGGTGACAGGTTTGTAAGCCAGACGATAGCCACCATCGTCGGTGCGGAAGTAGAAGGTGTGTTTCAACCATTCTTCATCATTCCGTTTTTGGTAGTCGTCGCGGGCGTGGCCGCCCCGGCTTTCTGGGCGGGCTTTGGCGGAAACGGCCGTTACCTCTGCCAGCTCCAATAAACAGCCCAACTCCCACGCTTCCAGCAAATCGGTGTTGAACTGATGACCCTTGTCATCAATCTGAATGTTGCGGTTGTACAGCTCAATCAGTTCGTGCATGTCGGAAACGGCCGTTTCCATTGTCTCTTCCGTACGGAAAACGCCCACGTTGGCGGTCATCGACTTTTGCATCTTGGCACGTAAATCGGCCGTTTTTACCCCACCGCTGCCGTTGCGAATTCGCTCAAACTCCGCCATCACCTCGCCTGCCGGGTCGTCTGGCAGTGGCAGCAGGTCGGCCTGATTGCAATATTCCGCCATATGGTTGCCAGAGCGGCGGCCAAAGACCACCAAATCCACCAGCGAGTTTGTTCCCAACCGGTTGGCCCCGTGGACCGAGACACAGGCACATTCCCCGGCAGCATAAAGACCATCGATCAGGCTGCCATCGACGTCGCGCAAAACACGGCCGTCTATATCCGTAGGAATACCGCCCATCGCATAATGGGCCGTGGGCTGAATTGGCATCGGCTCCGTTACCGGATCTACGCCCAAGTAGGTGCGGGTGAAATCGGCAATGTCCGGCAGCTTCGCTTCAATATACTCCCGGTCGATTCGGCGCGAATCGCCCGCTTCAGCAAAATAATGGTTCACCGTCTCCGGGCGAATGTCCAGGTGGACGTAATTTTGGCCGTTGATGCCCCGACCCGCCTGCACTTCCAGGAAGATGGCCCGGCTGATCACGTCGCGGCTGGCCAAATCCTTAATGGTGGGGGCATATTTTTCCATAAACCGCTCCCCCTTGCCATTGATCAGCACCCCGCCTTCACCCCGAACCCCTTCGGTAATAAGGATGCCCAGGCGGAAGATGCCGGTGGGATGGAATTGGAAGAATTCCATGTCTTCCAGCGGCACACCGCGCCGCAGACAGATGGCGGTTCCGTCACCCGTCAAAGAGTGGGCGTTGGAGGTGACTTCCCAGCAGCGGCCCCAGCCGCCAGTGGCAAACAGCGTGGCTTTGCTGTGGAACACGTGGAAATCTCCCGTGCTCATCTCCACAGCCACCACGCCGCGTACGGTGTCCCCCACTCGAATCAGATCTACTACGTGAAACTCATCAAAGAAGTTGACCTTGTTTTTGATGCACTGCTGGTACAGCGTTTGCAAAATCATGTGGCCAGTCCGGTCGGCGGCGTGGCAGGCACGCTGCACCGGTTTGCCCGTGTCGTTATTGGTGTGGCCACCAAAGCGGCGCTGCGAGATGGTGCCGTTGGGGTAGCGGTCGAACGGCAGCCCCATATGCTCCAACTCGATGATTGTATCCACTGCTTCTTTACATAACACATCAACCGCGTCCTGGTCTGCCAGATAATCAGACCCCTTGACGGTATCGTAGGCGTGCCATTCCCATTTGTCCTCTTCCATATTGCCTAAAGCTGCGCCGATGCCGCCTTGGGCTGCGCCCGTGTGGGAGCGGGTGGGGTACAGTTTGGAAATGACGGCAACGTTGGCGCTTTTGCTGGCGTACAGCGCTGCCATTAATCCGGCGCCGCCAGCACCTACAATGACGGCGTCGAATGTGTGTATTTTTACGTTAGCCATGTTATCCTGCACTTTTGATTGAGTAATTGAGTAACTGGGTAATTGAGTAATTTAGTAATTGAGTTGTTATTAAAAACAGGTTTCTTAATTACCTAATTACCTAATTACTTAATTACAATAGATTTTAGCCGGGCAAATTTCTGGCTATTTCACGGGCTGCTTCAGGATCAAACAGCGCAATGCCAACGGCGGCCCAAATTACCGTTACCACCGCAAAAACAGCCAGGGCAATGTTAATGTTTTTCATCAGTCGGGGGTTGTGAATGTAATCTTCCAGCACGTTACGCAGCCCATTCAGGCCGTGGGGAATGGCAAACAGCAGCAGAAAGATGTCATAAGCCTTCCAGCCCCAGGAGTTCCACTGATCGGCCACAAACATGAGCGTCAGGTTGCCGCTGCTGTTGAGCACATGTTGGATCATCATGTGGCCAACAGCCAGAATGAGCAAAGCCAGCCCAGACATGCGCATAAAGAGGAAGGCATACCGTTCAAAATTAAATTTTATCTGCACCTTGCGGTGCGTTATAGGTGGTGTTGCAGTTGTCATGTCTCTTGCTCCCTTACCCTGTAAAGTCTCTAATGCGGGGGATTTCCCAACAGGCCGCGCCCAAGCCACCACAACGAGTTACAAATTCAACCAGCATATAGATACCGATTGGCACAAAAACGGCCGCAAATAACAGCCACACAATCGCAGCGCTGCGCTGCTGGTATTTCCACCATTCCGGCTTAAAATCCAGAATAGTGATGCGAACCCCGTTGAAGGCATGGTACAAAACGGCCGCCATAATGGCAATTTCGCCAACGGCAAATAAGGGGTGCTTAAATAAAGCAATCGACCAGGCGTACAGTTCGGGGTAGAAATGAGCGTTAGCAGTATCCCAGACGTGCAAGACAAGAAAGCCCAGAATAGCCAAACCAGATAAGCGATGCGCAATCCAGCTGTAATGGCCACTTCGCCCACGATACCGCACACTTTCGCGTATAGTGAGAATTAAAGATGACATAGATCTCCTTCTTCCACCATTGAGTGGATATTGTGAAACAAGTGAGATCGATTATAACACGTTTGGTTTAGAACGTAAGGAATTTTGTAAGGGGGTAATGGCTCATTTTTGCGGTATAATTGACCCGAATCAGGCGGGCAGCGCGATCTGAAAACACCAATTTTAGCCAGATAGCTGCCTGTAAAGTTGGCATCTTGGGATATGAATTTGATGAACATTTTTATTGTGTTGGGATGAATGCTTGTCTAGCGATTTAGCGACTGCTACACTGTATACTTGATGATAAGACCATTTAATTTACGCGACTTGCCACTTGTTCACCGTTTAAGTGAACTGGGGGTTTCTCTTCATACGGAATCGGCCTTGACCAAAAATTTGCAGCCAACTCGTGGGGCGCTTTTTAGTCTAATAGGTGGCGATTTTCCTACGTATGTTTGGAAATCAGACAAAAATGGGCTGGCTGGCTTCATACAGCTTTATTTGCATGAGGAAAGCGTGCATGCCCATATTTTGTACCTGAGCTCGACCAGTGATGGGCACGTGGCGGCGGAGACCAATGGCACGGCCGTTTCCAACACGGGGGCTGTGAATGGGGAACGGCCGTATCAGGTCAACGAAAACGCCTGGCTGCCCTTGCTAGATCAGGCCGTGGTAGAAGCAGGACAGCGCGGCATCCACAGCCTGGTGGCTGAAGTGGATGAAGTTAGCGATGAGCTGCCCGTCTTGCGGCGGGCCGGGTTTGTCGTCTATACCCGCCAGGATGTCTGGGTGCTGGCCCCAGGTGACATTGTTCAGCCAAAAAAAGAAAAAACTATTTTAAGGCCTCGCCAGGCGGTAGATGATTGGGATATTCAGCTGCTGTATGCCAATACCGTCCCGCGCCTGGTTCAGCTGGTGGAACCAATGCCGCCGCTGCGTGATGGGGGAGGTTGGGTGTTACATGAAGAGAATGAATTAGCCGCTTTTGTTCATATCCACATTGGGCCAGTGGCCACCTGGCTGCGCCTTTTTATCCATCCCAGCGCCGAAGCACAGGCTGATCAGATTATTACGGCCGTTGTGCGCCAAAATCCCACAGCCGCCACCAAACCAATCTACTGCTGCGTGCGCCGTTACCAAAGCTGGGTGCAATATGCTCTGGAACGATCTGGCTTTACCCTCTGGGGCAGCCAGGCCGTTATGGTTAAACATATTGTGCAAAAAGCCACCAGACCCTTTGCGGATCTATCGGCGGCGTTAGAGGCTCAGGGCATTACCCCTACTGCGCCGCTCATTCGACAGTACCAAAAACCGGGTCGCCGGAAAAACAAAGCCAATCCTTCGACCCCTAAACCAATCCTTGAGAAAAGTTAATTCATCTATGAACCTTTCACAAACAGAACAAGCCAAAGAAGATTTACAAAAACTGTTGACCTTGTTACCGGTATCTATTGCCGAAAAAATTGAAATAATTGGCCGTGAAACACAGCTTCTGGAAGTGGTGATGGATTTAGGTCGCCAGCCCACCGCCCGTTACACCGATGGTGAGATTGTTTTGCGCCAGGAAGAAGTCACTGCTGCCGACATTTCCTCTGTGGTTAACGGCATCGGGGATTTTGATGACGACAACCGTGCCGGTATTGCCCGTACCCTGCACCGCATTTCTGGCATCCGCAACCGCAAGGGTGAGGTGGTGGGGCTTACCTGTCGCGTTGGCCGTGCTGTTTATGGTACCATAGACATTGTCGAAGACATCATCACTGAGGGGCACAGCATTTTGCTGTTGGGTCGCCCCGGCGTGGGCAAAACCACCATGCTGCGCGAGATGGCCCGCATTTTGGCCGAGAAGCGGCGCGTGGTTATCGTCGATACCTCCAACGAAATTGGCGGCGATGGCGATATCCCCCACCCGGCTGTGGGTCGTGCCCGCCGCATGCAGGTGCCCCGACCCTCTCACCAGCACGAAACGATGATCGAAGCGGTAGAAAACCATAACCCGGAAGTCATCATCATTGATGAGATTGGCCGCGAGCGGGAAGCGGCAGCGGCCCGCACCATCAACGAACGAGCGGTGCAGCTTATTGGCACGGCGCATGGCAACACGCTGGAGAACTTGCTGCTCAACCCAACCCTGTCTGACCTGGTGGGTGGCATTGAAAGCGTTACCCTGTCCGACGACGAAGCGCGGCGACGCGGCACGCAAAAAACGGTGCTGGAACGTCGCGCCCCTCCCACATTCGATGTATTAATCGAGATTCAGGATCGCGAGCAGCTGCTGGTTCATCCAGACGTAACGGCCTCGGTAGATTCGATGCTGCGCGGGCAGCCGTTCCGGGTGGAGTTTCGCTCCCGCGATGAGGCGGGCCAGGTGCAGGTGGAGCAGCAAAACGCGGTGGTGACGTCGGCGGCGGTAACGGGCAGGCGAGATGCGGGGCCTCGCAGAGAGAAGACGCGGGAAGAGAGAAACGGCCGTATCTTTACCAACGGCAACACCGAAAGCGGCAAAGCCAATGGGCAGCCGATAGAACTGCCGACAGAACCCATCGACTTCGCAGAAGAGGCGCCAGATACCCTGCACGTGTTTGCCTATGGCGTAGCGCGTAACCGGCTCATCCAGGCCGCCAAACGGCTGAAAGCGCACGTGACCCTGGTTAATACGCTGCCTGAAGCAGATGTGCTGGTGACGCTGAAAAGCTACTACCGCAAGCGGCGGCAGCTCATCAACGATGCGGAGCGGCGGCGCACGCCCGTCTATGTTTTGCGGGCCAACACCATTAATCAGATGGAAAGCTTCCTTATACAAGTGATGGATCTGGACGCGCCCAGCGCCACGGATCCATTTGAAACGGCTATCGCTGAGGCCGAGCGCGGCATTGAGTTGATTAACACCGGGCAAGCGTCAGTTGATCTGCGACCGGTTGGTTCGGCCATTCGCCGCTATCAGCACCAGATGGTGCGTCAGGCCAACCTGGTTTCGCACAGCTATGGCAAGGAGCCTAATCGGTACGTGCGCATCTTTAGCGCTGCCCGCACCGACAAGTAGGTATGGGCATGTTTATCACCTTCGAGGGGCCAGAGGGCAGCGGCAAATCAAGCCAGATTGCCCTGCTGGCCCCTTTTTTGCAGCAGCGCGGTTTTAAGGTAATCACCACGCGGGAGCCAGGGGGAACGGCTATCGGGGATGAGATTCGTGCCTGTGTTCACAATGTAGCCAACGCGGCCATGATGCCGGTCACGGAGATGCTGCTTTATTCGGCGTCGCGGGCGCAGTTGGTGGGGGAGTTGATACGGCCGTCTCTCGATGCGGGTGACATTGTTCTCTGTGACCGCTTTGCCGACAGCACCATCGCCTACCAGGGATACGGCCGTGGCCTGAACCTGGATTATTTGCACCAGGTGACCCAAATTGCTACCGGTGGCTTGCAGCCCAACCTGACATTTTTGCTAGACATTGATGTGGAACGCGGCCTGGCGCGGCGTACGGGCGGAGGATTAGAAATGAACCGGCTTGATTTGGAAACGGTGCAGTTTCATCAGCGCGTTCGGGCGGGGTATTATCAGCTGGTGGCAGCCAATCCAGAGCGCTGGGTGGTTATCGACGCCGATCGACCGATGGCCGCTATTCAGGCAGACCTGCAAGCCAACTTGGTGGTTCGTCTGGCAGAAGAAAAAGCAGCGTTTAGCTAAAATGTAAGCGTTCAGGTGCGACGCACTTTTTCCAGGGTAATGCGCAACAACGATGTCGTTTGTAAGTGCGTCGCACCTCTAGGACTCGGCTGGCAGCGAATCCATGCCAGCTGCTAAATCTGGCATCGACTGTTCGATTGCTTCAGGCGATTCGCCCTTTTCCAACCGATCGACAACCTCGTTAAACTCATCTCCCAGTTCTTCGCCCGTTTCTTGCCCCATTTTGCGCATAAATTTACCCAGGGAGCGCGGATCGTTTTCATCCAGACCGGCCAGATCGCTGTCATCCATCATATTTTCCAGTCGGGCGTCTTCAGATTTGGCCAGGGCTACCCGGCTAATGCGGCGATTCATTTTCTGGCTGCCGCAGTGTGGACAAACGGGTTGAACCTTGCCATACTCGCTGTATGAAAATTGCAGTCGGGCAAATTTGCCGCACGCCTGGCAGCGAAAATCGTAAAGAGGCATGGTATTAAATTCCTTCTAATTTAAGATCGATTTAGTTTATAAAACCATTATACGTGTCAATGAATGAGACATCAAACGGCCGTATCCCACCAAACGGCTCCAATTCGCAATCATAAAAGAGGTTATTGTGGTAGAAGAAAGTTTGTATCGAAAAGAAATTTATCCCAAGCTCATCGTCATTTCAGGCCCTTCTGGGGTGGGGAAAGACACCATCGCTCGCAATCTAATTGATACCAATCCCGATCAATTTTACTTTGTAGTCACCGCCACAACCCGCCCACCCCGCGCCAACGAAATACACGGTACAGATTACTTTTTCTACAGCACCGATGAATTTGCCCAAATGATTGAAAACAACGAGCTGCTGGAGTACGCCGTTGTCTATAACGATTACAAAGGCATTCCCAAGCAGCAAATCCGTGACGCGCTCAACAGCGGGCGCGATGTGATCATGCGGGTTGATGTGCAGGGCGCCGCCACCATCCGCAAGCTTATCCCCAACGCCATCTCCATCTTTCTCACCACCGAAACGGAACCAGAGCTGGTGCGCCGCCTGCGCGAGCGCAAATCAGAAACGGCCGAAGGGCTCAATTTGCGGATTGCGGCCGTTCGTCAGGAAATGAAGCGAATGCATGAATTTGATTATTGGGTTGTCAACGCCGAAGGGCGTCAGGGGCGAGCGGTGCGAGAAATTTTGAGCGTCATTGAAGCCGCCCACTGTCTGGTTAAGCAGCAGCCTATTATTTTGTAACGCCAGTTTGACATAACTTTATCTGGTAAAAAGAAAAAGCGGATTGGCAACTCAATTGCCAACCCGCTCTTTTTGTTACCTTACCAGCAGGCTAACCTGCCAGAAAAGAACTGTTATTCAGCACCGTTGCTAATTTCACCGCTAAAGCAGGAAACAGACGTACCTTCAAACAGGTCAGAGGTCATCTCAGCACAGTTGGTCCAGCTGCCAGGTACCATGCCGTAGGCGCTGTACGTAATCACGTGCGTCTCGCCAGGCTCGCCTGGGGTAGAGAACACAGCAACTTCGTAGTCACCAACCGGGTAGGAAGGCGTTGGAATATCACCATCACCATTGTAGTAGATCTGGCCTCCGGTGTTGCCGAACTTGTTCTCGGCACCGACGGTCAGGAAGCCACCATCGCCACCAGAAAGCTGGGTGCCATAGGTGAAGCTGATATCTTCAAAGCCACTGTAGCCAAGCCACACCTGGAAGGTGTTGGGTGCGCCGTCGCTCCAGCTGGGTACGTTGTTCCATTCCACAACAATCCAGGAGTTAACACCATCGCTCAGCGTGTTAACCAAAATACTGCCGCCCATCGACGGATTCAGATCGGTCCAGTAGGGTGCCAGAATGTTGTTGGGTGCATTCGGGCTGGGGATGGGTGCGTTGATGTAATCAACATCAGCGCCTGTACCACCACCAACGACGATGTAACCATTGGAAACCACGCCAATTTGGGAGTAGGTTTCACCAGCGTAAACGAAAGCTGGCACATTGACATTCACAATGCTTTCGTCAGAGCCACCAAGGTTCAGCGAGGAGCCGAACAGAGTCAGCGAGAGGAAGCCAGCCGGGGAAGCAAGCGGGTCAACGGCCGCATTCACGATTGGCGGAGCTGCGCCAAACAGCGTGCCGCTGGCGCTCAGGGAGCGCGAGCTGGTTTGCGTAGCGCCATCAACGCTGCCGTTCACCAAACGCAGACGACGTGGCAATACATCAATCAGGTCGTAACTGCCGTCAACTAAACCGGTGTTGGTGATCGTGATCGTACATTCAGTTGCTTCACCAGGAGCCATGCTGGCAGAATCACAGCTTTTGTCCAGAGTGATGGGCGCTTGTTGGCGTACGATAGTGATCGGGAAGCGCAGGTGATGATCACCATGCGTCAGGTGCATAACCGCCATGCGGGTAGCGCCCAACGGCACAGCGCTGGCATCAACACTGATGTTGATGGTACGGTCACGTCCAGCGCGGATACCGATCACTGAAGAAGTGCTGACAACCAGGTCTTCATCACCTTCAACGGTGATATACCACCAGGCGGCTTGCCCCAGTTCACTGTGCAGCGTACGCTGTACAGTTATCTGACCAGGCATGTTCGGGATGTATAGGCTGGGGTAGTTGGCATTCCACAAGTTGTCTTCATACATCCAGAAGTTTTCGTTGGATTCTGAAATGCTCAGGCCAGGGTTGCCAGCCACGTTAAGGTCGATACGACCAGAACCAGCATCGTAATTGTCAACCGGGGTTACGCCATCTTCTTTAACCAGACCATCCACCGTAGCGGTCATCATTAAAGCAGATTTGATTTGACCAGGTGTCCAGTCGGGATGCAGGGCTGCCAGCAGAGCGCCAGCGCCAGCCGTATGCGGGCTGGACATAGAGGTACCGCTGATGATCTGGAACAAACCAGGCTGGTCCAAGACCTCAGCCGGATAAGGTGAAGCGTTGGCCAGAATGTTGACACCAGGCGCGGTTACGTCTGGTTTGCTAACGCCCAGGGTTTGGCCGGAGCCACCACGGGAGCTAAAAGCAGCCATAACGTCACCCTGAACCGTAGCTTTGACACCACCGCTCAGCGTAGCCATCACGTCGCTGTTGTTGGCCAGGAAGTCGAGCAGTGCAGCCCCGGCATCGTTCTGAATGTGGATGCTGGGGATCCAGTGGCCATCCGTATTCAGGCTTTGCAGGCTGGGGTTGTACAGAATCATACCGCCAGCGCCACCTTCAGCAACGTTGAAGCTTTTGGCAACACGGGCAATAACACCGCGCTGGCAAACAACAATTTCGCCGTTAAAGGTACCAGCCGGGAATGGTTCATTACACATCCCTTTTTCTGGATTGCTAGCGGCTAAACCATCGTAATCAGCAGCCAAAAGAACTGGCGCTGGGCCGAACCCACCGGTCAGAGAAACACCGTCCAGGGTCAAGGATTCGCTGCCAGATTCAAGCGTAACGGTGGCAATGAAGCCACGGTCGTGGGTGCTGGCGCCTACGGTCATTGTCCAGGGACCACGGTGGGCAACCGTATTGGCCGTTGGGCCGGAGTTGCCGGCAGAAGCGGAGACAAAAACACCGTTTTCGTAAGCAACCGAGAACGCTTGTTCAACGAGGTCGTTGTACGGGTCGCCACCACCACTGATGGAGAAGTTGATCACGTCAACGCCATCCAGGATGGCTTGCTCAACGGCTGCGGCAGAGTCGCTGCTGAAGCAACCTTGCAGACCACAGACTTTGTAAGCGATTACCTGGGCGCGTGGCGCAACACCACTGGTCAGGCCCAGGTCGTTGCCCAAAACGGTGGCGGCAACATTGCTGTTACCGGCAACGGTTGAGGCAGTATGGGAACCATGGCCATCGTCGTCTCGGGCAGAGGTGAATTCGGTGTCGATAAGACCAACCGCAGCGTCATAGGTAGCCAGGAAACGGTAAGCGCCGATCAGTTTGTTGTTACATTCGAAATCCAAACCGAGGTCGGAACCGTCAGGATAGGAGCTGCCCAGATCACAGGCATAGGTGCCAGCGGGAGCCGGGTAAGGGTTGCCGTTGGGGTCTGGGTCGGAGAAGGAAGGATTCTCTGGCCAAATGCCGGAGTCGAGGATACCAGCGATGGTACCTTCACCAGCGTTTTCCTGACCGCCTAGCGCCGCCCAAACGGTGGGTGCGCCGATCCATTGTGGACCGGCATCCGTTTCCAGTTGACGCAGTTCATCGAGGTAGATACCAGTTACGCCAGCGATGGAAGCGATAGCGTCCAGGTTTCCGCCAGCGACGCGGGAAATGGCAACACCGTTGAATACTTTGCTGTATTCATAGGTTACCTGACCGTAAGCGCCGAGGGTATCTTTGAGGGCGCCAGCGTCGATAGCTGCATCGACGGTGACAATAACGTTGACTTCTTCCAGGTCGCCCACTTCTACGCGGCCAGCAATGGCTGGAGTTTTGTCGTTTGTGAAGCTGGAGTCTAGAGTAACATTGCCTGTTGCTGTGAGGTCACTATCCTGGGCAAAGCCAAGAGAGGCCGAGGAAAGAACGAGGACGAGCGTTAACAATGCCAGAAGCAATAAAGTTAGCACACTCTTTTTGGGGTTTTTCTTAAACATCTGTTCTCCTGTTTATATGATACGGTGTAAGGTTGAATGCTGTTTTGTTCTAGTTAATCTTCCGATTTAACTTTAACTAATTTTTGCTGGTTCTCTTGGAATAAAACCACCTCCTTTATGTTGTTGATTTCTAGTTTTATTGGTGGGTGCTTAACGATTGGCTTGGGACGAATGGTTGCCAGGTTCAGTTTTTGGGATGAATAGCACCTTCCATTAGTTGATCGCTGTTTTTGGACTGCCACTTTTATGTATTAGCACAGGACAGGTTGTAGGCTGGCAGATTTACCAGAGCAGGTGATGTCTGAATGCAACCTTAGCCAGTATACACAGATGTAGTTCTTGGAAATGTGTGTCATTTCCTTCGTTTTGGCGCGTAAATTTTTTGCAACTTTTATCGCTACGGGGTCGGTTTTCGTTTAATCGGTACGCTAAGCAAATTTTTCGCTATTCTGCTATTTTAGGGTTTACTTAGTATGAGACTGGGTTAACATATCTAGCACAAGTTACATTCTAGCTTACGGGAAAGTTTCTTGGGCTGCGGACACATGCTTTCGAATATACAATTGTTTGATAGCTATTGAATGTTAATAGCTAAACCTTTTTTTGACAATGCTTTGATATGGTGCGGGTTGCTTTTATTTAGCAAGACCCCACGAAATTCCAAAGACCCAGAACTGTTTTTGGCGTGTAAGGGACGTAAATTATTTATAAAAGCTTATACGGCCGTGTTATACTTTCCAAAGGTATAAACTAGCGTTTTCTTGGAGAGTAGAGGCTGGATAATCTATACTCTCCAGTCTTCTTTTTCAAAATGTCAGTTTATGACCATATTGTAATCCTCATCTTTAGATCAACGAGACCACGCACTGACCTATGCAACGATTCCAAAATTGGCAATTTGAACCGCTTTCTTTTTTTCTTGGCCTTCTGTTGGGGCTGGCGGTGGCGTATGGCTTTTTGCGCTTGCTGCCCTGGTTGCGCCGCCACTATGCTCGGCTGACCGGCTGGGTGCGGGAACGCATTGCGTATTTGCGGTCTGGCGTGGCGGTGCGGTTTTTGGCAGAAACGGCCGTTTACGCCAACACCCACCACTTACTTGGCCACGAAACCAGCCTGAATACCCTGTTTGTGGCTCCCCGCCTGCTGGCCCCGCTGGAAGACCCGGCGCTGCTGCCAGAAGATCGCGGGGCGACCGCGCTGGCCTATTTGTGGCCGGAGTGGGCGCATGGTATGGGGCTGCCTACCCCACCTACTATGACCGTGACTCAGCTGCTGCAAAACGGCCGTCGCGTCATCATTGCTGCCGAGCCGGGAATGGGCAAGACAACCTTGCTGGCTCATCTGGCGCTGCGCTGTGCTACGGCGGCAGCCGAGGAGGCAGATGTTCATTTGGTGAACATGCTGCCGGTGCTGGTGCATATCGCTGAATTGGGACTGGCGGCGGGTGAGCTTGAAGATGCGGAAATGATGTTGGCCAACGCTCTGCAAAAACGGGCCAATCCGCTAACAAGCCCGGGCCTTAAAGATTTGCTGCATCAAAAGTTGAAGGCGGGGCAGGTGCTGCTGCTGCTGGATGGGTGGGACGAGCTGCCTGCCGCGATGCGGCCGGGCGCAGCCGAATGGCTAGAAGCGCTGCTGCGCAAATATAAGCAGACGCAATCTTTTGTGGCTGCCGGGTTATCTGGGCACGGGCTGTTGCTGGAGCTGGATTTTACGCGAACTATTTTGCTGCCCTGGCGGTTGGGGGAAGTGGAAAGCTTTGCCGCCCAGGCCACCCAGGCATTGTCGATTAGCCAGCCGCCCCGTTTGCCTTATTTTTGGCAGCCGGGCCAAACGGCTGCTGCCACCACGCTCAATTTTGCCCTGCGCAGCCTGACAAAAGTGGCACAAGACCCGAAACGGCCGTTCGCTGATTGTGAATTGCTGCAGCAAAGCCTGGGCTTGCTGGCGGGCAAGCAGTCGCCCGATGCGTTAACCCTCACCTTTTGGCAGCAGCTGGCTTATACCATGCTTCAGGAAGGCAAGCTGGCGCTGGGGATGGCGGAGGTAACGGCCGTTGCTGAACGATTGGCTCAGGAGGCTGACGAACAGATCAATCGCAATTTGGCAAACAGGCTGCAAAAATCGATCAAAAATATGCCGCTGTTTGTTGTTTGGAGCAACGGCAGTTTGAGCTGCCGTGGGGCGCTGTGGCGAGATTTTTTGGCGGCGGGCCATCTGGTGGCACAGGGGAATGTGGCGGCGGCTGCCCATTTGAATGATGCCGAATGGGCGCAGGTTTTGCGTTTTTATGTGGCACAGGTAAATCCGGCGGGGTTGGCCAAACAGCTGCTGCAAGGGCAAGATAATACGCCTTCTCGCGAATCTGTATTCCAGGCGGCTTCCTGGCTGCCATTGACGGCCGAAAAAGGGGAGTGGCGGCGACAAACGATGATCTTGTTGGGGCAGATAATTCGCTCGGCAACTTCGTTCACGATGGTGCTTCGGCAGCGGGCGATGGCGGCGCTGGCCCAGTCTAACGAACCGGGCGTGGTGGCTTTTGTGTTGCAGCTGTTGGAACGCACCGACCCGTTTTTGCGCCAGCTGGGAACGGCGGCGCTGGCCTGGTTGGGTTCGGATCAGGCAATGGGACTGCTGGCTAAATTGATGATGGATGGGGATGAGGGCGTGCGGCAAACGGCCGTTTACGGCCTGCTGCTTCAGCAGCATCACCCCCTGGCGGAACAGCCTCTGCTGGCAGCCCTCATCAGCCAAGATGAGGCGTTGAGCCAGATTGTGGCTGAAGGATTGGCTTTAAACGGGGCTCGGGGCGCGGAAATTTTGCAGGAGGCGCTGACCGATGATGATGTTCAGGTGCGCCGGGCGGCGGTGTTGGGTCTTTCACTTTTGGATGTCCCCTGGGTCGAAAAGCAGCTCATTCAAGTGGAGCGGCACGATGATGAATGGTTTGTGCGTTCGGCGGCGAATGGGGCGCTAGAGACGGTGCGGGCACGGCGAAAGGGGGCAAAATGGCTGCCACCCAATCCGGCCGATCAGCGTTGGTTGACGGCGGCTTTTCGGCCAGACGGCCGTATTGTGCCAGATGGTGCTGCGGCGCTGCCGTTTTTGGTTCAGCTTATTAATGAGTCAGATAATTCCAAGATGCGGGCGGCGGCGGCAACCTTGTTGAGCCATCTGCCTGCCATGGACGCGATACCGGCTTTGGAAACGGCCGTTCGCGATGCCGATTTCCAGGTGAGTGAGGCGGCGTTTACCACGCTGTGCCATTTGCGCCGGGCTTATGGCTAGAAATTGACAAGTTGCGATTGATTTGAACAACAAATAAAAAGCGCTCTTCCGAATCTCTCCTGGAAGAGCGCTTTCTATTTTCAATTAAAGCAAGCGGCTCAACTATTTAGTTTTCACTTCTTATTTTGGCCAGGGGCCGAGGATGACCGTATCGACTGCGTGGATAACCCCGTTGCTGGCGTTGATGTCGGCAATGATTACTTTAGAATCGTCGTTGACGAAGATGTCGCCGTTAAAGAATTTGAGACCTGCTTTTTCGCCGCTTACCATTGTAACATCACCCAGCAGCGTTAGCGCCTTGTCGGAGAAGACCTCCCCCTGAATGACGTGGTAGAGCAAGATTTTGGTCAGGTCTGATTCATTGAAGCTGGTGGCGATATTGTCGGCATTGAGGCCCAATTTAGCAAAGGCGGCATCGGTTGGAGCGAAGACGGTCCATTCACCGCCAGAAAGCGTGTCGGCCAAACCGGTGGCTACAACAGCGGCTACCAGAGTGGTGAAACGGCCGTCGTTCACAGCAATATCTACAATGGTATTAGAAGAAGCAGCGGCGCTGGCAGCGGTGGCAGCCGGTGCGGCACTGGCAGGCGCATCTACTTTTGGCCAGGGGCCGAGGATGACGGTATCGACTGCGTGAATAACGCCGTTGGCAGCAACGATGTCGGCAATGATCACTTTGGAATCATCATTGACATAGAGGTCGCCAGCGAAGAACTTCAGCCCAGCGGCAGCGCCATTAGCCATCGTGACATCCCCCAGCAGCGCTTTGGCTTTTTCTGAGGAAACCGGGCTGGCAATGACGTGGTAGAGGAGGATGTCGGTCAATTCCGCTTTGGTGAAGGCGCTGCCAATGTTGCCTGGGTTGAGGCCCAGCTTGGCGAAAGCGGCATCGGTTGGGGCGAAGACGGTCCAGCTGCCACCAGAAAGGGCGTCGGCCAGGTCTGCGGCCACAACGGCGGCTACCAGGGTTTCGAAACGGCCGTCTTCAACGGCAATTTCTACAATGGTTTGGTTCTCGCTGGCCGCAACAGAGGGCACCATGATGCCAAACAGTAGGGCGATACCAAGAATTAATTTGAGGATATTATGGTTCACTTTTATCTCCTTTGAACAACATTTGTCAATATTTTTGAATTTCTTGCCTGAATACAAAGATATTGTATATGTTTTGTCTATGTATTGACAAGATGTTGTCGCGTTCATTAACCTCTTGCTCATGTTTGAGTTTGGCGGGTTGTTTAGGTTGGTGTGGAGGTCCCGCTCCGAATGGGAGATGCGCCTGTGTCACAGGCAGAGAAACATTTCTGGTTTGGTGCCTGGTTGACAGACAAAACTTGTTTAACCGCAGAGCGCAGAGAAAAATGAAGGAGAAATCTCCGCGTCCTCTGCAGTAGAAATCTGGGATTTGTCCGTCAATCAGGGTTTGGTGGAATGGGGTTTGAGGTACGGCCGTATTACGAAATAAGCGCAGCAGGCGTGGCGCGGCGGCGGGTGGCGATCAGACGGCCGCTGCCGATTTGCTCTACGTAATGGGTCATTCGTTCGCAGGTGGCGACAAGCTCGTCGAATTTGGCTTCATCCAGCAGCAGCAGGCGGCTGTCTACCACGGCGCGGACGCTGGCGTGGTACGGCGTGTCGGCAAAGAGGGCGTATTCGCCAAAATGTTCGCCTGGTCCCAGCTTGCCAATCAGCCGTTCTGTGCCATCTTCGGTGACAAACTGCTCCACTTCCCCCTCGGCAATGATGAACAAATGGGAACGGGGCTGCCCTTGCTGCACAAACTGCTCTCCGGCGGCCACGCGGCGCGGCTGGAGGCGGGCATCGACGGAGGCCAGCTCCTGTGGGCTGAGACTGCTGAACAAGGGCATCTGCCGCAGCAGTCTCCGTTCTTGCGCCCCGGAGCTGACCTGCTGGGCCAGGGTTGTGTCGGCCCGCAGCAGCGGATCGAACTGGTCGCGGTGGATTAGCAGGGCAGTAACAGTACCGAGGGCGCGGTGCGTGAATTGGTAGCTGCCGCTGCCAGCCAAAGCGGCCGTTCCAAAATAGCTGCCAGCCGATAAGGTAGCCATCTGCACGCCATCGTGGAAAACGCCCACTTCACCCGCTTCGATGAGGTAAAAGTAGAGCGCCTCGCGTCCGGCGTGGGCCAGGGTCTGGTTAGGACGGGCCCGCCAGCGGCGCAGCAGCATGAGCAGCGTTTCTACCCCTTCCTGATCAAATCCGGCAAAAATATCCGCCTGACGAATGAGATCGATCCGCTTGTCTCGCACCTGGATGAAGCCCTGGGCCAGCTGGGTGCCCCACTCTGTTTTGGCCAGGACGTGCCGCGCCAACGTTTCGGCATTGAGCCAGTCGAGGCTGTCGTAGGCGGCCTGGCCTGCTTTGCGCGTGAACGGGGTGCCTGCCAGATCATCCAGCCGATCTACGGCCAGCAGCAGCGCTTTTTTGGCGTGATTGCTCAGGTCTAAAATGGTGGCGTCGGGATCGAGTGTGCCCAGGGCAGCCATCTGGGTTTGGATGAGGGTCAGACGTCGCCGACCGAAGATGGTCTCATAGCTGCTGAAAAGGGCGGCCATGAACTGGTTGAAGCTGTTGATGAGCCGCTGACGTTCGCTGAAGATGGTGGTTTCGCCTGCCTCGGTTGTTTCGGAGCGGGTGAATTGGGCCAACATGCCCAGCAGCAGGTAAAGCATGGCGGCGTAGAGCCAGAGGGTGATGACGGTGAAGTCCAGCTGGGGGAAAAGTTGCAGCCAGGGGGTGATGAGGATGGCGAGGGTAAACAGCCCCCAGGGGATGGCAAAGCGGGAGCGGCTGAAGTTAACCAGCAGCGGGGACATCAGGACCAAGGCCAGCGTGATGCCCAGACAGATAACGGCCGTTGCTAACCAACGGCCGTTTGCCGCCAACGCTTCTACCCCCACAAAATAAGCCATGCTGGTGTAAGTGGCCACACCGAAAAAGATCAACAGCACCATTAGCAGCCTGTCGCTCACTTTCAGGTGGCCGGGGTTGATAGTGAACCAGGCAACGATGCCCGCCGCCAAGATCGTGCCAGCGGTGGCGATGAGGGCCAGATCGCGGCCAAAATCGGTAGGGCTAATCCAGGCGAGGGCCAGGCCCAGCGGAACGGCCGTTAAAGACCACAGCGCCCATTGAAAGCGGGAGCCAGGCAGCTGCCGGGCCACACCTACCAGCGCCGCCCCCGTGCTGATGTGCAAGATCCAGATGAAGATTCCCTGCCACAAGTTTGTCTGGGCTGGATTGATGCGATCGAGGGCAAAATAGAGCACGGGTGCTCCGATGATAATGGGTAAGCCAAGCAGCAGGGCGAGGACGTCGGTGCGGGCCAGCAGCTGGCGTCGTGAAAGCCATTCCAGGCTGGCCTGGATGCGGCTCCAGCCATAGAGCAGTAAATAGTAGACGGCGGGCAGGATGAAAACGGCCGTCATCAACCCCACCGCCAGCCTGCCCCACCACTGCCCGCTGGTCCACAAGCTAACGAAGAAATCGTTGACGTACCCCTCCCAGAAGGTGAGGGCCAGCCAGAGGGCAAAGATTGAGTAGATGAGGGCCATCAGCCCAAAGAGCATGAAGACGCGCTCGGCGCGGGAGAGGGTGTGCCAAAAGGTGAGGGGTGAGCCCGCCTGGCGCAGTTTTAACCACGCCTGGTGGCGTAAAAAGTTGAAGGCGCGGTCGCGCAGGCCGGGCATCTCCAACCAATCCATCAGGATGAAGTAGCCGTCCAGCTCTAGCAGCGGGTTAAGATTGACCACGACGCTGAGGTAGGCCAGAAAGCCAATCTGAAAGAGGAAGGTGACGAGCAGGGTCTCTTGCAGGTCGCTGTTGTAGGCGGAAACGGCCGTAATGACCACCCCCACCAATCCACCCAGCATCAGCCCAGAGTACGGCCCTGCCCAGGAAACTTTGATGCGGTCCAGCCGGTGGGAGAGCCAGGTATCGCGGGTATCGACAAAAAAGGCGGGGAAGCCCCAGTAGATCAGAAAGCCGCCCCGATCCAGCTCTCGCCCGACGTGTTTGGTCATCAGGCCGTGGGCCAGTTCGTGCAGGCCAATCACAATCAGGTTGGCGATGATGAGGGTGACAACGCCCAAACCGCTGCCGGTGATGGCGTATTGTTCGCTGGCATAGTTGAAGCCAAATAAAACGCCGCCAACCAGCACCAGCAGGAAGAGCAGGGTTTGCCCCAGTGGCCAGAAGATCGGCTTGAGCCGTTGGTAGAGCGGAGTAAAAAAGTCGTCCAGGCCGGAGATGGCCAGTTCGGTGTAGAGAAAGCTGTTGAGCAGCTTTCGGCCCCGGCTGGCGGGGGCGCGGGCGGCCAATTCGGCTTCGATCTGGTCGTATATTTTGACGCTGGGCGCTTGCAAAAAGTGACCCTCTCTCAGCTCACCAATCAGCGTGGTAAGGTGGCCGATGGGCAGGGTTTTGTACCGTTTGAGGCTGTAGAAGAGCAGGTCTTTGACGGATTTACGGCCATTCATCTGCCACCACAATGCATAATCTTCCTCCCCTAAACGGAGGTAGGATTTGGTTTCTGGCTCCTTAATGACGTAGTATGGCTCTGTTCTGCTTTGCAGCCGCGACACAACCACTTGCGGGTTGCGCATCGGCCTGTAGGCGGTGGGGTTGGTGGCTTCGTCGAGCGTTTGCCAAAATTGCTCAGTGGACATAAAGATAAGTTTAGCATGTCTGTAGGGGATGGTGAAGGGGAAGTTGGGTTATAATTACGGAAAGTTGTTTGTGAAGGAGAAACGGTATGGGATTTTTGAAAAAATTGTTTGGCGGGGAAGAGCCAAAAAAATATGTAGACAAGCAGGGTGTCTACTTTTATGTGGAATGTGCCAACTGTGGTTCGCGGGTGCGGGTGCGGGCCGACAAGCAGCACGATTTGCAAAACACGGGCAGCGGCTACGAATGGCATAAAACGATTGTAGACAGCCGCTGCTTCCGGCGAATGCAGACGGTGGTGCAGCTGGACAGCAATTACCAGATGGTGAGCCACGAAATTTCAGGCGGCCGTTTCATGACTGAAGAGGAATATAACGCGGCTGAGGCTGCGGCGGTGGCTGCGGCTACGGCGCTGGCTGCCAAAGAAACGGCCGTTTCCACTGATGTTGACGAAGAAAATTAACCCACCACCGGTTTGGTCAGCTGCAAAACCCGAGTCAACTCTTCAACTTTGACCGGCTTACTGACGTAATCATCCATGCCGCTGGCCAGGTAGGTTTCGCGGTCACCTGCCAGGGCATTGGCTGTCATAGCGACGATGCGGGGCTGCTGGCTGGGGAGCCACCCCTGCCGAATCTGTTGGGTTGCCTGCATTCCATCCATTTCTGGCATTTGAATATCCATCAAGATGAGATCGTACGGCTGACGGGAAAGCGCCTGGACAGCTTCCTGTCCGGTGGCGGCAACATCGGCACGGTACCCCAGGCGTTCCAGCATACGGAGGGCCACTTTTTGGTTGATGAGGTTATCTTCGGCCAATAAGATGCGCAGGGGATTTTCTGTGGCGAGGTTGGCAAACTGTGAGTTTGCCTGGGCAGGTGGCGGGAGGCTACGGCCGTTCTGTTTCCCCTGCCCAAAAATGGCGTAGAGCTGCTGGTGCAGCTGGTTCAAATGATACGGCCGATTGAGAGAGTAACAGCTGGCATATTTTTTTGAGACGGTAAACTGCTGCCCCAGCGGCGTTACTAAAAGCAGCGGGCTGCTAATCGCCGCTTGCCGAATTGACTGTTCCAGCAGCGCATCATTATTTTCCAGTATGGCGGAATCTAATATGATCAGGTCGAACCTGGGTGATTGGGTCAGGGTTTGCAAAATTTCTGGAACGCTGCTGGCGCAGGCCACCCAAATGCCCCACTGCCTTAGCTGACGGCTCAAAACAATGCGGCTTGTCTGGTTCGGATGGCCCACCAATACCCGCTTGCTGGCAAATTCCAGAGGTTGGGCATTGGCGCTTACGGGGTTTGTGTCCGGTGGCGTGGCAATTATTTCTGCCTGAATGGTAAAGTGAAAGATGCTGCCTTCGTTTGGCGAACTTTCTACCCAAATATCACCACCCATCATGTTGACCAAACTTTTGCTGATGGCTAACCCTAGCCCGGTGCCGCCAAATTTTCGGGTAGTGGAAGAATCTCCCTGGCGGAAGGGATGAAACAAACGATTTCTGCGATCTTCTGGAATGCCGATGCCGGTGTCACTAACCATAAACTGAATTTCTGTCTGGCCATTTTGCTGTTTACTGCCCACCCAGAGGTTGATTTCCCCCTCGACCGTAAATTTAACGGCGTTGCCCAGCAAGTTTACCAAAATTTGGCGCAGGCGGGTGACATCGCTTTGGATGATGGCGGGCACATCTGGCTCGATGAAACTGTTGATATACAGGTTTTTTTGGGTGGCCTGAATGGCGAGCAGGTCAATCGCTTCCTCGATACATTCCCGCAAGATGAATGCCTGCTGCTCCAGCTCCAATCTGCCGGAATCAATTTTAGAGAAGTCGAGGATGTCTTTGATGATGGCAAGAAGGCCATTGCCGCTGGTGCGGGCGGTGGAGACGTAATCTTCCTGTTCCGGGGTGAGAGGGGTGTCTAGCAGCAGGCTGGTCATGCCAATGACGGCATTAAGCGGGGTGCGGATTTCATGGCTCATGCTGGCCAAAAATTCAGATTTGGCTTTGGTGGCCTCTTCCGCCAGCTCTTTGGCCGCTTTGAGTTCTGCTTCAAACTGCTTGCGCTGGGTGATGTCGTTGGCGACGCAGACGATGTTGTTGGTGTCGCTGTTTTCATCTTTCATGAGGGCGGTGGAAACGGCCGTTTCTATCACGCGTCCATCTCTGGCCAAGAACTTCACTTCCTGGTGACGCAGGGAAAATAGAGCGGAATTGACCGTGACTTGCTGCCATAACGGCCGTTCAGATGGGGCCAACACAATTTGCAGCGGTTGGCCGATTAGCTCCGATTCACTGTAGCCCAACAAATCCACCACCGCCTGGTTGAGCATTTCAATGCGTGCTTCCGGGGTGATGACAAACAGCATATCTTGCATGGAGGCAATGATATTTTCTACATATGTTTTGGAAACGGTGGTGCTTTTCAGCTGATGCAGCGCATTGTTCAGCAGCCAATAACCTTTATCAATGCTGCCGATAGCGGCATGTAAAAGCATGCCGGCAATGGAGATTGCCGCCACGGCGATCCCCAAATCGGTCGTTTGCACCGGCTCCATAACGCCGTTTTCTACCAGGCCATATATTTCAAGATAGTAAAGCGTGACAATGGATACAATTGAAATGAGGGTGTATTGGCGTAAGGTATGCGTTCCCAGCAGCAAGCCCGCAATGATGAGCAGGATGATAAAAGCTGGCCCGTTAATGCTGCGAATGCCGCCATAAAAGTAGCCATTAAACAGCAGCCCCAGGAAAAAGCTAAAGGTAAGAAGATGGCTTGCAGCCTGAATTCGCTTCTGCTTGAGTAAACAAAGTGAGCTGATTGACAAAGTGGCAACAACAATAAAAATAGTCAGCGAAACCCATCTTTTTTCTGGCATCAGGTAAGCAAAGAAAAGACAAACGAAGAAAGTAACAACAAAATAGGTGAGCGTCATTGCCCGAACGAGTTGGACAATACGCATTTTGTCAGGGTCTATTAGTTGAGGCCCTCTGAAAATTGAAAGAACCGATTGCAGCATATAGTTCCTTAAAAAATCTCGAGATTTGCTTTTAAAACAGTAGAGTTGTTCCTCAATAAGAAATGGGGCACAGATGGTTCGGTTACGCTCTCCACACCCTGTAGCATAATAGTTGGGATATTGATTGGCTATAGCCTAATGTCACTATGCAAGCCATGTGAGCGTCGGGCGATAAGTTTAACTTATCAATAGAGGGGTTACCGGTGGTTTTGGGGAAAACGGCCGTTTTCAACCACGGTCCTGATCGCTTTGTGATCGCTGTCGTGGTATGCTAAAAATCGACCCAGCGGTTCAGCTGGGGTAAGGGAAATTATGAAACGACGTCTGAAATTGCTCATTTTGATTGTTTTACTGGGTTGGTTAGCAGCGGCTCCTCCCGGTTTTGCCCAGTCGGCCGTGCAGTATGAACGATTCGACGTCAATATTACCGTGTTGGCAGACGGCCGTTTCATTGTTCAGGAAGTGCAGCATTTGCGCTTTGACGGGGAATTTAGCAGCGGTTTTGCCGAAATTCCGCTGGCCTTTACCAGCAGTATCGACGCTGTCTCTGTTTCCGGAGGGCCGTCGCTGGAGGCGCAAACGGCGTACCGCCCCGGCAGCGGCGCGGAGAGCTTTACTCTTTCCCGCGAAGGGGACACCATTTTTGTCGATTGGGAATTTGCCCAGACAAGCCCCGGCGACGCGCTGGTGTTTGTGCTGGAATACACCGTTGAAGGTGGTTTGTGGGTTTATCCCGAAGCGACCCGGCTGGAGTGGCGGGCCATCCCCTCCGACCGCAGCGGCCTGATCGTGCCACAAAGCCGGGTGACGGTGACGCTGCCTGCCGCCGTGGCGGCTGAGGCGTTGATGGCAGACGCTTTTGGCCCCACCTACACAATCGAGATTGTTGAAAGTGACGATAACGCCACAATTATTTATGAAGCCAATGGAACGGTAGCCGATGGCACGGCGTTTCAGGTGCTGCTTGATTTTCCGCCGGGGTTGGTAACGGCCGTTCCCCAACCGTGGCAAATCGCCGCAGACAGCGCCCAGCTGGAATACACCATCGACCAGATCGACATGGTGATTGAGATGCAGCCCGATGGCACGCTGTTTGTGCTGGAAACGCAGCAGGTGAGCGTGCAGGCGGGTATTTTGTACAGTGGTTTTCGCCACTTTAGCCTGCTTTTCACCGACGGCATTCAGATTTTGGGGGTACGTGAAGGGGATTTCCCGCTGACGGAAATTGAACCGGGCAGCAACTGCCTCGATTGTTATACGGTGGAAACAAAGCCCACGTTTAGCTGGTGGGCCAGCTACAGCCCGGCGGTGGATGAGGTGACGATCTACGAAGAGGCGGTGGGTGAGGTGCTGCTGAACTGGTTCGTGCCGCCGCTGGTGGCGGGCGAAAGCGGGCAGTTTACGCTGGAATACCTCGTTGAGGGGGCAGTTCGCCCCACAGAAACGGACCAGCAGCTAAACTGGACGGCCGTTTCCAACTACGATGTGCCGATTGACAATGTGCAGGTACGCTGGCAGCTGCCCAGCGGCCTGGGGTTGGAAGATGTGCAGTTTGCGGGGGGTGCCGTTTCAGGCGCGGCCGATGGCGTGATTGTGGTCACAAACGCGGCTCCTATTGCCCCCAATTCGCCCTGGCAAATTCAGCTAACGCTGCCGCCCGACGGCACCAGCGCCGCCGTGCCCGCCTGGCAGCGCAAAATCGAGGCAGAGATTGCGGAAGGGGTGGCATACCAGGCACGGCAGGCGCGAATTGATCTGGCCTGGTTGGTGGGCAGCATTGTGGCGGGGGTGACGGCCGTTCTTGGCGGCCTCACCTATTGGTATTTGCAGGGCAGCCGTCGCCTGCGGGAGGCGCAGGGTAATTATCGCACCGAACCGCCGTCGAACCTGCCGCCGGGAGTGGTGGCGTATCTGGTTGAGGGCAAGATGACGGCGCGCGGGGTGCTGGCCTCGGTGCTGCATCTGGCCGATTTGGGGCTGGTGCAGCTGCAAATGGGGGAGCCGCTGTTGGTAACGGCCGAGCGGCAGGAACCGCTGGCTGCCAACGGCAAACTCATCACCCCCACCGGACAGACAATCACGGTTTCCCGCTTTTTGGCTGCGCTGTTTAATCAGCTGCTGCCCCATTTGCCGCCGGGAACGGCCGTGCCGCTCCCCGGCCTGCTGCAAACGTTGCCCGCTCAACTGCCCCAGCTGACCAAAACGATGGCGGAGGAGATGGTGGGGTATTTTTACGGCAGTAAAAGTTGGCGAACCAACCCTGGGCGAGTTCTCATCAGCATTATTCCCTTTGTCATCGTTGGCCTGGTTGCGCTGATCTTTAGCAACAATTTAACAGCGCGGTGGGATTTGCCGCTGCCGGTACTCCTGTTTGGCGGCATGTTCTTCTGGTTTGCCATCGCCAGGCGAGCGCCTCGGCAAAGCCGGTCGCTGTCGGACCAGGCCAAAGCGGAAGTTAAGAAATGGCAGGGGTTCAAAGCGTATCTGGCGGAGATTCAGCAGTATGGCAATCTGGCCGAGGCGCAGGAGATTTTGGACCATTATTTTGCCTATGCTGTGGCGCTGGGGGTGGATGATCAGCTGTTGGCGCAGATTCAGCAGCTGGGTGGCCACATTCCTGGCTGGCTGGGTGATGGCAGTTCGCCCCGACCGCTGCCTCCCGTGCGTCGAACCTGGCAAGATGGCTGGCGGCGGCGACTGCGACGCGGTTCCTGGCGGCCCCAGC
>JBGTCV010000013.1:0-3915 GCA_041748655.1 Promineifilaceae bacterium (SeqCode) | reverse complement strand
GTAATTCCTGGCAGAAATTGCTTTCCGCATCAATTTCTCGTATTCTGTATCCCATGTAAGCGACCTCCGGGCATTTGTGTTAGTTTGGACACCAACTATTTGCCCGAAAGGTCGCTTCTTTGCTTATTTGAAAGGTATTGGATCTAGCTGATGATTTGGCTGATATATACAGAGACATTAAAAAAGGTCTCAATTTGTATGAAACTGGCCATATTACTGAAGCCCTCTGGGAATGGAATCAGAACTTTCATTCACATTGGGGGCGGCATGCAACGAGCGCTTTGCATGCGTTACACGCCTATGCAGCAGATGAAGATATTGAGTTCTAACGTTATTTGAAAAATGTGACAAACAGCCTTGAACTTTCAAAATGACAAAATCGCCAAAGCTGCGGGGTTGGGTAAAATCGGGGCATGGCATTTAACGAATCGACAATTAGCAGCAACGGCGTTCTGCGCCCAACCTACATTGAAGTCAATCTGACCCGCCTGACGGAAAATTACCGGGCCATCGAACGCGCCGTCGCGCCCGCCACGGTGATGCCCATCCTCAAGGCCAACGCCTACGGGCACGGGCTGGTGGAAGTGGCCCGGCATGTGGTCTCGTTGGGTGCGCCGTACCTGGGCGTCGCTTTCCTGGAAGAGGGCATTTTGCTGCGCGAGGCGGGCATCACTGGCCCAATTCTGGTGCTGGGCGGCATCATCGGCAACCAGGTGCCCCTCTTTTTGCGGCACGATCTCACCCTCACCGCTTCCTCCATCGAAAAACTAACCCAAATCAATGAAGCCGCCGCCAAAATGGGCGTGCAGGCGAAGGTACACCTGAAGATCGACACGGGCATGGAGCGGATTGGGGTGCATTATTACAATGCGGATTCGCTGCTGGAGGCGGCGCTGCGGTGCGAGCACTGCCTGGTGGAGGGGATTTATTCTCATTTTGCCAATGCGGATACGGCCGTTCTCCAATCCACCCAAATCCAACTAGACCGCTTCAACCAGGTGCTTTCTTTTTACACATCGCGCGGGCTGCCCCCACCACCGCTGCGCCACATGGCCAACTCCGGGGCGATTTTGCAGCTGCCCGGCAGCCATTTTGACATGGTGCGCGCCGGGATTTTGCTCTACGGCGTCTATCCGTCTGATGAGGTGGCCAAAACGGTTGCCGTGCGCCCGGCGCTGAGCTGGAAGTCTCGCGTCGTCTACTTCAAGGTGGTGCTGCCAGAACATCCAGTGAGCTACGGCTCCACCTGGCAAAGCGACCACATGATTCGGGTGGTGACGGTGCCGGTGGGGTATGGCGACGGCTACTTTCGGCGCATGTCAGGCCAGGCGCAGGTGATTTTGCGGGGAAAGCGGTATCCGGTAATCGGCCGTATTTGCATGGATCAGCTGATGGTCAACATTGAGTGGGACAGCGCCTACAACAACGACGAGGTGGTTTTGCTGGGGGAAAGTGACAGTGGCGAGGTCTCGATTCGCTGTGAAGAGCTAGCGGAGTGGGCGGGCACAATTCCCTACGAGGTGCTGACCAATATCAACACGCGGGTCTCTCGCCTCTATCTCACAGAAAAAGGGGCGTGAGGCTGCCCATAGCCCCATGCCCCTCACCAAAAAGCGTTCGACCCCGGCCAGGAGGGAGAACCGGGGTCGAAACACTTCTTTTGGCGACTTCTAATTATTAGAATAGCGCCGGAACTTAAGCCAAACCTGAGCTAAACTTAAATAGTTTATAAGTGATAGTTAGCCACAGAGGGCACAGAGACATCTCTGTGCCCTCTGTGGCAAAAATATCAGGCGGCCAGCTGGAACACCGTTTGCAGTTCGTCAATTTGCAGCACATCACCATCGTTGAGGGTGCGGGCCCCCCGAATGGATTGGCCATTCAAGTAGGCCGGGAAAGCGTTGTCGATTTGTTCTAAATAATAACAAACTCTGGCTCGCCGTATAACGATGTTGCCGATAGTGAGTTCACCTGTTTGAGGCAGATCATGGTTGTCTTGTAGGCCGTCTGGCCAATGAAAGGCCAGACGTGGTGTTGGTTTTGGGGGTACTGATTGAGGTATAGCTAAAGGAGCAGTATTTTCTTCAGAAGAACGAGAGGATGAGGGACTGCTTGCCAAAATTTCAGCACGCTTCAAATTTTGGAACATGTTTTCACTCCTGACTCTATATCAAAAAACTAACACGATGGAGCCCATTATACACAAAAATTCAAATGAGATCGTCTGGGTAACCGACGAAAATATAACAAAATGGCAATAAAAGAGAGGGAATTTATTGGGCTCATAACTGGGCCAGGGTGTTGAGGATATGGTCACGCATGGGGGCGCTGTGCCACATGGCGGTGATGTGTCCATCTGGTACGGTGACTAACGGCCGTTCCCCAAACAACCCCGCATGATTTTCCAGCCGAAAGAAAAGATCATTTTCCCCCAGCAGCGGAAAAACGCGGTTTGGTGCGCACTGCCGATAATACGGCGTAAAGTCCAGATGCTGCTGGAGCGTTTCTTGCGTCAGCCGCATTGGGCGGTCGAACAAATCTGTTGTATCCCAGATAACCCGAGCCAGATTGGGCGAGGCCAGCATGGGAATGACGGCGCGGGTTTGCTGCAGCAGCCCTTCATACAGCAGGCTGGTAATGCCACCCCAGCTCACCCCGGCGGCAGCGGTGTAAGCCGCCCCTTCCGCCTCAAATTGGCTCTGCATTAGCTCCATGATCCGCACCGAACCGGCAAAAATCTGGTAAATTGCCTGCATCGAGGCAAACCCTTTTTGTACGGGGTCTTGCCAGTTGTCGTGGTAGGGGGCCTGGACGCAAACAGTATGCACTGGCAGGGGAACGGCCGTTGGAAACAGCCGCCGCCAGGTATTGGTGTACGGGAACTCATTGAAGCCGTGGTGGAACAGCAGCAGTGGCGCGTGCGGGTCTACCGCCAGGCGTACCCGCACCTGGCAAACAAACTCACCCAGCGGGGTTTGCAGATAGACGGGATGTTCGCCGGGGGCGGTGAGGTTGTAAACGGCCGTTTTCCGCCTATCCACCACCGTTTGGGCCAGCACCGCTTCCAGCTGCGGCGCATCGTCCAGGCTGGTCTCCAGCGAATCAGAGACCCGGCGGTTTAGGCCAAACAGCACCGCTTTATCAATTTGTTGAACCATCGTTTGGCGAAAATTAAGTGAAAACATAACGCTAACCTTAGCTCAACTTTGTACAACCTTCAACTTCTGCCAGCAGCGCCTTTGTTTTAGCCGCTTCCGCCTCAATCCCCATCTCGGTAAACAGAGTGCTTGCCTGGGCATACGCCCCGCGTGCCTCCTCCGGCTGCTGGTTGGCGGCCCAGGTTTCCCCCAACGCCCGCCAAACATACGCCTCCAGGTACGGATCGTGGTTTTGCTGGGCCACTTTTTGCGCCTGTTCCAGCCAAACGGCCGAATCCACCAGATCCCCCTTCCCCCGCTTAATCAACCCCATCGTGTACAGCGCGTAGGGGTAGCTGTGCGGCAATCTCCAGGCTGGCCAGATATTCGAGACCTCTTCTGGAATACCTTTATGGGTTCGGCTGCGGGCGCAACAATAGGAGGAATAGAAACTCTCGGTGTAGGGGCAGGCCCTGGTGCAATTGTAGGCGCATTTGTGGGCGCTGGTTATACACAAGAAGATCATCGACAGACAGAGCAGAGGCGGGGAACAGCTGTATTGCTGCTCCCCGCCTCTGCATCTGTGGTTCCACCCCATGCTCCTAAGCGCCCCTGGCATAAAACGAAAGAACTTACTCTATATAACCAATGGTGCTAGTTTGAGTTGAGCACCGGATTCTCCTATTCTGAGGGTGACAAACCTATATCAGAAAGGAGAATCCAATGCCTACCGAAGATTTTATCATTGAATTGTTCTGCCAGGTGGATGACACCATGC
>JBGTCV010000012.1:0-7629 GCA_041748655.1 Promineifilaceae bacterium (SeqCode) | reverse complement strand
GCAATCGTCGTAGAGGCTGTGGGGGTAAGTGGTTAACTCGGAGTGGGCGGAGAGTTATCCACTTATCCAGCAGTCCAGTGAGCGCGGAGTTGCTCACTAATTTATCCATTTTGGTGTCTCATTTCTATTGACACATTCCGAAGACGCATTTCAAGATGCTGAATTTTCCCAATTACTTCAACGGTAAAATCCATGCCTTCAACAGAAGCGACATTTAATATATCTTTGAGTTCCTCGTCCAAACGCTCAACACGCTCCTCAACAATAGCTTCAACCTTGGTAGGCAAAATGCTCCAATTTATTGTGGATGAAGCTTGCCATTTCCCCTGGGAATTCTCGAATAGCTGACCGCTTTCCTGCATTTTTCTGAGAAGTTCAACGGTGAAAAGAGCGTGTCCGTGAGTATGTTTGAATAACGGAGCTCGAAAAGACTCATCTAAATCATTGTTAATGCCTTCGAGAACAGCATCTATAAAAGCGCGTCCATGATTAACTGTTGCCTGATCTAAATCGATCCAAACATTCCCTCGATAACGTTTTATTTCATTAACGGTCTGTTCTAGAGGATGACGCTCGTTATTCCGACCTGCTGCGATGTCGTTTGCGCGGTACAAGCCAATTAAGAGGATTTTAGTATCTACCAGCTCTCTGGATAAATGAAAAAATAGGGCGTTAGAAGCGTTATCGACCCATTGAAGATCATCCAACACCAGAACGATTGGGTGTTCTTTCGAAATTTTACGAAGTAAAGCTGTATATTGCTGGAAAATCTGCGATGTTTCAATATGGTAAGGTTTATTCTCTCTTTCTTCGCTCTGTTTTTCAAGCCCCTCCAATAAGCCTTTTTCTTTGGCACCTAGACGCACCAAAGCAACCAGTATACTTGCGAATGGAATGAAACTACCTATTAGTTCAGGTGCAATCTCAATCAGTGCGCGTCCGGAAGTTTTTAATGCTTTTTTTAGGCGATTTGCATTTTTTTTGTTTATTGCATTACTTGCTAGTTGAGCTTCATCACCAATCAGAAGCTTTAAAATCTGGCGAAATGGTTGGTATGAATCACTAATGCCAGTTTGCGCGTTGCAATTGGCAGAGATAAAAATGAGTTTATCATTTTTGCTTTGTGCTTGTTGGGCGAACTCAGCTATTAGTGAGGATTTTCCAGAGCCTGCCTCCCCAACGATAAAACAGGCTTGCATGTTGCCTTCAAGAGCGCTATGAAGGTATGAATTAAGGCGATCTAATTCCTTCTTCCGACCAACAAATTTCTCAAACATAGGTTCGACCAATACCTTGCTGCCTACAGCCACCATAATTTATAAGCTTGGAAAACAAAAAGAACTTAAAATAGCCTCAAATAAAGGGACTTTTGTTCTCTTAAACGTTAACCACTTTGGGCACAACGTTTCCCAAAAACTATTCGTGGTTTACGCAGAAGAATTAACCTTTTCCAGAACATTCAACATTAATCGCACGATATTTATTTACGACGCATGCCGTGGCCATAGCTCAAGTGCGCGCTGGAACAATTCTTTCCCACGTTTTTCAATCGCGGACTCATCCCAAACTGTTACATTGTGCAGGTTTTGATTGATTGGCAACAATGAATTGAGCAAAAGCTCTGGCTTTTTATTTTCCCAACTTCTATTGGAGTTTGCTGAATTGAGGGGCCCGGTAAGAATAGTTAGATTGCCAAGGGTTTGCACGGCCGTATTCCGTTTTCTAGTAGCTTCTGCGCGTGGATCATCTACGCCCGTTTCCCAAAGCTCCGTACCTGTCATTCCAATTGAACCATCCGCTAATGGCCAATTCTTAATCCAGCCCTGGGGCATAATGTGCTCAACGGTAAGCGGACCTTCAATGGATATGCTTTCCATTTTGCTTAAAAAATAAGTGGCGCTTAGCCGTTTTAAAATATGGACAATCTTTGGATTGTTAAGCGTCTGGTAAATGTGCCGGGTTAACCAGGCTTCTTTAAATGTTTCGTCCGAAGGCCATTCCCCTGAATCCCCCGTTTGTTCAGAAAGCTGCTTAATCAAATTTTCAGACGTGGCCCCATCGCGGCGTAAATTTCGTGTAAGGGATAAGAAAATTCGGTTGTAGTTTTTAGTAGTGAGGCCACATACAGCTCGGCGCAGCAAGTATGATTCAAGTGTATTTGAGATTATCCCCCACTCTGGATCGTCGATTTTGACGTCTAGCAGCATAAGCAAAAATGGGTGGGCTGTCCGAATATCGTAGGCATCTAAAAATGTGGCCAACTCATAGATTGGATCAACCTTTTTCGGATCGACGATCCGGCGAAAATCGTCTCCTTGTCGAGAAAGCGTGGCGAGTTCATCTCGTACTGTGGCAAACGGCCGTTTCTTTTCAATCCAGTGCTTATATTCCACAAATAAATGCTTAATGGGTATATCCACCATTTGACGACTAGCCAAAAAGTGTTGGATAAACAAATCGCTGCGAGGACGAAGGAGACGCCCCTGCTTGATTGGAACCCGCCAGAAGGCTTCATCAAAATGTCGCCAATATTCTTCATACAGTTCTTCCTGTGGTTCGCCGCGTCGGGCTGCCCGCAGGAAAATAAAATTACGCAACAAGTCCGCAGGCAGCAGCGGTTCCCCACGTGCATTCAATGTTTCAAAAATGACCTGAGCATCATCTTCGTGTTCCAGGTCAATGGCTACAACCAGTAGAGCATTTTTTAAAGCTTGGAAGCATTCTTCCAGTCGTTCAGCGAGTGAGAACTGGGCAGCCAATGGCTCTTCACCATTTGTACCCATGAAGAAGCCAGTGATTTGGTCATGAAAGAAGAGATAGGCCTCGATCATACGCGGACGCGGATCGGGTTTTCGGGCATACTTTCGTCGCACCAATGGATAGCGATTCTCCAGCTCCTCTCGCGAACCGGCAACAATCACGTCCATAAATTGTGGTTGATCGAGACGGGTTGGCCAAACTTTAAATTTGTCTACGCTCGGATCGGCCATCATCCCCCGGTTCAGCGTAAAGGATCCACATTCATTGGCCAGTTCCTCACATTCTTGTTCTCGGCAAAAGTCTCGAAAGGCAGCCAGAAAAATTTGCAGTGTAGTCAGGCGTTGTTGACCATCAATAACCTGTCGTTTTTCCACAAGGTTTACAGGCGTCAATTTTTGATCTAGCACCATCGCCCCAAGAAAATGTACGGGGGCATCTTCTCTCCCCTCCAGGTATTCTACAAATTTGCGTTCGATATCTTCCCAAAGGGGTTGCCATTGTTGCTCAAGGCTCCAAACATATTGGCGTTGAAACAATGGAACTTCCAGACGCATTTTTCTCTCAAAGATACCAAGTAAAGATATGGCGTTGGCTTTCATATGACTTCCTTCAAGGTGGAATTCTATTCTGAGCAGGATATTTACCCTAAAATTGCACCTTACATTTACCAGGGCGTGGACAGTTTATCCACTACATCTTGCCGGGAAAGCACCCGCGAACACAATTCCCAGCGATCTTTGTTAGGATCGATGGTTTCTTGATAGCGCAGCTCAAAAACGTCTCTGGCCTGCTTGCGGAGATGCATGTATTGATCCATCATCTCCTCCAGCTTTTCTACGTCTTCAATCCACTCATCTTCAATCGTGTCAGGCAGGCCACCGAAAATATCGTAGCGATCTTTCATGCGGCGGGAGATGGCTTCGTAAACTTTTTCGTCCTGCGTGCCGGTGTAAACCAGATTAAGCATGTCTACTGTATGGCGGGCCTGGCCGAAGCGCTTGATACGCCCTAAGCGTTGTTCAAGTCGTGACGGATTCCAGGGCAGGTCTACATTGATCAAGGTGCCCAATGTTTGCAGGTTTAAGCCTTCACAGGCTGCATCTGTAGCCACAACAAGCTTTATCTCACGCTTTTTCACTTCCGCCTTGATTTGTTCCCGATCCACGGCCGAAGAGTCTGATCCCTGATAAATTTTGCTTTTACTAGCGCCAGCATAAACACCGACTGGCACGCCCGATAACTCTTTAGCCAGCTCCGAAGCAATCCAATTAACGGTATCATAATATTGGCTGAAGATGATGCAGCCGTGCTCCAGCCACGTTTTGCCTTCGGTGCGATGGGAGGTGAGGAAGTATCGTACAGCAGCCAGCTTGGGATCGCGGGCTTCGGGGCGAGATAGTTCGTCTACAATCGTTTGCAGATGTTCTGCCTCAGCTGCGGTGCGCTTATCCAGCATGTCTAGCATTAGTCTGGGCTGCTCTTCATCTTCCAGTTCCTCTTTGCGCAGCATCCGTTCGGCCGTTGCCTTGCCAGAGGCAAAGCTGGAGCAAATGCGTTGCAGGAGTAATGTCTTCATAAACCCGGCCGCTCGCGTGCGTTTTTGCAGTTCCTCTGTGTACGCTTCGGCAGCTTCATAGGCGCGGTCAAAGGGGTAATTGGTGCGTAAGCCCAATCCCTTGAAGCGGATGCCTGGATAGGCATTGGCGGGTGCGTGAGGATCAGGATGAACATCTACGCCTACTTTTTCCAGCAGCCCCGCTTCTTCCAGGGTCTGGCGGCGGCGCAGGACGGTGTGGCGCACAACGGGATTCTGGTCCTTGAAAAATCCCGGCGCTAAGGCTTGACTGATTGCCTGCTTTTCTAAAAAGCCAAGGGATCCAAATCCTTTCATGCTATAAACAACTTCATCAGAGAGGTTGAGTTGCAATCTCAAGGTGGCAAAGAGTGTATCTTCTGAAGCCGGGGGCAGCGGGTTTTTTAAAAGCTCCCAGGCGTCGCGTTCTTCAATGGGGTTTTCGTCCCCTTTGACGAGCGGTAATGCTTCTTCCCAGTTCAGCCAGCGTGGCCGCCACATTTCCCGGCCCAGCACAAATTCCCGGCCAGTATTGAGGATGCGGAGTAAGTCCCACAGCTCGTGGACTTCGGTTTGAATGGGTGTTGCCGTGCCCAGCAGAAGATTCTTTGTACGATGGCCAATTTGCAGCATGAAGTCGAGCAAATTGTTAGGCTCTTTTTCTTTTTGGCCCAGCCCACCCCGTTTGCGCGCTTTGTGCGCCTCGTCCAATACGACCGTGCCATATTTACGCTCCAGCAAGTAGTCGCGTTCTTTGGTGTTGTGGAAGATGAGGCCGGTGGAAACGATGGCAATGCGCATGGGGCAGCGGCCAATGTCCTCTGCTCCAATGGTTTTGATGATGTGGCCTTTGGGATCGATCCATACTTTTTTGGCGGAAGACCAGACTGCACTAGGAATGCCCAGCTTGTCGGCCAGTTCAACCTGCCATTGAACCGTAAGGGTTGAGGGGCACAGAATCAAGACCGGACCGTCGTCTAGCAAGGCGGAGAGCATGGCGCTGGCGGCCAGGGAAAGGGTTTTGCCGACGCCGACTTCATCGGCCAGCAGCAGGCGAGCCTGGCCGTAGGTTTCGCGGTGCTGCAAAAACAGGGTGACAAAGGAGCGCTGCCACGGTTGCAGCTGTTCCCCGCCCCGGTAGATGGGGCTTTCGACCAGGGCGGCAGCGGGCAGTTCTTTATCGGTTATTTTTTCAAAGCGGATTTCGACCCGGTCGGCGACGCGCTTGATCTCTTCGACGATGGCGTCCGGCAGAGGGTGGGATACTTGCCACAGGGCGGCAAACTCTTCTTCCACCCAGGCGACGCTTTCCGGCGAGGTGTCTTCCCAGCAAATTTCGTAGTTGTTGGCGTAGCCGCTTTTGGTTTCGTTGGCGGAGCCGAGGAAGCTGGTTTTTGTGCCGTCGGCCAGCTCAATGACCCCGGCTTTGCCATGCACAAAAACGCTGTTTTTGGGCACAACCCGAATTTCTACCCGGCCGCTGGTGAGCAGATCGTATAGTTTGCGGTACCGTTCGCGGTGCAGCAGGGCTTCAACTTCGGGGTTGGCTTTGTTCCAGCGTTCTTTGAGGGCGGTTTCGCGAACGTGTTTGGAGATGGCGATGTCGGCCGCGTCCAGTTCGCTGTTGCAGACGATTTGGACCTGGGGAATGCCAGCAATTTCTTCGCCGACCAGCTCAAAGATGGAGCTGCGGAAATAGCCAGCGATGCGCTTGTAGGAGCGGGCACCTTGCAGGCGTGTTTTTAAAAAAGCGTGGTCAAGACGCTGGCTGCGGGATGAAAAACGATTGATGTTAGCCATAAGTTGTCGAAGATTGGTCCAATCTGGTGTTTATCCAAGCCGTTGATTCTTTACCAGTTCGCGCAGAATGCGGGCGGCGCTGGCTTCTTGGGGGCGGAGCTCGTCCAGGCGGTTGGCCAGGTAGTCGGCCAGCTCTACTGCCAGCTCGCGTTGCGTCATGTCGCCGTAGTAGTTGGGGATGTTGAGGGTGAGATGGGCCAGGACCTCGCTGCTGTCCATGTTTTTGACCAGCTCCATCAGGGCGTAGAGGACAGCACGCAGAACGGAATCATGCAGTTCGGAGGCTTCGCCCATTTCAGACCGGCCGAATTCAACGGCGCTGTTGAGGCGGGCATTGTTGGCACTTTGGCTGGCCATGTACGGTTTGAAGTCGCGGACTTTGAAGGCTTTGGCGAAGTTTTGGTAGTTGTCGAGGGTTTTGGCACCTTTGGCTTCCAGGTCCAGCATTTTGAGGTAGAAGCGCTCGGCCCCACTGAGGCGATCCCAGTGCGCTTTGGCGATGCCTTGCGGCACCAGGAATTGATTGGCGGTGTTCACGGCAAACTCAATAAGTTCATCGACAAAGGTGGTTTCCCCTTTGACGCGGGGGCGGATGGCTTCTTCGGTCATGTTTCGGCCGTCTATGATGGCGTAGCGGGTGAGGGTGCGCAGGGCAGCGGCGTAACCGGCCATCTGGATGTCGGCATCTTCAAAGACGTTTTCATCCCGGTAGAGGTCTTTGGCTTGTTGGTTGAGGCCGGTGAGGGCTTCGACCTGTTCCTGGACTTCTTCTTGCAGCTCCCAGGCGAGATCGTCGCGGGTGGTTTTGTAATTGCCGAGCCGTTTGCGACAGACGAGCAGAACGGTGCCTTTGACGTAGCTGCCTTCGCGCAGGGCGCTGTCGGTTTCGGTGACGACGTACCAGGCGGCGGTAACTTGCAGACCGGCGGCCCAGACGATGTTGGCCATGTCAGCCCAAATGCTGCCGGACTGGTGGGTGAACATGATGACTTGCAGGCCGTTGTCGGGCATGCATTCGGTCATCCGTTTATAGGCAGCAACCATGCCACGACGGAAATCTTCATCTTCCCCTTTGATGGCTAGCGAGCGGCGGCTGTCCCAAACCCAATCGGCAAATTCCGGCGGAGGATTTTTACGCAGCCAAGCGATAAAGAAATCAAGAATTTCGTCGTAATTTACTGCATCACCGTAGGGGGGATCGGTGATAAACACATCGGATGACTCTTTAAGTTCATAAGCCGATTGTGCTCTCAATGTCAGAACCATATCTGAGGCAAGTGGGTAATTTTTGAAGCTTGTATCAAAGAGGCTTTTGCAACCTCCAGTTCCACGGCAACCATAGTTCCATAAAGTATTTAACCTTTGGTGCTAGTTCATAAGCTGAACTCAGCAATTGACAAGTGAACGAATCCATCAGCAGCAGGGTGCAGACCATGCCATTGAACCAAAATGTTGAACAAGGCCATCGTGTACCCAACCCGGCTTTTGAAATAGTC
>JBGTCV010000011.1:0-12508 GCA_041748655.1 Promineifilaceae bacterium (SeqCode) | reverse complement strand
ATTTACAACACCTGGCTACGGCCGCCGCTATTAATGTGCAAAGGATTATTGATTGGCTCTGGGAAACGCCTCGTTCAACTACCCGAGTGGGACATTTTGCACGTTTGGCTCCTGTTTCCTAGTTCGCCAACAACATCTATCTATTTGTAACATGTTCATCTCCTTGTAACGCTTATTTACCAAAGGAGACGCAGAAAGCCGAAAAAGGACGCAAATTCATGGGATTTCATAAACCGCTTTGTGCGGAGGATACGGACGCGGCGGTCGTAATCAGATAATCGTTTGGTCGTTTGAAAATGGGGAGACTGGAGATTGGAGATTGGAGATTTTTCAATCTCTAATCTCCAATCTCTTTTTTATGCCTATAGCCGCACTTTCTTACTACGCTATGAACGGGCTGCTTTGGGTTAAGCCGTTTGCAGGACGGGTTCGATGTGCGTCAGCGCCCAGTCGATATCCTCTTTTTTGATTACCAGCGGTGGGGCGAAGCGGATGACGTTTTCGTGAGTTTCTTTGCACAAAATACCCCGTTCCTGCAGCGCTTCGCAGAAACGGCGGGCGGGTATGTGCAGCTCCACGCCGATAAATAACCCCTTGCCGCGCACCTCTTTGATGTGATCGCTTTCAATGCGCTGCAAGCGGCCTTTGAAATATTCCCCCAGCTCACGGGAACGCTCGACCAGCTTTTCCTCTACCAGCACGTTGAGCGCTGCGCGGGCCACGGCCGCTCCCAGCGGATTTCCGCCAAAGGTGCTGCCGTGATCGCCAGGGTGGAACAGCCCCAGCACGTTGCGGTCGGCTAAAATGGCCGAAACCGGGTAAAACCCACCGCTCAAAGCCTTGCCGATTATGGTGATGTCTGGCTTGATCCCTTCATGATCACAGGCAAACAGCTGGCCGGTACGGCCGAATCCCGTCTGAATCTCATCAGCCACAAACAGAACGTTGTGCTTCTGGCAAATGTCGTACGCATCCTTGATGAAACCGTCACGCGGGATAATGACGCCACCCTCCCCTTGAATCGGCTCCACGAGGAAGCCGACGGTGTTGGGGGTGATGGCTGCTTCTAAAGCGGCCGTATCACCATACGGAATCATCACGAAGCCGGGGGTGAAGGGGCCAAAGTTACGCTTATAGCTCTCTTCGCTGGAAAAACCAACAACGGTGGTGGTGCGCCCGTGGAAGTTGCCTTCACAGACAATGATTTCAGCCTGGTTGTGGGGCACCTGTTTGATTTCGTAGCCCCATTTGCGGGCGGCTTTTACGGCCGTTTCCACCGCCTCGGCCCCCGTGTTCATGGGCAGCGCCATCTCGTAGTGGGTCAGCTCACACAGCTCTTTGAGGAACGGCCCCATCTGGTCGTTGCGGAAGGCGCGGGAGGTGAGGGTCACTTTGTGCATCTGCGCCGTGGCCGCTGCCATAATGCCGGGATGGCAGTGCCCCTGGTTCACGGCCGAATACGCCGCCAGACAATCCAGATACTTTTTGCCATCTACATCAGTTACCCAGACGCCTTCTGCTTTTTCAATCACCACGTCCAGCGGGTGATAATTGTGGGCGCTGTATTTTTCATCTAGTTCAATATATTTCTGACTGCTCATTACAACAAACTCCTTGCCAATGGGTATTGGGAATATCGGGTGAAACGCCGATTATGATAAAAAAAAGCCTGATCAAATCGAACAATTGTCCGGTCATCAGGCTTTGCTCAAACAACGCACGCCAGCGCGTTGTTATCTTTTCACAAAAACTATGTTGTTTTCCAGGCCCAATTATAGATTTCCTTCCGGTTTCTGTCTATAGAGGAAAATGAACAGCAGAGGGCAATCGCATGAAAGAAAATTATCGCCAACCCGCCAGGCCGTAAACGACCTGGCTACGAGATGGAAGCCCCAATTGTGGATTAAAAATTAATTCGGGTAATAAAGTTGTCATGCTGAGAGCCTGTGCTGAGGCTGCCGAAGTATCCTCCGAAGCATCCCGTCCGCTTGATAACCAGAGAAACTTTGGTGTGGGTAAGGTTCTTGCCATGGGGTCCTTGCGGGATTCTTCACTTCGTTCAGGCTTGTGCTGAGCTTGCCGAAGTAATGACAACTACCTGATTAATTTTCTTAAACTGCAAAAGGGCCTTCCATCTCGTAGCCGGGGGCTTTAGCCACCTGTTGATGGCCGCCACCTGCGGATGGCCGCCCTCGGCGAAGCCGTTCAGGTTAGCGAATACGGCCGTATCCCACCCCAATCACCCCCTGCCCCGCCTCCGATTGCAGCCAGGCCAGAAAGGCTCGCAGCTCGCCGGTGGGTTCCGCCTCGGTGGCGGCCAGGAAGTAGAGCGGGGTGGTGAGCGGGTAGCTTTGGTCGGTAGTAGTGGCTGGGGTGGCGAAACGGCCGTCTAGCGACATCATCCTCACCGCAGGGGTTTGGCTGGCGCTGCCCATGCTGCTGAAACCAATGGCGGCGGGATTGCTGGCAACGGCCGTTAACATCGCCCCGTTCCCCGTTTGCAGCAGGGCGTTCAGGCTAATCCGCTGCTCGGCCATGAGGCGCTGGCGCAGCAAGGTGCGCAGGCCGGAGCCCTCCTCCCGGTTCAGCAGCACAATCTCCTGGTTTACCCCACCCACTGACTGCCAGTTGGTCAGACGGCCGTTAAAAATCGCCTGCACCTCCGCGCCAGTGAGCCCCGGCACGGGGTTGTCCGGGTGAACGATGATCACCAGGCCATCCAGCGCCACCGGGTTAAAGTAGCGCTCATTTCCTTCCGGGATATGGTAGACCAGAACGGCATCCAGCAGCCCGTTGGCCAGATCGTTGGTGAGGGTGGCGCTGTTGGCCTCGATGAATTGCAGCTCAACCAGCGGGTTTTGCGGCGCATAGCTTGCTGCCAGCAGCAGCACAATGGGGCTCGCGCTGCTGGTGACACCAATTTGCAGCAGTGCGGCTGGCGCTTCGGTGGGGAGGGCGGGCGGTGGGGCGGGTTGGGCGGTGCAGGCAACGGCCGTTGCCACCGCCAGGAACCAAAGCCATCGTTTCATCGGTTAGCCACCCAAAAAGGAGATGAGCAAAAAGAGGAGGCTGAACAGAGTGACGTAAGCGGCAAAGCCGTACAGCGTGTGGTTTTTGACCCAGGTAAGCAGCCAATGAATGCAGGCGTAGCCGGAAACGGCCGCTGCCATAAAGGCCACCAGGTAAACGGAGGCCGAAAAACCGTTGTTTTCGGCACTGAAGATTTCCAGAATGGCCTGCAAGCCCGCCCCCAGAATGGCGGGGATACCAATTAAAAAGCTGAAGCGAGCGGCGGCGGAGCGATCCAGCCCGCGGGCCAGGCCACCCACGATGGTGCTGCCGCTGCGCGATACGCCGGGGAAAAGGGCCATCACCTGAAACAGCCCCACAACGATGGCATCGGTCCAGGTTATCTGGGGCAGTTCTTTTTTGCCAGAGAGCATCCGTTCACCCATAACGAGGAGAACGGCCGTTACCAGCAAAAAGCCCGCTGCCATTCGTGGACTGCTGAATACTTCCTCAAAAAAGCCGGAAAAGGGGAGTCCAATCAGGGCAACGGGGATGGAGCCGACGACGATGAACCAGCCGAGGCGGGCGTCGCTGCTGGCAAAAGGTTGGCGTTGGAACAGGTCGCGCAGAACGGCCGTTGCGATGTTCCACAAATCTTGCCGAAAGTAAATAAGAACCGCCAGCAGCGTTCCGGCATGAACCAGCCCGATCAGCGTCAGGTCTGGGTTGGTCATGTTGAAAAGCTCCGGCAGCAGCACCAGATGGCCAGAGCTGGAAATGGGCAAAAATTCGGTGGCTCCCTGAATAATTCCAATGATGATGGCTTCGATAATTGACATAAAGTGTATTGCCTTGTTGGTGACATTTTGTAATTAGGTAATTAGGTAATTGGGTAATCAGGTAATTACCCAATTACCTAATTACTCAATTACTCAATTACCCATAATGTTGTAAAAAGTCCGCGCCGAATTGTGCCAGCGTTCCCTGTCGAATAGCCTCTCGCATCTGCCGCATCAGGTTGATCAGAAAGTGCAGGTTGTGGGTGGAGAGCAGCATGTGGCCCAAAATCTCGTTGGCCTGCACCAGATGGCGCAGGTAGGCGCGGCTGAAGTGGCGGCAGGTGGTGCAGGTACAGTCGCGGGCGATGGGATTGGGGTCCCGGCTGAACTGGGCGTTGCGCAGGTTCATTCGGCCGCCCAGCACAAAGGCGGAGCCGTGCCGCGCCAACCGGGTGGGCAGCACACAGTCGAAAATATCCACGCCGCGCATGACGCCATTGACCAGATCTTCCGGCGCGCCGACGCCCATGAGGTAGCGCGGCTTGTTTTGGGGCAGGATGGGATGCAGCACGTCCAGCACGGCGTGCATTTGTGGCTTGGATTCGCCCACCGCCAGCCCGCCGATGGCGTAGCCGGGCAGATTGAGATCAGTGACAAAACGGCCGCTTTCCTCCCGCAAATCAGGGAAAATTCCCCCCTGCACAATGCCAAACAGCGCCTGATCCCCCCTGGTTTTAGCCGCCAGAGAACGCTCCAGCCAGGGGTGGGTGCGCGTGAGTGACTGCTTGACATAATTATAATCATCTGGCGGCGGGCATTCGTCGAAGGCCATGATGATGTCTGCCCCCAGGTTTTCCTGGACGGCGATGCTGCTTTCCGGCGTAAAGCGGTGGCGCGAGCCGTCGTGGTGGCTCTGGAAGGTGACGCCATCCTGGTCGATCTTGCGCGTCTGGCTGAGGCTGAATACCTGGAAGCCGCCGCTGTCGGTAAGGATGGGGCCAGGCCACTGCATGAAGTTATGCAAACCACCCATCTCGCGCACCAGCTCATCGCCGGGGCGCAGGTAGAGGTGGTAGGTATTGCTCAACACCAGGCCTGCGCCAAGCTCGTGTAGATCAGACGGCCGTATCGCTTTCACGGTCGCCTGGGTGCCAACCGGGGCAAAAACGGGGGTCTCGATAATGCCATGTGGGGTGTGGAAACGGCCGTTGCGTGCCTGTGTGTGGGGGTCAACGGCCGTGACCTCAAACTTGAACTCAAAATCCATAGCGGAGGATTATAACAAATTCGGAATGCTATGCTGGTTGTTTGTTTTAGGCTGATCAATACTCAGGCTATTTGTGGAACGCCCAAAGCAACCGGCCAACAAACTTTGGCTGTTAGTTTGAACATCCAGGGTAAAGAACGCAATAATTTTTAAACAAGTATTTATCGAAGCGAACCTCATGGTTGGCATCGATAGGTGCAGCAAAAAAACCAACTCGATATGCACCCTGAGGTGGTACAGTATTGAAGTTTGCTGAATAACCATTAATTGTGAAACTGGCTTCCAAGAATATCCCTACCCCCATATCTGATGCCCAGTATTGTTTCATCCCAACTCGATTAACTGCACTTCCCAAGTTGATGTATTGATAATTGAGAGTATATGATAGTAAGGTGAAGCCAGAACTGGATTTATATTGATAGTAGTAATACTCGCCGTTGTCTGGTGAAAGCATCAGGAGATAATACTCACTCCAGGTATTATCCAGCCAAAAAACGATGCCATAAAAACCTCTGGCGCCGCCTACTCGTCTCATGCTTACCTCAAACTCGAATTCCTCCAGTTTATGCCCTACAGTTACGGCTCCCAAATATCCATTTGTTTTGTTAAGTATTTGGTACTCGCCATTAATGTATTGATATATATTGGTTGATGTATCAACAACGGGGAAACCGCTGGTAGGATTACTAAAGTCATCAAAAACGTAGTAGACGTTGTTAGAAATTGCCGGCAAATAAAGAAAATTGTCCAATTGGCCATCTACAACGAGCACTTGTTCCTGGTCATCACGTGCAGTGATTGGCAAGCTATGCGTGGGCACAGGAATTTGAATGGTTATGGTATCAGATTCGTTGCTCATTGAAACCGGGGTGACCTCGAAGGCCTCTTCGTGAACCTGAAAGCTGCCTTCATTTTCACCCTGTGTCATTTTTTCCTGGCCTGAAACATGGACAACAAACAGGGCCAAGATGATTAATGAGGCTAACATCGCGTGATATTTTCTCAGAGGTGACATTTGCTTTTCTCCCCATTTAGGAAACTGTGGTGACACAATATTATGTATTGCAAACTGGAGTTTAGTTGTGGCAAGAATTATACTTTCTTGGCAGAGATGTGAAAAATTTTACCAAAGAAGTGGTAGGCGGGAGATAAATTTTGAGGCCTAAACAAAAAAGGTGGTCATCACCCTTAATTTTTGGAAAACGCGGAGTGATGGCCACCTTTCACTGGTTGAAGGCCCTCCCCAGGTGCTTTCAGTCAGAGAAAGACGATTTCATTGACCTCTTTCTCTTGCTTTAACCGGGTAATTCGGCGCTGCAAGTAGGGTGAGAAAAAGCCATCGTACCGGGCTTGCAAGCTGGGCAGCCGCCAATCATTACCGGTGACGTGACCGCGGCACAGGTCGGTGCCACAGCCGCAGATAAACTCATCATAGGGCGTGCTGTCGCACATGGCATAATCAATGCACACTTCTTCATCTGGCTGAATGTCGCGCATGGCAACCAGGGTAATGGAGCTGGTCATGCCCAGGTTGGGATCGCACGAGTGATTGACATAATCCCCAGAATCTGGCTTGCCCATATTGGGAACCTGATACAAATCTTCTTCAACCTGGACGCTGTGCTCCTGCTCAAACGGATTAAGGTTTGCAAACTCTTCACCGGTGACGATGTCGCCACCCCAGCAAATAAGTAGTTCGCCCTGAGCAATTGGCTCACAAGCGAAAAGACCGTAATTTCCCTTGGCTCGATTTTCACGAACTTCCAGTTTAGATGAAACAAAATGTGTGGATCGTTCTTTCATTGCCTGTTTATCTTGTCCTCATTTGGCGCAGACGGCCGTTTCCCGCTGCCCTCCCAAAAAGAAGCCGGCACCTTAAGATGCCGGTCATTGACGATGTTTCGCCCATTTTGCAGAGGGTTTGCCAGGAAACGGCCTTCTGCAATGTGTAATAATTTTCACGAAATAGTACACTATTTTGAGTTGAATACAATAATTTTGTAAAAGCTAAATAAACGCTACTTTTTTGACTTGGACCGATATTCTGATAATGATTTGTGCTACACTTAATCTGTCACAGATAGCTGACCCCAAACTTCATATTCTAACGAAACTCATAATAAAACCTCAACTCGTTTAGATGATGGGTTTACGGTCAGAAATGAGAACAAGGTATGGTTGAGTTTAAAGTAGCTTCCTTAGCGAACAACCCTGATGGTAGTAATTTTTGGCAAGGCTTGAATGCAGCCTCGGTTGCTTTACAGCAGGTGGCTCAGTCGGAAACGGCCGTTTACCAGGTTTTTAGTGAGCAGCTGGTAAAGTTGGGGCTGCACGGCAGCATTAATTTACTTGATGAATCCGGCGAAAATTTGCGCATCACCTCCGTCGTTTTTTCAGAACGCCTGATGCGGCTGATAACCCAGGCTGAGAAAGTAATCAACATCAACAGCCGCGAGTTTGTTTACCCAGCCCACGCCTCTGAGGCAGACAAAGCAGTCCTAACTACGGGTGACGTGGTATTTTTATCCGATAACAGCGAAAAGATGCGCCAGATTATTCCGCCAAACATTTTTCGCTTTACCGCCACAGTCCTTAAACCATTCCTCAAATTACCAGCTATTTTAGCGCCCATATTTGCCAAAACAGACGTCATTGGCGTGCTCTACATGGCTGGGAAAAATTTACAAATTGAGGATGTGCCAGCAATTGCCGCCTTTGCTAACCATTTGTCCATCGCCCTGGAAAATGCCCGCCTGTTCCAGGCTGTGCAGGAAGCAGAATCTAAATACCGCATCCTGTTCGAGTCAGCCAATGACGGTATCTTTTTGTTTGACCAAGACAGCCGCCAACTAATCTCGGCAAACCCCAAAATGTTGTCGCTGTTGGGTCTGGAAGAAAATGATATTGGTACCGTACGGCCAACAAACTGGTCTACGCCAGAAATCTATCAACTTTATAATCATCACCTTGATATCGCCCTCAAAAAAGGTCGTCACTTTTTCGAGATACCTTTTATCGATCGTTTGAATAATAAACGCCACTGGCAAATTTCAGCCACCGTTGTGGAGCTGAATGGCAAACCGGTTCTTCATGGCCTGGTACGAGACATTACCGAAGCCAAACAGGCAGAACAAGAACTGCGGCAGCGGGAAGAACAGTTTAGAGTTTTGGCTGAAAATGTGCCTGGTACCATTTACCTCTGCAAAAATGAGCCCAATTTCCCCTATCTTTATGTAAATGACAGCATCGAAAAATTGACCGGCTACCCCAAAGAACAATTTATCACCCAAAAAGTTTTATATCTCGATCTGGTTCATCCTGATGATCGTGCCGAAGTTGGCCACGTTCTCTCCCAGGAAGCGCTAAAAAAAGAGAAGGTATTCCACTATGTATACCGCATTCAGCATCGTTCTGGCGTCTGGCGCTGGGCAGAAGAAGTTGGTAGCGGCGTTTTTGACGATCAGGGAAATTTACTCTTTTTAGAAGGGATCATCAGCGACATTACAGAACGAATTGAGGCTGAGCGGCTGCAAAAAACAGTGTACCGCATTGCAGCTGCTGCCCACACCAACATTTCGCCTGAGGAACTGTACCACACCATTCACGAATCATTGGCTGTTATACTCAATGCCCAAAACTTTTATATTGCTTTGTATGATGCTGCCTCTGAAACAATCGAAGTGCCTTATTTTGTAGATAAATATGATAGCCAACCAGGTGTATACAAGGCAGGCAAAGGTTTAACAGAGTTTGTCGTGCAAACCAACCGCGCCCAACTGCTGACGCGCCAACATATTGAGTTCTATATAAAGCAAGGCGTTATTGAGACAAAAGGCACCATGCCAGAAGTATGGCTGGGTGTGCCGCTACAGACCCAAAACAAGGCAATTGGAGCGCTGGTGGTACAAAGCTACGAAGAAAGCATGGCCTATTCTGAACAAGACAAGCTGTTCTTAACGTTTGTCTCTGACCAGGTTGTCAACGTGGTGGAGCGCAAGCAGGCCGAAGAACGGCAGCGGCAGTTGTCGAGCAAACTCACACAGCAAACTCGTCTGCTGGAAGCGATTTTGAGCGCAACCCCGGATAATTTTGTGGTGTCTGATCTCGACGGCCGTTTCCTCTTCGTCAGCCCAATCATATTGACCTTTTTAAATCTTGAGACCAATTTTGTGGTGGGCAAAACCTGGCAGGAGCTTAATAAAGCGGCCGAATTGGGCACATTTGGCACAATGCTGGATCAAGACCGTATCAGCGTGCTGGAAAATGGCAAACCCGTTATCAGAGAATTCCAGTACCCCATAAACGATGACAACATCCTTGAAATCGAGTTCATGACCAATCCGGTTTGGGGCGAAAATCAACAGATCGTTTCTTTGGTAACCACAACCAGAGATGTAACCGAACGGCGGCAAACGCTGCGAGCAATGCATCGCACCCAAAAAATGGAGAGTCTGGGGGTGTTGGCTGGTGGCATTGCCCACGACTTTAACAATTTACTGGTGGCAATGTTGGGGCAGTCCTCTTTGGCCCAGGCTTATCTAAACCTTGAACATCCGGCTTATACCCATGTTGCTAAATCCGTTCAGGCTGCCGAGCAGGCCGCTGGCCTGACGCGGCAGTTGTTAGCTTATTCTGGCGGTGGGCAGTTTACCATCTGGCCCTTGAACCTGAACCAGATGATTTACGAAAGCCTGGATCTGCTCAAGGTAGCAATGCCGAAGCAAATTGATCTAAAATTGACGCTGATAGATACGTTGCCATTGGTAGAGGTGGACATGGCCCAAATGCAGCAGGTGTTGATGAATTTATTCATTAACGCGGCAGAATCCATTGGGGACCAGCCGGGCACGATTGAGGTACAAACGGCCGTTCGCTCCATTACCGAACAAGACAGCATCTATTGGCGATACACGAACCAGCCCTTACCCACTGGCACGTACGTTTCCCTATGCGTCAAGGACAGCGGCGGCGGTATGCCAAAAGAGACCGTCTCTAAAATCTTCGATCCATTTTTCACCACCAAATTTACCGGGCGTGGCCTGGGGCTGGCAGCGGTTCTGGGCATTGTCCGCAGTCATCAGGGTGGGCTGCGCGTCTTCAGTGAGTTGAGCAAAGGGACGCAGTTTGAGCTGCTGCTGCCTGTTTCGGCGGAAACGGCCGTACCTGCCTCCCCAAAACCTATTGTAGAAAACGCCACCTCAACCGGTCTAATCCTCGTCATTGATGATGAAGCGCCCGTCCGCGAAGCCATTTACGATATTTTGGAAATGGAAGGAATCGCTGTCATCACAGCGGCCAACGGCGAAGAGGGCATCGCGCTGTACAAAGCTCACACCGCTGAGATCGATCTGGTTTTGCTGGATCTATCGATGCCTGGCAAAAGCGGTCGTGAAACGTTTATAGAGCTGCAGCAGTTAGACCCCAACGTGCGAATTTTGCTCTCTTCCGGCTACAGCGAAGCCGACGCCACGCAGGGCTTCACCTCGCCACCGCTGGTAGGTTTTTTGCAAAAACCGTACCGGCTGGAGTTCTTTATACAACAGGTAAAAAATCATCTGGCGCAAGAAAAGTTCAGTTAACGAGCAAGAATAGGGTGGTGGGGCAATCGTAAAAAAGGGGTGGTTATGGCCGTTGCAACAACCAACCACTTTTTTGACAACCACTCCCCCTTTTGTTAACATCCCGCCTACAATTAAATAAAGCCTTGTGCAAGACCAAATCTTGCTCAAGCAAGCAATTCTTATCGAGAGAGGTGGAGGGAACGGCCCGATGATACCTCAGCAACCATTTCTGACCGGTGATCAGTAAACGGTAAACAGTAACCAGCAAGCAGCTGATTACTGACCCACTGAATACTGATTACTGATTACCGAAACAAGGGACAGGTGCTAATTCCGACAGAAGAAACGAATCTTCTGGAAGATGAGATGTGGCGACTGTTGATTTTATGAGCCCCTTCTACAACTTCCAGAAGGGGCTTTTCTTATGCCCAGGGCAGCGCTGCCCTGTAAAGCGAGAAAATGATGAACAGTCTGGCAAATACACAAATTGAAGCAGGTCAGCAGCCGACAGCAGGAGCCAATGGCACAACGGCCGTTCACGGCCACATCCAATCACGCACAGCCAAACCTCACCACGCCCTCACCACCCCCATCTGGCAAACCGCCACCTACACCTTTGCCAACACGGCCGATCTCATTGCCTACCAGGAAGGCAAGCTGTGGGGTGGCACCGGCGGTCGCGTCGAGTATGCCCGTTACGGCAACCCCACCGTGCAGGCGGTGGAAAAGCGGCTGGTGGCCCTTGAAGCAGGCGATCTGCCCGGCCAATATGATGCCCTGCTCTTTCCTACAGGCATGACGGCCGTTACCCACATCCTCCTCTCCATATTGCCCACCGGCAGTCATGTCATCTTCACCGACGACAGCTACCGCAAAACCCGCCAGTTTTGCCAGACCTTTCTCAAGCGGCTGGGGATCGAATCGACCGAGGTGCCCATGGGGGATTACGACGGCCTGGCCGCCGCCATCCAACCCAACACGCGCATCATCCTCAGCGAAAGCCCCACCAACCCCTACCTGCGCGTGGCTGATCTGGAACAAATCGTGGCGATTGCGCGGCAGCACAAGCGGATCAAAACAATGATCGATGCCACCTTTGCCACACCGGTAAACCAACGGCCGTTAACCTACGGCATCGATCTCGTCATTCACAGCGGCACCAAATATTTCAGCGGCCACAACGACGTGATGGCAGGCGTGGCCGTGGGCGAAGCCGGGCTAATCCACGCCCTGCGCCAAAGCCAGGGAATGCTGGGCGGCGTCATCGACCCGCACGCGGCGTACCTGCTGGAACGCGGCCTGAAGACGCTGGCGCTGCGGGTGCAGCAGCAAAACCGTTCAGCCCAGCAGGTAGCCGAATTTTTAGAGCGCCATCCCGCCATTGACCGGGTCTGGTACCCTGGCCTGCCCTCCCACCCGGACCACACCATCGCCCGCCAGCAGATGGGCGGCTTTGGCGGCGTAGTCAGCTTCGAGGTGTCCGTCCCCCCCGGCGAAACGGCGCTCAACGCTGCTGCCCGCGTCGTAGACGGGGTAAAAATCCCCCTCATTGCCGCCAGCCTGGGCGGGGTAGAGAGCCTCATCGAGCAGCCCGCCATCATGTCCTATTACGAGCTGTCTACCGAGGAGCGGCGCACAATTGGGATGAAGGATAATTTGGTTAGATTTGCCATAGGCATCGAAGAAACGGCCGATATACTGGCCGATTTGGAACAGGCATTAGCGACGGCATTTGCTTAGTCGTGAATTATTTTGGTTCTTTGGGAATACATGGGGTACACCCAGATTTGGTGGTGATGTAGAATGGCAGTTATTTTCAAAAACGGAGTGAAACCAATGCCTATATCTATCCCTGCCAAAATTAGTTTTCCCCTGGATATTGCTCAGGTTGA
>JBGTCV010000010.1:0-70432 GCA_041748655.1 Promineifilaceae bacterium (SeqCode) | reverse complement strand
TGCTCATAACCATCCTCTTTACCTTAAAAAGAATGGTTCGGAGCATACCGAAATAGGATTCAGTTGGTAAGGTTCAAAAAATTTTTCGTTTTCAGGCCGTTTTTGATGATTCGGCCCCTGATTGCACAATTGTTAGGCTAGCGCCAGAGCTGCTTCACGAACGACACCATAATTATCAGATTCAAGTGCCTCAATTAAGTAAGGAATGGCAATTGGGTCTTTTGCATCATAAAGATAACGAGCACAATCTTCTTGACGTCCTTGTTTAGGATGCCTGAGTAGTTGGCAAGCCAATTCAGTGCCATATGGATTAGGTTTGTTGAGGATAGCTGAAAAAAAGTAACTAGAGTAAGGAGGCGTTTGGCCATATCTATTGGGCTTCAATTCTTTTACTGGCTTTTCAAAATCCCTCCAAAACAATTTGACTAGAAGGTGAGGATTATCATCAAAAGCTTTTTGCAAATATTGATACAATTTGTCTTTAATTGGCTTTTGTATATGGTGCTGTGCACGAAATTTCAGGAGTTCTACCCAAGCATCATCGACTGCCTGCAATACTTGTTCTTCCGTCGTCATGAAAAATTCCCCGTGTTTTGCCGTCCCTTAAGTCGTGATAGCCAAACCAGTCCTACCAACAGCCCAATCGGCAGAGGCAGGTAGGTGACGGGGTGCTCAAAGTCGCCCTGGATGGTGCTGAGGAAGAGCGCCCAGGTGCCCACCAGTAGCGCCAGCAGCAGCCCGGCCACCCACACATTGCCGCCCCGCCAACGCTGGCTCACCGTGTGCAGCAGCAAAAAGAGCGGAATGTACATGATGACGTAATTGGTCGTCGCTGTGCGCACAATGATGCTGTTGGTCACAATCAACGTCAGGCCGATGATGAAGAGGAATTTGGGTGCTTCGACAGGCTCAGCAGCAGGCCAGTTAGCTTCCCGCAGCTGCCACCACTGCCACAGCATTACCCCCAGCAGCAGGCCAATCAGCACGTACTCCACCGGCTGGCCCAGCTGGGGAAAAAAGGTGCTGGTAATCACCCGCAGCGGCGAGGGGGTGACGGTGTAGGCGGGGTAATAGCGCACCTGGTCGATGAAGCTGGTGAGCCAGCTGGGCAGCAGCAAAAATGAGAGGCCAGCCAGCAAAGCCATCGCCCCGGCAAACCCGGCTATGAAGCGAAAACGGCCGTGCCACACCGCCCACAGCAGCAGCGCCGGAATAATCAGGTAGCTCATTTGCGGCTTGAGGGTGGTGAGTGAGAGCAGCGCCCCGGCCAATACGTCCCGATCTTGCTTGAGCGCCAGCAGGGACGCCGCCAGGCAGAGGAAAATCGGCCCGGCAAACTGGCCCAGGATGATGGTGCGGGTGCTGTTGTACATGAGCACCGCCCAGAGCAGCGTAATCGCCAGCAGCCAGGGGGGCTGCCGCCATTCCAGCAGGCGCAGCGTGGCAATCACCCCGCCGATGAGCGAAAATTGCACGATCACCAGCCAGATCGCCTGCACCCAGGCGTAATCCAGATTCACCAGAGGCCAGAGCAGGAAAACGGTGTAGAACGGGTAAACAAACAGCACCTGATCCTGGTCGGGCCGGGCCAGATTGCCGCCGTAAAGCCCGCGCTGAATCGCTTCCGTGGCGGTTTGGGAGTACGGGTCGATGCCATCCTGCCAGAAGAGCTGCGCTCCTTTCCAGCGGGGGAAAAAGTCGTTGGCCCCTGGCACTTTGGAGGTGAAGAAGGTGTACATCCCCACCACGCTAAAGGTGAAGAGGATGAGCGCCAGGAGGAGAATGAGCAGGTTTTTGCGGGTGAGTAGATTCATGGTGAGGTAGGGGCGCATCGCGATGCGCCCCTACAATTTGTCCTTATTTGAGTTCGTACAGTTGGTAATCACCCCAATCGGCGACGAGCTGTAGGTGGGTGGCGGCGAGATCGTCCATGAGGTGGGTGTTTTGGGGTGAAATCCAGGCCATTTGCTGCTCGCGGACAAATTCGTAGCCGGTTTCAAACAGTAGCACATGACTGACGCCCTCGCTGCGCCACGCCTGGGCGATCCCTTCTGCGTCGTTATGTAAATATTCCAGATGGGCAAAGCGGTCCAAAATCGAGTCGGGACGGCAGTCGCGGTCGCAGTAGTAGCTGCGCGGTTCGTACAAAAAGACGACGACGGCGTCGGGCGGCGTTTGTTCGTTAATCCCTTGCATGGCAACGTAATGGCTGCCAAGCCAATGGGTCAGAATCTCGTCCCGGCTGGCGCTGCCCGCCACGTAGGTGAGCGGCACGCCGGGCAGCCAGTTGAGCAGCTGCCCCACCAGATTAAACGCCAGTGCCATAATGATGACCAGCCGGACAAAGCGGCGCAGCGAAAATTGGGGATGATCCCAGCGGGCCAAATCGTCGAAAATCCAGGCAATGGCGGGGCTGAGGGCGACAAAGGCGGGCAGCAGCAGGCGGCTTTGCCACAGTCCGGCGGAGAAGATAACGCCGAAGACCCAGAACAGGTATTGAACCAAAGCAAAAATGATCAGGAGGTTGAACGGCCGTTCCACACCCCCACTCTTTTTCCACTTACTAAAACCATATACCAAAATTGCTGGCAAAAAGATGAGAAACAGCGGCCCCGGCTGGCCGTCCTGGCTGGCATCGTTGAGCCCCAGGATAAGATCGTGGGGCAGGCGCAGCAGCGCGAGCAGGTCAAAGCCGAGGCCGGTGCCCGTGCCAGCGTAGGCACCGGCGCGGAAATCGTCCCAAAACTGGCCACCAAAGACGAACGGGTAAACCGGATTGCCGGCAAAGGCCCAATTTTTAAGGTACCAGGGCAGGGCAATGAGGCTGGTGGCTGCGGTTAGGATGAGCAGTGGTTTGAGTGATTTTTTTAACGCAGAGGCGCGGAGACGCAGAGGTGTGGTTGTTGGTGATTGTGGGTTTTGTGCTGTGGCCGGCGTCCTCGCCGCGCCACCAGGGCGCGAAGAAGAAAATTCGTTTAATCTGCGTAATCTTTGATTTTCTTTCTCCCAAAAATGCCATAAGACCATACCTGCCAGTAGCAGCGGGGCGACGAAGCTGGTGTATTTGAGCCCCATCGCCAGCCCGGCGAAGACGCCGCTGAGGACGAGCCAGCCGGTTTGCTCGGTCTGCCGCCAGCGGAGCAGGGCAACGAGTGCGGCGACCTGGTAGAAAGCGAGCGGCAGATCGTTGTACGCCTGGGTCCCCAGGTTGAGCACCATGGGCATGGAGATGAGGATGAGAACGGCCGTCCAGCCATTTTTTTTATTGGCCACAGGCTTGTGCTGAGCGTCGTCGAAGTAGGACACAGAGGAAAAAGAGGATTCCTCTAAAACCTCTGTGTGCTCTGTGGCAAAAAAATTATTCGAAATAAGATAGACCAGGGCCATCAGCCAGGGGATGAAGCTGAAGTGGAGCAGCTTGGCGGCCACGTCACCGCGCAGACCCATCGCCAGGGTGAAGAGCATCTCGAACAGGGCAGGGAAGCTGAGGTGGGGAATGTCGATGCCGCCAATGATACGCCCGGCGGCCAGGTAAAGCTTGGGGCCTTTAAGGTGGTAGAAGAGGCCGTCCCAGTCGGTGGGCGGCAGCAGCGCAATAATGAGCGCCAGCCCGAGGACGATGAGCAGGTAGAGTGTGATGCCGCGTGAGGGGAGGTTTAACCGCGGAGAGCGCGGAGGACGCAGAGATTTTATTGAGGAATCCGCAGATTTCGCAGGCTTGTGGTGAGTGTGGTCGAACCATTGGCGCAGATTTTTCTTTTGGTTTTCTCCGTGTCTTTGCGCCTTCGCGTTAAAAAAGAGTTGCCAAAAGGCGAGGCCGGTGGCGGCTCCCATTGTGCCCCAGAAGGGGGTGGGGCTGAGTGCGCCGATCAGCCCCAGGAACAGCACCCAAAGCCCCAGCGCGCCAAAGCCGATGCCCGTGCCGAAAACGGCCGTTTCCAACCCATCCATCTTCAACTTTGAGTAACTGAGTATGGTTGTGCCTATGCCCCAGGCGGCGAAGTTGATGAGAACGGCCGTAGCCACATCCAGCAGCGACCGCCCCACAGACGACCAGGCAAAATCCAGCGCTAACCATGCCGCGGGATTGTCCAGCAGCAGGATAAGCTGCGGCACGCTGAACGGTTTTTGCACCACGTAGTAGGCGCTCAGTCCGTAAAATAACCACAAAACAAAGAGAAAAATGAGGCCCCACTTGAGCCTGGAATCGCGCATGGGCTAAATCATACGGATATTGGCGGTTTGGCACAAGAGGCGGTTTTCCTAGCAGGGGATATTTGACTTTACAAAGGGCAATTTGTTTTTCAGTGGCCCTCTATTTCGTTCCTTCCTCAAATTCGTTGTTGTTTGTTGCCCTCCCATCAATTAGATTCACTCACTCCTAATCTAAAATTCACCCCTTTTATACCGCACTTTCTGGGTACCATTGTTAAGATGCTTCTGTCGGGGGAGAAAGTTGCAATTCACATCCTTGCGGGAGCGAATGATGACTAAAAATCTAAAAACGATTATTTACCTTGCTTTACTCACCCTGCTGGTCGCTGTGAGCTGGCCCAAAACCGAATCCACCGCCGCAGCCCCCATCATGGCAAGCATCACCTGGCAGGGCGAAGATTTTGCCCAGGGTGGCGGGTTGGACACGGCCGTTTCCCCCACCGGCCTCACAATGAATGATATGGCGTTTACGGCCGTTTACACCTCCGATCCCATCCAAACTCCCATCAACTTCAACGCCCTGGTCACCAGCTGGGAAGCGGATCTGCCTGCCGACACCAGCCTGGCGATCTTGCTGCGCACCCGCAAAGGCAGCGGTGAATGGTCTGAATGGTTCCATCTGGACAGCCACGCCGATTTGGTCGAAGAGGACGATCACGAAAGCCTCAGCGACATGATTACCGTGCCCGAAGCCGACGAAACCCACGACACCATCCAGTTCAGCGTCAGCTTTGGCCGCTTCAATACCCTCATCGCGCCGGAGCTGAATCGCATCAGCTTCACCTTCATCGACACCACCGCAGGCCTCACGTCCGCAGAGCTGCTGGCCCGCCAGCAGGCGCTGGACGCCGCCACCGGCAGCAAGCCAGACGGCTCCAGCTATCCACGACCCACCGTCGTCAGTCGTGCCGTCTGGTGTACGTCGGTGGATTGTAACTACACCGCCGGGCTGGAGTATCGGGATGCCAGCCACCTGGTTGTCCATCACACCGTTTCCAGCAACACCAGCAGTGACTGGGCTGCCACCGTGCGGGCCATCTGGGCTTTCCACACCTACCCGGCTTCAAGCACCTGTACCAGTTGTCGGGGCTGGGGCGACATCGGTTACAACTACCTCATTGATCAAAACGGCGTCATTTACGAAGGGCACCTGAACGAAGATTACGAAAATCTGGACGTGGTGGGCACGCACGCTGCCAGCGCCAACAGCGGCAGCATGGGCGCTTCCCTAATAGGCACCTTCACGGCGGTAGATTACCCTGGTTTGCCCGGCATTGCCCCGCCCGAACCGATGAAGGCTTCGCTGGTTAAGCTGCTCTCCTGGAAGGCTGATCAGCGGGATATCAATGTATATAATTCTGACCCCACCCTCCCTAACGTAACGGGTGGTCGGCCAAATTTGATGGGTCACCGGGATGCCTATGGCACCACAGATTGCCCCGGCGACCAGGTGCATGTGCTGCTCCCCTGGCTGCGCGATCAAGTCGCGGCCAATATTGGCCTGGTTGATCCGTATACTTACGTTGATGAGCTAAGTGGTCAGTTTACCCGCAGCAGCGCCACCTGGCTGGAAGGCGCCAACGAATGCGGCCACAATGGGCATTCTTACTACACATTTTCCACCACAAACCCTGCCAGCAGCGAAAATTGGGGTATTTGGCGGCCAGACGTAGCGGAGTTTGGCTACTATCGCCTGGAGATGTACGCTCCCTACTGTTTTACCGGCACGGGCGAAACCGATGGTGCCACTTACGCTGTTTTTCATTACAACGGCATGAACCAGATAACCTTAAGCCATGAGCAGGGCATTGGGCAGTGGAATCATCTGGGTAACTTCGTATTAGGCTCTCAGGCAGATGAATATATTTATTTGGATGATCTGGTAACCACAGATAATGGACAAGGGGTTTGGTTTGACGGCCTTCGCTTTGTGCGGCTGCCAGACCCTGTGGATAGCGTGATGGTATTGCAGCCGTCGGCTGAAGAGTGGGCAAATGACACCCAAATTGCGCTACAGTGGCAGTTGGTCAGCCTGAACGCTGCAGAATCGGTAAAGATTGAGGTGGGGACAGACCCTGGCCTGACGAATATTTTGCTGACGGAAACTTGGGACACGGCCGTTTCTAGCCACACATTTAACTATACAGGGAATGCAACCCCGCTTTTTTGGCGGGTAACGGTCGTTTTTCGGCAGGCAGATAATTCACTTAACACCGTTTTATCCCCAATTTCTCTAATAAATATTGATAGAGAGCCGCCAACTTCTGCGTTAACGGCCGTTTACAAAATACCTTCCAAGCAATATTTACTATATTGGACGGGGTCAGATACACTTTCAGGCGTTGCCAGCTACACCATTGATTATCGGGTTGTGGGCAGCACTACCTGGGCAAACTTGCAGACAAATATTTCCCAAACATTTTCTCCGTTCAATCCGCCAGACCCCGCGCAGCAATACGAATTTCGCCTACGGGCCACAGACGTCGCTGGCAATACCCAGCCCCCTGAAACCCCGGCCGATTCCCTCGGCACCCAACAGGCAATTGAGCTGTCCCATGCTATAATGCTGCCCATTGTGGTACGGTGATCGGTGAACAGTAATCGGTAATCACTGAGCAGTAATCAGTGAGTAGTGAGCAGTATTCAGTAATCAGACAAAAACAGAATACTGTTTACTGGCCACTAATTACTGCCAACGAAGCGGAGGCAGAAGGAGAAAATGGCGGAGATTCAAAAGGTCGATATTTTAATTGTGGGGTCGGGGCCTTCTGGTACATCAACTGCGTTACATCTGGTTAAAAACAATCCCGCCTGGGCAAAGCGCATTGTGGTGGTGGACAAAGCCGTTCATCCTCGCGAAAAGCTGTGCGGTGGCGGTGTTACCCATATTGGCCAAAATATTCTGGCCCGGCTGGGGCTGCCGTTTGAACCCAAAAGCTTCGACGTGCGCGAAGTGCGGCTGCTGTACCAGGACCAGAGCTACTCCTTCTTTGGCAACCCCGTTTTTCGCATCATTCGGCGGGATGAGTTTGACCATTGGCTGGTGAAAACGGCCGTCTCCCTCGGCGTTAACGTGCGGCAGGGCGAAGCGGTCACAGACGTAGTGCCCCACGACGACTACGTTGAAGTGACCACCGAAAAAGCGATCTTCCATGCCCAAACGGTGGTCGCCGCCGATGGCTCGCGCAGCTTTGTGCGCCGCCGTCTGAAGTGGGAAGATGATTCCCGCGTAGCTCGCCTCATCGAAGTGTTGACTCCGGAAAACGCTCACGCCCAGCCGGAATTCCGCGACGGCGTGGCCATCTTCGACTTTACCCCCATGACCGATCATCAGCTGCAAGGTTATTATTGGGACTTTCCCAGCTATGTTGACGGCCAACCTTACATGAATCGGGGCGTTTTCGACAGCCGCGCCCGGCCCGAGCGCCCCAAAGCGGACCTCAAGCAAACCCTGGGTGACGCGATGGCCGTGCGGGATCGTAACCTGAGCGAGTATAAGTTAAAGGGGCATCCGATTCGGTGGTGGGGGGGAAACGGCCGTTTTGCCATTCCCCGCGTCATTTTAGTCGGTGACGCTGCCGGAACCGACCCACTCTTTGGCGAAGGCATCTCCTTCGCCCTGGGTTACGGCGAAGTCGCCGCCGCCGCCCTGGCCGACGCCTTTGCCCGGCAAGATTTCAGCTTTGCCACCTACAAAAAGCAGCTGCACCGCCACCCGCTGTTCCGGCATCTAAACCTGCGTACCCGTCTGGCCCGCTTTGCCTACATCCTTAAATACCCGCGCTTTTTCCGTGCCGGATGGTGGGCCGCCCGCCACATCATCAAGCTCACCCGCTGGCGCGACCCCAACTACAACCCAACCGAACTGCCTCAAATGCGCCCCATCGACCGGGCCAATGCTGTCTGATTCTGCCTCTCTGATGCGCATATAATTAGGGTAATTGGGTAATTTAGGAGACTGCGTCCTTAAATTACCCAATTACCCAATTGCTTCATTCCTGCATTTTGGCGTTATCCACTAATTCTGATGGAAAATCTTGCCTATCGCTCTTGCTTATGGTAACTTTTGTGCAGAAGAGACGAATACCCATTGTGCAAACAGTACAAAACAAAAAAATTGCTGGCCACCACACTCCTTGGTAAGGCGAAGACCTTGCCACTCACAATTTAGAGGTTGCATGAGTTCAAACACCGTCCTGCTTGATGTTAAGAATGTCTCTTTAAGCTTTGGGGGTAATGCTGCTCTCTCAGATATTAACTTCGGCGTAAAAAAAGGGGAAATCCGCGCCATTATTGGGCCAAACGGCGCTGGCAAAACTTCCCTGCTCAACTGCATCAGCGGCTTTTATCGCCCGCAAAAAGGTGAAATCTTTTTTAACGGGGCAGACCTCACCCAAACCTCTACCCATAAAGTTGCATCCCTGGGCATTGCCCGCACCTTCCAGAATATTGCCCTCTATACCGGTCTAAGCACATTAGACAACATGATGGCCGCACGCCACATCCACATGAAGCAAAACAGCGTGGCCAGCATATTGTACTGGGGCGCGGCCCAGCGTGAAGAAGTTGAGCATCGCGCTGTGGTCGAAGAAATCATCGACTTTTTGGAGATAGCCCACATTCGCAAGGCAACTGTGGGCGCGCTGCCCTATGGTTTGCGCAAGCGGGTAGAGCTGGGGCGAGCTTTGGCCATGGAGCCGGAACTGCTGCTGCTGGATGAGCCGATGGCGGGCATGAACGTGGAAGAAAAAGAAGATATGGCCCGCTTTATTCTGGACATTCACGAGCGGCGCGGCATCACTATTGTGTTGATTGAGCACGACATGGGGTTGGTGATGGATATTTCTGACCGCGTTGTTGTGCTGGATTTTGGGGTCAAGATTGCGGATGGGGTGCCGGCTGTCATTAAGCAGGATTCCAGAGTGATTGATGCCTATTTGGGTAAAGCCTAACGTTGACAACTAATTTTCCTATGAACAATCCACAAACAATCCCCCAATATTTTTTGAAGCAGGTGCAGGTGTATGGCGCTGGCAAAATAGCGCTGCGGCAGAAGGAGTTTGGCATTTGGCGTGAGTTTACCTGGCAAGATTCGTATGAAAACGTGAAGCTTTTTGCCCTGGGCTTGCTTGCCTTAGGTGTGCAGCGAGGGGACAAGGTTTGCACCATTGGGGACAACGACCGGCAATATTTGTGGGGGTATTTAGGCTTGTTGGCGGTGGGTGCGACCCAGGTGGGGGTTTACACCGATGCCATCCCCAAAGAGTTGACTTATATTGCTTCGCACAGTGATTCCACTTTTGCCATGGCAAAAGACCAGGAGCAGTGCGACAAGATGCTGGAGATTCGGTCTGAAGTGCCAAACCTCAAGAAGGTGATTTATTGGGAAGATAAAGGGTTGTGGAATTATGATGAGCCGTGGTTTATCTCCTTTGAAGAGGTGCTGGAATTGGGGCGCGGCGTGGCGGAGAAGGAGCCAGATCGGTTCGAGACGGAGGTTTGGTTGGGGCAGGGGGAGGATACGGCCGTTCTTTGCTACACCTCAGGCACTACGGGTCTGCCCAAAGCCGCCATGCTCAGCCATAACAACCTCATGAACAGCACCCGTCTCTTCAACGAGATCGACCCCCGCTTCGACAGCGATAACCACGTGAGCATTCTGCCGCTGGGTTGGATTGGTGAACACGCCCTGGGCATTGCCCCGCACGTCTACGCTGGCATTGTGATGAACTTCCCCGAAGAGCCAGAAACGGTGCGGGAAAATATTCGCGAAATTGCTCCGCAAGGTCTGCTGTACAACTCCCGGCTGTGGGAAAACCTGGTCGGCATGGTGCAGGTAAGCATCAACGAATCGAGCTGGCTCAACCGTAAGCTGTACCAGACCTTCCTGCCCGTGGGCTACCAGGTGGCCGACAAGCGATTGCGCAACGAGCCAGTGAGTGTCGGGCTTGATCTGGCCTATAAGCTGGGTAACCTGACGGTGTTTGGGCCGCTGCGCGACAAGCTGGGCCTTTCCCGCATTCGCTCTGCCTACACGGCTGGTTCGGCGCTTAGCCCAGACGCCATGCGCTTTTTCCATGCCCTGGGCATTAACCTGAAGCAGGTGTACGGTTCCACGGAGCTGACGGGTGGGGCGACGCTGCACCGGGACGGGGACATCAAGTTTGCCAGCGTGGGCAAACCGATTCCGGAAGCGGCGGCCATGATTGGTGAAGATAGCGAGATTTTGCTTACGGGCCCGGTCTTGTTTCAGGGGTATTACAAAAATCCAGAGGCAACAGAAGCGTCGCTGTGGGTGGATGAAGACGGCCGTAAATGGTTCCGCACCGGTGACGCAGGCTACATCGACGATGATGGCCACGTCATCTACCTGGACCGGGTGAAAGAGATGCTGACGATGGCCAACGGCGAGAAGTTTTCGCCCCAATTTATTGAGGGTCGGCTCAAGTTTAGCCCCTACATTCGGGACGTGATGGCCATCGGCACAGAGCGTGATTTTGTCACGGCGCTCATCGTGATGGATTTTGGCAACGTGGGCAACTGGGCCGAGCGGCGCGGTCTGGGCTATACCACCTATATCGACCTGTCGCAGAAACCAGAAGTGTATGATCTGGTTCAGCAAGCGGTGGCGGAAGTGAATGAAAGTTTGCCGCCAAACGGCCGTATTCGCCGCTTTGTTCTGATGCATAAAGAGTTCGACGCCGATGAAGAAGAGATGACCCGTTCCCGCAAGCTAAAGCGCAGCGTGCTCTACAGTAAATACGATGACATCATCCAGGGTATGTACAACGGCGCGGAGCGCATCGAGGTGCGGGCGACGGTACAGTATCAGGATGGCAGTACAGGTATGGTGGAAACGGCCGTAAAAGTCGCCACTCTTTACTAAAAAACTTAGCCACAGAGGAAAAAGAGAGATAAGAGAATAGGATTCAATCTCAAAACCCTCTATGCCCTCTGTGGCCAAAAACGCAACTCGCAGGATACGCTTATGAATTGGCAGCTACTTCCCCAATTTGCAATTACAGGACTTTTGAACGGCGGGCCGATTGCCCTCATTGCGCTGGGCATTGTCCTTATCTTCAAATCGTCCGAAGTGTTCAACTTTGCCCAGGGGCAAATGCTGCTCATCGGCACAATGGCCACCTGGTGGTTTTGGTATGAAGATGGCCTGAATCTGCCGCTCTGGCTGGCCATTCTTTGCGCCCTGCTTGTATCTGTGTTGTTAGGTCTGCTTATTGAGCGGCTGGCGCTGCGCCCGCTGACTGGCCAACCGCTGCTCTCCATCATCCTCATGACCCTGGCCCTGGCGCAGTTCTTGCAAGGGTTAACCATCCTGATATTTGGCACCGTACAGCGCAACTTCCCCGTCATTTTCGACGTCACCAACCCTTACCGGCTCACCCTGCCCCTCACCTACAACGACAATCCCATGATTGTCGTCCTCCGGCAAAATCTGGTCTGGTCCTTTGTGGTGGCGATGGTCTGTGTCGTTCTGCTCTGGCTTTTCTTCCAATATACCACCATCGGCCTGGCCATGCGGGCCACCGCCGAAGACCATGAAACGGCGCAAAGCGTGGGCATTCGCATCAATCGGGTCTTTGGCATCTCCTGGGCCATTGCGGGCATCATCGCCGCCGTGGGTGGTATCCTCATCGCCACCGCCAGCGGCCTGGATTTGAGTCTCTCCATTGTGGTATTGGCCGCGTTCCCCGCCGTGCTGCTGGGCGGGCTGGAATCTATCCCCGGCGCAGTCGTCGGTGGACTGATTGTCGGTCTGGCGCAAGGGCTTGTCGCCTTGCCCACCAATGAGTTCATTTTGGGGCCAGACGTCGCCCAGGCCGTGCGCAACTCCGCCGCCATTGTACCTTACGTCATTTTGCTCATCGTACTCGCCTTCCGCCCAGATGGCCTGTTTGGCCAAAAACGGATTGAGCGGATTTAGGAGAACCAAATGTCTGTTTTACGACCAGCGGGTGATTTTGACCGCTCTTATGAACAAGATATGGCGGTTATACGCAAGCGGTGGCAATATGTGCTGCTGCTGCTGTTTTTAGCCGCCTTGTTCGCTTTGCCCACCATTGCTTCAGCTTCATTTGTTTCGTTGGTGAACCGTATCTGCATTTTTATTATTGCGGTGCAGGGGCTAAATATTTTAACGGGCTACACAGGCCAAATTTCCCTGGGGCAAGCCGCATTCATGACGGTTGGTGGCTATATTTCTGCCTTGCTGGTAGGGGTTTGGGGCTGGAGCTTCTTTTTTGCCTTGCCGATGGCGGGCCTGGGTGCCGGGCTGGTCGGCCTGCTGTTTGGCCTGCCCTCGCTGCGGGTGAAAGGGTTTTATCTGGTAATGGCTACCCTGAGCGCCCAATTTATTATTCCCTGGTTTACCCGCAATCTCTGGAGGGATGTGCTGAACGGGGCGCAGGGCATCAATGTGCCGGTGCCTGTCATTAACCTGCCGGTGATTAGCAACACCTGTTTTTTGGGCACGACGTTTAATACGGCAACGGCCGTTTGCACCTACCGCTTTGCCACCCCGAATCAATTTATCTATATTACCCTGGTTGTACTTATCATCAGTACCATTGCCGCTCACAATATTTCCCGCAGCCGCCTGGGCCGCGCCTTCATCTCCATTCGCGACAACGATCTGGCGGCGGAACTGCTAGGGATCAACCTGTTTGCGTACAAATTACGCGCTTTCTTCATCGCCTCTGTCTACGCTGGCATAGCCGGGTCGCTGCTGGCTCACAACCTGCGCCACCTCAACTCCGAGACAATTGGCCTGAACGATTCCATCATCATGCTGGGCATGTTGATTGTGGGCGGGCTGGGCACCAGCGTTGGCCCCATCTTTGGCTCCACGCTCATCATTTTGCTGGAAGAGCTGGCCACGATTCTTACCCCACCCATCATCAATATGTTCCCTGCAAATGCGGGGGGGATTGGTGCGGCGTTACGGCCGTTAATCTTCGGCCTGGCATTAACGATATTTCTTATTTTTGAACCCCGTGGCCTGGCGTATCGTTGGCGGCTCATGAAGGCGGCGTGGCGGTTACGGCCGTTTGCCCGCTAAACATCATCGAGAAACCAACCGCTATTTCACGATATCCTGGCACTTTTGCGTTAAAAACTTTTGGCTCTTTGGGAATTCATGGGGTTGGCAGCCCGTGAAACCCTACGAAATTCTGAAGACCCCTACTTTTTTAAGGAGGTGAGTTAAAACAAAACAATTACGATAAGTTAAAAAAACCTTATTTATCTAAGAAAAGGAGAGAGTAAACATGAAGAAAATACCCGTATTTACATTGCTGTTTTTCCTGCTAGGTACCCTGTTTCTGGTTGCCTGTGGTACCCCGGCCGAGGTGCAGGATGCTGTGACAGACGCCATCGACGAAGTTGCCCCAACTCTGCAAGCGGCCGCTGAAGAAATTGCCCCCACCGTTGAAGCGGCCGTTGAAGAGATCGCCCCCACCGTTGAAGCTGCTGCCACCGAAATAGTCGAAGCTGTTGAAGAACCAGCAGAAGAGATGCGCACCGACAATCTCGAAGGCGAAACCATCACCTTCTACCACTTTGGTGACCTTTCTGGCCCGCTGGCCGGTATTACCGGGCCGCTGATCAATGGCTTTAACGACGCTGTTGCGGCCGTAAACGCCAGCGGTGGCATTCGTGGTGCCCAAATCGAACTCCGCTTCACCGACACCCAATCCAGCGTCGATGAAGCAGTGGCCACCTATGACCGCTACACCAGTGAAGATGACAACGTCCTCGTTATGTTCACCTACGGCTCTGGTGATGGCGAAGCGCTCGCCAGCCGCTTTGTGGAAGATCAGATCCCCAACCTGGCCGCTGGTCTTAGCTCCGTGGCCTTTTACGGCCCCGAATCTGGCTACACCTTCGGCTACGCCCCCATCTACCCAGACCAGTTTGCCCTGTTTATGGATTACATCAGCGCCAACTGGGATGACGTAAAGCCCGAAGGCGCAGGCGATGAGATCAAAATCGCCTACGTTAGCTGGCCGACTGCCTATGGACAAGGCGCTTACACCGATGAAGCCCTGGCTTATGCTGAAGAGCTGGGGATCGAAATTGTGGCTAACGAATTGGTTGATCCAACACCCACGGCCGATGCTACCACCGCCATCCTCAATGCACAGGCTGCGGGCGCTAACGTCATCTACACCAACTCCCTCGCCTTTGGCCCAGCCTCCATCCTCAACGGAATGGGCGCCCTGGGGCTGCGCGACCAGTTCCTCTTTGGTGGCAACAACTGGGCCATGGACATTGCTATCTACGCCTTCGTTAGTGACCCAGCCCTGGTAGAAGGGATGATTACACCCTTCCCCTACCTTTTCTGGAACGATGAAGACAATTCGGGCGTCCAGTATGCCGCTGAAGAATTTGCCGCCAACAACCGGCAGCCCGGTGAACGTGGCGTCGGCTATCTGCTCACCTTCGCCGGTGTAGACCTGGCAGTACGTGCCATCGAGCTGGCTATCGACAATGTTGGCTTCGATGCTCTGACCGGAGCCGATGTCCATGCTGCACTCGTTGAACTTGGCGCGATTGACGTACTCGATGGCGTTATGCGCGTTGACTTCTCTGATGACAGCCGTTCACCGCACGTGGCGCAGATTCGCCAGGTGCAGGGTGGCCAATTTGCCGTGCTGCAAGATTGGACCGAAACGCCCGATCTGCGCCCGGCAGACAACTTCTCTAACAATTAATCTGTTTTAGCCACAGAGGGCACACCCCCTCCCTACCCCTCCCCCTAAACGGGGGAGGGGACAGCTCCCTCTCCCTTTGGGAGAGGGTTGGGGTGAGGGTGAAAACTATTACAATAAATTTCTCTGTGTCCTCTGTGGCCCTGAGTTGCTATGTTAAAAATCAACAATATCGAAGTCGTTTATAGTGATGTCATTTTGGTGCTGCGCGGCGTTTCGCTGGAAGTGAACCAGGGGCAAATTGTTTCCTTGCTGGGAGCCAATGGTGCAGGCAAAACCACCACGCTCAAGGCTGTTTCTGGCCTGCTCCTGCGCGAGGCGGGTGCTGTTACGCGAGGCAGCATTGAGTTTGAAGGTGAACGGCTCGATAAGCTGCCTGCTGAAGAGATTACCCGCCGGGGCATTGTTCAGGTGCTGGAAGGCCGCCGCCTTTTCCAACATCTCACCACCGAGGAAAATTTGCGCGTGGGCGCGTTGGTGAATCCCAGCCAGGCAGACACCAGGCGGCTGCTGGAGCAGGTGTATGATTATTTCCCGGCGCTCAAGCCTCTGCGCAACCGCACGGCTGGCTACCTTTCCGGTGGCGAGCAGCAGATGGTGGCCATTGGGCGTGCCCTCATGGCCAAGCCCCGCCTGATGCTGCTGGATGAACCTTCTTTAGGTTTGGCTCCCCTTTTGGTGCAAAATATTTTTGAAATTATTCATCGAATTAATAAAGAGGCGGGCGTTTCTATTTTGGTGGTGGAACAGAATGCCAATGTGGCCTTGAAAACGGCCGAATACGCCTATGTCATGGAAACTGGCCGCATTGTGCTGGATGGGGAAGCCAATCAGCTGGCCCAAAATGCGGATATCAAAGAGTTTTATCTGGGGCTGACCCAGATTGGCGAGCGCAAAAGCTACCGGGATGTGAAGCATTACAAGCGGCGCAAGCGGTGGATTGGGTGATCGGTGGTCGGTGAACGGTAATCGGTGAACGGTGAACGGTTTTCCGATTACCGATTACGGATTACCGACCACCATTTATAGCCTGGGCATTCATGCCCAGGTCTTCGACGGGAAAAATGATGAGTAAGTTAGATCAGCAATTACGTGAAGCAGTCAAGGCGGCCTATGAAAACGCAACGGCCGTTCGGGAGCGGTTTGAGGCGGCGGGCATTACGCCGGATGATATTCAAGGCGTGGCCGATCTGCCCAAGATTCCGGTGCTGTCCAAAGATAAAATTGTCGCTTTGCAGCAGGCCAACCCGCCGTTTGGGGGTATGTTGGGCATTCCGCCGGAAAAAGTGACCCATATCTTCTTTTCGCCCGGCCCCATTTACGAACCTGCGCCGGAACCCGACGAAGGTTCCTGGGACGTGACGGTAGGTGCGCTAAAAACCACTGGTTTTAAGCCGGGCGATGTGGTGCTGAACAGCTTCACCTATCATTTGGTGCCAGCGGGCTTTTTGTTCGACAATGCGTTTGTGCGGCTGGGCTGCACTGTGGTGCCGGGCGGCACCGGCAGCGCCGAATTGCAGCTAAAAATGATGCAGGATTTGAAGGTGACGGGCTACAGCGGCACGCCCAGCTTTTTGATGAGCCTGATCCAGAAGGCGGAAGCGAGCGGACTGAATTTCAAGAGTGATTTTGGGTTAAAAACGGCCGTCTTCTCTGCTGAACCCCTCCCGCCAACCTTACGCCAGACGTTTGTGGAGCAGTATGGCCTGGCCGTGGGCAATGCCTACGCCACGGCCGATTTTGGCCTGCTGGCGCTCAACACGGGCGAAGGCATGGTGATGACCCTCCTGTCGGAACCGATTGTGGAGGTGGTGGATACCGATACCGGCCTGCCGGTTGGTCCTGGCGAAACGGGGGAAGTTGTGGCTACCAACTTTAGCCGCGCCTATCCACTCATTCGCATCGGCATGGGCGACATGGCAATGAACATGGATCCGAACCCTGGACAAAGCCGCCAGACGGAGCGCGGCTTGATTTTAGTGGGGCGTTCCGGTGAGGCGGCTAAAGTGCGAGGTATGTTTGTTCATCCCAACCAGCTGCGCTTTGCCACCGGGCAGATTCCCGGCGTGCAAAAGGTGCAGGGCGTGGTTTCCCGCCCCGAGCACAAGGATCATTTTGTGGTGCGGGTAGAGGCTGAGGGGGTGGATGAAACGGCCGTATCCGAACAGGTGAAAACGGCCGTGCAGGGCCTGTGCCGCGTTCGCGTCGATGCCGTCGAATTTATCCCCCCCGGCACCCTGGCCGACGATGCCCCCGGCATGGTCGATGCCCGCGATTGGCAGGCGTGATCGGTAAACGGTAGGGGCGAGGCAGATGGGAATCGATTTGGCAACACAAAACGATCATGCCCACCATCTGCCTCGCCCTTTTTCTCCAAACGTTCAAACCTGATAAATCAATATGGTACAATAGGCTCCATTCAAAAATGGAGCATTTTTGTGTCTAGCGAAGATATTCAACTTTACCTAAATCGCGCCAAAGATGATTTGAAGGCTGTGGAGTTCAACATTCAAAATGATCTTTTTACGGTTGCTATCTCCCGCTCTTATTACGCGATGTTCTATGCAGCATCTGCTTTGTTAAAAAGTGTCGGTGTAGAACGTAGTAAGCATGCAGGTATCGTTTCCGCATTTGGTGAACACTTTGTCAAACCAGGCTTGATTGAAGCCAAATTTTCTCGTATGTTGATCCGTGCATTTGAGTCAAAAAATGACACAGATTATGATGTTCATTTTATTGTGGATGCTGAACTTGCCAGAAAAAGATTGCAAGATGCTCAAGAGTTTGTTGAACGAATTGAGGCCGACTTGAGAAAAAGTGGCGAGAAGATATGAGTCAGAGAAAAAAACAACTGCGTCATTTATCTGACAAAGAGCATAAAGCAACGGCCGATTTCATTTCCCGTCTGGCAGATGAAAACATTTTTCCACTATCTGTGATCCTGTTTGGCTCAAAAGCGCGGGGGGATTATGATGCCGAATCGGATATTGATTTACTGTTGGTGTTGCCGGATGTTAGCTTAAGTTTACGTGATCATGTCCGTGATATTGCTGCGGATGTTAGCATTGATTATTCTACCTACCTCTCAACGCGTGTGTGGAGTAAAGCTTATTTTGAAGAACAGGCGCGAATTAAAACAGGCCTGTTTCAGGAAGTTAGAAAAGATGGTGTTGAGTTACTACCAGTTGCTTCATAAATTTGTCCCATGAAAACAATCATTACGGCTGCTCTCACCGGCGTCCTCACCACCAGAGCCCAGTCCCCCGCCATTCCCTATACGCCCGTTGAGATTGCCGAGGAGGCCCGGCGCAGCGTGGAAGCGGGAGCCAGCATTGTCCATATTCATGCCCGTCAGCCAGACGGCCGTCCCGCCTTCGATGTAGAAACTTATGCCCAAATTGACGCCGAGGTGCGCCAGCGCTGCCCCGATGTCATCATCAACTACTCCACCGGGGCCATCGGCATAGACCGGGAGACACGCATTCACCACATCCGCGCCCTGCGGCCCGACATGGCCGCGCTCAACATGGGCTCGATGAACTACGCCATCTACTCCCGCCAGCAAAAAACCTTCTACCACGATCACGTTTTTGCCAATCCGTTTAAGGACATCCAATTTTTTCTGGAAGCGATGAATGAGGCGGGCACGCGGCCCGAGATGGAATGTTTCGACGCCGGTCACATCAACAACGCCGAGCCGCTGATCGATTTGGGGATTTTGCAGCCGCCGTACCAGTTCAGCCTGATCATGGGGGTGCTGGGCGGCATCCCGGCCAGCACCAAAAATCTGGTGCAGCAGGTGGACCAGCTTCCGGCGAATTCACACTGGCAGGTGATTAGTATTGGGCAGAAACAGTGGCGGCTGGCGGCAGCGGCCGTTTCTATGGGCGGCAACGTGCGGGTGGGGCTGGAGGACAATCTCTACCTGCCAAATGGCGAGCTGGCGCAGTCCAACGGTGAGCTGGTGGCCAAAGCGGCCGAGCTGGTGCGGCTAGTCGGCGGCGAAGTGGCAAGCATTGCCGAGACACGCCAGTCCTTCAAACTAGCCATCTGAATCACTTGATTGTGATAGCAGATTGCGCTATCATTTCCCCGTGAATAAAAAGCACCAAAAGACGCTTGAAACTATTTTTGAAAATCCAGTTTCCAAGACATTGGAATGGAAAAGGATTGAAGCTTTGTTCATTGCGCTTGGTGCAGTTGTTGTGGAAGGACGTGGCTCGCGTGTGAGGTTTGAATTGAATGACGAGGTTGGCACTTTTCATCGCCCCCACCCGCAAAAAGAGGCAAAACCGTATCAAGTACGCGATGCGCGTCGGTTTTTGGAGCAAGCAGGGATAAAGCCATGAATACAATGACTTATAAAAGATACGCCGCAAAAATTGAGTACAGCGATGAGGATGAATGCTTCATTGGGCATATTGCGGCAATAAAAGATGTGGTGGGTTTTCATGGGGAAACGGTTCAAGAGCTTCGTGCAGCTTTTGAGGAAGCGGTCGATGATTATCTGGAAACGTGCGAAAAGCTAAACCGAGCGCCACAAAAACCATATTCAGGTCGTTTGATGCTGCGAATCCCCCCAGAAATTCATGCAGCCGTGGCGGCTGCGGCAGAAGTGAGTGGTAAAAGCATCAACCAGTGGGCTGCTGAAACGTTTGATTCGGCTGTCCATCAATAGGGGATTTGATGAGCAAACAACGCGCTACGGCCGTTTCCTGGCCCAACAAACCGATGCCCAACACTCGTAAAGAGCTGCTGCTAGACGGCCGTTACACCCGCGAGGAATACGTTACCATTAGCCAGGGGCTTGTGCCCCAATCCCCCGCCGACAAATGGTTCATCTACCTGGAAGATGAATGGCTCTACTGCCACCGCAGCACCAGCGGTAGCTGCATCTTCCAGCTGCAAATCACGCCCGATGGTGATGGCTACACTGCCAACCTTCTTTGGGTTAATCAAGACCCCCGCCAATACCGCACCCTGTCCGATGCATACGACGTGGCCCTGGTTTCATACCTCATCGATGCCGTTTTGCTGGGCCGCTTTGCCCCCTTCCCCCAGCCGGAGCAGTTTTCGGAAGAAGACCACCAACGGCATCAGCAGCACGTCATGGGCAAAGATTCGTCCGACGGCGGGTTGAGCTTGCGCGTGGTGAACGGTAATCGGTGAACGGTAATCGTTTTAGCTTGGGGATTCATCCCCAGGTACGTGGGATTCATTCCAGAGCGAATGAAAAGCAGGAACACAGAGGGGCACGGAGAAGCCACAGAGCTGCACAGAGACTTTTCTCTATGAATCTCTGTGCCATCTCTGCGTAACTTGTGTTCCAATAAACAACCATGGACAGACTAAAATCATCTCTCAATATCCGCAGCGAAGAATACAAAACCAATCGCGCCGCCATGCTGGCGCTGGTGCAGACGCTGGAAACGCGGCAGGCGCAGGTGCGGGCTGGCGGCGGCGAGCGCGGCGCGCAAAAGTTTCGCCAGCAGGGCAAGCTGCTGCCCCGCGAGCGGCTGGAGCTGCTGCTGGACCCCGGCACGCCCTTTTTGGAGCTTTCGCCTCTGGCCGCCTGGGGCCTGTACCACGACGAAGCGCCCGCCGCCCTGCAAATTGTGGGGATTGGCGTGGTGAGCCGGGTGGAATGTCTGATCTCGGTCAACGACGCCACGGCCAAGGGGGGCGCAGTCTACCCGATGTCGCTGCAAAAGACGCTGCGCGCCCAGGCCATCGCTGCGGAAAATCGGCTGCCCTGCATTGCCTGCGTGGAGTCGGCCGGGGCCAATTTGCTCTACCAGGACGAGATTTTTATTCTGGGCGGGCGCACTTTTACCAACCAGGCGCGGCTGTCGGCGGCCGGGATTGCGCAGGTGGCGCTGGTCTTTGGCTCCTCCACGGCGGGTGGGGCGTACGTGCCGGGGATGAGCGACTACACGGTTTTTGTGCGCGGGCAAGCCACCGCCTACCTGGGTGGCCCGCCGCTGGTGAAGATGGCCATTGGTGAAACCGTGGATGACGAGACGCTGGGCGGCGCGGAGATGCACGCCCAGGTGTCGGGGCTGAGTGATTATCTGGCGGAGGATGATGCGGATGCGTTGCGAATCGGCCGTTTGATTGCTCGTCAGCTCAACCGGCAAAAACCGGCCGTTTGCCTCCAGCGCCGCCAGTCACCCCGCGAGCCTGCCCACGACCCCGATGAGCTGCTGGGCGTCATTCCTGCCGATCCGCGCATTCCGTTCGACATTCGCGAAGTGATTGCCCGACTGGTGGATGGCTCCGAATTTTTCGAGTTCAAGCCGGAATATGGGCCGACGCTGGTAACGGGGCACGCCTGTCTTAACGGCTGGCCAGTGGGTATTTTGGGAAACAATGGCATTCTCTTTTCCGAATGTGCCAACAAGGCGGCGCAGTTTATCCAGCTGTGCAACCAGAGCCGCACGCCGCTGATCTATCTGCAAAACATCACCGGTTTTATGGTGGGGACGCAGTACGAGCGGGGCGGCATCATCAAGCACGGCAGCCAGATGATTAACGCGGTGGCCACCAGCAGCGTGCCGCAGTTTTCGGTGATTGTGGGTGGCTCGTACGGGGCGGGCAATTATGCGATGTGCGGCCGTTCCTATGATCCGCGCTTTTTGTGGAGCTGGCCCAACAGCCGGGTGGCGGTGATGGGGGGTGAGCAGGCGGCGGGGGTGCTGGGCATTGTGCAGGAAGCGGCGGCCAAACGGCGCGGCGTGGAGCCAGACGCCACCACCATCCAGGCGATGCAGATGATGACCCGGCAAAAGTTCGACCAGGAATCTGATCCGTACTATGCCACGGCGCGGCTGTGGGACGACGGCATTTTGGACCCACGCGACACGCGCCGGGCGCTGAGCGTGGGGCTGTCGGTGGCGCACAATGTTGATTTCATTACGCCGGGGCAGCCGCATTACGGCGTTTTTCGGATGTAATTTGTGGGTCAGGATGGCAATCTTGAATTTCGATCAGGCACCATCGATCCCTAGGAAATAGAGCTTGAAGGCAAACCAGCTGCTCTTCAGAAAGCAGCACCAGGGGAGCTTGCTCTTGGCCTCAACAAGGGATGAAACAACCGTGGAAATCAGGCCGAGCGGATATTCTTTGCCAGCCGCAAGATTGGCCAATATTTCTTGATTTTCACGACTGGTTTGAAAAAGGTGTTCAAGTTCATGCCGGGCTACAAATCTTCTAGCCTGTTCAGGCAGAGAATCTCTGACAAAAGCGACGCCACCACGGCACACCACGCCATTGACATTGCCGAGAAGCTCTGGTGGCGCCTCGTAAACCAGTGAATCCATGGCAGAACGATACTCTTCTTTGTTGACCTGTTCCCCAGCATTTCGTTTTGCCATGATTTCGTCAATCAGTTGCCTTTGTTCAGAATCGTAAGAGAAGGGATATGTGCCTATATCTTGTTCGCAGATGGGAATAGTGAAATTTAGCTCTTCGATACTGGTTGCGACTGGGACAGTGCAGTTGCAATTGTGGGTGTAGAGTTCCAGGCCAAAGATGCTGCTAATGAGAAGAATAGGGGACCAGAGAAGTGCTTTTTTGAGAAGATTTTTCATTTTTTAGAAGTGGTGATAGGTTTGCGGAAACGGCCGTTTCAAACCAGCAAAAATTAAAGGACAGCATATCATGAAAAGAGGATTCAAATCAATCTTGTTTTTCCTCCTGGTTTTAAGTTTGCTTTTGGCAACTGCCTGCACATCCGGCGGTGCGGCCAGGGCGCCAACGGCCGTTCCCGTCACACCCATGATTGATGAAGCCACTGGCCTGGAGCTGAACCCAGTGGTGGTTCCGGCGGGTGAATTTGTGGTGCTGGGGCGGATTACGGCCGTAAACCTCATCCCTCAAAACGCTCCCCTCATTAAAATCGCCGCCGAGAATGGGCAAAACTACCAGATTTTAGCCCAGCCGGTGCCCCAAATCCGGTATGAAGACGGAACGGCCGTGCCCCCGCTGGAAATCAAAAACGGCCGTCAAATTCGCGCCACCGTGCAGCAAAACGAAACGGGGGGGTTGGGGGGCGAACCGGTGCTGGTTAGTTCAGATTTAACAATTTTGGATGCAGATTAAAGGGCAGCGACAGGGCGGCCCTACGGCCGTCTGACGACAGGTTGGCGACTCCACGGTACAATGCATGGATGAATGAAGCACATTATGAAGCAGAACTGCGGCAGTTGATCTACCAAAGCGAGCGGGTGATGACGATTTTGCACACGGTGCGCCGCTGCAATCCGCCGGATTGGCTGGTGGGGGCGGGACTGATTCGCAACCTGGTGTGGGATCATCTGCACGGCTGCACCGAGCCCCACCTGCCGCGCGACATCGACGTGGCCTTTTTCGATCCCACCGATTTGTCACCGGAGGGGGATACGGCCGTCACCGCCCAACTGGCTGCCCTCTTGCCTACGGTTGAATGGGAAGCGACGAACCAGGCGGCCGTTCACCGCTGGTTTAGCGCCGAATTTGGCCGGGAGGTGCCGCCGCTGCACTCGTCAGCCGAAGCCATTGCCACCTGGCCCGAGACGGCAACGTGTACGGCCGTACACCTGCTGCCTGATGATTCCTTGCACATCGTGGCCCCCTTTGGCCTGGCTGATTTGTTCCAGATGATTTTGCGCCGCAACCCGGCGCGGGTCACACAGGAACAATTCCACAAGCGCCTGCAAGACAAACAAATCCGGCAGAAGTGGCCGCTGGTTAAAGTGATTGATGGTTAGACTTTGAGGGAAGCGTGATTTTCTGACTGGCTCAGGGGAAACTAACTGAAAAGCTTTTTCAGAGCAAGTTTAAATCCTGGCAAAACGCCCTCGCCCTCCAGAACATCCTCAGCGACAAGCACTTTCACCTGTTTAAGCGATTGATAAACCGTCACCGTCTCGATTTTGGGGTCAACCACCCAGACCAGCCGCACGCCAGCCGCCAGGTAATCGGTGACCTTGTCCTGAATTTCGGTCATGCGGTCATTGGGAGAAACCACTTCAGCCACCAAATCAGGCGCGATGGCCCAAAAGCCGGTTTCCGGCAAGCCTTCGGCCGTAATGCATCCCCCATCCGCTTGCATTATAATGGAGCCATCTTTACCAACCGCCCTGTTTGGCTTTCACGTTGAAGACTTTGCCGCAGAGTACATCATCCCTCACATCATTCCCTCTTTTGTCTCTGTGCCCTCTGTGGCTAGACGATCAACTGCCCCACCGAGGACCGCATGAAATTTGATGTCACCCTGCTTTTCCATGATTTGAACAATATGGCCCAGCTGGCTCAAACGGCCGAATCCTTCGGCTTCGATGGGCTGTGGACGGCCGAAACTAACCATGATCCCTTTTTCCCCCTGCTGCTCAGCGCCGAACACACACAAAATTTGCAGCTGGGCACGGCCATTGCCGCCGCTTTCCCCCGCACGCCGGCCATTCTGGCGCAGATGGCCTGGGATTTGGCAAAGTTTAGCAACGGCCGTTTCATACTCGGCCTTGGTACGCAGGTGAAGGCCCACAACCGGCTGCGCTTGGGGGCGCAGTGGGACAAGCCGCTCAAGCAGATGCGCGAAACGATTTTAGCCACCCGCGCCTTTTGGGACTGCTGGCAAAACGGCACGCCGCTCGATTTTGTGGGGGAATATTTTAAGCTCCAGCTGATGACCCCGTTTTTTAATCCCGGCCCGATCGACCAGCCCCACATTCCCATCTACATTGCCGCCGTCAACCAGGGGATGCTGAGGCTGGCGGGCGAGCTGTGCGAAGGGGTGCACATTCACGCGCTGCACTCGGTTAAATACCTGGAAGAGTTCGCACTGCCCCACATCGAGGCCGGGTTGCAGAAAAACGGCCGTTCCCGCGCCGATATTTCGCTGAATACGGCCGTCTTTGCCATCCCCACCGACAACCCAGCCTACGAAAAATGGGCCGAAGCCCACGTCAAGCAGCAAATCTCGTTTTACCTGAGCACCCCGGCGTACCGGGTGTTGGCAGAACTGCATGGCTGGGAGGAAACGGCCGTGCAGCTCAGCCAACTGGCCCGCAGCAATCAGTGGGCCGGTATGCCAACCCTCATCAACGACAATATTTTGGATGTGATGGCTGTTCGTGGCACCTGGGCAGAACTGCCGCAGATTATCCACAACAAATACGGCACGCTGCTAGACCGCGTCAGCTACTACTTGCCGTTCGCCCCAGGCGAAAATGAGGCGGGCTGGCAGGCTACCATTCAGGCGTTTAAGCGACTTGGCGTAAAGTAAACAGGTAATTGAGTAATTGGGTAATTTTTAACAGAATAATCCAGTAATGGTTTGGCTGGTATAGCCTGGGCATTCATGCCCAGGTTTTCGATCAATTACAAAACAGGAGCAGACCCGTGTCAATTTATTTTAACGATGAGCACGAGATGTTGAGGCAAACCGTGCGGCGGCTTGTCGAAAACGAAATCAACCCCCACGTGGAAAAATGGGAAGAAGAACGTACCTTCCCCGCCCACGATCTCTTCAAAAAGATGGGCGACTTGGGCCTGCTGGGCATCACCTACCCCGAGGAGGTCGGCGGGATGGGGCTGGATTACTGGTACCAGGTGGTGATGCTGGAGGAGATTGGCAAGGCCAACTGCGCCGGTGTGCCGATGGCCATTGCCGTGCAAACCGACATGGCCACCCCGGCCCTGGCCGAGTTTGGTACCCCCTGGCAGAAGGAAATGTTTTTGAAACCGGCGGTGATGGGAACGGCCGTTTTCTCCATCGCCGTCAGTGAACCAGACGCCGGGTCCGACGTCGCCGCCATCCAAACTCGCGCCGTGGCCGACGGCGACGACTACCTCATCAACGGCAGCAAAATGTGGATCACCAGCGGCACCCAGTCCGACTACCTCACCCTGCTGGCCCGCACCAGCGACGAGCGCGGTTTCAAGGGCATGTCGCTCATCATCGTGCCCACCGACGTGCCCGGCTTCAGCGTCAGCCGCAAGCTGGAAAAGCTGGGCAACCACAGCAGCGACACCGCCATTTTGTCCTTCGACAACCTGCGCGTCCCCCAAAGCCACCGCATTGGCCCCGAAGGCATGGGCTTTTTGCTGCAAATGAAGCAGTTCCAAAAAGAACGCCTGGCGGGCGTGGTGATGGGCGTCTCTGGCATGGAGCGCATCCTGCGCCTCACCATCGACTACTGCCGCCAGCGCCACACCTTTGGCAAACCGCTCATTGCCAACCAATGGATTCAGTTTAAAATTTGCGAACTGCTCACAGAAGTGGAAGCTTTGCGCCAATTAGCGTACCATTGTACGCGGGTCCTGGTAGCAGGCGACGATGTGACCAAAGAAGTGTCGATGGCCAAGCTTAAAGCGGGTAGACTCGCCCGCGAAGTAGCCGACACCTGTCTCCAGTTCCACGGCGGCATGGGGTATGTGGAAGAATACCCGATGGCCCGCTACTTCCGCGACGCCCGCCTGCTCTCCATTGGCGCAGGCGCAGACGAAATTATGCTCGGCGTCATTGCCAAGTATGAAGGTATACTGACAAGATAGTATTCAGTAATCAGTGAAACAGTATTCAGTTTACTGCCCACTGAACACTGACCTACTGAATACTGACCTACTGAACACTGATTACTGAAATAAAGGGAGAAACTAAATGAATCAAATTCGCGTAGTCCGGTCGTTTGTAGCGCCCGAGGCGTTGGCTGAGCTGATTGCAGCAGAGTATGCTCTGGCAGGCCCGGTGCGCTGCCAGCTGTTCAGCAAAATGCTGCGTACCCAGGACAATGACCATTATTTGGTTACCACGGGCAGCGGTGAACGGTATGTGGTCCGCATTTACCAGCGAGGCCATCGGCTGGAACGCCAGGAATCTGACTATTTATACGAGGTAGATTGGCTCAACTTTTTGCGCGAAATGGGGCTGCCTGTTTCCTACCCCATTGCACGTGCCGATGGCGGGCTGTTGAGTCACCTGTATGCGCCAGAAGGGGTGCGCTACTATGCGCTGTTTAGCCTGGCCCCAGGCCGCCCCATGTCGATTCAGAATGAAGAGCATCTCTTTGTGCTGGGGCGTGATATGGCTCGGATTCATTTGGCGTCTAATGATTACAAAGGCACCTTTGAGCGTCAGCCGCTGAATCTGGAGTTTCTGGTAGATAAACCGATTGAGCGCATCAAACAGTATTGGGATGAAGACCGGGCTAACGACCTGGAAATCCTGATGATTTCGGCTGAAGAGGCTAAAGACGAAATTTTGGATCTAATCGCCAACGAACAGTACACGCCAGACAGTTGGGGGCCAATTGGCGGTGATTTTCACAGCAGCAGCGTCTTTTTTACGGATGATAACCAGCCTACCTTTTTTAACTTTGATTGGTGTGGCCACGGCTGGCGAGCTTATGACATCGCTGTCTTTTTGTTCAACACAAATTTAATTCACAACAGCTCGGCCGATCTGTCGGAGGCGTTTTTTGCCGGGTATTACTCCCAGCGTCAACTTTCTGACAACGAACACGCCGCGGTCGCCCCGTTTTTAACCATTCGCCGCATCTGGCAGACCGGTTTGTTTTCCATGAATGATGGCATGGTGGGGCATACGTTTATTGCTCCCGCACACAACTAAAGATTTGTAATTGAATAATTGAGTAATTGAACAGGCGAATTACTCAATTACCCAATTTCTTAATTACTCGCTTCACAAAGGTTTTTGTGATCCGCTCAATTTTGATTGCCAATCGGGGAGAAATTGCGTGCCGCATTGTGCGGAGCTGCCAACGGTTGGGCATTCGCACCGTAGCGGTTTATTCGTCGGCCGATGCGGCGGCGAAACATGTGCAAATGGCGGATACGGCCGTTCTCCTCGGCCCCCCTCCCGCTACAGACTCTTACCTCAACCAAACCGCCATTTTAGAGGCAGCTCGCCAAACCGGCGTCGATGCCATTCATCCTGGCTACGGCTTTCTGGCCGAAAACGCCCGCTTTGCCCGCGCCTGCGCTGAAGCGGGCTTCAGCTTCATCGGCCCCAACCCGGATGCCATTGAACAGATGGGCAACAAGCGAGCGGCCAAGGCGCTGGTGGCGGCGGTCGGCGTGCCGGTGCTGCCGGGGTACGGTGGTGCCGATCAATCCGACGGCCGTTTTCAAACCGAGGCCGCCCAAATCGGCGTGCCGCTGCTGGTGAAAGCAGCGGCGGGTGGTGGCGGCAAAGGGATGCGGTTGGTCACGGATCTGGCACACCTGCCAGAGGCGCTGGCGGCAGCCCGGCGCGAAGCAGCCCAGGCGTTTGGCTCCGACGAGCTGCTGCTGGAGCGAGCGCTGTTGCAGCCGCGCCATGTGGAAATTCAGGTGTTTGGCGACCAGCACGGGAGTGTCATCCATCTGGGCGAGCGTGACTGTTCCATCCAGCGGCGGCACCAGAAGGTGATTGAAGAGTCGCCCTCCCCGGCGCTGACGCCAGAACTGAGAGCGAAAATGGGAGAAACGGCCGTTGCCGCCGCCCGCGCCGTGCAGTACGACAATGCCGGAACCGTGGAATTTTTGCTCGGCAGCAGCGGCGATTTTTACTTTCTGGAGATGAATACGCGCCTTCAGGTGGAGCATCCCGTCACCGAAATGGTGACCGGGTTGGATTTGGTAGCCTGGCAAATTGGGGTGGCTGCTGGCGAACCGCTGCCGCTGGCGCAAAGCGACGTTTTGCTGTCTGGCCACGCCATCGAGGCGCGGCTGTATGCCGAAAATCCGGCCAACGACTTTTTGCCCGTGACTGGCCCGGCGCTGCTGTGGCGTGCCCCCGGCGGCACTGGCGTGCGGGTGGATGATGGCCTCCAAAGTGGCGACACCATTTCGGTTTATTACGATCCGATGCTGGCCAAGATTGTGGCGCATGGGCCAGACCGTTCAACGGCCGTTCAGCGGCTGGGGCGGGCGTTGCAAACGGCCGTTTTGCTGGGCTTTACGCATAATCTGGCCTACCTGCAAGCCATCGTACAGCAGCCAGAATTTGTGGCGGGGCAGGTTAGCACCCACTTTTTGGCAGAAAAATTGGCCGGTTGGCAGCCGCCGGTTGGGGACGTGTCGCTGGCCCTGATTGGGGCGGCAGTGGCCCAATTTTACGCCTGGCCCCAGCTGCCAGAAAACAGCGGCTACTGGCGCAACAATGCCAACGGGCCGCTGCGCAGCCAGTTTGTGGTGGGGGATGAGACGGTGACTTTGCTGTGTGAGCCAGTGCGCTTTCAGACAAATCAATTTAACATAACGATTCATGACGAACAGTTTGTGGTCGTTTGTGCGCCGCAGGCTGGGCCAGATTGGGTGGTGGGGGTAAACGGTCGTATCCACAAGCTCATCATTGTGCCAAACGGGGACGACTGGTGGGTGCAGACGGAGGCGGGTGGTGTCTGTGTGGCTGCTCTGCCGCGATTGGCCCGGAAAACGGCCGTGTCCGCCACAGCTGGCTCGCTGCATGCCCCGATGCCCGGCTCTGTCTTGGCAGTGCTGGTGCAAGAAGGGCAGCGAGTTGCGGCGGGCGAGCCGCTGCTAAAGCTGGAGGCGATGAAGATGGAGCATACCATCCGTGCCGCTGCGGCTGGGGTTGTGGCAGAAATCTTTTTTGCAGCGGGGGATGCCGTACCGGCTGAGGCACAGCTGCTGCGGCTGGAATTTGGCGATTGACAATTTAATGAGGCATGGCAAAATTTAACGAACGACGAACCGGGTGATTGTATGCAAGCAATTGTCATCTCCGAAAACGGTGAAGAACGGGAGTTTTTAAGTTACGTACTGCGCCATGCGGGGCTTGCAGTTGCCCGTACGGCTACGGTGAAGATGGTGATCTCTTCGCTGCTCAAACAGCCGGTTGATCTCATTTTGCTTTCGGCCAAGGGGCATACGGCCGTTGCCGAAGATGTCATCGCCATTCGCACCATGTCTCAGGCACCCCTGCTGCTGCTGCACGATGCCACCACGGAAGATGAAACGTGCCAGCTGCTGGATGCAGGCGTCGATTTGATTTTGGAACGGCCGTACTCCCCCCGAATTTTAGCCCGCTATGTTACCATGTTTTTACGCCGAGCCGGTACCGTGCCCGTTTCTATTCTTTCTACCATTCAAACCAGCAATCTTAGCCTGGACCCCAGCACCCGAACCGTGTCGCTGGTTGGGCAGCCGCCACAGCAGCTCACACCGCTAGAATTTCGCTTGCTCTATGTGCTCATGGCCAATGCCGATCAGGTCATTCCTATCGACGTCATCATCGAGCGCGTATGGGGCTACAATGGCGAAGGTAACCGGGAACTGGTGCGCGGCCTGGTGCGCCGCCTGCGCCGCAAAATTGAGCCAGAGCCGCACCAAACCCAGTTTATTCACAATCATCCAGGTATTGGTTACCGCTTTTCTGCTTAAGGCGGTAAAAACTGGCTCATTTGACACGGCCGTTTGCATTTTGGCACACAAATGACACACGATTTCCCCCTGTTTTTACACACCATCAGCCTATATTGGAATCTGGATTGGTTATTTGGGTTCAAGAATGTTAAACCCTTAAGGAAAGAGGTAGCTAGACTCATGAACATGGCTCAATCCAAGAATATTGGATTATGTCCCGACTGTGGTGAAGAATTACGCTTTAAAAAAGTACCTTATATTGGTCAGATGATGACGTGTCGTCGCTGTGCTGCTCAACTTGAGGTGGTACGCAAATCGCCTGTTGTATTGCGGTTGGCGGAAGAGGTGTGGCAAGAGGAGATTGATTTTGAAGAGTTTGAATCTCCCCGTCCTAATCAGCGAAACAAGAAAGATCGTTGGTAGGCAAACGGCCGTTTCTAGCCCACCGTACAAACAGTTTGTGTTTTCATGAGTGGTTGCCCTTATCCGAAGGGCCACAAATATTTCCATTTGGGAGGTAAAAGATCATGAGTATAAACCCACAATCAAAAACAGAAATTGGCATTTGCCCAGGATGTGGCGCTCGTATTCGTTTTCAGAATCAGGTACAGGTGGGTGAGTTTGTTATTTGTGATGAGTGTGGCGACGAGTTGGAAGTAGTTAGCATGTCCCCAATTAAGCTGGATTGGGCCTTTGAAGATCCGTTTGACGAAGATTTTTCCGCTGATAATGACGATGATTTTGACGACGACTTAGATTATGATGACGATGATGACGACTGGGACGATTAAGCCCAGGCTTGAGATGAGCTTCTGATTAACTCAAGCACAAACTTATTTCCCTACATTCCAGCCGATTTACAATAAAAAAGTAACTACCAAGCCTGAGTGGTGCGAGGCACTGGCCAAACGGTTCCAACCAAATGAAACGCCTGCGGCCAGTGCCTTGCACCTGAGATAGTTACATAAAAAATACCATAGAGAAAGCACCATCTTTCACATTAAAGGAAGATGGTGCTTTTTTTCGGGTAAATAAATAGTGGTGCGAGGCACTGGCCAAACGGTTCCAACCAAATGAAACGCCTGCGGCCAGTGCCTTGCACCTGGGAAGCTACGAAGAAGGTATAAATCGATGATAAAAAAGTTCAAGAATATGCAAAAAGGTAGACGATGGCCGAAACGGCCGTTTTCCTGGGAAAAATTCTGGTATCAAACCCGCCTCAATTTAGTGATGGTGGTCGGATCATGCATGGCAGCTTTTGGTTACGCCATGTTTCAGGTACCCTTCAATATTGCCGCCGGTGGCGTTTCTGGCATCAGCATTATTATCAATCATTTCATCGGCTGGCCGGTGGGGCTGCTGTTTTGGCTGCTCAACTTGCCGCTGCTGGTGCTGGGCTTTTTCTACCTGGGGCGCTGGGGCTTTTTGCTGCGCACTTTGGTTGCTGCCACCATTTTTTCGGTTGCCACCGACGTTTTTGTCATTTACATGCCCCAATGGCTGACCCAACATCCATTGACCAACGATTTGCTGCTCAACACCGTCTATGGCGGCATTGTGGGTGGCATTGGTGGCGGACTCATTTACCGGGCTGGGGGAACAATGGGGGGAACGGGCATAATCGGCCGTATCATCCAAAATAAAACGGGGCAGCCCTTGAGCCAGGTCTATTTTTACACCGATGGCCTCACTATTTTGGCTGCCGGGCTGGTTTTTGGCTGGGAAATTGCCCTCTACGCCTTTTTAATGCTGTTTCTCAATGGTCTTGCCTCTGACTACACGCTGGAAGGCCCAAGCAGCGCCCGTACAGCCACCATTATCACCAACAACCCGCAGGCGGTGGTTGCTGAGCTGCTGGCTCATTTGCATCGCGGGGTGAGCTTTTGGGAGGTGACGGGTGGTTTTACCGGGCAAAAGCGGTATCTGGTGTTGTGTACCGTAACGCGACCACAGGTTGGCCAGGTAAAGCAGTTGGTGGCCAGAGCCGACCCGGCCGCATTTCTCACCATCGGCGTTAGCCACGAGGCAATGGGAGCTGGCTTTACCCCCATGCGGGCAAGCTTGGACAAATAGAACAACCCCTCGGCTGGCGATCGATTCGGCCACGATAAAGTTGGACTTAGAACGACGGGTGACACTTTGTGGTACACTTTTTGTATACTCTTCCAGGGTTATAAATGCGAAAGGCCCCTGCAGCAGTACAGCAGTTCAACAAAGGAAGTTTTGAATGCGTAACCGTTCCCCCTGGCTGGTTGGCGGGGTGCTGGCGTTGGCAATCGTTGTGCTTGGCGCTGCCATTGTGCTGATTGCGCCACAAATGCCACGCCTGCGCGACTTTGACCAAACATTTTACCCCGCTGCTCGCTACACGCTGGCGGGCGAAAATCCGTATACGGCCGTTTATATCGAAACCGACCAGGGTGCCCCCCCCGACTTTTTTAGCCCTGCCTGGCTGCTGCCTATCCTGCTGCCCTTTGGCCTGCTGCCGCAAGAGATTGCCCGCACCGCCTGGGTGCTGTTTTTGGTGGGCGTGACGGGGGCGGCGCTGCTGCAAATGCAGGCGTGGGGGTTTAGGGGATTACGGCCGTTGCTCCTCATCCTCCTCCCCTGGTCTCTCATTAGTCTGCTGTTTGGCCAGGTAACGCCGCTGGTGCTGCTGGGGACAATTTGGGCATTGAACCTGGTATTTGGGGGAGAGGAACACAGAGTTGTGCAGAGAAGCCACAGAGTTCCACAGAGCGAAGCAGAAAAATCTAATCAATCTGCGAAATCTTTTATTTTCCCCGACGGAAGAGAAACCATTAAGCTGCTGCTGGCGTTTTTGCTGATTGGCATCAAGCCGCAGTTGGGCATCTTTCTTGCCGCGCCGCTGCTGCTGGAGCTGCTCTGGCGGCGCGACCGGCGGCTGATTGGCCTGACAATTGTGGGCGGGCTGCTGCTGGGGCTGACGCTGGTCATCACCCCGCCCTGGCTCATCAGCAAGGCAGCGGCCGTGCAGGAGATTACCGCCCCGCTGTGGAAATCGACCCTGGAGCGGGAGCTGACGCTGTGGGGTTGGCCCAGTTGGCTGGCCCAGTTGGTGCGCCTGCTGGTGGTTTTGGTGATGGGGCGCTGGGCGTGGCTGCAAAAAGGGACGTCTCCGGCGTGGTGGGCTGGGTGGATAACGGCCGTTCTCATCATCACCCCCTATACCCGCGCCTACGACGGCGTGCTGCTGCTGCCGCTGCTGGGCCTGATGGTGATGCACCGTCGCTGGCAGTTAGGGCTGTTCATCGCCATCCTGATGCTCTACATTCAGCTTCCCATTGGCGAGCTGGGCAGCGTTATCGCGCCACTCACCGCCTGGCTGCTCTTCCTGCCCTGGCATGGCCTGCTGCGTGGCCATTTCCCCACCCCGTTCACCGCTGGCTGGCATAACAACAGGCAACCAATCCCCACCTAATTCTAATCTGCTGCATCTGCGAAATTTGCAGACATCCACCAAAATCGTATGTCGGATTGTTAGCGAATGGGCTACAATACGAGAGAGAAACGGTTTCTGCCATAACAATTATTTTGGAGAATCACCATGATTTTAGTAACGGGCGCAGCAGGCAAAACGGGATTGGCCATCTTGGCTGCTTTAAAGCAGCGGGGGGCTAAAGCTCGCGCTTTTGTGAAGGATGATGAGCAAATTTTGCCTGTGCGGCAGGCCGGCGCAGCAGAAGTGGTGGTGGGTGATTTGCTGGATGCTGACGTGTGGCGTTTGGCAACTACGGCCGTTTCCACCATCTACCACATCGGTCCCAACATGCACCCGCAGGAAGTGCGCATTGGCCAACTCATGATCGCCGCCGCTCGCAGCGTCGGCAACTGCCGCGTGGTCTACCATTCCGTCCTTCACCCCCAAATTCGAGAGATGCCTCACCATTGGAACAAGCTCAAAGTCGAAAATATCCTGTTCGATTCTGGGCTGGTTTACACTGTGGTGCAGCCCACCGCCTACATGCAAAATCTGCTGGCCTACCTGCCCTCAATCAAAGACAAAGGTATCCTGCCGGTGCCCTATCCGGCCGAAACCTGCCTTAGCATGGTCGATTTGCAGGATGTGGCTGCCGTGGTAGCCCAGCTGCTCACCCAACCGGGGCACAATTACGCCACCTATGAGCTGGTTGGTACGGAGCCTTTGAGCCAAACGGCCGTTGCCGACACCTTCAGCCAAATTTTGCAGCGCCCCGTCGAAGTGCGCCCCATTCCCCTAAAAACCTGGCAAGCTCAGGCCCAGGCCAATGGCATGGCGGAAGAAGCAGTTAAAACGGCCGTTAGCATGTTTGCCTACTACGCCGAAAGCGGTCTGGCAGGCAATCCGCAGGCGCTGCGCTTCCTGCTGGGGCACGAACCCACCAGCCTCGCTGCCTTCATCGAACGCACCATCTCCTAAGAAATGGGGCGTAGATTCACGCTGATTTATGTCCCCTAACCTGGACAAGCCAGAACCAATTTTCTTGCCCAGAGGCGTAAAGGCGCGGCGGAGAAATCCTCAGCGTCTCTGCGCGACTATTCTTGCCCACTGTACAAGAATCTGGCTGATAAGGTATTCATTTGTGGTACTCGTTTAAACAGTATCCCCCAATTTTTCTCATGAAAATAAACCCTTTTGCCACAGAACAGTTCTTCGTCCAATACAAATTCAATACCCCAATTGTTAAATTTGCGGGAATTTCGATTGCTCCCTTAAGCAATTTAACCCATAGAAATTGCTTTGCTGCTATACTGCCCACATTATCTGGACCTTTAGGAGGTCATCATGCCAGCTTCTGAGCCATCACGCCACTGGCAACTCCAGAAGCATCAACAAATATTGAACCGAGACAGCCCGACAGCATTTGCGCAGCTTGCTGAGTTGGCCTTGCCTCATCTTGTTGCCTTTCTGCACGCAGAGTTCCATCAGGTTGAACTTCATTTGCATGAAACGGCCGTAATTGACTGCTTGCTCAATTACCAGGCAGCGCCAGAAAAATACGACCCTGAAAAGCTCAGCCTGTTTGCTTATTTGCGCATGGCGGCCAGGCATGATTTGCTCAACGCCATCGACCGCAGCAACCGCCGAAAGCGACCCTTGATTTCCATTGATGAACCAGCTGTTCAGGCCCAACTCATTTCTGAAAACTGGTCCGACATGGAGCCACTTCAACTTGAGGAATGGCTGGGAGACAGAAGCGATTCTGCACAGCAGACGCTGCTGCATCGCTTTGAGGCGGAATTAGACAGCACCGACCGACAGCTCTTTTTGTTGATGCTCAATGGCGTTCGTGAGACGGAGCCTTATGCTGAGATAATGCAGCTAACATCGCTGTCGCTGGCTGAGCAGCGACGAGAAGTAAAGCGTGCCAAAGATCGCCTCACAAAGAAGCTGTCTCGCTTTGTAAATCGCAACAATATTTAATTTCCCCACCTCGGCCACCCCTAAAAATTGCTATTCCCAACCAATTTGTCGAACTTTCCTAGTGACTTCGGTACTAAGAAGTAGACAAGGCAGCATAAAGTTGTCTCTGAAAAAGCGCAGCGAGGAATTTATGACGAATCAACCATTACTTCAATTGGCCAAGGGTGCCGCAGCAGATAAACGTTACATTGCTTATCTGGTTGATGCGCAGGCCAAACGCGAAAATGCCAGCTGGGAACAATTGGCAGAGATGTTGGGCATTGAGCCAGCACAGTTGGCCAAATTGGCGCTGTGCCAACAGCCTAGCGATTCGTTTTTTACACAAGACATTGCCCAAATTGTGGGGTATTCTGGCATCAATCGGGTCGTGCTGCTGCATTTTATGGATTGTGCCAGCCAGGGCATGCCAATGAAAAAGCGATTGGCGCAGCCCGCTACACCGGTGCGTAACAGAAGCACAGAAACCAAACGGAGCATTTTTATGTTAAATAGACGCATATGGGCTATCGGGGTAGCCTCTTTGCTTGTCTTTGTTTTGGGCGCGTTTGTTTTAGCGCAGCCTGACGAAACGGGCGCCACCCTGGTTGTTTCATCTGGCGAAGTGGTTGTGAATCAGGCGAGCGGGACCATTTTTTCGGGAAGGGTAGAAACGGCCGTTTCCCCCGGAGATGCTGTTACCGTTTCAGAAGGGGACACGATTCGCCTGGGAACCAATGCCACCGCCCAGCTGCGGCTGCAAGATGGCAGTACGGTCGATCTGTTTGAGGACACCACGCTATCTGTTTCCGAATTAGTGACCAGTGAAGAGAACTATCGTGTCCGGCTTGGCCTGGTAACGGGCAAAACCCTGAACCGGGTAGTGCGCCTGCTAAAACCTGGGGACACCTTTGAGATCAAAACGCCATCCTCCACGGCGTCTGTACGCGGCACGGTGTTTACGGTGGAAGTACAAAGCGCCGAAGCCAGCTATGTCATGGTGGAGGAAGGTGTGGTGCGGGTAACGCTGGCAGATCAGTGGGTTGATGTTCAACCGGGATACCAGGTAACGGCCGTTGTAGGCCAACCGCTGCAGGTCGTTCCCCTCGATGAACAACCCACGCTCAGCCCCACCAGCACCCTAACCCACACGCCTGAACCGGCGGCAACTGCCACAGAAACGCCAAAACCAACGGAAACGGCCGTTCCCGGCGAAGCGCTTAAGGAGTCCAAGGAAGATGATTTTGAGAGTGGCCCGCCCAGTCAAGTACCAGGCAATACCCCCGTTGAGGTGCCCGGAGAAGGTAATCCACCTGAAGGTGGGGCTACCCCACCCGGACAAACTGGCTCAGATGATGCAGATGACACCTCTGAAACAGATGCCCCCAGCCCGGGAAAGGTTGTGATCTGCCACTATCCACCGGGCAACTCGGGAAATCCTGTCACGATCGAAATTGAGGCCGACGCTGTGGCTGCACACCTGGCGCAGGGTTCCCAGTTGGGTGCTTGCCCCCCACCTACCCCCGATGCGGGTGGCAATAGCGGCGGCGACAGCCCTGGTAATAGCGGCGGTAATAGCGGCGGTAATAGCGGCGGCAATAGCGGCGGTAACAGTGGCGGCAATAGTGGCGGTAACAGCGGCGGCAATAGTGGCGGTAATAGTGGCGGCGGAGGTGGCAAACCGTAGCCTGCCAACGTTAAGTTAAGGATTTTTGTTTGTAATTATACAGGTGTCATACCCGCGAAGACGGGTATCCATCTTTTTGTTCTTCAGCTTCATGGGTTACCATAGCATAAATGGGTACGGCCGTTCCCCGCTCTTTACTGGTGAGGGTTGTCAGCGGAACGGCCGTTATTTGTTTGGCCGTTTGTAGATAGCACTGTTCCCCCAAAAGAATTTGCCCGGCATTAGCCACAGCCACCATTTGGTCAACCAGATTCACCAATTCGCCTAAAACAGTAAAGCTGTTTCGTCCTTCACTCCCATCATACCCCACAATTGCCCGGCCCGTTTCCACAGCAAAAGCAAAGGTAATCTCTCGATGCGCGTGCCCTTCTGGCAGCGACTGGTGATAGTGTTCGATCTCTTCCCGAAGCATTTCAGCAACCTGAACCGCCAGCCAGACGTGCCCTGGTTGGCTCAACGGGGCGTTAAATACAGCCATCGTTTTGCCTTGCTCAGAACGAACCACGGTCCCTTCAGATGACAGTAGGCGATTAACCACTTTGTTGCGGAAAAACGTCATCATAGCCAACACATCTGTAGGAGCATAATGGGTAGCGTATTCTGTCTGACCGCGCATTTCAATGAGCAGCACCGATATCGCCTGCTCCTGACCAGACAGATCAAGAATGCCTTGCTTCACGGCCTCAATGGTGGCCTGGGCCACCGCAGGAGACACGTTGCTGGCAAACAGGTTAAACATCTCGCGGCGGCGACGTACTTCCACCGAGTAGCGGTAAGCCGATACCATCAGGTAGCTTAAGGCGATGGTTAGCAAAGGGAAGTAAAGGTCTAGCATGAGGCCAGTAACGTCAAAGACCCAGCTAACCAGCAAAAAGTAAAGCGTGGCAATGACCAGGCCAAATAACAGACCGGTCATGGGGCGTGTGCAAACCAGGCCAACCAGCAGCCCCAAAGCGAGCAGAATCATGACGCTAACGGCCGTTCCCGGCGTGTTAATAAAACGACCAGACCAGATCGTCTCTATGACGTTGGCCAAAATTTCCACACCATACATCGGACGGCCGTCACTCACGGGAGTCAGGTAACGATCTGGCTCCGCCGTGGCCGTAATGCCTACCAGCACAATCTTGTTGCGCAGCAGTTCGGCCGGTACCGCGCCCGCCAATACATCCTGATAACGCACCATCGCAAAGGTGGTCTGGTTTGGCTGGGCAGGTGGGCCAGCATAATAAATGCGCATTTCGCCATCTTCTGTTACGGGAATCTGGCGGCCCGACACGGCTAAACGGCCGTTTTCCACCAAAACTTCCCGCTGCCCACCACCGCCCAAATAATTTGTGAGTGCTGCCAGGGCCAAACTATTGTACCGCTGCCCATCCACGGAAATAGTCGTAGGTACCCGACGAATATAGCCATCGGTATCGTGCAAAATACTGGTATGCCCCACCGCCGCCGAGGCCGCTAACAGCGCCGACTGTGGCAAAATCACCCCCTCATAACGCAGCATACCGTCCAGGTCATGAAACGCATCTCCCTGCACCAACAGCGGCTGAATCACATTGCCTGCCGCTGCCATTGTCTCTGCCAGCAGCTGATCATCCGCCGTTTCTGCTTCAAAAACGAAATCGAACACGATGGTTGTCGTTCCGGCCGCTTGCAGCCGGTCAATCAACTCCGCATGCAGCGAGCGTGGCCATTGATCCCAACGGCCGTACTGCGCCAAACTCTCATCATCCACCTCAACAATCGTCACAATGCCGCTGACCGGGTAGGGCGCCTGCAAAATATCCTGCAGCTGCGCCGCCGGTTTAGAAATAAAGCCAAAAATAAACAGCAAGCTAACCAATATCCCAGCTCCCAAACCAATCAGGCTGCGCGAAAGCGACAAGCCTTCCTGATCATTGAGCAGAAGCTCCTGCAACCGCTGGGCCAACAACCTGGTGCGAAGACGCGGGGGCACCAGTCGGGGCAAACTGCCAACCTGTCGCTGAATCTGGGATAAAAGGTCTAGCACATGGTCCGCGTTCCCCGTCTCATACGCCGCCAGCAAGGTGCGTACGGCCGTTTCGCTTTGCAACAAGCCGATAATCCGCAGCGCCTGCTTGCCCTGTACGCTTTCCTCTAGCGCCAGATGAGCCAGCCGGGCATCGCCGGATTCAGAAATGCCCACCGCCTGCCAGCCTTCTGCCTGAGGCAGCAGATGGGCCAGGACATTAAGCGCATCTTGCCGCAAACGCCACTTCCGGGCATCCATAGCCAGATCGATCAATTTTTCCAAAGAGGCTGAGGCCGAAACGGCCGTTGGCATTTCCTCAGGTGGTTCCTGCAACAATAAAGCCAGCACGCGGGCAACTACCTCATCTGCTTCTGTGGTCAGGGCGGCCAGGCTAACCTGCCAGCGCAGCGCCGGGTCTTTGGTCTGGCGCCACCTATGTGTCAGCTCGTAATCATGTGCCAACGCACAGCGTAGCAAAATTTGTTGCGTTTCATCAGGTAAAGTAGTGGGGAAACGGCCGTAATGCGCCCCCAACAAAACAAAATGCGTCAGGCCAATCGGGCAAGCTTCTGTTGTCAGCCAATCCGTTTGGTGTAAATCCAATAAATAGGCCACGTCCTGCGCCAGAAATTTCTCCTCCATCGACTGTACCGGCATCAGCCCTGGCCCCACCGCCTGCTGCACCTCAGAAGGTAACGCCTCGTAAAACAATTCGTAAGCGGTTACGGCCGTTTGTGGACGATCCCGCCATTGGAATGCAGTGAATTTTCGCAAAACGGCCGTTACCTCTGCCGGACATCCCGGATTTTGTTCAGCCGGATCTGGCAGCACCTGGCCTTCATTTTTTTGCATCGTTGCTAGGCTGTACTGCCCACCCCAGGGAAGCTGCCCGGCCAACATCTCATACAGCACAATCCCCAGGCTGTAAATATCAGATTGCTGCGTAATGCTGTGGTACGCCTGCTGCTCATAGGGCGCATAGGGTCCCGTGCCCCGCCCCGTATGCAGCGCCTTTGTGCTTTGACTCAGCTGCTTTGCCAGGCCAAAATCAGCCAGATAGGCCCGCATCTGGCTGTCTAGCAAAATATTGCTCGGCTTAATGTCCCGATGAACAATGCCCCGCAAATGCAAATAAGAGAGTGCCGACAACACCTGCCTGGCCATCTGAGCAATCTCCACAAGCGTCATTGGCCGCACTTTTAGCCAATCAGCCAACGTGCCCAGCCCCTTATACGCCATCACAAAATAGGAAAATGACTCCGCCATGCCAAATTCATAAATGGGCAAAATATGGGGATGCTCTAGACTGGCAACAAGATGGACTTCCCGTTCAAAATTTGCTGGCACCATAGAGGCCGCAGCCGGGTCGCTGTGAACGGTAGAAATGACCTTGATCGCCACAACCCGCTTGCGCAATTTGTCGAAGCCGGACCAAACAACGGCTTCTCCACCCCGCCCAATCTGCTCTAGCAGCGTATAAATACCTAATTGATAGCCCCGTTTTAGCTCGATCTCCGGCTCCGCCAGAGAGCCGGAAGAGGATCGGTTTTCTTCAATCATTTTTATCAGCAACAGCGCATTTCAAAAATAAAAATGGCGCTCATAATAAATTTGTCATCTTTTGCCAGCGCCATAACGCGCTTGTTTGATTCTGCCTGCTGCATCATAGCTTATGCCGCAGGTTAAATTCCAGTCAACCTCTTTAAAAAGCGCCAGTTGATCTCATTTTTAACTTTATTTTCATGCCTGGTGGTGGCTGAACTGCTTCTTAGCCAACAGTGCCTCTTTCTCTGCCGCTGATAGGAACGCTATTTCCAAGGCGTTTTGCTGTGCCTGGGCCACCTGTTCCAGGCTCAACCCCGCTTCTGCCACGGCAACCTGGTATTCAAACGGCAAATCAATGGCGCTGATGCCCGGATCGTCGGTGTTGATCGTGACCAGGATGCCGTGTTGCAGCATCGTTTTAAGCGGATGGCTGGCGTAGCTGGGCACGGTGCTGGTTTGCACATTGCTCGTCAGGTTCGTTTCCACACCGATGCGGTTTTGGGCCAGATAACCCAACAGCGCCGGATCGTCCACGGCGCGCACGGCGTGGCCAATGCGCGTCGCCCTCAGTTCACGGATGGCTTGCCAAACGGCCGTACTCCCCCCAGCCTCCCCCGCATGTACCGTGATTTGCCAGCCAGCCTCGCGCCCCTGCCTGAAATGCTCCACAAACAGCTCGCCAGGGAAGTTCGCCTCATCTCCCGCCAAATCCAGCGCCACCAGATGCGGCCGCTGCGTCAGCAGGGCATCCAGCTCTTTTTGCCCCACCTCCGGCCCAAACGTCCGGCTGATGATGCCGATGAGATTGGCCCGCACCCCAAAATCGCGCTGCCCGGCGGCCACGCCGTCCACCACCGCTTCCACTACGCCCGCCAGGTCCAGCCCGTGCGGTTCCGCCATAAACACTGGGCTAAAGCGCAGCTCGATGTAGTCGATTCCTTCTCGCTGAGCGTCCTGCACGTTTTCGTATGCCACACGGCGGCACACCTCGTAGTTTACCAGGATACCCACCTGCCATTCAAACTTGGCAAAAAAGGCGAGGATGTCGGGTTCGGGGGTGGTGACCTGGACGAACGGCCGTAACCCCACCAAATCTCGCGCCGGCAAGGGCAAATTATGCTGCAACCCCACCTCTAGAATCGTTTCCAGCCGCACGCTGCCATCCAGATGGCGGTGCAAATCAATCAAAGGTAAATCAGGACGAATGACGCTCATGTTGTCTCCAAAACTGTGTTGTCACTTTGTAGATTACTGGTATGTTAGCCAGCATTCGCAGAACCAACAAACATCCACCAATCTCGTTCCACGCTCTGCGTGGAATGAAGATCAGGACGCTCCTGCGTCCCATAAGCGGCGCAGAGCGCCAAGGCCACAGGCCACATTCCCACGCCGGAGCGTGGGAACGAGAAAGAAGGAGTAATATTAGCCATGACCCCACGCGAGCGTGTTTTAGCCGCCATTAACCATGAACAGCCAGACCGGGTGCCTATCATTTTGGGCGTCAGCAACGCCACCGGCATCAAGATGAAAACGTACCAGAAACTCAAGCAGCTCATCGGCGTAGAGGCGGAAGACCGCTACCTGTACGATTGGCCGGAGTTGGGAACGGCCGTTCCCGACGAAGCCATCCTCCAACGACTAGGCACCGACGTCCGCCCCGTGCTGGATCGCCATCCGGCGGCCAACTTCCAGGCCAACGCCAGCCGCGAACCGGGCACCCCGTTTATCGACTCGTGGGGCATTGGCCAGGTCGAGCTGGCCCCCGGCGAATGGTTCCCCCACATCAACCCGCTGGCCGACGCCCAAACCATCGCCGACCTGGAAGCATTCAACTGGCCCGACATGGACGATCCCAGCCGGGTGGCCCACGTGCGGGCCGAGGCGGCGGCGCTGGCTGCGGCCAATGAGTACGCCATCATGGCCACGCCGTGGCTGCTCTTCCCGCTGGAACGCGCCTTCCAGATGCAGCGCATGGACACCTTCATGATGAGCATGGTGGAAAAGCCGGATTTTGCCAAAGCGCTGCTGGCCAAAATCACCGAGCACTGTAAACAGTTGATGGGCCATTTCTTGCGGGAGCTGGGCGATAACGTGGACATCATCAAAATTGGGGATGATTTGGGCACGCAAACCAGCCTGCTCATGTCGCCCAAGATGTACCGTGAGTTTGTGAAGCCGTTCCACGCGGATTACATCGCCTTCATCAAGGCCCGCACCAAAGCGAAGGTGCTGTTCCACACCGATGGGGACGTTATGCCGCTGATTGATGATTTGGTGGAGATGGGGGTCGATATTTTGAATCCGATCCAAACGTCGGCGGGGCGCATGTCTGAGCTGGCGGAGCTAAAGCGGCGCTTTGGGCACAAGATTGTCTTCTGCGGCGGCATCGACACCCACCGGGTGCTGCCCTTTGGCACGCCCGACGACGTGCGCCGCGAGGTGAAGCGGGTGATTGAGGCGCTGGGGCCGGGCGGCGGCTATCTGCTGGCTTCGGTTCACACCATCATGAACGACGTGCCGCCGGAAAACGTGCTGGCGATGGTAGATGCGGTGGAAGCATACGGCCGTTACCCCCTTTAATTTGCCACAGAGTACACAGAGGAAAAAGAGATTGATGCCTCGTTCCAACGATCTCCGTTGGAATGCCGGTTGGGACGCTCTGCGTCCGGGGCGCGGAGCGCCTATTTCTGCATTCCACGCAGAGCGTGGAACGAGGGGTCAGCGGGGGAGCTTGGGGGGGAGGAGTTTCCCGGTTTGGCGGTAATGGTCGTAGAGATTGGCGTGGAAGACGGCCGTTTTCGCCAACCCCTCCGGCCAAAAGCGAGCAATCCAGTTCGTCTTCCACAACAAACGGCCGAATTGCAGCAGCGTCATTTCCCCCTCTGGCCAGGGCAGAATCGCCTCATACCCGGCGCGGAACGCCGCCAGAAGCTGGTCGTATTGCTCTGGATCAGCCACCGTTTCGTACAAATCCAGCAGCGCCATGGCCATGTCGTGCAGGCGAAAGCCCCAAATGGTGTCCTCAAAATCGAACGGGTAGAGTTGCCCCCGGTTAATTTTGATATTGTCGTGCCACAAGTCGCAGTGGATGACGCGCAAGTCGGCCGGATCAAGCGCGGCGTAGGTTTGGGCCACGGCTTCGCTCATCTGGCGCAGCAGCGCTTCGGTTGGGGCATCGTAGACCGCCAGGCTGGACTCAGCAAACAGCACGTTTGGCTCGCCGCGCGACAGCATCTGGTCGAATCGCTGCGTGGTGAAGCCGTTGGGCGGCTGCCAGGTGGCCCCATGCCGGTGCAGCTTGCCAAACAGCTCGCCCATTTTGGCCACGTTTGGGGCGGTCAGCCGCTGGCCCAGCAGTACGCCGGGCTGCCAGCTCATCAGCAGGGCATGGCGGTCGGTGGGCGTACCCGCTGCCTGGGGAAAGACAACCGCCTCACCCGCTGGTGTGCGCCTGATGCGAGGCACGGGGATGTCGGTCTGCTGCGCCAAGGCATCCAGCCAGTTTGTTTCGGAAACGGCCGTTTCCACCCCACGCCACGCAGGATTGGCGATGCGCAAGGCAAACTGCTGCCCATCGTCACTCCAGACACGGTAAATGAGATTGGTGTCCGTGCCGATGAGCTGGAGGCGAACGGCCGTTACGCCAAACTGGCGCAGCGCATCCTCTGCCAAACCCCGCAGCCGCCGCAGCGTCCCTTTGATTGTCAGTTGCTCGTATGGTTTCAAGTTGAAGGTTCCTTTGCATCAGCCAATGCGACCAAAATGCAAAGACAAATATATCAAAGATTTGGCAGATTAAGCAGATTTTGAATCTTTTCAATCTGCGAAATCTTTGATTAAAATTCTTGTTTAGGGATATTACGGGTAGCGCCGCCATTTGAGAGAGAGGAAAACGGCCGTTCCCGCCAACACCACCGCCGCCATCACAAAAAAGACGCTGATCTCTGTTGTCTCCGTTTGCAGCACAAATTGGGTCGGCAGCTCCTCAAACACATCTTGCAGCTGTTCGGCACTTTCGGCACGATAATATTCGCCGCCGGTCAGGTCGGCCACCGCTTGCAGCGTCTCCTCATCAATCACCAGGAAGCGGCGGAAGTTGCCGCCACCCCCGCCACTAAAGCTGCCGCCGAAGCCGCCGCCAAACCCGCCACCAAAGGCGTCCCCGCCCAGCTGTGCCTGGGTACACACCATCTGGGGAACCTCATCGGTGCCAAAGCCGATGGTGTAGACGCGCACGCCCCGGTCAGCCGCTTGCTGCGCGGCGTCGAGCGGGTGCGGTCCCCGGCTGTTGGCCCCATCGGTCAGCAAAACGATGATGTCGGGTTGGTACAGTTCGGCACGCTCACCGTTCGGATTTTCGATTTGCAGATTGAGGCCGCTGGGGGGAACGGCCGTATTCACCTCAGCAATCGCGTCAATCGACTTCAAGGTGGCACTGCCAATCGCCGTGCCCAATGACGTGGTCAAATTGGCAATCGCCCGGCGCAGCAGCTCTTTATCATGGGTAGGGGGCACCACCAGCTCGGCAAACCCGGCAAAAGCGATCAGTCCGATTCGCGTGCCGTCTGCCTGCGCCTCCACAAAGGCCAGCGCCGCCTCCTGAGCCACCGCCAGCCGGTTTGGCTCTACATCTGTGGCGCACATGCTGCGCGACACGTCCAGCGCCAAAATGATCGTCGTGCGGCTGAACGGCACCTCCACCTCGGCCACCGGGCGTGCCTGGGCCAAAATCAGGCCGGTCAGCGCCAGCAAAAAGAGGGCAAAAGGCAAATGCTGCCGCCAACGGGCGCTCTTGGGCAGCGCCTCGCGAATCAGCGACAGGCTGGAGAAGCGCACGGCAAACTTGCGCCGCCGCCGCAGCATCCAGATATAGACGGCAATACTCAGCGGAACGATGAGCAAAAAAAGGAGTAACCAGGGCCACAAAAAATTCATATCAAGTCATTTAGAAGTTCAACTTCTGTCAGAAGTTGAACTTCTCACAATCCAACATCATGGCAGAGAAAAATCCATTTAATCCGCGCAATCCGCGGCCAAATCTTGCTTCTCATCATGGTACCCGCCCAAACCAAAGCATTGACAATGCCCCACTGACCAGCATGAACAGCAGGCTAATCCCGGCCAAAATCGAAGTCACTTCCATGCTTTCGCCGCGAATGGTCAATTGCAAATCGATATTTTGGTAGATGTCGCGCAGCGCTTCTTCATCCTCGGCAAAGTAGTAGCTGCCGTTGGTCAGGCTGGCAATCTCTTGCAGAGCCACCTCGTTGAGCTGGGTCACGACGTTAAACCCATCCAGTTCCAGCAGCGCCCCTGCCGGGCTGCCAATGCCCACGGTGTAAACTCGCACGCCCGCCTCAGCGGCAATCTGGGCAATCTCCAGCGGGTCCGGAAGCTCCGTGTTTTCTCCGTCAGAGAGCAGCACAATCACGGCCGAAGAAAACTGGTCAATTTTCAGCGCCGCTACGCTTTCGGCCAGATTGCCTGGCTCCAGCGCGGCTCCGTCCAGCTCGATGGCTTCGCCCGCAATAGCGTTGAGCGCCGTAAAGATGCCCTGTCCTAGCGAGGTGCCGCCTTGCGGCGTGAGCCGGTCGATGGTGTTCAACAGATCTGCCTGTACGTGGGTAGGTGGCTGCACTATCAGACCGCCGCTGCTAAACGCCACCACACCAACCCGAATGGTGCTGGGCTGGTTGGCCACAAAAAGACGGGCTGCCTCTTTGGCCGCCTCGATGCGGCTCGGTTCTAAATCGTCGGCCAACATGCTGCTGGAAACGTCGAAGGCCAGGATGACGGTACCTTCGATGCGGGGCAGGCTCACGGGCATCTCTGGCCGGGAGAGGCTGAGCAGGAGCAGGGTCAGCCCCACGGCAAAAAAGGTGGGTGGTAGATGGCGACTGCGCCCTACGGCCGTTCCATCCCCACCGCGCACAATGCCCAAAGGACCGAGAACGGCCGTTCCCCGGTCGCGCAGCCTTACTTGCCGCAGGTAATACCAGACCAACAGCGGCAGCAGCAGCAAAGAAAGCAGCATGATTGGCCAGATAAAGGTCATCGTCGCCTCTTCTTGCGCAGGCTGGCCATGCGCACAATCGCGCCTACCAAATCTTCTTCCGTGGAGATGCCAAACAGATCCACACCCGCTCGCTTTAGCGTTGTTTTCAGGATTGCTTCACGCCGGGCCGCCGCTTCCTGGAAGCGGCGGCGAAATTCGGGATGGCCGGTGTCCACCAGCAGCTGCTCACCCGTTTCGGCATCTTCCACCACGATCATGCCTGCATCTGGCAGTTCCACTTCACGCGGGTCCCAGAGCCGGATGCCCACCAGTTCATGGCGGCGGTTGAGAAGGGTTAACGGCCGTTCCCAACCCGGTTCGCTAATAAAATCGGAAATCACAAAGACCAGCGAACGCCGCTTAAACGTGTTCACGCCCGCCTCCAGCAGCTGACTCAAATCGGTGGCCACGCCGCCCGGTTCACTCGGTTGATTCAGAATAGAGCGCATGATGCGCAGCACCTGGTTGCGGCTGCCGCGCGGCGGAATCGTCTGCTCCACCCGGCTGTTGTACAAAATTGCCCCTACCCGGTTGCCGCTGCGCACCAGCAGCCGGGCCAGCGTCGCCACGTATTCGGTCAGCACCAGCTGCTTGGGGCGAGCCAGCGGCCCAAAGCCCATCGACGGGCTGAGATCAAGCAAAAACCACGCCGTCACGTCCCGATCCTCCACGTATTGGCGCACGTATGGACTGTCCATGCGCGCCGTCACGTTCCAGTCGATGTGGCGGATATCATCGTTGGCCTGGTATTCACGGATGTCGGCAAAGTCGATGCCGGTGCCGTAAAACAGGGTGCGATAATCGCCTTGCAGCAGGCCATCGAGCCGCCGGATGACGCGCCATTCCAGCCGCTGCAAAATCTCGTCAGGGGTGGTCCGCTTATGCGCGGGGTCGGCTGAAAGCCCGTTCATGGAGCGGCACCTCTGGCTGAGGAACAATGGCTAAAATTCGGTTCAACAGCTCGTCGCTGGTTACGTTGTCTGCCAGCGCTTCGTAAGACAACACCAGACGGTGACGAATCACGTCCAGCGCCAAATCACTGACGTCTTGCGGCAGCGCGTAGCTGCGCCCGCGCACAAAGGCCAGCGCCCGCGCCGCTAAAATCAGGTTGATAGAAGCCCTCGGACTGGCCCCAAAGGTCAAATATTGCGCCAGATCGGCCTGGCCCACCGACTTGGGCTGCCGTGTGGCCGTCACCAGCTTTACGGCGTACTCCATCAGCGATGGATCGACATAGACGGCATCCACCGACTCTTGCAGCGTCACCAGCTGCTCCGTATCGATCACCCGCTGCATCGCCTGCACCGCGCTGGTCATGCGCTCCACAATCACAAACTCCTCAGTCGGGCTGGGATAGCCCACCAGCACCTTCAGCATGAAGCGGTCTACTTGCGCCTCCGGCAGCGGGTAGGTGCCTTCGGACTCAATGGGGTTTTGCGTGGCCATCACCAAAAATGGGGTGGGCACCTGGTGGGTTTCGCGGCCAATCGTCACCTGCCGCTCCTGCATTACTTCCAGCAGGGCGCTTTGCACCTTGGCCGGGGCGCGATTGATCTCATCGGCCAGCAGCAGGTTGGTGAAGACGGGGCCGAGCGAGGTGTTAAACTCGCCGCTTTTCTGGTTGTAGATGCGCGTGCCGATGAGGTCGGCAGGCACCAGGTCGGGGGTGAACTGGATGCGCTGGAACTCGCCGCCAATCGCGCCCGCCAGGGTTTTGATGGCCATCGTTTTGGCCAGACCAGGCACGCCTTCCACCAAAATATGCCCTCGTGCCAGCAAGGCGACGATGAGCCGCTCCAGCAAATTGTCTTGCCCGACAATGATCTTTTTAACTTCGTAGAGAACGCGCTCCATCGGTTTGTCGCTGTTTGGACTGGGGGTGAAAGTCATGGGTTGCTCCAATTGTTATGTGTTTAGTGAAAAGTAAAAAGTGATAAGTGAAAGTGGGCAACTTTTTACTTATCACTTATCACTTTTCACTCCTAATATCGCGGCATGCCCGCTGCGCCAGCGGCGGTGGTAATGGGCACGGCAAAGCCGATGCCGACAAAGAAGTTTTGGTCGTAGGGGTTGGCCAGGGCGGTGACGATGCCGATGACCTGGCCGCTGCGGTTGAGGAGGGGGCCGCCGGAGTTGCCGGGATTTACGGCCGTATCAAACTGAATCAACCCGTGCAATTCCAGCTCATCGCTGATGGGCAGGGTGCGGTCAAAGCCGGAAATAACGCCCGCGCTCATGGAGCCAGCCAGCCCCAGCGGATTGCCCACGGCGTACGCTTCATCCCCCACGCGCATGGCGTTGGGGTTGCCCAGCACGGCGGGTACGATAATTTCTGGCGGTTGAGCGGGGGTCAAAACAGCAATATCGTTTTCAGGTTCGGCTGTGAGGAGAACGGCCGTTGTCTTGCTGCCATCCGCATAAAAAATCTCAATCTCCTCAGCCCCGGCCACCACATGCAGCGCCGTCAAAATATCCGCCCTGTCATTCACAATGACGCCGCTGCCCACTCCGCTGCCCGCTTCTCCTGCGGCATTCTCCCCCGTCGTGCGAATCAACACCAGCGACGGCAAAATCACCCGGTACACCTGCGACGCATACGACGACGGCGGCGTGGCCGAGGCCATCACGTTCACGACAATCTGATCAACTTCATCATTTGTCAGGGGAGTGGGAGCGGGGTACAGATAGGTATAAAGCAAAACGCCAAGAAAAGCAGCCGCGATCCCCGCCGTAAACGGCCAGCTGCGCCATAGCCAGCTTTTTGCCTGGCCCAACCAGCGAGCCATGAGAGGAATCGTTTCTTCTGTTATCGAACCGGATTGCTCTTCCATTAGCAAAAGGGTGGATCAAGAGCTGGCCGATAGGCTGTCTTGCGGTTTCTCGCAAGGCAGCGTGCCAGATATTAACCCTTACATTCAACAGGACGGCCCTCATTATAGTGTACTTCTGCTAAGAAAATGTGAACATTTATGAAGAAAACCAGACTAAAACGAAAAAATCGGACTCTTGCCCACTTTTAACATTGGCAATCGCCCGATTTAAAAAACGTAGCCGCGGTTTCTTACCGCGAAAATTTAACGCGAAAAGAATCCGCGGCTACGACCAATCGTTATGGAATCCACTTGATGTTTTTGAAGTTCGGTTTGCGCTTTTCCAGGAAGGCGTTGCGACCCTCTTTGGCTTCGTCGGTCATGTAAGCCAGGCGGGTGGCTTCCCCGGCAAACACCTGCTGCCCCACCATGCCGTCATCCGTCAGGTTCATGGCAAACTTGATCATTTTGATCGATGTGGGCGACTTGGCCAGGATTTCCTGTGCCCATTGGTAGGCTGTGTCTTCCAACTCGTCGTGCGGCACGACGGCATTGACCATGCCCATTTCATACGCTTCCTGCGCCGAGTAATTGCGCCCCAGGAAGAAGATTTCACGGGCCCGTTTTTGTCCCACCATCTTGGCCAGGTAAGCCGAGCCGTAGCCGCCGTCAAAGCTGGTCACGTCGGCGTCGGTTTGTTTGAAGATGGCGTGTTCTTTGCTGGCCAGCGTGAGATCACACACCACATGCAGGCTGTGGCCACCGCCGACGGCCCAGCCGGGCACCACGGCAATCACCACTTTGGGCATAAAGCGCATCAACCGCTGTACCTCCAAAATGTTGAGGCGGGGCATGCCTTCATCGTCCACGTAGCCTTGGTGGCCGCGGGCGTTTTGGTCGCCGCCGCTGCAAAAGGCGTAGACGCCGTCTTTGGTCGATGGCCCTTCGCCGCTCAGCAGCACCACGCCAATAGAAGTGTCTTCACGGGCATCGAGGAACGCTTCGTGTAGTTCGCCTACCGTTTTGGGGCGGAAAGCGTTGCGCACGTTGGGCCGGTTGAAGGCGATGCGGGCTACGCCGCCCGATTTTTTGTAGGTAATGTCTTCGTACTCTTTGACGGTTTTCCAGTTGGGTTTTGTTGTCATTAATTGCACCTATTTTGAGAGTTAAAACTATACAGCCGGGATGCTTCACCCTTACCCCAGCCCTCTCCCTCAAGGGAGAGGGGGCCAATTCCCTCCCCCTGCCAGGGGGAGGGTTAGGGTGGGGGTAAGGATCGGGGCAGCATAAAGTTTACATAAATGCCTGAATGCCGGTTTGGGCACGGCCGAGGATGAGGGCGTGGATGTCGTGGGTACCTTCGTAGGTGTTCACGGCTTCCAGGTTCATCACATGGCGAATGACGTGGAACTCGTCGGAGATGCCGTTGCCGCCGTGCATGTCGCGGGAGGTGCGGGCGATCTCCAGCGCCTTGCCGCAGGAGTTGCGCTTAATGATGGAGACCATTTCAGGGGTGGCTTTGCCCTCGTCCAGCAGCCGCCCGACGCGCAGTGAACCTTGCAAACCGAGGCTGATTTCGGTCATCATGTTGGCCAGTTTGAGCTGGATGAGCTGGTTGGCGGCTAACGGCCGTCCAAACTGCGTCCGGTCCAGGGTATACTGCCGGGCGGCGTGCCAACAAAATTCGGCCGCGCCCAGCGCCCCCCAGGAGATGCCGTAGCGGGCTTTGTTCAGGCAGCCAAACGGCCCTTTGAGGCCCTGCACGTTGGGCAGCAGGTTTTCATCGGGCACAAACACCTCATCCATCACAATTTCGCCGGTGATGCTGGCACGCAGGCTAAATTTGCCTTCGGTTTTGGGCGCAGACAATCCCTGCATCCCTTTTTCCAGGATGAAGCCGCGAATCACGCCGTCTTGGGTGGCGTCGTGGCCGTACGCTTTGGCCCAGACTACAAACACGTCGGCGATGGGGGAGTTGGTGATCCACATTTTGCTACCGTGGAGCGTCCAGCCAACGGCCGTTTTGGTGGCGCGGGTTTCCATGCTGCCGGGGTCGCTGCCGTGGTTGGGTTCGGTGAGGCCGAAGCAGCCGACCAGTTCGCCGCTGGCCAGTTTGGGTAGGTACTTTTGGCGCTGTTCTTCAGTGCCATAGGCGTAGATGGGGTACATCACCAGGGAGCTTTGCACGCTCATGGCGCTGCGGTAGCCGCTGTCTACCCGCTCCACCTCGCGGGCGATGAGGCCGTAGCAAACGTGGTTCAGGCCCGCCGCGCCATATTCTTCAGGCAAGGTAACGCCCAGCAGCCCCATCTCGCCCATTTCGTTGAAGATGGTGCGGTCGAAGGTTTCGTGCCGGTTGGCTTCTAAAATGCGGGGCATCAGCTTGCCCTGGCAGTAGTCGCGGGTGGAATCCCGAATCATGCGCTCTTCGTCGCTGAGCTGGTCGTTGAGCAGAAAGGGGTCGGCCCATTTGAAAGTTGGTTTGGTCATGATTACCTCTCTCATTTTTGGATATTCGGATTTCATGGAGTTTAGCCCGTGAAACGTAAAACGTGAAACGTGCGGCGTGATTTCTCCAGTCACGTTTCACGGCTTATTTCATTTCACCAAATCTAAACGAGCCACATTCTTTTGAATGGTATCTGGGTTTGGGAGAGCTGACCAAAATTCAGTGGGCCAATCTGGCAAAAGCGTTGTTGATGAAGGTGCTGAGGTTTTGGCGAATGGATTGGGGGGTGATGTCGCTACGGCCGTATCCCGCAAAATAATCTGCAAACCCAGCCAAATCTTCACCCACCAGGCGAATCTGGCGCAGCGCGGCGCACAAATCCCGGTAGGGCAGCGGCTGAAGGTCCAGGGGCTGAAAGTCCAGCGGCATTTGCTGTTGATACTGATTGGTGAACGTTTCTACCGCTTCCGGACCAAAAATCCAGGCAATTTCGGAGCGGCTTTGGGCTAGATCGACGAGCGGATCACCCAACTGGGCATCTTCCCAATCAATAACGGCCGTTAATTCCCCATCCCGCCACAGGCAGTTGCCCGGCCAAAAGTCGCCGTGCAGCAGGGCTGGTTTGTTGGGGGGGAGCAGGTTGTGTTTGGCAACTGCCTGGCGGATTTGGGTTTCCTGAGGAAAGGTGGGGCTGGGAAACGGCCGTTCCCGCCCCAATTCCAGGCAAGCATCGGCCGTTTTAGGCAAGAAAGAAAGGTCGTGTGGCGATAAATCCAGGCGGTGAATTTGGGCCAATTGAGCGGCCATCTGGCGCAAGTGGCTGTTCAGATCGGCGGGGGTGAAGGTCATTTCGCCCTCACTGTAGTCGATTACCAGCGCTGGCGCGGTGGCGGTGAGATCGAGCAAATACGGGGCTGGCGTTTTTAAGCCGTGAGCCTGAAGCAGGCGCAGCAGACGGTACTCTTTTTCAGCCGTGCCCGGATGCGGCTGCGAACGCACAATCACTTTTTGTGTGTGTCCATCAGGCTGGTGGATTTCGAGAGCAGTCATTCCGGCAGAAACGCCGCCAGACAGTGGCCAGATGCGTAACAGCTTGCTTTGCGGGAACGCTTTTTGCACCAGTTGTGCCGCCTTCTGGCTTTCTGGCGGCTGGATCATGCTTTGGGACGGCCGTACAGCCACCAAAATTCCGGCTGAGGATACGCGGGCTGCCATTTATCTGGCCAGACAAATGGCCCGCTGTGCCAGCGTGCCCGCAGCGCTTTATCCTGGGCCAGGACAGATTCTACCTGGGCAGGGTTGAGCCTGTAGGGCGGCTGCTGAAGCTGTGCGATCAGCGCGGCGATAATGGCGCGTACTTCTACCTGGGCGGCGTAACCGGCAATCTCGGCCGATTTGCCGCCGGAAACGTCGCGCAAATATTCGCCCCACTGGCGGATGCGTGCCTCCAGCTCAGTGTAGGTGCGCTGCTCGGTGCGAACGATCTGGTTAGAAACGGCCGTTTCAAACGTCTTTATGGCTATGGAAAGTTGAGCCTGCTGCTCGCCCGTAAGCAGGGTATGCAGGGCTGTTAAGCGGTGCTGCCGCAGCCAGAATCCCCCCAACGTCAATTTGGGCATCTGGCTAAACCCCATTGGCCAAAACAGCGTTTCGCTTTTCAGGTAATCGGCCGTCTGGCTGGCCATCGCCTGCAAAATTGTTAAATCCTGGGCTAATTTTTTATCACTGTCTGTCATGTGCGGACTCCTTTTGCTGCCGACCATCTCAATATATGCGCCATTGGAGGCTACGGTATAATAGGCCACTCAGTTTAACAAAGCAATGCTGGCCAGATGGTGACGAATCGACCAGCCAAAGGAAAAATTTATGGCAGCAATACGACGCGCAGCCATCCTGAAATTGGCTTCGGCCGCTTATGAAATGAAGCTGGACGTGATGAATGGCCAGGTGACGCAAACGGAAGACGGCCGTTGGCGAATCGGCAGCCATGATCTTAACACCTTTCTGGAGCGGCATCAGGGTGAAGAAATGGTGCTGGTGCTTGGCTCGCTGGCAGATGAACGTCCGGTAGAAGTTCGTACCTGCCGCACTTGCGGCCGAGATTACACTGATTTGGAATGTCCCCACTGCCGCGCCAATCGTATCCGACTGCGTGGCCATGCCTGACATAAAGAAAGCGTTCAGGTGCGACGCACTTTTTCCAGAGTGATGTGTAACAACGATGTCGATTGTAAGTGCGTCTCACCTCTACGACACAAGAAGGATTTTTTATGAAACGAACGCTTTTTTACCTACTTCTGTTGGTACTCTTGCCCATTCCGTTGGTTCAGGCGCAAACGACCGTTACCCTGGAATCATTAGAGGTAGAGCTGTGGCCCGACTATGATCGGGAATCCGTACTGGTGCTGCTGTCGGGTACTTTGCCTGCCAATACGCCTCTGCCCGCCACCCTCATTTTCCCCTTACCCGACGGCGCAGATTTCAACGTTGTAGCCCGCATCACACCAGACAACGTGATGACCGACCAGGGTATGACGCCCCAGATCGGCCAAAATCAGGTGACCTTTACCATGCCAGACAGCCGCTTCCGGGTAGAGTATTATCAACCGTACACGGCTACCGACAGCCAGCGAGCCTTTCGCTTCACCTGGCAGTCAGACATCGCCGTGGAGCAGATGAGTGTTACCATCCAGCAGCCCGTGGCGGCCACAAACATGACGGTTGTGCCCATTCCCATCAGCGTAGGCCAGGGGCAAGATGGCTTAACGTACCATGTGCTGCCCGGCCAGGCTGTGGCTGCTGGCGACAGCTACAACGTGGAGGTTGGCTACACTATGAGCACGCCTCGACTCACGCAAAGTTTTTCAAACAGCCGTGAAGAGCTGCCGTTTTTGGAAGCAGTGCCTGTAGGGGAGAGCGAATTTGATTGGCAGCTGCTTATTGTGGTGTTGGGCGGGTTAATTTTGGTGGGAACGGCCGTTTGGTATGCAGTGAGTCAGCAAGCAGCCAACAAACGCCGTCCGGCCAAACCCAGGCCACAGCGCACCAGGCAACCTGCTCAGAAAACGGCCGTATCGCCACCCAGGGCTGCAGGGAAAGCCAACTTTTGCCATCAGTGCGGCCAGTCGCTAGAGCCAGCAGATAAGTTTTGCCGGAGTTGTGGTACGGCCGTTAAAAAACAAGGCTCTTTAGGAACTCAGGGGGTTGACAAGCCGTGATGCGTGAAACGTGAAACGTGATGCCTCCCTGGTCACGTTTCACGCCAAACCCCACAAAAAAAAGACCCAGCCAACTGGCTGGGTCTTTATCATTCTTCTCGAAGCTTCCTCTTTTGGCTTACTCACCAAGCAGATACGCTAACAAATCAATCATATCCTGGGGCGAATTAGCCGAAAAGGTGAAAGCATAATCGGCACGCATGGCGCTGGGGCTTAAACACGGCCCTTGTGGACAATCTGGCGCGATATGGGCATTGGGGTAGAGAATGGATTCGTAGACGTATTGAACGGCCGTTTGCCCCTCAACACGGGTTGCCCCAACTTCAGCAATATTACCCAGCCACGGCCCAATCTGGGCAGAATTTGAGTCGGCCAAAACACCGTGACAGCTGTTGCACGCATAGCTGGTATACAATGCAGCCCCATTTTCAGCATCGGCCGGAGCTGCCACAAAATCGGCCGTTTCTAGCACAAAAAAGTCATCAACCAACTCAGGCCAATCAAACCGAATAGGCTCCTGGGCGCAAAATTCTTCATTGGCAAAGTTCAGCACAAACGCGGCTACATCCTTTACCTGATCATCCCGGAAAGGACCACCATACCGATCAGACCAGGCGATCATGACCGTACCAGACCGGCCAGCCGCAACGGTACGCTCGACATACTGCTCCTTCGTACCTTCAAACAATGTTTGCGTTAAACGTTCTGGCGTATCGCCACATACCAGGAAATAGCTATTTAACGGCAAACCCGCACACGTAATAGAATTTCCGGCAGCATCGTAACATTCTTGAGCATCTGCTTTTACTCCGTGGCAGGTTGCACAGTTATCAATATACAGTTTAGCGCCCGCTTCAACTGTTCGCCCTACACGTGCACCCGCAAAATGTTCCAAACGTTCAGGCTCACGCAAGGCAGCGTAACCCAAAATAATCATCGTCAGCATAAATGCGATCGTTCCAATCACAACTTTTACTTGCATAACTGTATCCTCAAGTCGCTTGCTATCACTGAAAGAAAGTTCTGTGCCTTATCATCAAGGCAGAACCCGACCTGTTTACCCAATCACTCACTCCGAAATTGGGAAACAGGTCGCTTTTACCGAGTTTAGCAATCTTTATTTACGAAACGGCATTCTTCTTCATAGAAAGAAGACTCATGACGGAAAGCGTAAATGGAATCACCCGACTGAACCAAAAACTCACCAGGGTTATTGGGATCAGGTACTTCAAATATCAACGTCAGTCGCACCATGTTTGCCTGCTCCTGCGTAATCCGTAAAGCTGCAAACGGATCTGCCATTGCATTGTCGCCAAAATTATTGCCGTAACGGCCGCCATCTAATACCCGGCATTCATCCCAAACACCCGTACGTGGCATATCTGGATTTCCGTTCAAAACGCAGCTGTGGTTCTTCATCGCTGCTTCAAACCGTTCCAAGGCACGTGTCAAGTAAGGATTGTTGGTAATTTCTTCCCCAGGTAGCGCAGGCACGTAAATACCCGGTATCAAATACTCATACGGCACGCCCAACAGCACATTGGGCCCTTCCTGCGGCATGATTTCCTGGGCAACTTCCAATTCAGGGGAACTCTCAACCCGGTATTCCGGCGAACCCATCCAGTTAGAAATCAGCATTGCCGCAAAGAACAGGCTGGCAACCGTCAGGCCAACACGACGGTCGGCATAGCGACGGCTTTTGCCAACTTCCACATAGGGCATCAGGATAAACATCACAATCAGCACAGGAATAAAGCCGATAACCAATGTTTTATCCGCCAGCTTCAGCCAGCCTTGCGACCAGGCAAGGTACCAGGGGGCCACGACATGCAGCGGCGTCACAATCGGATCCGCATGATGCTCCAGCGGTGCATCCCAAAACCAAAGGGAGCCAGCTACCAGGAGAAGCGTCATGAGCGCTGTCCACATCAGTTCACTGGTCAAAATATCGGGGGTAAAGTAAGTACGCTCGTCTTTAGGAACGCGCTTGGCTGTATCTTCCCCAATCTCTTCCCGCCCAGGAGGCAGAGAAATACCGTACAACACCACTTTGTAGTAATGAACAAAGAAGAAAATGGCTGTAATCAGCGGTAAAAGCAGCACATGGAATAAATACCAACGGAGCAAACCACCATCACCCAACGAAGGCGCACCTTGCAGAATCAGAAGTACGTTGGCATTAAATTCAGCGGGGGCGGGGGCAGCTTCAGCGCCAGAGAGGAACACGGTCAAAGCCCAATACGCTAGCTGGTCCCAGGGAAGTAAATAGCCGGAGAAACTCAACAAAGCCGTCAGCGTGAGCAAGATAACACCTGTTGCCCAGGTGAACTGGCGTGGTTTCTTGTAGCTGCCCGTTATAAAAGTCCTGAGCATGTGCAGGGCCACCACCAGGACCATCACTTCAGCACCCAGACGATGCATATTACGCATCAGCTGGCCAAGCGGCACGTTGCTCAAAATATTCCACATGTTGTCGTAAGCAATCAGGGGGCTTGGGGTATAAAAAACCATCAAGATGATGCCGGTGATGGTTTCCCAAACAAACATGAAGGTAGAAAGCCATCCCAGGCGGAAGGTGGGGTAAATGTGGGTTACCTCAGTATGATAAAAGCTGGGCCGAATGTGGAACCAGAAGCTATCTGCGTGAGGACGTAAGCGAGGATTGGGGCGACGGGGTTCGTCCCCCCGGAGGGCGCTGCGAATGTCGCTGATATTCATACCAGCTGTCAGCCGTTCAACCACGTCATCAGCTTTGGTGACGATGGCTTGCTTAACCCCCATTTCGCTGACTTGTTCAAAAAAGGTAGCCATACTCTAACTCCTTATTCCTCTTTTTTCTTTGTTACGGGCATTCGTTGGTAAAACTGCACAGCAATGGTTCCCTCAAACCCATTTTGCGGTCACCGGTATCTACGCTGATGAAGGCAGCGTTATCTGGCAGCACGACTGGGGTGTAAAAATCGTCAACCAATTCTGAGAGGGTACCTGGGATTGGGTTTTTATCTGCATCCAAGAACTCCATACGGAACCGATCCAGAGCACGTGGGGCAGGGGCTTCAATGCGACGGCCGTCTAGCCGATACTTTGAACCGTGGCAAGGGCACTCAAATCGATTATTGGCATCAGTCCAGGAATAAATACAACCAAGGTGGGTGCAAACCTTGTAAATTGCTGCTATGCCAACAATCTCCTCTTGCTCATCCTCTGCTTTCTTCATCAGCTCGTTGGGCTGCCGGGTATCCAGGTTGACTAACCAAAAACGGCCAGCCGGAACGTTGGTAGGCACTGCATTTACTGGAGGTATCTGATCGATGGAAAGAATAAACTTACCCCCAAACTCACCCTCACGAAAACGAGGCAGCAAAAACCAGATCAACAAACCGGAAAACTGAGCAGCGTAGAGCGCCATCGAAGCGCCCCAAATATAATAAAGAAATTCGCGTCTTGAGATGCCACCGCTTTTCGCTTCGGCACTTACGGCTGCGTTTGCCATGAGGCTATTCTCCTACTTATTGCTAAATGAATCTTTGTGAACTTGCTTCTTCCAGCGAAATTTATAATAAATTCAATTGTACCTGAAATACAGAAAGGACAACTGTGTGCTTTTTGTCACAATCGCGATTATAGCAAAATGCAGATGGATAACAAGGGGGGAAATGGGCGCTGAGGGACTCGAACCCCCGACCCCTTCGGTGTAAACGAAGTGCTCTAACCAACTGAGCTAAGCGCCCCAAATCAGGGAAGAAACGAATTATAGCGAGAGTTGCTTCAGACGCAAATATAATTCAAACGGAGCCAATTTCCAGAAAATTTTGACCATACCAGGCTTCTGGTTCAAATCTTTCCGAAGTTCGGCTGCCATTTTTACTGCAAAACCAGATTCAAAACGATAAGCAAGACAAACATGACGGCCGCCAGCACAAAAATGCGCCACAAATCTTTTAGCACATAGGCGTATTCCTGAGAAAAGTTGGCGTTGCTATCCCGTTTTTTATCGGTTTGGTTATTGTCTTCGGCCATTTGTTGGCGCAAACGGGCGCGACGACTTGCACGATCTTTTGCCATAATTCAGATTCCTTCTTACCTTCAAATTCCTTCCTGAATATCATCCAGCTGTTCTATCGGCAGCTTCTTTGGGAAGGTTTCAACTGCTGCGATCATACCGTCACCCTGGTAAATTTGCCACCATTAAAGACTGGGAAGAGAGATCGTTTGTTTTCAGGTCGGCAAAGACGACAATGCGCTGGGTGTTGATGCGGTAAGGATAGCAAGAGATGAGGGTGGCGCTGGCGTGGTTGGTGGACTGCATAACTTCCACCTCGGTTGGCTCAACAATCTCGATTTTGGTGACGACATAGGTGTAGCTGCGTGCGCCGGTGGAGACGGTGAATTCATCGCCAGGGGCGAGCTGGCTCAGGTCGCGGAAAATTTCGCCGTAGATGTCGTTGTGGGCTGCCAGCACCATATTGCCATTTTGGCCTGGCAAAGCAGAACCGGTGTGGTGCCCGACACCTCGCTTGAGCTGTTCCCAGTCATAGACGCCGGGGACGATGGGGGCGTTGACGCCAATGGCGGGAATTTCGATGATGCGGGCTTGTTCGGGGCCGGGGGTGGGCAGTGGCGGTGGTTGGTACGCTTGCAGAGCGGGCAGCAGGTGGGCGGGAATATCGCCGGATTCAACGGGTTCCGGTGAACGGCCGTCTATATACCTGTGCCCCGTCGGCAGTACCACCAAATCGATTAGCGGGGCATTGGTGGGGGTAGGTAGGGCTAATTCAGCCACCTGGGATTGCTGCACCTGAACCAGTTCCTGGTTTAGATCTCGCTGAGTGCCCCATAAGTTAAATAAAACCACGATAAAGCCTAACACCGCGCCCACTTCCACAAAAAAGAGCAGGCGGTTGAACCAGATACGGCCGTTTCCCTGCCTGATACCACTTTCCTTCGGCGATTTTTTAGCCGCTACAGCCACCTCTTCTTCCAGTTCCAGCAGGTAATGGCGCATGGCACCCGTTGGGGTGGCCTGAGGGCGCGGCAGGGGCGGTGGTTGGGTGGCAGGGGCGGGCAGACCCGCAGCTTCTACAAGCCGGCCTTCCTCATTGAGCCGCTGTAAGCGCTGCCGGCGCAGGGCGTGCTTTTTGCGGTAAAGGAGATGTTCAAGTTCGGCAACGGATAGATTATCGGGCAATTGCGGGTTGCTCATGGGCCAATCATACGGAAAAAACCACACTATGTAAAGTAATCGACAGCACTATGGGCGAATTTCTAATGAAGGTACGGCCGTAAAATCCCCCACCACCTCGTCAGACCCAGCCAATACGGACAAACGGCCGCCAGACAGCCGATCATAAATGCCAACGATGGCCGGGTAACTGCCGGGTGGAATCTCTGGCGGAATGGGAATCGGGTGGATTTGGGCAACCAGATCACCTGCCTGCCAATCCCAGGAAGGGGCTTCGAGTGAGTCGCGTTGGGCAAAGGGAACCCCGTCCGCATTGAGCAGCTGGGTAAACATGACCACATCGGTCGTGAAGGCGGGGGGGACGATGGGGCCAACCCGTTCTGGATCGACAATGCGCCAGACCAGCAGTAGTTCGGCTGTTTGTCCAGGCGCAACGGCCGTTTCCAGCCAGGCAGCATGGTACAAGGTGAGAGCGTTGTTGAAGTTGGCAACGGTCGTTTCCCCAGCCCAACTGTTTAACTGTGTGGCGTCTAGCCAATAATCAGCAAACGTCGGGTCTAGATCGGTGGGGCGCAGTGCAACCATCTGGCGCGGCTGAAGCCATTGGGCAAACTGGGGATGTGGCGGCGTGGACGCGGGAATCATCACCCGGCTGCTCTGGCCAGCCGGGGCTACCAGCGCCAGACGGGCATCCACCCACCGTTGATTGGCAGCATCCCCCGCCAACACCAGGCTGATGGAAGGATCATGCGCCGGGCCGGGGTAGATAGAGGAAAAAACAACGGGCTCTGCTGAAGCGTCTGGCTCCAGGTAAGCCAACATTTCCACCAGGTTTACCTGGTAAGCGCCGCGCACGTCGGGTGACTGGGCCCAGGTGACAAAATAATCTGAGGTGGCTACCCACCCGGCAAACAGCAGCCAGACGGTGGCGATGGTGGCGGGCAGCCAGGTTGGCAGCTGGCTGCTGCGGGATTTTAGCCAATGAACGGCCGTCCTAAAACCAATTGCGGGCAGGATAAAGACGGGGGCCAGCGCCGCCAGGTTGCGGGTGGTGTTGGCAGTTGGCCCGGTGATAAGTGAGGGCAAGATGCCCACCCCAAACCAAAGCAGCACAAAAGCGTAAGACGGCCGCTGCCAGCGCCACAAACAGACCAGCAGCCCCAGCACAAAAAAGAGCGCCGACACCGGGTCAAACACCGAGCGACCGGGGATGTTGTACGCCAGGAACTGGTCGCCATAGCCTGGCCAGACAAAAGCGAGCAGGGCGGAGCTGGCATTTTGCCAAACCGGGGCAAAATTGCCGCTGCGCAAATTTTGCAGCGAACCATCCAGCATGCTAAGGCGAGTGAGCGAGTATGGGTTTTGGGCCAGATAGATAAACATAGGCGTTACCAACGCTCCCGCCAGCAGCAGCCCTAGCAAAACGGGCTGCCAGCTTTGGCGGAAAACGGTGCGTCGCTGCCAGGCCAGGTAGACCAGGAAGAGGGGAAAAAGCGCCCAGGCAACCCGTGCCGCCAGGTAAATGTGCAGGGTAATGGCCACGCTTACGCCAAAGGCGGCGGACAGCCACCAGCGGCGGTGGGAGCTGGCGGCGGCCTTACCCTTCTCGGCCAGATCGAGCAGCTGCCAGAAGAACCAGACGGCCGTTCCCATAAAAAACGGTAACATGCCTGCCCGCAGTGCCTCCCGGGCGGAGGCCAATGGCCAAAAGGAGAGGGTGAGCAGAACGGCCGTAATCAGCGCCGTTGTCAGATCAAACTGGCGGCGTACCCACAAAAAGGTCAACCCAATCGTAGCCACGCTAAACAACACATTCACAAACCGCAGCGCAAACAGCGATTCTCCAAACAGCCACATGCTGGCAGCCACCGTGTAGCTGTAAAGCGGTTCACTACCATAATTGAGAGGAAAGAAAAAAAGGAAGAAGCCACGCAAAATGCCAATCGCTTCACGGCCATGATTGGCTTCATCATGGGTTAAACCTGGGGGGATTTCAGTGAGCGCATAAAGACGCAGACCAAATGCCAGCAATAAAATCAGCAGGATAGGGAGCCACTTTGGGTATTGTTTCATCACAAGAGGTGCATTATAAAGGAGCCCAATAAGCACGTCAAAGATAGGCCCATTGAGGCCCAAACCAGTTTTTGACATTCGATTTTATTTTTATGTTATAATCAAAAAGCCATTCCGGCATGGAACGCGCAATTAAGTTATGAAATCCAATCCACCTCGTCGCGCCCCGGCTCGGGTACGTTTACCTCTTTGGGCAGCCTTACTTCTTGGGCTGGGCATTTTTATATTGCTCATTGGCAGCTCGGTTTGGCTGTACCAAACGATTCAGGCTACCGTTTCTTCTCTGGAAGTTATAAATCCTGAGTTTGCTAACCCTGGCAGCAGCAATAGCGATTCCGCTCAGGAATTACCCCCCCCCAGCAGCAGTAATAATGAACCACCGCAGGGAAATAGCAGCTCTGCACCTATTTTGTCTTCGGATGCTTTTCACCGCTGGGAGGGGAAAAGCCGCGTTTCCATTTTGCTAATGGGTGTAGATCAGCGGTGTGACGAAACAGGCCCCACCCACACAGACAGCATGATGGTGTTGACGATTGATCCGGTGGGGCTGTCTGCGGCCGTTTTGTCTTTGCCCCGTGATTTATGGGTAGAAATCCCAGATTTTGGCGTAGACCGTATTAACCAGGCCAATTACTTAGGCGAAATTTATGAATATCCCGGTGGTGGGCAAGCTTTGGCTGTCCAAACCGTTGAGGCGCTGTTAGGGGTACCCATTGATTATTATGTCGCCGTTAATTTTGATGCATTTGTAAAGGTGGTTGATCTGATTGGGGGCATTGATATTGATGTGCCTGAAGCGATTAACGACCCATCGTACCCCGACCGATGTTATGGTTATGATCCTTTTTCTATTCAAGCAGGTAAACAACATTTAGATGGTGAGGCAGCCCTGAAGTATGCGCGGACGCGGGCTACGTTTGGCGGCGACGTTGATCGTGCCGGACGTCAGCAGGCGGTTATTCTGGCAGTAAGAGAGCAGGTTTTTAGTCTGAACAGTTTGCCGCAGTTCATTGCCCAGGCGCCACAGCTGTGGCAAACAACACAGGAAAATGTGCGGACAAATATGACGCTGGATGAGGCGATCCAATTAGCCTTATTGGCGCAAGATATACCGCGTGGCAGTATTCAAACGGCCGTTCTGGACTTTAACTATGTCTACAACGAAACAACCCCAGACGGCCGTCAGGTGTTGGTTCCAGTTCGGGACAATATCCGCCAGCTGAGAAACCAGCTGTTTGCCCCACCAGTTATTCCCACGCCGGTTATTGAAAACCTTCCTGCTCTCATGGCCGCTGAACAAGCCCGCGTTGCCGTGGTAAACGGTACGGCCGAATTTGGCCTGGCCGCCTTGACACAGGAATATTTACAATCCTTTGGCATCAATGTCACCGAAATTGGTAACGCCGACGCATCCACCTACCTCACCTCCCAAATTATTACCTACGGATCATACCCCAATACAACCCGCTACCTGACCCAGTTGATGCGCGTTCCGCCGCTCAACGTCAGCAGCGGCACCAACCCCGACGGCGACTACGATATCCTGATCATCATCGGCAACGATTGGAGAGTTCCTAGCTCTTAAGCGCGGTAGAGGCAAACCTGCCCATATTACGCACTCTCCAACCCAAGAGCCGTGTTTACACCTTCTGGCTGCTCCAGCATTAACCACAGAAGGAGCAATAGCCAGCAACCTCTGCTTAACGGCCGTATCGTTTTCCGTAAGCAAGGCTGCATTAGTGCGCCTACATCTAGCAGGCTGTCGGCAAAAGAACAACACGCTTTTCCGATAAACTTTTAGGGCGCACCAGGGTAAAGAGAGAACAGGAGGATAGTCCATGCGAAATCCTAGATGGTCTTGCTTGCTCGTTGGTTTGGCAATACTGGTCGTTGTTGCCTGCAAACCAATTAGCGAAGAAGAACAAGACCTCACGACAGCGGAATCTGCACCTTCGTCTACCGACGTACCGATTGAGGCAAATCAACCGGCTACGCTGCCCATTCCTACTAAACCGCTGGTCAGTTCTCCCCCACCGGCCCCTACCGCTGCGCCCACCACCCCGGCTTTTGCCGGTTGGCAGCAAATTGGGAACCCTGCTACCGGATTACAACTTTTGGCCCCGCCTGAGTGGATTAATCTTTCTGGCCAGATGGATACGGCCGTAACCGCCAATGAACTGGGTATTACCGTCATGCTCCTGGCTAACTCAAAAAGGACCAGCGACAGCCTGTTGGGCAGCAAAGCCATTGGCGATGGCGCCTACGTCGCTGGCCTGATTGCCCACCTGGACCTCCCCCTCAACACGCCCCAGGCAACCCTGAACCGACTGGCCTCTATTCTCGCTACCGATCGCGCAGCCATTAGCCAGGCTGCCCCCATCTCCGCTGCTGTTGGCGCAGGCGGCATGGTCACAGGTTCCTATATCGATATGGAAGGTGCCCCGCTGCTTTTTAGCGCCAGCGGTAACAACATGCGTACGCGAATTTATCTTTTTACTACCCCATTGGCTGGCGCCATTAGCCAGCAAACCCAGGCCGTATTCCTCATGAGTGCCGCCAGCGAACAGTGGACACAACATATCGGCAGCTTTGAAAAAATGGCCAGCAGCATCATTCTGCACAACATCTACGCCGACGTTGTTATTCAGGATGGCTCGGCTAATGTGTTGGGCAGCCTGGGCCAGCAAGATTTAGTCACAGGCAATCTGGTAGCCAACACCAAAGATGTCTGGACGTTTAGCCTACCAGGGCCTCGCTACGCCAACCTCAGACTCAGCCCAGACAGTGCCAATATTGATCTGATCATTTCGCTCATTAGCCCCACCGGACAAACCGTCACCCGCATAGACAACGGCTATGCAGGCGACACAGAAATGTTAATCGACAATCTCCTGTTGAACAGCGGGCTCTATGTGGTGGAAGTGAGCGAATTTTTTGGCAACCCCGGACGCTATACGCTCAGTCTGGTCCTTACGGAGGAACCGCTTTTTGGTGGCGGCGGACGGCTGTCTACAGGGCAAACAATCCAGGGCAATTTAGCTCGTGGCGGGCAGCACGTCTGGAAATTCACCGGGGATGCGGGGGAATTGGTAAGCATCGTTTTAACTCCAGAAAAACAGTTTGATGCCATTCTGGATATTTACAGCCCAGATGGTTCGCGCCTGGCGGCTTTAGATGAAGGGTTTAGCGGTGATGCTGAAGTGATTTCTGGACTCGTGCTGCCCCTTACAGGCGAATATTCAATTCTGGTACGCAGTTTTGCCGGAGAAGGCGGCGCTTATACCCTCTCATTAGACGAAGGAGGCAGCACCACGGCCAATTTTTATGATGCAGGCGATTTGATTTTTGGGCAGACAGCACAGGAGAGCTTGCGTGAAAATGAAGCGCATGCCTGGTTCTTTACCGGGCAGGCGGGTGATGAGCTGTTTATCACTGTCAACCCGCTTACCGATAATTTAGACCTTGATTTATGGCTGCTAGATGGCAACGTGAATCGCCTGGCCGAACAAGACACGTTTTTGGTGGGTGAACCTGAAATGATTGATTTTGTGCTGCCGAGTGATGGCCAATACATTATTTTGGTACGTGATTTTTTTGGCGAGGCGGGTCGATATGAAATCAGTTTACGGGCAAACCAGGTGGCATCGCCCGATGAGGTTGGCACGATTGCTTATGGTGCGGAAGAATCTGGCGCTTTACAAGCAGACCAGACGGTAGCCTGGTTTTTTACGGCACAAGATGGTGATGTGATCACGATTGTGCTAACGCCCGCTAGCTCCGAGGCAGATTTGCTGTTCAGCGTGTATGATCCAGTTGGCAACGAGGTTTGGTCAGTCGATGCCACCCAGGCTGGAGAAGCAGAACGGATTGTGTCGTACCGAATAATGAAAGACGGCCGTTGGCGCATTGTGATCAGGGAGTTTTATGGTGAGCCGACAGATTATACGCTGCGTCTGAATAAAAATTAACGGCCCTGAGGCAGATCAATGGTTTTGAACAAAGTTGATTTGCAGCAGGTTTTCACTACAGTTAGCCCGAGTCTGCACACGGTAAATTTGGGAAACGGCCGTACCATTCGGCGACTCCATCTGCACGTTGTACTCGCGCATTACCGGGGAATCGAACACAAATTGCTCCCAGCCAGATGGCCCATAATTGGGAGCGCTCCCCACCACAAGCCGCTCATCTATGCCGCTGCCCCACACATGTATTCGGTAACTGCCAATTGGCACCGGATTCCGATCTAAATCCAGCACTTCACCAGCCAGGCCCAGCCAGCCACAGCCAGCGTTGTTGGCAAAGTTTTGCAGATAAAACGGGCTGTTATCTGTCTTGGTAAAGGGAAAAGCTGAACGAGTAGGGCTGGGCGTGGGAGTAGGCCCCGGCGGCGTGGCGGTAGGCGTATTGGTATTTGTTGGGGTATACGTAGGGGTTGGGGTTTTGGTTGGAAATGTGGGCAAGGGGGACGGCGTGACAGACGGCTTCAGGGTCGTTAGCGGCAGCGGCGTAGCCGAGGGGGCCACGGCGGGTGGTGTCCAGGTGGGAGCCAATGCGGGTTCCTCTGGGGTGAGCGAAGGCAGTTGGATAACGGGAACCAGGGTTGGCAATCCCTCTTCTGGGAGCATAGCGAGGGGCAGCATCAGGGTTGGCAGCGGCGGCGGGTCTTGTAAAAACGCCATTTGTGGCACCCGCTCCGGAGCCAGGAAGAAGAGTGCAACGACAGCCGCAACGCTCAGGGAAACGAGCAGCAGCAGGGCTGCTGCCACGCTCATCAATCTGCCCATACACCCACTTTTTTGCTTTCGTTTGGTTGGCATGTTTGTCAGTATGCGTCAGGAGCCGCTTTCAACGTCTATCAGCCGGACGATGTTGGCGGTTTGCCATAGACCATCCAGCCAGGTTTCGAAAGCTTGCTGCAACAAAACAGAACGAGCCCCGGCGTCTAACGGCCGTTCCTCCTCCCGCTCTACCAACTGCACCAGGTAATACACCGGGTTGCCATCGCGGCTAACGGCCGTAATGACCTCGCTTACAGCGCCTGGCTCCGTTAAAGCAAAGGCAGCCAGTTCCACCTCTGGCACCAGCAAGGTTCCAGCAGCAAAAAAGTCCAGGTCACCCCCATTTTCCCCCGTAATGCGGTCCAAAGAATGGATTTGGGCCAGCGTGGCAAAATCATCTCCATTTCGAATTTGAGCCAGCAAGGTGTTGGCCAGGTTGGCATCATCCACCTGAATGTAGCGGGCACGAACCTGTTCGACGGCAAAAGGCACATCGGCGGTAACGGCCGTTACCATCTGCGCCTGAATCAAGCCATCGGCCACTGCCTGGCGGAACTCAGCTTCGGTATAGCGGTTTGTCTCCAACCAGGCAGCAAAATTATCCGCACCCTGCGCAACTGATTGCAATTTGGTGATTTCCTGGTCAATCATCTCATCGGTAATGACAATGCCCGCAGCCGCAGCCGCCTGGCGAATCAACAACTGCTCAATCAGCGCATTTAGCACTAACGAGCCATAATCTGCTGTGCCGCTATTGTCGCCAAGTTCAGCCGAGGCTTGTTCATAGCGCGCTAATTCCGCCTCAAAGGCAGCCAGCAGCAGCGATTCACCGTTTACCAAAGCAGCCAGAGGGAGGTCTGGGGTGGGGGTGATGGGGACGGCCGTTTCTGTCGGCAGCACAATCGGGTCATTGCTAATAACCGGAGGTGCCAAACCCTCTTCCACTGTTTGGCTGGCTGAAGGGGCGATGGTAGGGAGCGGCTCCTCATTTTGGCAGGCCAGCAGCAAGGCCAACGGGAGCAAAATCAGCAAAAAGCGTGTTTGTTTCATAAATTATCTCAGACCAATTGACATGACAGAAAGACTCAAGGGTTTGATACGTCATCAGGTTCATTCCTCTGGGGAAAACCCTATGGGTCTGTACAGTTAGGTTGAAGCCATTATACCCAGCGCCTAAAGGTTGCCAAACCAGCAGCCTGCTTCCCACCACATTCTCACTCAAATTTCACCCCAGATGCCATAAAAAAAGCGCTGCTCCTTGGGCAGCGCTTCATAATGAATGGTCTGATGGTTGCCCTGGGGCAGCCGTGGCAGAGGTGCGACGCACTCACAAACGACAGCGTTATTGGGCATAACTCTGGAAAAAGTGCGTTGCACCTGAACGGTTACAAATTAATTAAAGAATCTTCAGTGCCGTATTGATTGGCCACATAGGCATCGGCATTCCAATCATTTTCCCAGCGTTCGCCGTCTAGCAAATAACGGAAACGATAAGATTGCCCTGCATCCAGCGAAACGGTGGCGCTAAAGCTGCCATCTTTGAGCTTTTTCATAGGATGGCTGCTAGGACTCCATTCATTAAACTCGCCACAAAGATGCGCCGTCTCGGCGCTGACCTCAGACGATAGCTTAAACGTTACTCGACAAGAATCACCTGTTTTTGAGAAATTTTTCTTCAGCATAATTTTTTACTCCTAAAATGCATTGATATTTGGTTGATCATTGGCCGGGTCTGACCTTTCTTCTGAAGGGAGAGAAGACTTGGCCGTATGAACATCTTCTAAAGGGGGCAGGCTTTCAACACCCAACATGCGCCGCACCTGCCGCGTTAGCCTGGGCAGGCCAGCTTCCCGGTACTCATCGGCCAGGTGCTGGGCCAAATCGGCTAGATTTTCATAGCTGCCATACCGTTCTTCCAGCCGCTCCCGGTGCTGTGCCAGCCAGACGAACAGGTCAGCTTCGGTACGACCAGGGAAATCGGCCAACAGGGTGGAGTCGTAGATGATTTGGACGGTAGGTAGATAGATCATCTCGTACCAGGCGTCTACGGCCGTTTCCCATGCCATCATTTCGCCATCAATCTGGGCCAAAATTTGCTGCAAATTGTGAATCTGGACCATCAGCTCAGTGTACCGCCCCGGTGAGGTGAATTGGATGTTGTGGTCCGGGAAACGCTCTGCCAATCCCGTTTTGGCCATAAAGCTTTGCTCTCCCAGCCGAATAAAAATCTGGTCCAGGCTGGCTGTGGGATCAATGGTTAATTCCACCGGGTACGCCATGACGTGCGCTTCAATAACGGGTAGATTCAGCTGACGCGCCACCGATACGCGATGGTTGCCATCTTTAACAAAGTAGACATTGCCCACCTGGTAAAGGTCGATGGGGGGCCAGCCTTTGTGGGCCGATAGGGCATCTACTGCCACCCACCGATCTTTCAGGCTGTCGGTCAGGGGCAAAAATTTTCGGGTGAACGCTTTGTATCGCCCCACGCTGCCCACAATGGCATCCAGCGGCACTTCTACAATGCCCCGGTAGTGGGAATTTTGCTGTTGCAGCTGGGCTCGAATGGCCTCAAAAGGCAGCAGTTGAATATCTTCGCCGGTGAGCCGGGCGGTCATTTTTGCTCGCGCTGCTTGCCGCCGCGCCTGCTCAAAACGCTGCCGGGCTACCATTTTGGGGTTGATTGCATCACTCATAATCGCTCCATAGTAAAAGCTCTCTTACAGCCATTCAACAGATATGTTGTTAGAATAACGGCCGTTCACGCTTGTACAGGTTAACCATGTTGGCTGCTGGTCAATAGATTATATAACCAATGGTGCTAGTTTGAGTTGAGCACCGGATTCTCCTATTCTGAGGGTGACAAACCTATATCAGAAAGGAGAATCCAATGCCTACCGAAGATTTTATCATTGAATTGTTCTGCC
>JBGTCV010000009.1:0-31552 GCA_041748655.1 Promineifilaceae bacterium (SeqCode) | reverse complement strand
GGAGATGGTGATGCCGGGCGACAATGTGAACCTGCATGTGAAGTTGAGCAAGCCGGTGGCATTGGAAGAAGGTGGCCGATTTGCCATTCGTGAAGGTGGCCTGACCGTTGGCTCTGGCGTAATTACTAAAATCCTGGTTTAAAAAATGATGTATACTTGGGGTATGTTGTTGGTTATACATACCCCATTCAACTTTTAGGGGGTTAGCTCAATTGGCAGAGCGACGGTCTCCAAAACCGTAGGCTGCGGGTTCGATTCCTGCACCCCCTGTTATTCAAAACCTCCAGAGGCCCAGGTTGGTCTCTGGAGGTAATTTTGTAAAAAAGCAGCAGCAATAATGCTGACTTCTGAACAGAAGGAAAACAACGGTGACAGAAAAACCAGTCAATCAACCCAATCCCGTTACTCGTTATTGGAAAGAAACACGTGGCGAGTTGCGCAAGGTGACATGGCCAACCCGAGATGAATCACAACGTCTGACAGCAATTGTGATTGGTGTGACGATTTTATTTGCCCTGTTTTTATGGGTATTTGATCTACTTTTCTCAAATGTTATTCAGTTACTTATTGAACAACTCATCGGACTTGGGTAACTGTGCAATATTGCTGACTGTAGCAAGCGAGATTTTAAATGAGTAATAATAAAAAAGATAAGGAAGAAGTGACGGCTGAAACGTCTTCTTTGTCCGCCGGTAGTGAAAGCAGCAGTTTTATTCCAGACGACGGCCGTTCCTGGTACGTGGTTCACTGTTATTCTGGCTATGAAAACAAAGTGCGCCACAGCATTGAACAGCGTATTGAAACGATGGGCATGCAGGCCAAAATCTTTGATGTTGTCATTCCTACCGAAGAAGAGATTGAAATCAAAGATGGCAAACGTCGCACAGTTGAGCGGCGCGTTTTCCCCGGCTACATCTTAGTACAAATGCTGCTGGATGAAGATTCCTGGTATGTTGTGCGCAACACCCCGGGCGTAACCGGATTTGTGGGTATGGGCAATGACCCCACCCCTCTGCGCCCTGAAGAAGTTGCCAAAATCATGAACCGCATGGAAGCAGAAGCACCCAAGGTGAAGTTCGACTTCCAGGTTGGTGAAAAAGTGCGTATTGGCACCGGTCCCTTTGCCGACTTTATCGGTTCTGTGGCTGAAATTGATGCCGATCGGGCCAAAGTTCGCGTAATGGTTTCCTTCTTTGGCCGTGAAACACCGGTTGAACTTGATTTCCTGCACGTCGAAAAAGTGTAATTGTTCATTCATGAAAGCAGCTTAATTGTTTTCAGGTAAAAGCTGCCTTCGTATTTTTTGTTGTTTGATTTTTGGAGGAGCCTGAACACAGGCGTTTGCACTCCACGGAGGTAATATGGCTAAAAAAATCAAAGCAGTTGTAAAGATTCAGATTCAAGGTGGCAAGGCAAATCCTGCCCCACCAGTTGGTACGGCTCTTGGCCCTCATGGTATTAACTTGATGCAGTTTTGCAAAGAGTACAATGCCAAAACATCCAGCCAGGTTGGCCAGGTAATCCCCGTTGAGGTAACTGTTTTTCAGGATGGCAGCTTTAACTTTGTTCTGAAAACATCACCAGCAACAGACCTGCTGAAAAAAGCAGCGGGGCTTCGCAGTGGATCTCCTGTTCCTAATCGCGACAAGGTGGGCTCTGTAACATCTGCTCAACTGCGCGAAATTGCTGAAATTAAGATGAAAGATTTGAATGCCCGCGATATGGATGCCGCTATCAAAATTATAACTGGCACGGCACGCAGCATGGGCATTACGGTATCTGATTAAGTTATCGTGGGAGAACCTTATCCGGTTCGCTAAAACCACAAGGAGTTAATATGCCAAAACGAGGACGTAAATATTTGGAAGCCGCAGCTAAAGTTGACCGGGACAAATTGTATGCCCGGGCCGAGGCTGTGAAATTGATTAAGGAAACGGCCGTAACCAAATTCGACCCTACCGTAGAAGTTCACATGCGCCTTGGCGTTGATCCCCGCCATGCCGACCAACAAGTACGTGAAGTTGTTAACCTGCCTCACGGGTTGGGTAAAACTGTTCGCGTACTCGTCTTCGCCGAAGGTGAAGACGCCCGTCTGGCTGAAGAAGCTGGCGCTGACTATATCGCCGATGATGAACTCATCAAAAAGATTCAGGATGGCTGGACAGACTTCGATGTCGCCATTGCCGTTCCCAGCATGATGGGTAAAGTGGGTCGATTAGGCCGTGTACTTGGGCCGCGTGGGCTGATGCCTAACCCCCGCGCCGGTACCGTTGCCCCCGGAGCCGATCTGCCCCGCCTCATTGAAGAATCCAAAGCTGGGCGTGTAGAGTTCCGCGTGGACAGAACCGCCAACATCCATGCCCCTATTGGCAAAGCCAGCTTTAGCGAAGATCAGCTCATCGATAACCTGAACCACCTGCTGGATGCTGTCAAACGCGCCCGTCCAGCAGCCGTTAAGGGCACCTACATTCACCGAATTGTCCTGGCCAACACAATGGGCCCTGGGATTCGCCTTGACACAAACGAAGCTTTGGCGTAAAAATGGTGGCTGATTAAAAATAGAATCAAAAACGCTCTACTCTACCGTAGACAGTTGGTTGCGATTTAATCGCATTAAAAATCGCCAGCCGAGGTGAGGACGCGCAACAAATTCTGAACAAATACGCATTCTGGGCAAAATTTGCCCCTCTTGCGCTTTTGCTTTGAAACGTCTGCAAAATCCTCATGCTCACTGGCATGAGGATTTTTTTATTTCACTGAAAGGAGGTGAAACAGTTTGGCAATTACAAAAGCACGTAAAGACGAACTAATGGCTCAGTACGACGAGTTAATTCAGAACAGCCGTGCAATCTTTTTAGCTGAATACAGCGGCATGAACGTGAAGCAGATGAATGCCTTGCGCGATAAAGTTTATGAAGTGGATGGCGCTTTTCACGTCACAAAAAACACGCTGTTTAAGTTAGCTTTAGAAAATACGCACAAAAAGGTTCCAGATGATCTTCTGGAAGGGCAATTAGCAACTGGTTTTGCTTTGTCAGAAGCACCCTCGCTGGCCAAAGTTTTGGTTGATTTTGCAAAAGATGCCGACAAGGTAAAGGTGCGGGGCGGTTTTCTAGGCAATGAGTTCGTGACCGCCGAGCAAATTGAAGCGTTGGCAAAACTGCCAAGTTTGGATCAATTGCGCGCCCAACTTGTTGGGCTTGTTAGCGCCCCGGCTCGTAATGTGGCCTCTGTTTTGGCCAGTGGCGTTCGCCAGGTTGTTAATGTTGTTGATGCCTACGCAAAGAGCGAAGAAGGTGCAGCTGAGCCAGCTTAAGTTGGTCTTACTGCACAAGTTAGTTAAATTTAATCATATAAAAATTTTCGGAGGATTTAAAAAGTGGCCGATTTAGCAAAAATTGTAGACGATCTGAGCAGCCTTACCCTGTTGGAAGCTGCTGAATTAACAAAAATGTTGGAAGAAAAATGGGGCGTTAGCGCCGCAGCACCTATGGCTATGGCCATGCCCGGCATGATGGTGGGCGGCGCTGAAGCTGTGGAAGAAGAAGAACAGACTGAATTTAACGTCATTCTGAAAGATGTTGGTCCTAAGAAAATCAACGTTATTAAAGAAGTTCGCGCCCTGACGGCTTTGGGACTGAAAGAGGCTAAAGAAGTTGTAGACAACCTGGGCACCATCATGGAAGGTGTGGGTAAAGAAGCAGCTGAAGAAGCCAAGAAGAAGCTGGAAGAAGCTGGCGCTGTTGTTGAACTGAAGTAAGCTGCGCTTTCAATACAATTGTTAAAAGGCTAGTGCCATTTAGGGCTAGCCTTTTTTCTTTTATATCATATATATCACATGGGCATTCAATTTATTTTGGCGTCTCAATCGCCGCGCCGCCGTGAGCTAATTCAGCTTTTGAATTTTCCATTTCAGGTAATGGTGGCGGATGTGGATGAAGATAGCATTACCGTACCAGACCCAGCCTTAAATGTGGTTCAAACGGCTCGGCTAAAATCGAGTAAGATTGCGTCCCTGCTGGATCTGCCTGCCGTGCCACCGCTGACGCTTATTTTGGCGGCAGACACGACGGTGGCTTTTGCGGGAGACATGTTGAACAAGCCAGCAAATAACGAGCAAGCGCGACAAATGCTAAAACGACTGCGCCATACAAAACATGAGGTTCATACCGGATTTGTTTTACTGGATCCGGTAAGTGGGCGCGAGTGGCATGGGGTAAGTACGGCCGTTGTCACTATGCGCCCTTATTCTGATGCAGAAATAGACGCCTACGTGGCTACCGGTGACCCGTTGGATAAGGCGGGAGCCTATGCCATCCAACATCCCCAATTTCAGCCAGTGGCCCATTTGCAGGGCTGCTATTGCAATGTCATGGGGCTGCCCGTTTGTGACCTGATGGCAGGCCTGGAACAGTTTGTGGGTTCAGAAAATAATCAATGGGTTGCGTGGGATTTTGCGGCCATTCAACACGCTCATCTCGGCTACCCCTGCCCCACCCTGAGCACGCTGCAAACCAGATCGGCTCAATAAAAATACCCCTCGAAATTTTCGTTAAGCCATGCTACAATGTTGACATCTGATAGTATTGTTATGTAAATGTTTATTGCCAGAATGGCTTATGAGGATGGTAGCATATGGACGAAAAGCTCAAAGAGGCAATTGAAACGGTACGGCGCGGTGACAAACAGACCGCCCAGCGTCAGCTCACCCAGCTGTTAGATGAAAATCCAGAACAAGTACAAGGTTGGTATCTGCTAAGCCTGTTGGTGGATTCCCCTCAAAAACAGGCCACATACCTTAGCAAAACCCTGGCCTTAAATCCCCAACATGAAAAGGCAAGCGAGCAGTTAGCGGCGCTTCAGGCTTCTGGCAGATTGGCACCTACCACCCAGGCAAATGAACCATTAGATGTCATTGCCCAAGCAGATACAGAGGCGCTGCCCGATTGGCTGCAAGAAGCGTCGGGTGAATCACCAGTGACGGCCGTAAAAATTGCCCAGGAACAAAATGTGGCAACGGCCGTTCCCAACACCGACCTCCCCGATTGGCTGAAAGAACCTGCTGCACTGGAAACAGAACCGTCTGCCGGTGCCAAAGTGACCGATGATGATCCCACGCTGGTAGGCCAAACGGCCGAGTCCGCCAGCGAATCAGATAAAATGGTGGCAACCCTTAAACAAACCCTCGCTAAACCTAAACCGACAAAGGCTAAAGTCCGCTCCAGCAAACAAAGTACCCGCAATCTCAACATTGTTTTAGGTCTTCTCGTAACCCTGGCCATTATTGTCATGATGGTGCTGGTGTATCTCCTGTTAAGTTAGTATAATGCCCTACCATTTACCGGGCAGATTACACAAACATTCTGGCAAGCACGGTTGACACAGCAGTGAGAATACAAATTTATTTCGTAACTATTCAAAACTAAGAGCAGAGCCTTTACCTAACCAGGTAGAGCGCTCTGTTTTTGTTTGTAACACCTCAAACCTGGCAACAAAAACGGCCGTCTCCCGACCGTTCCGCATCAACAACATGTGACTCATCATAAGCCGATTTGTGTTGAAACCTTGCCCAATACCACAAACTTGGCCTATGAAAAACAACCCTATACTCATTGCTTGAAGGAGGAAATTATGTTTTTAAGCAAGCTTCCGCGTATTGTCTTGCCCCTACTTATCCTGGCGGCAGGTGTCTGGCTCGTTGGGCTTTCAGCTAACCCGGCCCCGGAAACCGCCAGCCGCCAGGAGGCGATTCAAGCCTTTGCCCCCGCCTCGAACGGCATCGTTGAAACAGGCGATTTTGCCATTCCCACCTCGCAGATCGCTGAACCAGTCTCAGTCAACTTGCGCGATGTGCCAGCTGGCGAGCTGGACCCCAACAACCAGCTGCACCGCTGGCAGCGGGGGGAAATTGACCTGGTTGAGCAAGACGGCATTCTGGGGGCTGCCCAGGTGGCCAAGCTCCAGGCGGAAGCTGCCGAGCTGCTGCCCAGCCTGGCTATTCAGGAGCCAACAGGCCCCAACCCGCTCACACCTGCTCTTGGCATCAGCTTCGACAGCATGGATTACAACGAATGTTGCGGCGGCGGTGGCAATGTGCCGCCCGACCCAGAACTGACCGTTGGCCCCAATCACATTATCGCGGTGGTCAACGTTGCCCTGGAAATTTATGACAAAAACGGCAACTCCCTGGTTGGTCCCACCACCTTCGCCAGCCTCATGTCGGCCAACCCCAGCTGCACCGGCGTCTTTGACCCCAACGCCATTTATGACGAATCGGCCGATCGCTATATTTTAGGCATCGATGCCAACGGCACGGGCTACTGCATGGCTGTCTCCCAAACGGGCGATCCAACCGGCAGCTGGAACATTTACCATTACGTTACCGGCAGCGCCAGCCTCTTCTTCGATTACCCCCACGCCGGTGTCGGGCGGGATGCGATCTACATGGGCGCAAACATGTTCACCTTCAGCTTCCTGGATTCCCGCGTTTGGGCATTCGACAAGCAGGCGATGTATGCAGGCCAACCAGCCGCATCGGTGATGCGCAACCTGGGCAGCAACGAAGACACGCCCCAGCCCATCAACCTGCACGGCTGGAACCAGGGAACCTGGCCCACCAGCGGCCCCCATTACATCCTCACCGAAACCAGCTACAACGGGGCCAACCACACCATTTGGGCCTGGAATGATCCGTTTGGGGCAAACACATTAACGCCCGTTGGCAGTTTCAACCTCAACACAACCACCGGCGTAACGGCAGGCCTGCCAATCAACTCCGTACAATCTGGCAGTGGCGGCAGCCTCAACGCAGGCGATTGGCGTCCACTCGATTTTGAATATCGCAACGGCTTTGGCTGGACCACCATGACCATTTCCTGTAACCCTGGCAGCGGCACCGTCAACTGCATCCGCTGGGCGCAAATTAATCCAGCCACCGCCACCGTTGTGCAATCTGGCGTTTTAGCCAGCAATGGCGAATATCGCTTCCACCCGGATCTGGCCGTAAACCATTGCAACGACATGGCTGTCGGCTACACCAAATCGAGCAGCAGCACCTTCCCCTCCGTCTTCTATGCCGGGCGACAAGGCAGCGATCCGCTGAACACGCTGCAAGCCGAAACCTTGATCAAGGCGGGTGAAATTACCTACACCTCTTTTGAATCTTCGTCGCCGCGCCGCTGGGGTGATTACACCGGCATGACCATCGACCCCAATGGCACCACCTTCTGGTATTTGGGTGAATACAGCAAAAATACCGGCACCACCCAGGGGCGTTGGGGCACCTATATCGCCTCGATGAGCTACCCCGCCTGCACCACAGGCGGCCCCACACCTACGCCAACCAGCACCGGCGTACCACCAACGCCAACCAACACCCCGGTTCCGCCCACCCCCACCAACACACCTGGACCGGGCACTGGATCCGTGACGTTGAACCCCGTCGCCGACGCCCATACCATGGCCAACCGGCCTACCAACAACCAGGGCAATGCCACCACCTTACGGCTGAACGCCTCGCCGGACACCAACAGCTACCTGCGCTTTAACGTCCAGGGCGTTACCGGCAGCGTTACCCAGGCTACCTTGCGGCTGTACACCCAATCTACTTCCAGCACTGGCTACAGTGTGCACCAGGTAGCCGACAACAGCTGGGGTGAATTGAGCATCAATTACAACAATGCGCCAGCCCTAGGCAGCTTACTCAACAACAGCGGCGTCATTTCCTCTGGCAGCTATGTTGAAGTAGATGTCACTGGCTACGTCACGGGCAACGGCCTGCTGAGCTTTGGCCTGAGCACGGCCGATTCCACCCTGATCCAACTCACCAGCCGCGAAGGCGCCAACAAGCCTGAACTGGTTGTTCAGTATGCTGGCAGCGGTGGGCCAACCCCAACCCCCACTAACACCCCGATTCCGCCCACGCCCACCAACACGCCTGGGCCAGGTGGCAGCACCTTCACCTTCAACGCCGCCGATGATGCGATGGTCTTGTCGAACCGGCCTGGGGTGAACTACGGTACGTCGGACATCATGGGCACAGGCACCGCGCCGATTATCCGCAGCTACCTGAAGTTCAACGTCAGCGGCCTGGACGGCCCGGTTGCCTCGGCCAGGCTGCGCGTCTACTTAAACAGCGGCAACGCCCCCTTTGATGTCGCGCAGGTGAACACCAACAGCTGGAGCGAAAACAGCATCACCTACAACAATGCTCCAGCCGTGGGCAGCGTGCTTAATGGCACCGGTGCGGTGAGCGTCGGCTGGATTGAAATTGATGTTACCAGCGCGATCAGCGGCGACGGCACGTTTAGCCTGGCTCTGGTATCTAACAGCACCCAGCGAAACCTGTTTAGCACCGACGAAGGCGCTAACCCACCCGAGCTTGTAGTGGTGACTGGCCCATAGTTTTGGTCTCACCCACACTCGTTTGATGAACGAGAGGACCTCTGCGGAGGTCCTCTTTTTCAAATTCGTGGAAACGATTACTTAACATTCTCGTTAAGCTCTGCTGCCTAAACTTAGCCTGCTCCCAAAAGAGCGAATCAGGCAACCGCTGTCATCAGGAAAACCGCACAAAGTTTTTTAAAGAAAAAAGCGTACATTTTTTCCACAGGAAAAGGAGGTGACTGCTAACTGAAATTATTTATCGGAACTGGAGCCTACAAGCCCTGGCACGGCATATTTCTTAAATCTATCAACCTTTCCTCTTAACCAATTTTCATACAAGAAGATTCTATAGAAATCTCTATTGGAGACAGAATATGCAGGCTACCCCTCCCAAACATTCACTATTCAGGTTAATTTTGCTATTGGGCCTGGTCGGCGCGGCGCTGCTGCTGATTTTTACGGCCGTTTCAGGCGGCCGGCAGGCAGTAAGCGCCGCTCCGGTCGGTGCGCAATCGGCCGACGGCATCTGGCAGGATGTGGCTGAGGCCACGCTGCGTGTGACGGGTGATCGCGTGATTGTGCCCACGGCTTATCGCACCGTCTCGTTGGACTGGGCCGCGCTGAACGCGGTACTGGCCCAGGCACCAGACTCGCTCAGCGGAGGTGATGTTGTTTTGTCGCTGCCGCTGCCCAATGGCGACTACGGCCGTTTCCAAATCATCAAAACAGCCGTTATGCACCCCGATCTCGCTGCCAGGTTCCCCGAAATCCAGACGTATACCGCGGTGGGACTCGATGACCCCACTGCCTACGCCCGGCTGGACAGCACGCCCAAGGGCTTTCATGCCATGATCTTATCTGGCAACGGCCGTGTCTTCATCGACCCTTACACCAATGACAACATCGATCTCTACCAGACCTACTACGGCAGCGACTTTATCCCCAACCTGCCGGCTGATTTTGCGCCCGATGTGGTGCTGGATAATCCCGACCTTATCGACCAGGTGGATACGGCCGTAGGCACCAGCGGGCCCTTTTCCTCCGGCGGGCAGCTGCGCACCTACCGCCTGGCCATGGCCGCTACCGGCGAGTACACCCAGTTCCACGGCGGCACCGTAGCCCTGGCATTGGCCGAAATTGTTACGGCCGTCAACCGTGTGGCTGGCATTTACGAACGAGAAGTGGCCGTCACCTTCCAGCTGGTGCCCAACAACGACCAGATTATCTACACCAACCCCAACACTGACCCCTACACCAACAACAATGGCAGCACCATGCTCAACCAAAACGTGACCAACTTAAACAACGTGATTGGTTCGGCCAACTACGATGTGGGGCACGTCTTCAGCACCGGGGGCGGCGGTATCGCCGGGCTGGGAGTGGTCTGTGGCTCGTTGAAAGCCTGGGGGGTAACCGGTTTGCCCGCACCTATCGGTGATCCGTTCTATGTGGATTACGTGGCGCACGAGATGGGCCACCAGTTTGCCGGGAACCACACCTTCAACGGCAGCGCAGGCAGCTGCTCCGGGGGCAATCGCAATGCCTCCACTGCCTACGAGCCGGGCAGCGGCTCCACCATCATGGCCTATGCCGGTATTTGCAGCCCGCAAAACCTGCAAAGCAACAGCGACGATTACTTCCACGGCATCAGCTTTGATGAGATTGTTTCTTTCACCACCAATGGCACTGGCAACAGCTGTGCGGCCATTACCAGCACCGGCAACACGCCGCCCTCGGCGGAAGCCGGGGCCAGCTACAGCATCCCGCTGAACACACCCTTCACCCTCACCGGATCCGGCACGGACCCCGACGGCACGGCGTCGCTGACCTATAACTGGGAAGAGTTTGATCTGGGTCCGGCGGGCGCACCCAATTCGCCCTCGGGCAACGCGCCTATCTTCCGTTCGTTCGGCCCTACCACCTCGCCCTCGCGCACCTTCCCGCGGATTTCGGACATCGTGAACAACACGCAGACGCTGGGCGAACTGCTGCCCAGCTATGCCCGTACGATGAACTTCCGCTTCACCGTGCGTGACAACCAGGTCCCGGCAGGCGGTGTAGCCAGTGATCAAACGACAGTAACGGCCGTTACCGGAACCGGTCCGTTTTTGGTGACGTCGCCCAATACGGCCGTTACCTGGACCGGCAACACCAGCGAAACGGTCACCTGGAACGTAGCCGGCACCAGCGCCGCCCCGATCAGCTGTGCCAACGTCAACATCAGCCTCTCCAGCGATGGCGGCTTTACGTACCCCACCGTTTTGGAAGTGAATACCCCCAACGACGGCAGTGCCTCGGTGCTGGTGCCCAACATTAGCACCAGTGCCGCCCGAGTGCGGGTGAGCTGCGCCAACAATATCTTCTTTGATATTTCCAACGCCAACTTCACCATCCAGGTGGGCGGCGGGCCAACCCCCACCCCGTCCAACACGCCAGTGCCGCCGACAGCCACCAACACGCCGCTGCCGCCAACGCCCACCAACACGCCCGACCCCAGCGGCCAGACGTTGACGTTTAACCCCGTGGCCGACGCCTATACCATGGCCAACCGGCCCACCAGCAATCAGGGCAGCGCCACCACCTTACGGGTGAGCGCTTCGCCAGTCAACAACGCCTACCTGCGTTTTAATGTACAGGGCGTCACCGGCACGGTCACGCAGGCCACGCTGCGTGTCTACGCGCAGAGCAGCTCCAGCATCGGTTTAAACGCGCACCAGGTAGCCAACAACAGTTGGGGTGAAACGACCATCAATTACAACAACGCGCCTGCTTTGGGCAGCATCATCAACAGCTCCGGGGCGTTCAGCAGCAATGGGTACGTGGAAGTCAACGTCACCAGCTTCGTCGGCAGCAATGGCCTGGTGAGTTTTGGCCTGAGCACGGCCGATAGCAATCTCATCACCCTGGCCAGCCGGGAAAGTGGCAATCCGCCGCAGCTGGTGGTGCAAACAGCCAGTGGCGGTGGTCCTACGCCCACACCCACCAACACGCCGGTTGGGCCAACGCCTACGCCGACTAATACGGCCGTACCGCCCACCCCAACCAACACCCCAGGCCCCGGCGGCGGTACCTTGACGTTTACGGCCGTTGATGACGCCATGGTCTTGTCCAATCGCCCAACCGTGAACTACGGCAGCTCGATCACCCTGGGCACCGATGGCAGCCCGATCATTCGCAGCTACCTCAAGTTTAACGTCAGCGGTCTGGATGGTTCGGTCGCTTCGGCTACTCTGCGGGTCTTCATGCTCAGCGGCAATGTGCCGTTTGACGTGGCCCAGGTAAGCAACACCAGTTGGAGCGAAAGCAGCATCAACTACAGCAATGCCCCGGCCATCGGCAGCGTAATCAACGGCTCGGGTTCGGCGAGCAGCGGCTGGATCGAAATTGACGTGACCAGCGCCATTAGCGGCAATGGCACGGTCAGCCTGGCTCTGCTCTCCAACAATTCAAACCTCAACCTCTTCAGCAGCGCCGAAGGGGCCAACGGTCCCGAACTGGTCATCGTGACGGCACCGTAGTCTGAGCAAAAACAATAAAAAAGAGGCTCTGGTTCACATAGCCTCTTTTTTATTGTAGAGACGTTGCAATACAACGTCTCTATGGGCAACATCTCTACGCATTAATCGTCCTGGCCGGGGATGGGTTCCAGGGGGTTGAAGGGCATACTATCCAGTGGCGGCTGCGGATCGCTGCAATATTCAAATTGGCTGCCTTTACCGCTGTGATAGTAGTAATCTTCGCCAGCGACGCGCAAAATCATTTGCTGCCCAGGCACCAGCGCCTGAGTGTACGCCATCCCAGGCTGGGGGCAGCCCAGGCTGCCATCACCCCAGGTCACTTCCAGCAGAGAAACCAGTTTGATGTCGTCCATGCTAACACCGAAACGCTGGCTCAAGTCAAGCATGGCTTGCACCACAGGCTCTTTGAGGCCCGGATTGCCGGGGGCGGGCTGCACAATAGGCGTACCGCCAATGGGTTCTGGCGTAATTGAACCCAGATCAACGGTGACCGGTTCAGACACCTGCTTATCATCGTTGGTGGGGATAGGGTCGGTTTCCGGGGTTTCGTCGCTCATGGGCAGCTCCTCTGGGATGCTGGTTTGGGGTGGAACGGCCGTTTCCCCCGGTGCTTCTGTGGTGGTTACGGCCGTACAGCCAATCAAAAAAATCAACATCATACTCAAAATCATTGTTGTCGTTTTCATGGTATGCTCCTATTTTGTCATCATCAACAGGCAAACGGCACCTGTTTACCCTGATCTATGCAACGGTTCTCATCGACAAATGGTTCCCCAAGTCAAAAAACAGTGACCAGATGATAAACAATCGTTTAGGCAACGCTATCGCGACGCATCATTGACAAACTCTCGCAGAATAACCAAACTAACATTATGGCAAAAGAGGTGAAAAACAAATTGAGTTTACATAAAATTTATAAGCCTACCTGGAAACATTTGCTTTCAGCAATATTCATTCTAGGGCTGCTGTTCATGTGTCGCTACCAGCCAGCTTTGTCAGCTGCGCCAGGGTTTGAAGAAATTTGGGTTACTAAACCTGGTTTGCCATCAGGCTACCTGAAAACTGGCCAAATCATCATAGAGTATCGACCTGCACCTTTGAACTGTTAGGCTGGGAAGGTGACTCGCTTTTTTACCAATCAAACTGCCGGGAAACTATTCACTATTGGCAGTATGATGTTGGCCAAAACAAACGCGCCCTTGAAGTTACGGCCGTTCCCTCAAACCTTACACAAACTGTCGTTCCCCGCAACGAAGCGCTCGAAATGGTGCGCGCCTATGGCGTGCGTCCTATGGACAAAGAGTTCGTTACGCGAAGAATTTTACTGGCGGGCGATGGCCTGACTTCACCAGATGGCCGGTGGACGGCCGTTATTGTCCAACATCTCTACGCCCCGCAAGACATTCTCCTTGTTACTTTCAAATAAATCTACTTTCCCACTGTAGCTTAACTCCGGTACAATAGCCGCCATGCGGAAACCACTGTGGCGACCCCTCAGCTACCAACAACGCCTGCGCCTGCTGCTGCTGCCCTACCTGATCGGGATTTTGCTGCTGGTCATCTTACCTGCCCTGCTTTCTTTTGGCCTGGCCTTCTTTCGCTATGATGCGCTTTCCCCGCCCACCTGGCTCGGCACACTCAACTTTTTATTTGTCACCACCGATGAACTGTTCTTACTCAGCATCCAAAATTCGCTGGCGCTGGTGATTTTGCCGGTGCCGCTGCGGGTGTTGGGGGCGTTTTTGCTGGCAATTTTGCTGCGAAGAAACGGCCGTTTCCTGGGCTGGTTTCGTGCGGCCGTTTACCTGCCCAGCATCATCCCCACCGCCGCCTACGCCCTCGCCTGGCTCTGGATTCTCAACCCGATCTACGGCCCCGTCAACCTGCTGCTGCAAGCCGTTGGCCTGGCCCAGCCCGGCTGGTTTGCCGATGCCCAGTGGGCCAAACCCGGCCTGGTGCTGCTCTCACTCTGGCAAATTGGCGAGGGCTTCCTGGTTTTTCTGGCCGCCCTGCAAGATATTCCCGCCTCGGTGGAAGATGCCGCCCTGGTAGATGGAGCCAACGCCGGGCACCGCTTCTTCTACATCACCCTGCCGCTGATGGCTCCCATTTTGCTGCTGCTCACCTTCCGCGACGCCATTTTGACGCTGCAAGAATCGTTCACCACCATCTTTCTGATCACCGGTGGCGGCCCATACTACGCCAGCCACACCCTGCCCATGCTCATCTACGAGCAGGGATTTGGCCTGCTGCTCTTTGGCGCTGCCAGCGCGGCACTCTGGGTACTATACGCCATCACCGGGCTGATTGTGCTGGCGCTTTACCTCATTGCCCGCCAGTGGCAAATTGGCACCACGGAGGAAACCTTTGTCCTTTAGACTAAGCTGGCGTTTGGTAACCAGGCTGTTGGTTACGGCCGTATTCCTACTCCCCCTCATCTGGATGCTCACCGCCGCAATGCACCCCGTGGGACGGCCGTTGCCCCAAACCATCTCCTTTTCTCTGGATTTCACCCTGGCCAACTTCAGCCGCGTCTGGCATCTGGTGCCAATGGGGCGCTTTACGCTTAATTCGCTGCTGGTGGTGGCTTTGGCCGTACCGCTTACCCTGCTCACCAGCAGCTGGGCCGGGTTTAGCATGGCGCAGCTGCCCAAAGCCAGCCAGCGCCGCTGGATTGTCCTCTCCCTGGCGGTGCTGATGGTACCCGGCGTGGCGCTCTGGTCTACCCGCTTCCTCATTTACAGGGAGCTGGGCTGGCTGAACACCATTTGGGCGCTTATCGCCCCCGCCTTTATGGGCAGCAGCCCCTTCTTTGTGCTGATGTTCTACCGCGCCTTTCGCCGCATCCCTGTAGCGATTTATGAAGCGGCCCGGCTGGAAGGGGCAGGCGTGCTGGACAGCTGGCAGCAGATCGGCCTGCCCATTGCCCGCCCCACCGCCATCGGCGTGGCGCTGCTCTCATTTATTTTGTATTGGGGCGACTTCATCACGCCGCTGCTCTATTTGCGCTCAGAAAGCCGCTATACGCTGCCCATCGCCCTCCAGCTTTTGCACCAGCTCACCCCGTCCGACTGGCCACTGCTGATGGCAGGCGCAGTGCTGGCGACGATGATTCCGGTGGGCCTGTTCTTGCTGTTGCAGCCCTATTTTGCCCGCATGGGCAGTTAGTTGGTTCTGGCTCGTCCAGGTTAGGAAATTATCAAATTTTAATGCTGATTTCACGGAAAAAATCTTCACGATTCTGGTTGGGACTTTTGCTGAGTACGGCCGTTCTCAGCCTCATCCTTATCATCTGGTTGCTGCCCAACAAGGTGTACCAGGTAGACACAATCCTGGCCGACCCAGATTCTTGCCGTGGCACGGTGACGCTGGCCGTCATTGGTGATTTTGGCGATGCGGGCAAGCCAGCCGCAAATGTGGCCAATCTGGTGCACAGCTGGCAGGTCGATTATGTGCTGACCACGGGCGACAATAACTATCCTCGCGGCGCAGCCCGCAGTATCGACACCAACATCGGCCAATATTACCAGCGGTACATTGGCAGCTACAGCGGTCGCTACGGCCCCGGCGCGGCCGAAAACCGCTTCTTCCCCGTTCCCGGCAACCACGATTGGAACACTGGCACGCTGCAACCCTACCTGGATTATTTCAGCCTGCCCGGCAACGAACGGTATTACGATGTGGTGCTTGGCCCGGTGCATCTCTTTGCCCTGGACAGCGACATCCTGGAGCCAGACGGCCGTACCGCCACCTCCATCCAGGCCAACTGGCTGCAAAGCGGGCTGGCCAACAGCCCAGCGCCGTGGAAACTGGTGACGCTGCACCACCCTCCGTACTCCTCCGGCAAACATGGCGCTGATCCAGAGTTGCAGTGGCCATTTGCCGATTGGGGCGCAACGGCCGTTTTGGCCGGGCACGACCACACCTACGAACGCATTCACCAGAACGGCATCCCCTACATTATCAACGGGCTGGGCGGGCGCAGTATTTACTCCGTGGGCGAACCGATTCCCGGCAGTGTCGTGCGCTATAATCTGGACTATGGTGCAATGCGCCTGGAAGCCAGCCCAGGCTGCCTCAACTTTAGCTTCTACAGCCGCAGCGGCAACCTCATCGACAGCTTTACTCTCTACAAACCATTCAACAATTAACTTTACTTAATACTTATGAACCCAATCACCCATCACCAATCGGCCATCTCAACCTTATGCTTTATTTGTAACTCTCAGGCCTGGCTGAAATTTAACCGCAAAGGACGCCAAGAGCGCAAAGTTTTTCTTTTACCCTGGCGTTCTTCGCGTGCTTTGTGGTTAGCAGTTACCTTTATTTTCACCCTGCTGCTTCTCGCCAGCTGCTCCCCCAGCAAAGAGACCGTCAGCTTTATGGTGTTTGGCGATCCAGCCGAGCGGCAGGCGTACCTGGATTTGGTGGCCGCTTTTGAAGAAGCGCATCCAGAGATTGAAATCGAAATGACCCACATCCCGTCCCTCAACGATTACCGCACCCGGCTGTCAACCGAGTTTGCCGGAGGTTCCCCGCCGGATGTGACCTTGATGAACTACCGGCGCTATGCAGCATTTATGGCCAACGGGCTGCTGGAGCCAGTCGGCCCCTATCTGGACGCCAGTGAAATCATCCAGCCGGAGGATTTTTTCCCAATCACCATCGACGCCTTCACCTGGGACGGAGTGCTCAGCTGCGTTCCGCAAAATATTTCCAGCCTGGTGGTCTATTACAACCAGGATATGTTTGATGAGGCCGGTGTTCCCTACCCGGCAGATGATTGGACGTGGGCTGATTTTGTGGCAACGGCCGTTTCCCTCACCCAAGATTTTGACAACGACGGCATCATCGACCAGTACGGTCTGGGCATTGAGCCTTCGCTCTACCGGGTGGCCCCCTTTGTCTGGCAAAATGACGGCCCCATCGTCAACAGCGATGAATATCCCACCCGGCTCACCTTCACCCGCCCGCCCTCGCTGACCGCGCTGCAATGGTTTGTCGATTTACGCCAGGTACATGGCGTGGCGCCTGGCCGCATAGAAGAAGCCGCTCTGGACAGCGAAAGCCGCTTTGTGGGCGGCACCACGGCGATGTTCCTCAACAGCCGCCGGGGCACGCCCACCTACCGCGAGATTGAGGGCTTTGTCTGGGATGTAGCCCCGCTGCCGCAAAACAAGTCAGCGGCGGGCATTTTGCACAGCGACGCCTACTGCCTCTCCAGCGCCACACAAAACAAAGAGGCCGCCTGGACCTTTATTGAGTTTGCCAATTCGCCCATTGGCCAGACGATCATTGCCGGAAGCGGCCGTACCGTGCCCTCTCTTATTGCCGTGGCCGAATCCGACGCCTTTCTGAGCCCAGACAAGCTGCCCGCCCGCAGCCGGGTGTGGCTGGATACGGCCGTAGACATCCGCATGGTGCCCGTGATCAGCACCTGGGAAGAGATCGAACTCACCGCCGGACAAGAGATTGAACGCGCCTTTTACGGTGAAATTTCCGCCGAAGAGGCGGCCATGCTCATCGACATTCGCACTGAAGAATATTTCCTCCTCGGCATCAGCCGCTAAGAATTTCCCTACGATTTCCCTCTGGAACCGAAGTCCGGCTTGATCGTTTTGAACATTGTGAGTTATAGTTTTCCGCATGAGTAATTTTGGGCAGATTACAGCCATTCTCCGCACCGACACAGGCCTTATTCGCGACCACAATGAAGATTTTGTTTCCTATTGGGAACCCAGCAGCGCGGCTGAAGAGACGCAAAATGGCTGGCTCTATATCGTTGCCGATGGCGTTGGCGGTGCTGATGCTGGCGAGGTTGCCAGTGAGCTGACAAGCGATCGGACCATCAGCCATTATCTGGCTCAGACCGATGAGCCAGATTGGGGGCAGCGCCTGCTGAACGCAATGCAGGCAGCCAATACCGACCTGCGCCAATTTGTGCTGGACCGCAACGATAACAGCCGTATGGCCACCACCATGGTAGCGGCCGTTTTACAAGAGAACCATGCTTACATTGCCAACGTGGGTGACAGTCGTGGTTATCTGTGGCGCAACGGCCGTATCCAGCAAATCACCAAAGACCAAAGTTTAGTCGCCAAACTGGTAGAAGAAGGGGCCATCACCGAAGAAGAGGCCCACTTTCACCCTCGCCGCAACGTTATTTTGTACAGCCTCGGCTCAGAACGATCACCCCAAATCGATCTGTTCATGCAGCCGCTGGAGCCGGGCGACATCTTGCTTCTCTGCTCCGACGGGCTAACCCGCCACCTGGCGGATGAAGAGATTGCCCAGATTTTAGGCAGCGAACCGCCAGAAAAGGCCAGCATCAGCCTGATTCGCAAGGCCAACGAGCGGGGCGGGGAAGATAATATTTCAGTTGGAATTATTCAGTATGCGGGGGAAACGGCCGTTTCCGCCAAAACCCCGCAAAAAAACAAAAAAAACAACGGCCACCCTCTGGTAATGGCCAACCAGACGACTGCCAACGCCCTCGTTTTCGACCGCTCCCTGCTCTGGCTGTACACCGTTATGCTCGGTCTGGTGCAAACATTATTAATATTTCTGGTTTGGTTCTTTCTCCGTGTATAATAGCCCCAGCTTGTCCACGAATATCATTCAGTGACACCGTCTCATATTTGAGACCATTAAACACAACACAATGGGATTGTCGTCAGCGAAATCAGGGTCGGCAGTTCTTTTATTTTGCGGCTGGCGGAACGGCCGTTGGCCCACCGCCGCCTTATTCACAACCTAAATTAGACATTATTGGATTTAACGTCATGTCAAAAAAAATCCACAGATTTCGCAGATTGACACAGATTAAAAGCGAAAAATCTGCGGAATCTGCGCTAATCTGTGGATAAATATTTATTTCCGATATTGTCTATTGAACATACAATCGAGAGAGTAGCCGCTTTCTCGTCACTTTCGGAGGCTTTATGAACAAAAAAGTACGCATCGTTCCCTTGGGGGGATGCGGGGAGATTGGCAAAAACATGACCGTGATTGAGTACGACAACGAAATTGTCGTCATCGATGCCGGCATCATGTTTCCCCAAAACGATATGCTGGGGGTCGATGCCATTATCCCTGATTACAAATATTTAATGGACAAACTAGACAAAGTTGTAGCAGTCCTCATAACCCACGGGCACGAAGACCATGTGGGCGCCCTGCCCCACGTCATGCGCGATATCAACGCCCCCATCTACGCCACGCCGCTTACCGCCGGTCTCATAGATGTCAAGATGCGACGGGCCGGGCTCAAAAAAGAGGTGGAGCTGATCACCTTTGAAGCTGGCTCCACTTTCACCGTAGGCCAACATTTCACCGTGGAACCGTTCCACGTGGCCCACAGCATTCCAGACTGCGTCGGCTTTGGCATCACCACGCCCGCTGGCCTGGTTGTCCACACCGGTGACTACAAGTTTGACCATACCCCCGCCGACGGCTGGCCGCCCGACTTTGCCACGCTGGCTGAATTTTCGCAGCGGGGCGTGCTCTGCCTGCTGGCCGACAGCACCAATGCCGACCGGCCCGGCTGGACCAAATCGGAAAAACAGATTGAGCCAGCCTTCGACAAAATGTTCCACGACGCGCCAGGGCGCATCATTGTGGCCAGCTTTGCTTCGCTCATCTCTCGCATCCAAATGGTGGCCGATATGGCAGACAAACACGGCCGTTACCTGGCCATCACCGGCCGTTCCATGCGCGACAACACCAAAATGGCGATGGACCTCGGCTATCTAAAAATCGACGAAGCGACCCTCATCGACATCGGCGACATCTCATCGCTGCCGCCACAGCGGGTGGTCATTATGGCCACCGGTTCCCAGGGGGAGCCATCGGCCGTCATGGGTCGGCTGGCGCGAGGCAACCACAACCGGCTGCAAATTGAAGAAGGGGACACCGTGGTCCTCTCTGCTCACGCCATTCCCGGCAACGAAGAGCTGGTCTACCGCACTATCAACCAGCTGTTCCGGCGCGGGGCCAACGTGCTGTATGAAAATATTGCCGATGTTCACGTCTCTGGCCACGCCAGCCAGGAAGAGATGAAGCTGCTCATCAATCTGGTTCGCCCCAAATATTTGGTGCCGGTGCATGGCGAACTGCGCCACCTGAAGCAGCACGCTGTCATGGCCGAGGAATTGGGCATTCCGGCTGAAAATATCGCCATCATTGAAAACGGCACACCGCTGGACCTCAGCGCCGACTCACTGGAAATCATGCCCCGGCTGCGCGGCGGCTACATCTTTGTCGATGGCGACAGCGTGGGCGAGATTGATTGGCCCGTACTGCGCGACCGGGAAAAGTTGGCTCAGAGCGGTCTCTTTTTGGCCGTCATTGGCATGAATGGCAATGGGCAAATTTCAGGACAGCCAGAAATCATCTCGCGCGGCTTTATCGACCAGCGAGACGAGGAAGCGTTGCTAGATGGGGCCAAAGAGAAGATTGAGCAGACGGTGAAGCAGTTTGGCGGGCAGGGCAAAGGGCTCAACAAGAAGATTGAAGACGCCCTGAGCCGCTTCCTTTATGCTGAAACAGGCCGCCGCCCGATTGTGCAGGTGGTAATTAAATAAAGTCTGGGGATTCCGCTGCATCCAGCAGGCTAAAATCGAACTGGGTGAGCGTGGGCGGTACCTGCCACCACGTCACCCGCGCCGAGGCAAACGGCCGTTTCAACTGAGACGGCCGTTTTATTTTTCCCGGCTCACTCACGGACGCATCCGGCAGCAAAATGGCGCTGATGCGCTTGCCCTCCGCCAGGGGCGTTTCCCGGTTCGGGTAAGCATAGCAGGGCAATTTGGCGTACAGCTCCAGCTCCCGCACAAAATATTGCACGCTGGCGCCGTGCCGCTCAAAGCCAAAAATCTCGGCGCGGGGAAACTGGTTGCCATTTTCCCGCACCCAGCTGTAAATGGACAATCCGCGCACCTCGCCCCCCCAATCATCAATCAAAAAGCCGGGGAAAAGATGCACCTCTTTGCCCAAGGTCACAAAAGCAAAGCGCAAAATGAGCGACGACTCTGACTCCGTCTCTGGTTTGGGGTCGATCAGTTTCAGGGCCAGACGGCCGTTTTCCCCCGCCATCTCCCACCACAACGCTCCCCACACATGCTGCCCCACTGCTTTTGCCATCACACACTGCTCCTTTGCGGCTGATTGATAAGATGACCATACCAAAACGGCCGTAAACCGGCAAGATTCAATTTGCGAGTTTCACCCGCACTGTCTATCATTCCCTAACACAACTATTAATCCAGAAGGCACAGGCTTCCCCCTCTTTTCCTCTGTGCCCTCTGTGGCAATTTCAGGAGTAAACTCGTGATCGAAGAAACCATTGCCCGTGCCAAAAAGCTGCGCCGCCAGGACGATTTGGAAGCCTCTCAGGAAATTCTGCTCAATTTACTGGCAGAACACCCGAACAACCCGCTCGTCCTACACGAAGTAGGCGGCTCCTACGACGTGATGGGCGAAGAAAAACAGGCCATCCCCTACTACCAAAAAGCAATCAAAGCCGGGTTAGACGGGAACGATTTGCAGGAATGCCTGGTCTGCCTGGGCAGCAGCCAGCGCAACGTCGGCGACTTTGAAGACGCCGTCACCACGCTGGAAAAAGTGGTGGCGCAATTCCCGGACAACAACAGCGGCAAGGTCTTTCTGGCCCTGGCCTACTACAGCGACGCTCGCGAAGATGAAGCGGTACAGCTGCTGCTGGAACTGCTGCTGGAAACCACCAGCGACGAAAACATCCTGGCCTACGCCGACCCGCTGGATTATTACAAAGACAATCTGGACGAAGTGTGGGACGATTAACAATGAAAGCTGTTGCGTTTTATGAACATGGACTGCTGGAAAAGGTGCAATATACCGATGTGCCGAAGCCAACCATTGGCCCGGATGAGGTGCTGCTAGAAGTAAAAGCTGCCGCGCTCAACCGGCTGGACCTGTGGGTGCTGGCGGGCTGGCCCGGCCTGAAGTTGAAGCTGCCCCACATCATGGGCAGCGACGGCGCGGGGGTGATTGCTCAGAGGGGGGCTAATGTCACCAGCTTTGCCGTGGGAGACCGGGTGGCCGTCAACCCCACCTTGGGCAGCGATACCGACTACTTTGGGCGGCGCGGCCTGGACAACCTGAGCGACCATTTTGCCATTTTGGGTGAGCATGTAGACGGCTTTTTTGCGGAATATACGGCCGTTCCCGCCCGAAACCTGCTCAAAATGCCCGATGATGCCAACTTTGCCGAAGCCGCCGCCGCTTCCCTGGTTTATGTCACCGCCTGGCATTCGCTCATTACGCGGGGCGGCTTACAGGCTGGCGAATCGGTGCTGATCGTTGGCGCGGGCGGCGGCGTCAATACCGCCGCCATCCAGATTGCCCGGCTGGCCGGGGCAGACCGCATCTACGTGGTTGGCTCCACAGCTGAAAAGCTGGCCAAAGCTAAAGCGCTGGGGGCCGATCTGCTCATCAACCGGAACGAAGAAGATTGGGGTAAAGCCATCTTCAAGGCGACTAACCGGCGCGGTGTCGATGTGGTGGTAGACAACGTCGGCGCAGCAACCTTCCAAACGTCGCTGCGGGCGCTCAAAAAAGGGGGACGGCTGCTCACCGTGGGCAACACCAGCGGCCCCAAATTCGAGATCGACAATCGGCTCATTTTTGGCAAACATCTCAGCATTATTGGCAGCACTATGGGCAGCTCGGCCGATTATGAAACGGTGATGAATCTGGTGTTTAACGGCCGTTTACACCCCGTCATCGATACCATTTACCCACTCAGCGAAGGCGTTACCGCCCTGGACCGTCTAGCAGCAGGGGATGTCATGGGCAAACTCGTTCTGACAATCTAAACATTATGCGACTTTTTGAAATTTTCATCCTGGCAACCCTGCTGCCGCCGTTGGTCTGGGCTATTTTCAGCCGCAATCGCCCTAACTGGCTGGCCGTCTTCCCGGTGATGGGAACGCTGTTCATTATTTTGCACTTGTTTGTCGAGGGGTATCGCTGGCAGATGGTGCCGGCTTATGGGTTTACGGCCGTATTTCTCATTCTCTCCTTGCGCTGGATAACCGGCAGCGCCACCGCCACCCGCCAGGGTTGGCTCATAGCGCTTCTGGGGTTGCTAGTCTGGTTCATCGCCGTGGCCCTGCCAATGGCCATGCCCGTGCCGCGCCTGCCAGACCCCACCGGCCCCTACGCCATCGGCACCTTCACCACCTATCTGGTAGACGGGAGCCGTCTGGAAAGCTACACCGAAGAACCCGACGACAACCGGGAACTGGTGGTGCAGGTTTGGTACCCAGCCGCCAGTCGGGAGGGCGAACCAGCCAAATATCTGGAAGATTTAGCGGTGGCCGGGCCAGTTCTTGCCGCGCAGTTTGGGCTGCCCACCTTTTTGCTCAACCACATCAACCTGACCGAACTGGACGTCTGGCAGAATGTTCCGGCAGTCACGAACAATGCCCCTTTCCCCGTCGTCATTTTTTCACACGGGCTGTCTGGCATTCGGATGCAAAACACAACGATGGTGCGCGAACTGGTGAGCCACGGCTACATTGTGGCGGCAGTGGAGCATACCTACGCCAACGCGCTGTCGATCTTGCCAGACGGCCGCGTTTTTATCTACGAACCGTCGCGCATCTTCCCCAGCGGCCGTTCCAACCCGGTGGAAGGCAACCCACTGGTGCAAACATGGGCCAACGACATCGGCTTTGTGCTGGACACGATGGCGGTGTGGAACCAGGAGGATGGGCATTTGCTGAACGGCCGTTTCAATCTCGACCAGGTTGGTATTTTTGGCCACTCCACCGGCGGCGGCGCCGCCCTGCAATTTTGCCTGCAAGATGCGCGCTGCCAGGCAGGCGTGGGGCTAGACAGCTGGCTGCTGCCCGTGAGCGACACCGTGCTCAGCCAGGGTCCCAGCCAGCCGTTCATGTTTATCGGCACGCCAGACTGGTTGGGGCCAGAAAATCGGGCGCGGGGCGAAGCCATCTTCAATAATCTCAGCCAGGATGGCTACTCCTTGGCGTTGGCCAACACCGCCCATTTCGACTTCACCGATCTCGCCCTGCTCTCGCCGCTGACGCCGCAGCTGGGGCTTTCCGGCACCATCAACAGCAGCTACAGCCTGGGCATCCAAAATGAATATCTGCTGGCCTTCTTCAACCAATACCTGAAAGGCGAGCCAGCGCCGCTGTTGGCAGCGCCTTCGCCATACCCGGAATTGACGATCAGCAGGATGATTAAGTAATTGGGTAATTAAGCAATTACGCAATTGCCCAATTACCCAATTACAAAATCCTGTGAATGCATAGGGAATTTTACGTCGTAGCCCTATTTTCTGCTGACGGCTCTCCATTTTTTCGTTTATAATGAGCCTGGCATGTCTGAAACGACCCTTATCCTACTCATACAGCTTTTCTTTTGGGGTCTGGCGCTGCTGGCGCTGGGCAACCTGGTGCGGTTCCGCGACAGTTCCCGGCTAGACATCGCCCTGGTGATGCTCTCGGTAGCGATTGCCCTCACCCCACCCGACTGGTACAACAACTTCACGCTGCTGCAAATATCACCCTCCACCCTGGCCATTGTGGTGCATCCCTATCTGCTGCTGCGGCTGGTGCAACATTTTCGGGGAGTACGGCCGTTTGTCCACCGTCTCGCATTGGCAGGCATGGCGCTCTCTGCCATTATTCTGGCCTTCTCCAGCGCCAGCGGCCTGCTGTTCTTCGTGTTGGCCTACTTTATTGGCATCGAAGGGTATGCCATCACCGCCTTCATGCGCTCTGCCCGCGTTTCCAGCGGCGTTTCCCGCTGGCGGCTTTTACTCGTTGCCCTGGGCATCTTCACCCTGCTTTTAGCCATCGTCACCTTTATCCCTTTGCGCCAACTCATGAACGCCAACGCCTTGCTGGGGCTTGTGCCCATGAGCCTCACGGCCGCCGCCGGGGGCGCATTTTACCTCGGCTTTGCCCCGCCCCGCTGGCTGCGCAAATATTGGCAGCTGCGTGAGCTGAACTACTTTTTGCATGCGGTACCCGCCCAATATGCCGGAATGGAACTGACGAAGGTGGTCGATTATCTCTGTTTGGCCGCTACTCGCAGCGTTGATAGCATTACGGCCGTTGCCGCCATGCTAGATCCAGAAAACCAGCAGCTTATCATCACCCCACCAGCAAGTCATCCCCAATTGGCCGCCGAATTATCCGCCGAGTCAGGCCGGCTGGGGCGCGTCTGGCTAGAAAGAGGGCAATTTTTTGCCGCCAGCCCTGGCGATTTAGGCCAGTTTGGCATTCAACAAACCGCAGCCGTGGGCGCAACCGGCATTCTCACCCTGCCCATCAGCACGCCGGTGCAGGCGTATGGCCTGCTACTCGTCTTTTGTCGCCAAAAACCGCTCTTTATTGATGACGATCTGGACCTGCTGTCGCTGCTCACGGCCCAAACGGCCCGCAGCCTCAGCTACAGCCACCTACTGGTCAGCGAACGCAAAGCCCGCACCCGCGCCGAAATTTTGGCGCAGGTAGCCTCACGCCTCAGCGCTAACATCGCGCTGGAACAAACGGTGGCGGTCATTTGTGATGAAACGTGGCAGGCCACCCAACGCTCATTTGCCACCATTTTTGCTTACGATCCGGAGAGAAAGCGCTTTCAATTTTGGCATGGCGCAGGCCATTTCGAGGGCATCGAGCAAATTCAGCAACTGCTGCCGCCGCTGGAACAAGAGCGGCTAATCAGCCAAAGCCAGCCGCTGCGGCTGCAAATTGAGGAATCTCTGCCAGGCTGGCCAGAGGCGGCCCTGTTGCAACAGGCGGATATTTATTGTATGGCCCATGCACCGCTTGTTTACAAGCAGCAGCTGATTGGGCTGCTGTCCATTGGGTCCATTGGTCCTCTGGAGCCAGTGTCTGACAGCGAATTGGGGCTGCTGCAAGGGATTGCGGATCAGGCGGCGATGGCAATTGAAAACGGCCGTCTCTACCGCGAAGTGCAGGAATACAACAATGAGCTGGAAAGCCGCGTCGCCCAGCGCACCGCCGATTTGCAGGCCCGCAATGAAGAGCTGGACGCCTTTGCCCACACCGTAGCCCACGACCTGAAAATGCCCATCACCCATATGGTCGGTCTGGCAGAAACGATCACCAACAAGTTTGAGACGTTGCCCCCGCCCGATCGGCAGCGCTACCTGGAAATTATTCAGCAAAGCGGGCACAAAATGGCCAGCATCATCGACGCACTGCTGCTGCTGTCTGGGGTGCGCGAAATGGACGTGCCGCTGGAGCCGCTGGACATGGCGCTGATTGTGGATGAAGCCCGGCAGCGGCTGGCCCACCTGAACCGACAGTATGGCGTTACCGTCATCTTGCCCAATGAATGGCCACAGGCGCTGGGGTATGCCCCATGGGTGGAAGAAATCTGGGTCAACTATTTGAGCAACGGCATGAAATACGGGGGGCATCCACCAAAATTGACGCTGGGTGCAACGGCCGTTGCCAACAACATGATCAAATTCTGGATTCAGGACAACGGCATCGGCATCAGCCCCGATGCGCGGGAGAAGCTGTTTGTCCCCTTTACCCAGCTCAACCTGCGCCACGACAGCGGCTACGGCCTGGGGCTCTCCATTGTCCAGCGCATTGTGGGGCGACTGGGCGGCGAAGTGGGGGCAGAGGCGCTGCCAAACCAGGGGGGATTGTTCTGGTTTACCCTGCCTACAGTGGAATAACTAATAGACATTATTGGAATTAACGTTATGTCAAAAGCAATCCGCAGATTTCACAGATTAACGCAGATTAAAGGCAATAAATCTGCGAAATCTGCGTTAATCTGCGGACCAATTCTTATTTCCGATATTGTCTAATGAATTATGAGGCATTTTATGACCCTAAATGTTTGGAAAAAACATTGGTTTGGCTTAGCTGTTTTGTTTGGATTTTTTGTTTTGGGATTGGGAACGGCCGTTTCCCACTTCGCCACCGCCCAGAATCCCACCAACCCCACGGGCAGCAATGACCTTTTTCTGCCTGTGGTGACCAGACCGGGCACACCTCCGCCCCAAATTGCGGGCTGCGACATCTTCCCCAGCGACAACATCTGGAACACCCCCATCGACACGCTGCCCGTTCATCCCAACTCGGCCAACTACATCAACACCATCGGCGCCAGCAGCGGCCTGCACGCCGATTTTGGCTCTGGCGTCTGGCCGCCTGGCTCCAACAGCCCCATCGGCATTCCCTACATAGATGTGCCCGGCAGCCAGCCAAAAGTGCCCATCAACTTTATCTGGTGGCCAGAAGAAAGTGATGACGGTCCCTACCCCGTCCCAGCAGACGCCCCCATTGAAGGCGGGCCGGATTTAGGCGGAGACCGGCATGTACTCGTTTTAGATCGAGATAACTGTATCCTGTACGAAATGTATGCCGCCTATCCACAGGGGGATGGCAGTTGGGAAGCGGGCAATGGTGCGGTGTATGATTTGGCTTCCCACGCCTTGCGCCCAGATGGGTGGACTTCGGCGGATGCGGCGGGGCTGCCCATTTTGCCCGGCCTGGTGCGCTACGATGAGGTGGCGGCTGGTGAGATTCGGCACGCCATTCGCTTTACGGCACCACAAACGCAGGCAGCCTACGTCTGGCCCGCCCGCCACGATGCCTCCAACCAGACAGGCGCCAACTATCCACCCATGGGGCTGCGCCTGCGTCTCCGTGCCGACTATGATATTTCTGGATTTCCACCGGAAATCCAGGTAATTTTGCAGGCGTTTAAAACGTACGGCATCATTTTGGCCGATAATGGCTCCGCCTGGTACATCTCTGGCGTGCCGGACGAACGCTGGGACAACGACATGCTGCACGAATGGGACATCATCACCGGCTCAGACTTTGAGGTTGTGGATGTCTCGTCCTTGATGATCGATCCCAATTCCGGTCAGGCGAAACGGCCGTAACCGCTGCTTGTCACTTTATGGATTCCCGCGAGTAAGGAGAGTTTTGTATTCTCGTTTTAGAATTATTCAGTGGGTGTCAGCTGGCAGCGGGCGAGAGCGGCCGTTAGCTCTTGAACGCGCACGGGCTTGCTGACGTAATCGTCCATGCCCTGGGCCAGGTATTTTTCTTTGTCGCCTTCTAAGGCGTTGGCCGTTAGGGCGATGACGCGGGGCTGTCGCCAGGCAGGTAAATCGCGACGGATGCGCCGCGTGGCTTCGATGCCGTCCATTTCTGGCATTTGCACGTCCATCAAAACCACGTCGTAATCCTGCCGGTGCAGCCCTTCCAACGCTTCCAGGCCGTTGCTGACGATATCAGCCCGGTAGCCCAGGCGGCTTAAAAGCCGCAGCGCCACCTTTTGGTTGATGAGGTTATCTTCAGCCAGCAAAATGCGCAGCGGATTCTCGTTGGCCAGGTTTGGATTAAATTCATTGTCACTGTACGGCCGTTCTGAACTCACCGTTAATTGGCCCTGAGCTATCTGCCGCAGTATCTGTTTTAAATCGCTTGGGTTGGCCGGTTTTTGCATCTGCCGGGTAAAAAGCCCAACTTCATCGGGCACAAAGCCCAGAGAGGTGAGCAAAACGATGGGCATTTGAGAGATTTGGGGCAGGCGGCGTATTTTCTGGGCAGTCATACGGCCGTCCATCTCCGGCATTTGCATGTCTAGCAGCACCAAATCAAAAGAGTGGCCCTGCGCCAGCAGCGCCAGCCCCTCCTGACCGGAAGAAACCGCGCAGGTGTCTGCCTGCCAGGTCGTTAAATAGTGATGCAGCACAAAGCGATTAACCGTGTTGTCATCAATGATGAGAATTCGCTGGCCGCTAAAATCAATCGGTGGGTCAACGGCCGTTTCCCCATCAGACACCTCATCTACCTGGATTGTAAAGGCAAACAATGAGCCTGCACCGGGCTTGCTATCGACCCACATACGGCCGTCCATCGCTTCGGCTAACTTTTTGCTGATGGTCAGGCCCAGGCCAGACCCGCCGTATTTGCGCGTGGTTGAAGAATCTACCTGGCTAAACATGTGGAAGAGACGATCCAGGCGTTCGGGTGGAATGCCAATGCCGGTATCGGCGACTGCAAAATGGATTTCGTAACGGCCGTTGGGTGATTTCGTGCTCGTAACAAGAACACTCACTTCCCCCTCTTCCGTAAACTTAACGGCATTACCAATGAGGTTGACCAATACCTGCCGCAGGCGGGTGACATCGCCAACGATCAACGTGGGCGTTTCAACATCCATCAAATAAGTTAACTCTAGATTCTTTTGGGCTGCCTTCACGGCGAATAATTCAACCGCCTCGGTCACACACTCCCGCAGGCTAAATGGATACTGTTCAAGCGTCAGCTTGCCCGCTTCAATTTTAGAGAAGTCGAGAATGTCATTGATAAGCGTTAAGAGACCGTTTCCACTGGTCCGCATCATTTCTACGTAATCACGCTGCTCATCGCTCATAGGGGAATCCAGCAGCAGGCTGGTCAGGCCCGTAATGGCGTTCATGGGGGTGCGAATTTCGTGGCTCATGTTGGCCAGGAACTCGCTTTTTGCCTGGTTGGCTGCTTCAGCTTCCTGATGTGCTTGCTCCAAGGCCAGGTTTTTAAGCTTTATCTCAGCTAAAGCCGCGTTTAGCCGGTCGCTGCCAAAGCGAAAGTTGCCCAGTGCCAACACCAGGCCAAATACCCAAAAAATTGCGTCAAACCAGGGCGAGCGCAGCTCCGTGGGTTGCAACCAGCCCACCTGCTCCAGCCCGATCAGCCCAGCCAAAGAAGCCAGACATAACAGGGTGATATAAAAAGCGGCTCGCCAGTGGACGAGGTAGCCTACAAACAAGATTAGTGGCACGTAGATGACGAGAGTGGGATCGTGTGTACCCTGGTAAACGGCCGCTGCCCCGGTAGTAGAGGCCCAACCAATCAAGGTTATTGTCATGCCTATCGCCCATAGCTTGCCCCAATGCAGCAGCCAGCGCAAGGCGCACATGACAATGAGGGACACCAGAGCAATCCATGTGCCAATACCAATCCCGTCGCTGCCCAAAATGAGACCCACAGCCAGGCCAAAAGTTGCAATCACGCCCATCAGCGTTGACTTATGCAAGTAGTCGGCTGTTTTCTGTCTGTCGGAATCGTTAAAGTGGGGAGCGCGAAACAGAATGTTTGCTAAATAGAAGAATTGCTTCATTAAATTCCAGGAGACCTACCTGGCACCAGCCAGGAAATGATCAACTATAACTATACCTGGGACAAGTCGATGGCTCAATAGGATACATGACATGCTTCTAGAGTCTCATTCGCACGAAGATTACGATGATTTTCCCCAATGCGTAGTTTCAGGCATAAATGCTTTGTAAGTTAAAGGTGCGACGCACTTAATAATTTTTCTGCAAATCCGTCTGGAGAACGTGCGTCGCATCTGAATAGTCCAGAAACGGTCAATTTGCACCGTCTCAGCGCTGCCAACGACCCTCTCTACTGACTTACTACAGCTCGATTAAGCACGCCGTGCGCTGGCCCACCACGCGGCGCAGTTCCGCCACGGTAAGCTGCATCAGCGCATGCACTTCCCCGCCGCCGCCGAAGATGGGGCCTGTGAGTTGGGTTACGGCCGTTTCCACCACAGTCTCAATGTGTTGTTTGTAGCCAAAGGGCGGCACGGAACCCGCCACGTAGCCCGTGTGGGCCAACACCTGCTCGGCGCTGGCAATCTTCACCCGCCGCCGCGACACCCCCAGAAAATCCGCCAGCGCCTTGCGGTCCAGCCGGGCCAGGCCGCTGGCGATCACCATCACCGGCTGCCCATCGGCCAGGAACAACACCGACTTGATGATTTGCTCCGGCGCAACGTTGAGCGCAGCGGCCGCATCCGCCACCGTTGGCGTATCTACATCCAGGTACAAGATTTCTGCATCAACTTCGTTATTGAGGATAAAAAGTTCTAATTGCTTGGATGAAAATGCCTTCATAGTCATTGGATTGGTGTAATACTAATCTCGTAGTCACTTAAGCTCAAACCTAATAACGTACACCTTACAAGAATTACATCTTCCCATTTGTATACTTCACGCGCTGGCACAATTCCTCTGATTCCTCTCCAAATTATTGGTATAAGGGGATTTCTTGGAGGCAAAGCCATTGTTTGATGAATGGAAACTGGATAGCCCAAAGTCGGATGATACTGTATCTCATAATCGTAATGTCCATCACACTCACATCCATTTGGGCCGCATATTTCTTCACTTAAATTCCCCCGAAGAATTTCAAAAAAGTCCTCGACACCTGTAGCAGTCCGCATGTTTGACATTAAAGGTTCTATATAATAGAGATTTTTTAGTTCACCATCCACTTCAATTTTTTCATCGCATTCCTCCACAATACGTCTAACAATACTTTCATTCTGAATTTCCAGTTCCCAAAAGCAGCTAGATTTTGAAGCTTGTTCTATAACCTTGACTTGTAACATGTAATGGGACAAACCATAACTATCCCATTTGCTTTGACTATTTTTCAATTCGATAATTTGGTTCTTTGGGAATACATGGGGTACACCCAGATTTGGTGGTGATGTAGAATGGCAGTTATTTTCAAAAACGGAGTGAAACCAATGCCTATATCTATCCCTGCCAAAATTAGTTTTCCCCTGGATATTGCTCAGGTTGA